>CBCOZL010000014.1:0-80126 GCA_965114645.1 uncultured Lachnospiraceae bacterium | reverse complement strand
AGCATAGGATTCAAATCTTATTGATTTAATTCCCATGCTCATATGGTACCAGGTGTGTGCACATGGAGATCGTATTGAGATGCCTTGTCCTCATCATTGCGGGCGTACTGCAGGAGATGGGGAAGGATACATAGTGCGAGGAGCGGGCTTATGGACAGGGGCTGCTAGAAAAAGGCATTCCCGGATGGCATTAAGATTCCGCAGGATGGAACCATGGAGAGTAAAACGTAAAAATAAAAACATAAAGGAGGATATGTGAAATGTCAGCAGATGTAGAAACCATGTTTTATGTAAGGGAGAAACCGTGGCACGGGCTGGGCACGGTCGTCATGGAGGCTCCTGACTCAGCGGAGGCGCTGCGGCTTGCGGGACTTGACTGGAAGGTGGTGCAGGAGCCTGTGTACACGGGCTATAATGAAATGGTGAAAGGGTATAAGGCAAATGTGAGAAGTTCTGACAGGAAGGTGCTGGGCGTGGTGTCTGACCGCTATAAGGTGGTACAGAACGTGGACGCATTCAGCTTTACCGATGAGCTGCTGGGGAAGGGCGTCCGCTATGAGACTGCCGGGTCACTGCAGGAGGGGAAGAAGGTCTGGCTCCTGGCAAGGCTCCCGCAGGAATATATCATTGCCGGGGAGCGGATCAGCCCCTATCTGGTGTTCAGCAACACCCATGACGGTTCCGGCTCCGTGAAAGTGGCAGTCACCCCTGTCAGGGTGGTGTGCAACAATACGCTGAACCTTGCACTGGATGCCGCAAAACGGAGTTTCAGCATGATCCACACAGGCAATATCCATGACAAGATACAGGAGGCAAGGGACACGCTCTTCATGGCGGAGATATACATGGACAGCCTCGGCGTTGAGTTTGAGCAGTTACGCAGGCAGAAGATGACGGATGCGCAGGTAAAGGAATATATCGAAGTGCTCTTGCCGATGGAAGGGGAACCGTCATCCATCCAGAGCAAAAATATCCTGAAACTGCGCCGGGATATGGAGCGGCGGTATTATGACGCCCCCGATCTGCAGAAAGTCGGGAGCAATGCGTACCGCTTTATCAATGCGGTATCCGATTTCGCAACACACAGCGAACCGCTGCGCAGGACGGCAAACTATAATGAGAACCTGTTTGCCCGCACGGTGGACGGCAACCCGCTGATCGATAAAGCGTACCAGCTTATAAAGGCGGCATAAACAGGAAGGGACATTTGATCTTTTGGTCTCAGGGGAAACAGTATATCACGGGAAAGATAAAGAATAACCAAGGGGTGGCCGGGCGTTATGTCTGGCTGCCCTTACCCGCTGTTTGATGAAAAACGGCAGCAGCGAAAAACATCCGGGTATGTATGGGAAGACGCGCAGCATTCCCGGAACCATTGCATCAGGGGATGTTTTTACAGGACATCTGAATGACGAAAGACAGAGGAGGGACAGCATGTTTGAGAAAATATCACTGGCAGGAGTCAGCAATGCGGAATGGCTCCATTTAAGGAAATCGGGGATTGGCGGTTCTGATGCGGGGGCGATCTGTGGGGTAAATCCCTACAGCAGCGCCATGAAGGTATTCCGGGACAAGACCAATGACGAGGCGGAGGGAATCGATACCGAGGCAGTCCGTATCGGGCATGACCTCGAACAGTATGTGGCAGAGCGGTTCACGGAGGCGACGGGCTTAAGAGTCCGCCGCTCCAACTTTATGTACCGCAGCATGGAGCACCCATTTATGATCGCGGATGTGGACAGGCTGGTCATCGGGGAAGACGCCGGGCTGGAATGCAAGACAGCCAGCGCCTACAATGCGGACAAGTGGTCTGACGGGGACATTCCTCTCCATTATGTGATGCAGTGTTACCATTACATGGCGGTCACGGGAAAGAGGGTATGGTGGTATGGTATATAGCGGCACTGATACTGGGGCAGGGATTTGTCTACAGAAAACTGGAATGGGATGATGATCTGATTGAACGGCTCATAGATGTGGAAAAAGATTTCTGGAATAACCATGTGGTGAAAGGGATCATGCCGCCGCCGGATGGGAGCAGAGCCTGCGACGAGGTGATAGAGAAGTATTTTGGCAGCGCAAAGCCCGGCGGGACAATGTCCCTTGCCGGGTTTGACGGGAAACTGGAACGGCGCAGGACGATCCTTAAGGAGATCGCGGAACTGGAAACGGAGAAGAAACAGATCGAGCAGGAAGTGAAGCTGGCGATGGGGGAGCATGAACTGGCGGTGAGCGGAAACTACCGTGTCTCATGGGGCAATGTGGATTCCACGAGGCTCGATACGAAACGGATCAAAGCGGAGCGGCCGGAGATCTATGCGGATTATGCCACCGTGTCCCACTGCAGGCGGTTTGAGGTAAAAGCGGCGTAAAGCGGTGTCTGTAATATATTTATAGAAGAATCGCGGTTACAGAAACAGGAAAACAGGACTGCCGGGGTCTTTGTAAAGGGATTTCCGGCAGTCAGGAAGGGGAGGAGAAAATGGATGCAGGAACAGGACAGAAGGATGAAGCGAAAAAGATCAGGCTTCTAAAAGCGGAGGAGATCGAGTGCAGGGTATCGGTGATAAAAGAAAACGGGTTAAGCCTCCTGCTCTATAAGGACGCGAGGGTTGACCAGCGCATCCTTGACGAGACTTTCGGGGCTTTCGGGTGGAAGCGGAGCCACCAGAGCATAGAGGGGAACCTTTACTGCACGGTGGAGATTTATGATGAAATAAAAAAGGAATGGGTGGCGAAACAGGATGTGGGAGCGGCCAGTTATTCGGAGAAGGAGAAAGGGCAGGCATCGGACAGCTTCAAGAGGGCGTGCTTCAACTGGGGCATCGGGCGGGAGCTCTATACTGCCCCGTTCATCTGGATTCAGGGCGATCTGGCAGATATCCAGAAAAAAGGCGACAAGCTTTACTGTAACGACCGTTTTAAGGTGGCATCCATCGGATACAATGACAGCCGGGAGATCGTGTCCCTTGTGGTCGTCAACACGAAAGGCGACTGCGTCTATGCGATGCAGGGAGCGGCGGCATCCGGGACGGGAAAGAAAAAGGCGGCAAGGAAGAAAGCGCCGGAGGCAGTTCTTACTGACCGCCAGATGAGTGACCTGCAGGCGGAGCTTGACAGGACAGGGGTAGCGATGGAGACGGTGCAGGAGAGGTACAAGATCGGGAAGCCGGAGACGATGAGCGAGGCGGTGTATAAGCGGGTGATGGAGGCGCTGGGGAAGACGAAGAGTGTGAAGGCAGCGTAGAGAAAGGGGCATGTTGCAAAAAAGCGGGAATATGGGCTGGGGTATATATTGTACTTCCCGCATTCCCGCTTTTCTGTTACAATTGGACAGGATATAATAACGGAGGTGTTGCTTATGCATAGATATAGCTTTATGAGGCAAAAAGTTATGGAAAAGATAGACATACCAACATATGTCAAGAGACGGTACGGTATAGAAATCAATTCAAAGAGTTTATCCGAAGATATGATTTATAAGCAAGCACAGCAAGAATTGGATAAGGCGTTAAATAGAAAGTATATAGATGAGTTGTATAAAATTGGTGGTAATGAATGTGAAAAGACCAAGGAAATTCAATATCTGAGCTGCTTAATATCAAATATAATTGAGAGAATAAGCAAAGTTGATTTTTTTATTTTGGATTTATGGGCAGATTGTCTCATGGGTCTGCTATATTCAGATGAGAATTGTAAAGTTGAGATGGATGATAAAATGACGCAGACTTGGAATGCAGAAAATGTAGAAGGTGCAAAAAAATATTATCCTTATGCAAAAGAGAATGATAATTTTTTGAAGACTAAGAAGATTCCAGGTGGATGTAAGGAATATCACAAAGTGATGATTAGTTCGGAATATATCAGTATTTTTGATATTGACGTAAGTAAAGGGAACAAGAACGCTGATGTAAAAAAATATGGTTTTCCGAAGTCATATGATATTTATGAGAAACTTCAAAATGCACCTATTGAAAATCTTTTATTATTTGAAAAGACATTGGGGGTAGGATATGCAAACCAACTTTTTTACTATGCAAAAGATTTTAAGACCAAAAGTCAACTAAGGCGCTTGGAAGAAGTGATTAAGTCATGCGTGGGTATACCCATGTTTGCCAGAAAATATATTACAAGTAAAATCTGGACATATTTGAATGTGCTCGAGTACAGTGACCTTAGCATACAGTGTGCAGAGGAGGCTGGTTATTTATTTGCAAGCTTGATAGATGAAGCTTATGAAGCGGTTTTAGGACTATATTGGTACGCTTATTATTTTACATATTGGAATAACTGTTTGGGGAATAATATCCTTTTAAATCTGGAGAGTTATAGGAAGCAATATTTTGATGAAGAAGAGGTGTACAATAGTGTTATAAAAAATGAGAATATACACGATTGGCGCGGCATAGAGGAAGTTGGAGATTGCTTTTATCTGGGCGAGGATGGATATAGTATTGGTAAGATCAATGTGTGTGATGACAAAATTGAATATATTCCGGTTATGGTGGATGATAATGAAGGATATTGTCTGGTAGTGCAGGCTCCAATAAATGAATTAGGAAAAGATATATTAGAGATGACAGTATGGCGGCTTAATGAAGAAATACAATTTTGCGATGAAATCCAAGACAAAATGCGTTCCAATATATATCTTAATAAAGAGATAACGCATTATAAAGCTCCGAAAGAGGAGAATATAGTGGGGCACGACTTACAGGAAATGTATAAGCGGTTTGATGAGAATAATAAAGAACTGCTAGATTTATTCTATAAAATAAGAAAAGATTTATTTGAAAAATTAAAGGCGAAAGAACACGGAATATGGAGTGGGAAAAATATCAAAGCAAGTACAGAGAAGGTGAAACCACTGCATATATATGCTCTAATGCATGCAAATATTGTACGCCTGCTGAATGAATAAAGTAGCAGAGCACAGAGACCCCCAGAAATTTCTGAGGCTCTTTCCGATTTGAATGGTATATGAAATAATCGAGCCAGGGCAGGAAAAAGCTCTGGCTCTTCTTTTTACAAAAAACAAATTCATGGAGGTGGTCAACATAAGAGTCAAAATGCAAACGCGGTATGTAAAGAAATGGCAGCAATATCTAACGGAACTGATTGGGGATGATTATATGGAGTGGGAAGGGAGGAAAATTTTAATTAGTGCTCCTACTGGAATGGGGAAAACGACATTTATTCTTCAAGTTTTTTTGCGTTATTTTAAAAGAAAGCGTAAGAAGGTGTTAATTCTGAGCAATCGGGTGCTCCTTAGAACGCAGTACTGGAGCAGCTTGCTTGAGCAGTTCGTTGAGTATCGTGATATAGAAGAGAGCGTTACGGTTATGACTTATCAGCAGCTAGAGGAAAAGGTAAAAAGTGGAGCGATAGAAGGGGTGTTCAATGAGTATGCTGCGATTGTATGCGACGAATGTCATTTTTTCTACGCTGATGCTGATTTTAATAATTTTGGAACATTTGTTCTGCTACAGGCTATTGCCCGTGCTGGCGCCACAAAAACAATGATTTTCTTGTCTGCGACCATGGACGAGGTAAAACCTTTGATTGAGCAAACATTGAAAAATTGCATGACTATTTTGCGGCGAACTGGTCGAAATCCCCAAATCACGGATACAAACGAAGAGATTTTGTTCTATGATTATTCCGGCTTAGTTGACTATGAGAGATTTCACTGCACCTGCGTACCAGACTTGGAAACAGCATGCGGTTTGTTGGCAGAATCCCCTAAAAAATCAGTCATTTTTATGGACAATAAGGAGAGGGGAGCAGAGTTGCTAGAACAGTTCGTTAAAACAAAAAATGTCGAACGACAGCAAATTGCATTCTTGAATGCTGACAATATTGATCATGAAAGTAACAAAATTTTGATCAGCAATTTGGCGATAAGTCACAAGCTGGTACCCAAGATATTGATCACGACGTCGGTTCTTGATAATGGCGTATCCATCCACGACGCAGATGTGGGGAATGTGTTGATCATGACAGAATCCAAATGCAGCTTTTTGCAGATGCTTGGGCGGGTGAGAGCTGAAGATGTCGATGACTGTAACCTTTATTTTGTCAGGAGAGAGGAAAAGGAATTTTCTAAACGAAAGGCGAGATACGAATGGGAACTGGCGAACTTCAAAAAGCTAGATTCTGTTGAACAGACCAGAAGATGGGAAAAATATCTGTACGCTGTCTGGGACAGGCGGGACGAAGTGATGGCAGATTTTTACCGAAAAGCGCTCGTATGGATGAGGCATGAGGATCAGTTTTTTTCTGGTTCCAAAAACAGACTGCGCATACAATTCGGTGAAGCAAACTTTTATGTCAATGAATTTGCCAAACGGAAAACCGAAGATATGTACATGATTGAAAGCCGTTTCTATGCATTAGCACTGGAAGATCCAGTGAAGGTCATTTATGAGCAGATGCGCTGGATCGGAAAAGAGCCTGATGAACTTCAAGTGTTGGATTCAGCATATCAAAAAATGCGGGAGCAGGAATTTGTGGATTTTCTGGTATCAGTTAAGGACTATGACGTCGATGATATGAAGCAGTTCAAGAATATGCTGGTAAAGGAATTCCGAAAAGAATTTTTCCCCGATATTCTGTCAAAAAATGGCACGTTATCAAATGAAAAATTGGAAGAAATATGTGGCAGATTCGGTCTGAAGCTTGAAAGCCTTAAGGATACTAAAGACCGAAGGAGTAAATACATAATAAGGGAAATGCAGCAAGGAGGAGAGGAGGAAAATGAATGTTGATTCTTACAAATTGGAAAAATGATATTTGGTCGATCTGTGATGGAACATTTGAACATGCGAGAATGGAAAGGAGCATATAATTATGGAAAAAATAAATCGGAGTTCTGAATGCGGCAGCACGAGATAGTCTGCACTGTTACAGGAGAAAAGGAATCTCAATATCTACAATATATACAAGATACAATCAATACATTCACGGTAATGCACATAGAAAAATGCATACATGAAAGCGGTTTGTCCAGACAGGAACAGATATGCGTGCTGGAAGGGCTGATAAGCAATCTAAAAGATAAACACTAAATGTACAAAAAACGTTTGTCTGCCATCTCATTATCCATGACGAGATGGCAGATTCAAAAACAAGAAAGGGGGAAAACACCCTATGCAAATCGCCATCTACAGCAGAAAATCCAAATGGACCGGCAAAGGCGACAGTGTAGAAAACCAGATTGTCATGTGCCGGGAATATATTGAAATGTTTATAGAAGGGGGAGAGCAGGTACAGATCATTGTATACGAGGACGAAGGTTTCTCCGGCAAGAATACCAAGCGCCCCCAGTTCCAGAAAATGATGCGCGACATGAAAGAGCAGCATTTTGACTATTTAGTCTGCTACAAGCTTGACCGTCTGGGCAGGAACCTTGCGGATCTGGCAAATCTGATGGAAGACTTAGAGCGAAAGGGCACATCCTTCATCAGCATCAAGGAAAAGTTCGACACGACCACACCGATCGGCAAGGCGATGCTGTACTTCTCAGGCGTGCTTGCCCAGATGGAGCGGGAGCAGATCGCGGAGCGCGTGAAAGATAACATGATCATGCTTGCAAGGAGCGGGCGGTGGCTTGGCGGCAATACGCCGCTCGGATATTCTTCCATGAAATTGGAGAAGGAGGTCAGTGCCCTCAAGAAAAAGTCCATGTACTGCCTTACGCAGAACCCGGAGGAGATCGGGATTGCCCGGTACATATTTTCGTATTTTATGGAATGCAGGTCGCTGACCAAGGTGTATAAAAGTCTCATCACCAATGATATCAGAACGAGACAGGGAAACGAATTTGTCATATCGGGCATCCGGGATATTCTGGTGAACCCGGTATACTGCAAGGCGGATCAGGACGCCTATCAGTATTTTTATGATCTGGGCTGTCAGGTGTGTATCGACGAGGAGGAGCTGGACGGGGAATCCGGGCTGATGGGGTATGCCAAAACAACCTCCACACACTATAAGAACCAGAGCCAGCCCTGTGAGTCGTGGATCATATCAAAAGGGCGGCATCAGGGCATAGTAAGCGGCAAAGAGTTTGTCCGGGTACAAAAATTGCTGGCGGGCAACAAGGAAAAGGGAGCGGCATTCAAGAACACGAAAAACAGTGTGGCGCTTTTGTCGGGGCTGCTTTACTGTTCCTGTGGACACTTGATGCGCCCGAAGAATTATCCGGCGTCCCGGCTGACGGAAAAGGGGGAACGCACATTCTCTTACCGCTGTCCGTACAAGGATGCCACGCACCGGGAAAAATGTGATGTGAAAAATGTCCACGGCAATACGCTGGATGCAAGGGTATGTGAGGAGCTGATCGGGATGACGAACCCCGATGCGGGCATCATCCCCATGCTGGAAGCGCTGTTAAAGAAGATCCGGGACACGGATATGGAGGTGGTGTCGGAAAAGGATCTGTTGCAGCAGGAATATAATAAGAAGAAAGAGGAGATACAGAAGCTCATTGCCTCGATCAAAAATCTGGACGCGGACAGTGTGTCGGTGCAGTATATCAATGAGGAGATCAAGCGGACGGACGGCATATGCCGGGAGCTGCAGATGAAAATTGCCGCTATGGAAAGCGACAAGGAGGTAAATCTGAATGTCACGGACTATGTGAAGGAATGGCTGGGGAAGATGAAGCACTTCCCCCAGATTTTTGAAGAGCTCAATGTGATGCAGAAAAGAGATTTTTTGAAGACGGTCATTGAAAAGGTCGTCTGGGATGGCGAAATCGCCCATATTTATATTAGGAACCCGGTGCCAGGAAGGCACCGGGATATTTTTGCCCGTCTGAAGGAAGAAGTCTTACAGCCATGGTATCCAAAGTTTCCAATTTGGAACCATCGCATTGCCACAGCCGCTCGGACCTACGACAGCTGTGAAGCTCCCCTCGGAAATCTGCAGATTGATGTGCGAAAGTGCGGGGGTTTCTCCCTTCAGATTGTGATAGGAGTAGGAAACATCCCGCAGAGAAAGTATTGGCTGCATAGAAAATGCCTCCTTTTGTAGTTGACGACATCCTGTTTTCCGGGAACCGAAATCTTACGGGTCGTTTACTACGAGTATAGAATATTTTATGACGGGTAAGAAAATATGTGTTCTGATTGAAAACAAAACAGATTTATGATATCATCAAATTTAGATTTAATTAAAATGGAGGTTTGGAACATGGCGCAGTTGTGGGGCGGACGTTTCACGAAGGAGACGGATCAGCTTGTATATAACTTTAACGCGTCAATCTCCTTTGATCAGAAATTTTTCCAGCAGGATATTGAGGGCAGTATTGTACATACGATTATGCTTGCCAAACAGGGAATTTTGACGAAAGAGGAGAAAGACGAAATCTTAAAAGGACTTACCGGGATCAGGCAGGATGTGGAGGACGGAAAGCTTACGATCACGGAGGAGTACGAGGATATCCACAGTTTTGTGGAGGCCAATCTGATCGGGCGGATCGGTGATGTGGGGAAAAAGCTGCACACGGGCAGGAGCCGGAACGATCAGGTGGCGCTCGACATGAGGCTGTATACGAGACTGGAAGTGCTGAACACAGATTCCTTATTGAAGGAACTGTTACAGACGCTTTTGGGGATCATGGAGGAGCATACACAGACTTACATGCCGGGGTTTACCCATCTGCAGAAAGCGCAGCCAGTGACGCTTGCACACCATGTCGGCGCTTACTTTGAGATGTTTAAGAGAGACAGATCAAGGCTGAAGGATATTTTTTACCGCATGAATTATTGTCCGCTGGGAGCGGGAGCGTTGGCGGGGACAACGTATCCTTTGGACAGGGCGTACACGGCGTCGCTTCTCGGTTTTGAGGGCCCGACTTTAAACAGCATGGATTCGGTGTCCGACAGAGACTATTTGATTGAATTTTTGTCGGCCCTTTCCACCATTATGATGCATCTGAGCCGATTCTGCGAGGAGATCATTATATGGAATTCCAATGAATACCGTTTTGTGGAGATTGATGATGCCTATTCCACGGGAAGCAGCATTATGCCGCAGAAGAAAAACCCGGATATCGCGGAGCTGGTGCGGGGAAAGACCGGGCGTGTCTATGGGGCGCTGATTTCTATGCTGACAACCATGAAGGGGATTCCCCTTGCATATAATAAAGATATGCAGGAGGATAAGGAACTGACCTTTGACGCCATCGACACGGTGAAGGGGTGTCTGGCATTGTTTGAGGGCATGATCCGCACCATGAAGTTCAATAAGGACGTGATGGAGAAGAGCGCGGCGATGGGCTTCACCAACGCAACAGACGCGGCGGATTATCTGGTAGGGAAGGGCGTGCCCTTCAGGGATGCTCACGGCATCATCGGCAGACTGGTGCTTTTCTGTATTGAAAAGAACAGCAGCATTGATGAACTTTCTATAGAAGAGTTAAAGGACATCAGCTCTGTCTTTGAGGAGGACGTCTATCAGGCCATCAGCCTGAAGACGTGCGTGGAAAAGAGGCTGACGATCGGTGCGCCGGGGCCGGAGGCCATGCGGGAAGTGATACGGATGCACAGGGAGTATCTGACGAAGGACTGGCAGGATGAGGAAGATGTGTTTGTCGGGATGCTTGGCGAAACAATGGATAAGGAATAAGGAGGAGTGATTTATTATGAGCGAGAAGTTGAAGGTAGGAATTTTAGGAGGCACGGGCATGGTAGGGCAGCGTTTTATCGCCCTTTTGGAGAACCATCCCTGGTTTGAGGTGACTACGATCGCGGCGAGTCCCCGGTCTGCCGGCAAGTCTTACGAGGAGGCAGTGGGAGACAGATGGAAGATGGATACGCCCATGCCCGAGGCGGTAAAGAAGATTGTGGTCAAGAACGTGAACGAGGTTGCGGAAGTCGCGGCGGAGGTGGATTTCGTCTTTTCCGCGGTGGATATGACCAAGGACGAGATCAAAAAGATCGAGGAAGAGTACGCGAAGACAGAGACACCTGTGGTTTCCAACAACAGTGCACACCGCTGGACACCCGATGTACCTATGGTAGTGCCGGAGATCAACCCGGAACATTTTGACGTGATCGAATCTCAGAAAAAGAGACTTGGCACGAAACGGGGATTTATTGCTGTGAAGCCGAACTGCTCGATTCAGAGTTATGCGCCGGTGCTCACAGCGTGGAAGGAGTTTGAGCCTTACGAGGTGGTGGCGACTACCTATCAGGCAATTTCCGGCGCGGGCAAGACCTTTAAGGACTGGCCGGAGATGGTGGAGAACGTGATTCCCTACATCGGCGGCGAGGAGGAGAAGAGTGAGAAGGAGCCGCTTCGGATCTGGGGTCAGATCGTGGACGGTGAGATTGTACCGGCGGCAAGCCCGGTGATTACCTGCCAGTGTATCCGTGTGCCTGTGTTAAACGGCCATACGGCAGCTGTGTTTGTAAAGTTTAGAAAACAGCCTACCAAAGAGCAGCTTGTGGAGAAACTGGTGCAGTTTAAGGGGCTGCCTCAGGAATTGGAGCTTCCGAGTGCGCCGAAGCAGTTTATCCAGGTGATGGAGGAGGACAACCGCCCGCAGGTGAAGCTGGATGTGGATTATGAGAACGGTATGGGAATCAGTGTGGGACGCATCCGTGAGGACAGCGTGTATGACTGGAAATTTGTGGGACTTTCCCACAATACTGTGCGCGGCGCGGCCGGGGGAGCCGTATTGTGTGCGGAAACGTTGAAAGCTAAGGGATATATAACAAAAAAATAGGGGTTACGATAAGGGAACTGTAAACACAGATGATTGATATGAGGGGAGGGGCGTCGTCTGGGGAGAACGGCGCGCGTACGCAGTGATAAGCACGGAGAACAATGAGAGGGGAAACGGGACACAGCAGTTTGCGCAGGAGTATGAAAAACTTCGACGGGATGAGAAGATGCTCCGGCTGTTGTGTGAGACATCAAGCAGCGCATTTATTTATTACAATTATAAGGAAGACCGGGTTGAAACGTTAGGAAGCTGGGATTACTTCTTTGATTTTTCTGTCTCCGATATGAATGATTTGACGAAACTCTATGACAGAGTGGAGGAACAGTATGAAATTCCACTCAAAGAAGGACTGTTTATTGAAAAACAGAAGAGGGAGAGAGAAAACTTTGAGATAAAGGTGAAGGAGAGCCGGCTCTGCATTGAGGTGGAGGTAAACGTTGTCTATGATTTTGAGGGGAACCCGGCGGATAAAATCATACGGTTTAAGGATGTGACCCAATTAGCGGCCCAGAAGGATGAGCTTATCTACATGGCCTATTACGATGTTCTGACGGGACTTTATAACCGAAACTATTTTGTAAGGCTTTTGGGAGAGTTTCTGCGCCGTGCAGAAAAGGAAACGAAAAAAGTGGCGGTGATGTTCATGGATTTTGACGATTTCCGCAGAGTAAATGACGGCATGGGCATTATAGCAGGGGATGAGCTGGTGCAGCTTTTTGGACAGTATCTGACTGGTCTGATGAACAGCAATGTGATCGTTTCCCATTTCAGTACGGATATTTACTGTATCGGGATCTATGATCCCTGCGGGGCGAGAAGCGTGGACACGATTTACCGTGTCATCAGGGAGCGGCTGAAAAAACCGTTTAAAATGACGGACGGACAGGAGGTCACCATGACGGTGAGCGTGGGTGTGTCCGAATACCCGGAGGCGGCGCTTGGGACATTAGAACTGATCAACTGCGCAGAGATTGTCATGTTTAAGGCGAAGAGCGGCGGAAAGGATAAAATCCAGTATTTTGAGGGCGCGATTCTGGAGGAATTTCTGCAGACGGTGGCCATTCAGAACAAACTGAAAGAGGTTGTGTTCGAGCAGAACTTTACCATGTACTTTCAGCCTCAGTATTATGCCGAAAATGGAAAATTCCGCGGTGTGGAGGCACTGATCCGCTGGAGGGACAACAAAGGAGATATGATAAGTCCCGCAGTCTTTATTCCGATCGCGGAAAAGAACGGAACCATCGTGCCGATCGGGAACTGGGTGATAGAAAAGAGTGTGCAGACGTATGCCCAGTGGCGTGATAAATATCATTATCCGCTGATCCTGTCCTTGAATGTTTCGGCGGTACAGTGTAAGAAGCATGACTTTACAGACAGTCTGATGCAGATTCTGGAAAGGTACGATGTTTTCCCGGGCGAGATAGAAATTGAAGTGACGGAAACCATTTTGATAGATGATTTTGATGAGATAAGCGAACGGCTGAATGAGTTGAAAAATGCCGGAGTGAGAATTTCGCTGGATGACTTCGGTACAGGTTTTTCTTCTCTGGCCTATTTAAAGGGGCTGCCGATCAACACGCTGAAAATTGATAAAACTTTCGTGGATACCCTTCTTACGGACAGGAATACAAAGATTATTACAGAATCCATCATTTACATGGTGAAACGTCTGGGATATGAGACGATTGCGGAAGGCGTGGAGACCAGGGAGCAGTTTCAGTATCTCAAAGAGCTGGAATGCGATATGATTCAGGGATATTATATGGGCAGACCGATGCCGGCGCAAGGCATAGCGGATATACTTGAGAAATTGACAGCAAAGGTAGGATAAGGCGGACAGGACTATGTTACTGGGAAGAACAACAGAACTTGGTTATCTGAATAATTATTATGACAGGGACGGCAGTCAGATTCTGATTGTTTACGGACAGAAACATATCGGTAAGACCGCGCTTGTAAAGGAGTTTATGAAGGACCGGCCGGGGTACTATTACCTTGCCAGCGCCTGTTCGGAGAGGGAGCAGGCATACCAGTGGGGCAGACAGCTTACCCATGACGGCTATGTGGTAGAAAAATTTCCAACTTTTCAGGAGATATTTGAAAAACTGGCCCATCGCGTGACCGGGAAAAAGGTGCTGGTGATTGACGAATTTCAGAATATTGTGCGGGCCAGTGATGCCTTTATGAAGGATCTGGTGGCTTTTGTGCACAGCCAGTGGAACCGGGACGATGTGATGGTAATTCTGGTGAGTTCCTCGATCGGGTGGATTGAAAACAGCATGATTACCCGGATAGGGGAGGCGGCTTATGAGCTTTCAGGCCTTCTAAAGATTAAGGAGATGCCTTTTGCGGATCTGGTGGAACGATTTCCCAATTTCCGTATTGAGGAATGTGTGGAGGCATATGCTATCTTAGGAGGGATTCCCGGTCTGTGGAACCAGTTTGATGACCGGCTTACGATTCAGCAGAACATCTGCCGCAACATCCTCGACTGCAACAGCTTTCTCTTTGAGGAGGGGGAGCGTATACTCACGGAACAGCTCAGAGAACCGGGTGTCTATAACACAATTATGGCGTCCATTGCGGCTGGAAATTATAAATTGAACGATCTGCACCAGCACACAGAATTTTCCCGTGCGAAGATCAGCGTATATCTGAAAAACCTGATTGAGCTGGAACTGGTGGAGAAGGTATTTTCCTATGATACGGCGGGCAAAGAGAATACACAGAAGGGAATCTATCGGATCAGCCATCCGTTCGTTGATTTTTATTATACCTATATGTATCCTCATTTGAGCGATCTGCAGATGCTCTCGGTGGGAGAATTTTATAACCATTATATCATGCGGGACTTCAGACGTTATGTCTCCGGCTATTTCAAGCAGGTGTGCAGACAGCATCTGGCAAGGCTGGGTGACCGTCACAGGCTCCCGATCAACTGCGGCACAATCGGTGAGTGGATTGGCAAGGTGGGATCGCTTGATATCATCGCGCAGGATGAGGAGGGGCGTACGCTGATCGGGCTTTGTAACTGGGAGAAGCCCATGGTATATGAAGATTACGAGAACCTCCTGCTCTACGCGAAAAAAGCAAAGATCAGTGCGGATTATATTTATATGTACACGGCTTTCCGATTTGACGAGAAGCTGAATCTGGAGGCGAAGGTCAAATCGAACCTGAAGCTTGTGCAGATTTCGGATCTGTGATAATAGTTCGGTCAGACCGTAAAGTGACGGCAGGAGTTTTATGGGAAAAAGTTTGTTTATTGCGGAGAAGCCCAGCGTGGCAAAGGAATTTGCCAAGGCTTTGAAATATAATATGAAAAACCGCGACGGCTACATGGAGTCCGAGGAGGCGGTTGTGACCTGGTGTGTGGGACATCTGGTAACCATGAGTTACCCGGAAGTTTACGATGAGAAGTATAAGAGATGGTCTTTGGAGACGATTCCCTTTATTCCGACGGAATTTAAGTACGAAGTCATCGACAGTGTGAAAAAGCAGTTTGCCATTGTGAGCGGACTTTTGAACAGGGAGGATGTGGAGACGATCTATGTCTGCACCGACTCCGGGCGGGAGGGTGAATATATTTACCGTCTCGTGGAACAGCAGGCAGGTGTCTCAGGGAAGAATAGAAGGCGGGTGTGGATCGATTCCCAGACTGAGGAGGAGATCCTGCGGGGCATTAGAGAGGCAAAGGATCTTTCGGCCTACGATAATCTCTCCCACGCGGCGTATCTGCGGGCGAAAGAGGATTATCTGATGGGAATTAATTTTTCCCGCGCCCTCACGTTGAAATACAGCTATTCGATTAAAAGTTACTTAAATGCAGACAAGGCGGTGGTCTCTGTCGGCCGGGTGATGACCTGTGTGCTCGGCATGGTGGTGAACAGGGAGCGGGAGATCAGGGAGTTTGTGAAAATCCCCTTTTACCGCATTCTGATGAAGGCGGATATCGCAGGCCACGAGTGCAGTCTGGAGTGGAAGGCCGCTGAGGGATCCCGGTTTTACCAGTCCCCGAAAATTTATAAGGACAACGGCTTTTTGGAGGAAAAGGACGCGGATGCGTTTCTTGCCTTTTTGCAGGAACAGCCGGAGGAAACGCCGCTGGTGGAAAAGATCGAGCGGAAGAAAGAGACGAAGAATCCGCCCCTTTTGTACAATCTGGCGGAGCTGCAAAACGACTGCTCCAAACTTTTCAAGATCAGTCCCGATGAGACGCTCAGGATCGCGCAGGAGCTTTATGAGAAAAAACTGACCACCTATCCCAGAACGGACGCCAGGGTTCTCTCCACGGCGGTTGCGAAGGAGATCGGTAAAAACATAAAAGGGCTGCAAAATTACCAGCCCGTAGCGGCATTTGCGGAGAAAATTCTGAAGGAAGAGCGGTTTCAGGGGATTGCGAAGACAAGATATGTGAACGATAAACAGATTACGGATCACTATGCGATTATTCCAACGGGACAGGGGCTTTCCGCGTTGAACGGTCTGCATCCCACCTCGGCAAAAGTGTACGAGATCATAGCCAGACGGTTTTTGAGCATTTTTTATCCGGCGGCAGTCTATCAGAAGATTACTTTGACGGCAAAATGCAAGGGAGAGACCTTTGTTTCCAGTTTCAAGGTACAGGCGGAGCAGGGATATCTCGAAGTTTCGCAAAATTCTTTTGCAAGAAAGAAGACAGAGGAGTATACTGAAAGAGAGAATGCCGATGAGGAACAGGAGGATTCCTGTGACATATCGTTCATGGAAGCGCTCGGCGCTCTGAAAAAGGGTGCGCCGCTTGACAAAAAAACGCTGGAAAAGAAAGAGGGGGAGACCTCCCCGCCCAAGCGTTACAATTCGGGAACCATGATTCTGACGATGGAAAATGCCGGACAGTTTATCGAGGATGAGGAACTGCGGGCACAGATCAAAGGAAGCGGGATCGGCACGTCCGCCACAAGGGCGGAAATATTAAAGAAGCTGGTACATATCAAATACCTGGAATTGAATAAGAAGACGCAGATTATCACGCCCACACTTCTGGGAGAGATGATTTACGAGGTGGTTGCAGGGTCTGTGAAACCGCTTTTAGATCCGAGACTGACGGCAAGCTGGGAGAAAGGACTGACTCTTGTGGCTTCCGGGGAGATTACGGAGGAAGAGTACATGGGGAAGCTTGATGATTTCGTCACAAGAAGAACGAACATTGTGAAGCAGATGAAAAATCAGAGCGCGCTTTTTCACAGATTCCAATATGCGTCCCAGTTCTATAAAAGTGTAAAAAAGGAGAAGAGGTAAACAAGATGATTGGATTGCAGAATACCACGATTGCAGCCCTCTACACGTTGGAGGAGACAATCGCGAAGGAAGTGTTCGCAGGGCTTACCTATCCATGGGAAGCGCTTCCAAAGATTAAAGATTTTATCATTTCCCTTGGGGAAACGCTCCCGGAGGAGAAGTATGAGAGAAGAGATGGCAATATTTGGGTCGCAAGAAATGCAAAGGTGTTTCCAAGCGCCTATATCGGCGGCCCTGCCATTATAGATGAGGAGGCGGAGATCCGTCACTGTGCGTTTATCAGGGGAAGCGCGATTGTGGGAAAAGGCGCGGTTGTCGGCAATTCCACCGAGCTTAAGAACGTCATTCTCTTTAATAAGGTGCAGGTGCCCCATTATAATTATGTGGGTGACAGTATTCTTGGCTATAAGGCGCATATGGGAGCCGGTTCTATCACTTCCAATGTGAAGAGCGACAAGACGCTTGTGGTGGTGAAAGCCGGAGAGGAGACGCTGGAGACAGGATTGAAAAAATTTGGCGCTATGCTGGGAGACCAGGTGGAGGTGGGATGCAATTCCGTCTTAAATCCGGGTACTGTGATCGGCAAAAACACCAATATTTATCCGACCTCTATGGTGAGAGGACTGATTCCAGCAGACAGCATTTATAAGCGGCAGGGTGAAACAGTAGAGAAACGGCTGTAAGCGGGGACGGAAGAAGCGGCAGAACAGTCAGAGAAAGTGTGTGTTGGGGATGAGCGTATGGCGATTGATTTAAGTGTTGAAAATTTTGGCTCTATGATCGACAATATCATAGCAGGAATCTGCTTCTTCGAGTATGAGGATGGGGAGATGAAGCCCATTTTTATCAACGAAGGATTTTTTCGCATGCTTGGCTATTCCCGGGTAGAGGGCATGAAGTATCTGGAGAGGGTGGAGCTGAGTATTATTCCTGATGACCTTCCGACTTACAGGCAGGCTATCAGGGATGTGCTTAAGGACGACGGTGTGGTAGACACTGAGTTTCGTACGGTAACCGGCAGCGGTAATCTGCGCTGGCTGCATGTCCGGGGAAATCTTTATGCCAGAGAGGGAAGAAAATATACGATTGTATCTGTGATTGAGGATATAACCGAGAGAAAGAGTGTGGAGGAAGAACTGCAAAGACAGGCGGAGCGTCTGCACATTCTGTCCCAGGCCGAGGGCGAAAAGATTATTGATTATAATGCCAAGACGGACGTTATGACCATAAGGACGAACGATGAGTATGGTATGGCGCAGGACGAGATCCACAGCAGATATATGCAGAGATTTAATGCTACGACGATTTATAAGGAGGATGTTGCTTATTACAAGGCGGTTTTAGAGAGTCTGCTGAAGTCTCCCAAACATGACACCATTGAATTTCGGATTAAGCGGTTCGATGAAGACTATACATGGTATCAGGCCAACTTGACGTCCCTTCTGGGTGCAGAGGGGTATGTGACCCGTATCGTGGGCCGTATGATCAACATTGATGACAGAAAGAAAAAAGAAATGGAGCTCCTTCTGCGGGCGGAGAAAGACGCGCTGACAGGTATTTATAATCAGGGAGCCACCGAGCAACTGATTCATAACGCTATTGAGGACGGAAATGAGAACTCGCTGAGCGCGATGATGATTATTGATCTGGATAATTTTAAGGAGGCCAACGATCTTCTGGGGCATGCCAACGGAGACCAGCTTCTGGAGAAGACTGCCGGGATTCTGAAGGAAATGTTCAAGGGCGGAGACGTGATCGGCCGTATCGGCGGCGATGAGTTCCTCGTTTATATGAGAAATCTGGAATCCATTTCCGATGCGGATGAGATGGCGGGCAATATCGTAAAGCAGGTGAGGTACGATCTCGATTTTGAGGGACAGCCGATCCATGTAACCTGCAGTGTAGGCGTGGCGGTATATCCTTATCACGGCAAAAATTACGAGGAGCTTTTTGAGAAAGCTGACAGGGCGGTGTACACCGTTAAGGCCAACGGTAAAGACGGCTACCGTGTCTACCATGCCGCAAGCACGACAGTGTATCACGCCAACAGAAAAGTCGGCTATGATATGACAAAGACGATAGATTATGACAGGCATATCGAAGATCAGGTGATGCAGATCCTGTTTGAGGATAAGGTGCTGGAATCGGCTTTGAGATCTTCCTTAGAGCTGATGACGGCCAAGTATCAGTTCCACAGAGGTTATATCTGCGGGAACGAGTCCCTGCCGATTTCCCGTACCATACAGTTTACGGTGAAGAAGTACGCCACGGGAAAAGAGGCGGAGGAGCATTATGAGCTGAAACGGATGGTGAACGAGATTCTTTATTCCTTCTTCCCGGGTGTGGCCATGATCCACGATTATGACCTGACGGCGGAGGAGATGCGCGAGTACTTCCGGGCGGAGGGCATTAAGAGCATGCTTTATTATCCGTTGACCTCGCAGGGCGAGTTTCAGGGGGCCATCGTGTTTGAGAACCACGAGGATGTGCAGATGGAGCTGTCAAAGAGCGAGATGGAGGAAGTCCGCTCCCTGTTCCGTCTGATGGAGGCACATATTCTTCAGATCGGTCTGATGGACCGGCTGCAGAATTTTGTGGCGCAGGTCGCCATCTTCGACAATATGGACAGTTTTGTCTATGTGGTAAATCCAGATAACCACGAGATCAGCTTTATCAACAAAAAAGTGCTGGTTGATTCGCCGGATGTGAAGATCGGTGATATCTGCTATAAGGCGCTGCAGAACAGGGATACACCTTGCGAAAACTGCATTTTGCGCAATCTGGATAAAAAAGATCCGCACTGCCGCTGTACGGAGGAGCTGTTCAACTATTCCCTGCGCAGCTGGACGAGAAGCAGTGCGAGCTGGCTGGAGTGCAGGGAAGAGAACGGTCTTGCCCTCATAAACAGCTTTGATATATCAGAGTATTTTATGGGGTAACAGTTCAGCCAGAACGAATCTGTCGGGCAAATCATGCCCGCATGAATTTGACAGACAGATGAAGTCCTGAGGGAGCGCCTGATTATGAGCAAAAATAGCCGCAGAGCGGCAAAGAGCGCTGAAAGCGCGGTTTTGCGAATGGGCGTGGGCTGAGCTGTGAAATGTAAGAAAATATTGACAAACATCTGGATTTTTTGTCTCTGATATGAGACAATAGGACTGGCGGTTATGACAGGCGATCCGGCCTGTTATCAAATAATTAATACATAATCGAAAGGAGTTATCACATGATCTATTCAAAAGAAGTGGAAGAAATGTGTACAGTGGCACAGGGTGTTCATCATGGCTGTGCGCCGATCCCCGAGGAAGCAAAGTGGGTGCAGGCGAAGGAAGTGAAGGATATTTCCGGCCTGACACACGGCGTAGGCTGGTGTGCTCCTCAGCAGGGCGCTTGTAAGCTGACCCTGAACGTAAAAGAGGGTATCATTCAGGAGGCGCTCGTGGAGACGATCGGCTGTTCCGGTATGACGCACTCCGCAGCGATGGCTTCCGAGATTTTACCGGGTCTTACGGTTATGGAAGCGCTCAACACGGATCTGGTGTGTGACGCCATCAACACTGCTATGAGAGAGCTGTTCTTACAGATCGTGTACGGCCGTACACAGTCTGCATTCTCCGAGGACGGTCTCCCGGTAGGCGCAGGTCTTGAGGATCTGGGCAAGGGCTTGAGAAGCCAGGTAGGTACGATGTATGGTACGCTCAAGAAAGGCCCCCGTTATCTCGAGATGGCTGAGGGTTATGTGACAGGGATCGCTTTGGATGCAAACGATGAGATTATCGGCTATAAGTTCGTAAGTCTCGGCAAGATGACAGACTTCATCAAGAAGGGCGATGACCCGAATACAGCATATGAGAAGGCATGTGGTCAGTACGGCCGCGTGGACGATGCTGTGAAGATCATTGATCCCAGATGCGAATAAATGTCAACAGTTCAGCCAGAACGAATCTAATAGACGTTTACAGGGAAGCGATACAAAAATCAGGAGGAGAAGATAAGATGGCTTTATTTGAATCATATGAAAGAAGAATTGATAAAATCAATTCCGTATTGAACAGCTATGGCATTTCTTCTATTGAAGAAGCTGATAAAATTACAAAAGACGCCGGCCTGGATGTATACGAGCAGGTGAAGAAGATCCAGCCCATCTGTTTTGAGAACGCATGCTGGGCTTATACCGTAGGCGCGGCTATCGCGATCAAGAAGGACTGCAAGAAGGCGGCTGATGCTGCTGCAGCAATCGGCGAGGGCCTGCAGGCATTCTGTATTCCCGGCTCCGTGGCTGATACCCGTAAGGTAGGTCTGGGCCACGGCAATCTCGGCAAGATGCTCCTTGAGGAGGAGACAGACTGCTTCGCATTCCTGGCAGGCCACGAGTCCTTCGCGGCGGCTGAGGGTGCGATCGGTATCGCTGAGAAGGCGAACAAGGTTCGTCAGAAACCTCTTCGTGTTATTCTGAACGGTCTTGGAAAAGATGCGGCTAAGATCATTTCCAGAATCAACGGTTTCACTTTTGTGGAGACCGAGTATGATCCTTACACCAACGAGGTGAAGGAAGTGAGCAGAACTCCTTATTCCGAAGGTCTTCGCTCCAAAGTAAACTGCTACGGTGCAAACTCCGTACCCGAGGGTGTGGCTATCATGTGGAAGGAGAACGTGGACGTATCTATCACTGGTAACTCCACCAACCCGACCAGATTCCAGCATCCTGTGGCAGGTACATACAAGAAGGAGAGAACAGAGGCAGATAAGAAGTACTTCTCTGTTGCATCCGGCGGCGGCACAGGCCGTACCCTGCATCCCGACAACATGGCTGCAGGTCCTGCATCCTATGGCTTTACGGATACGCTTGGCCGTATGCATTCCGATGCACAGTTTGCGGGTTCCTCTTCCGTGCCTGCGCATGTGGAGATGATGGGTCTGATCGGTATGGGTAACAACCCGATGGTCGGCGCTACCGTGGCTGTGGCAGTTTCCATCGAGGAAGCGGCGAAGGCTGGGAAGTTCTAAAGTTAAGATAAGAGAAAGTGTTAAAAGCCCGTAAATTCAATGTTTGCGGGCTTTTCTTATGAGTGAAGAAAAAACCACCTACTTTGCTCCCTGCGGCATGAACTGTTTGGTTTGCTATAAACATTGTTACCATAAAAAGCCATGTGACGGTTGCTTAAACAGCGATATAGGAAAGCCGGAGCACTGCCGTAAATGCAAGATAAAAGATTGTATCAAGGGTAAAGGACGGTCATATTGTTTTGAGTGTACCGACTACCCTTGCAAGCTGATAAAAGCCTTGAAAAAAGCTACATAAAAAGGTATCAGGCGAGCCTCATGGAGAATAGTGAGTTTGTTCGCCAGCACGGTTTGGAAAGATTCATGGAACAGCAGAAAGAGAAATATACTTGTTCAAAATGTGGGGGTATCATTTCTATCCATGACAGAGAGTGTAGTGAGTGTCAGGGAAGCATGAAATAAGTATATGGGGTGTGTATGCAAATTAGCGTTGACAATACAGGAACGCTTAAAAGACCTGCGTGTAGAGCGTGGCTTGACGCTGGAACAGCTTGCGGAACAGACCTATCTTTCAAAATCTGCGCAGGGAAGTTATGAAGCAGCATAATCCCGGCTTTTCCGACCTGCAGCTAAGACAGCTTATCACCGCCCATATTGATGATGACAGCTTTTGCCGCCATGTGATACAGCAGGACACAAACAAGATAGCTCTTGACTTACGAGAAGCGCATAAGGACGATTTTTTCAGCGTCCCGGAGGACAATCCGCTGGGAAATTTCTTGCAGACTGTTGACGAAGCCGCCAGAGGACGAAAAGAAGTGGCTGAAAAAGATTGCACAGAAGTCGGACTTGCTGAAAAATCCAAACCCACAGCGAGGGCGGAAGTAAGAGAACAACAAATTAGGTATCGTAGGGGTAATGAAATGGAAAAAGATATACAGTTGTGTCCGATGGAAGAAAATGACCGAGAACAGTTCATTTTAGATAATCAAGAAGCTTTTAACTATGGGGCTATGGAGGAGTTTGGTTGTAGAGATAGCCACTTTGAAGAAGATGGTCAAATCATTTCACGAGAGACCATCGAACAGTCCATTGACCAAGGAAAGGCTTATCGTATTATTCTTGAAGGGAAAAAAGTTGGCGGTGCTGTAATTAAAGTTGATGGAGAAAAAGGAGATTTAGACCTGCTGTTCGTTTCTCCGAATGTTCACAGTAAGGGAGTTGGATATGCTGCGTGGTGTCAAATTGAAAAGTTACATCCAGAAGTGAAAATTTGGGAGACGGTAACGCCATACTTTGAACAGCGTAATATACACTTTTATGTAAATAGATGTGGATTTCATATTGTTGAATTTTTTAATAAATTTCATCCTGACCCGAATAAGCCAGAAATGGATGTTGAAGAATTTGATGAGCAATTTTCGGATGGAATGTTCCGATTTGAAAAGAGAATAGATTAAATTCCCATTTGTCGAGCAGATAGCAAATCCCGTCGAGCCAGTCAACGGGATTTGCTAAAGGGTAATCAAGGCGGGAAAGCCCTAAAATGGCTTCCTGCCCATTTCAATTTTGAGAGAAAAATCTGTCTGCTTTTGCGTGAGTGTGTCCGTAAGTTCGGGACACTTTGTCCCGAAGTTCGGCGTAGGATGAGGGACGGGGGTTATATACGCCCTGTCTGCTAATGAAACCAGTCCTGCGCTTGCGGCTTCACGCCACGCAATCACAACCCTGTTTTCCTGCCGCTTCAAATGTCCTTGCCCTCCCAGCGGCAACGGCATTTTCATGACAACGCCGACAGAGCGTATAACACACTACACTTTGCAAGCAAAGTCGTGTGCCAAGGGGTAAGCCCCTTTGGAAACCCCAGACAACAAAACAGACGGTATGCTGCCCACTCCAGGAGCATTAAACTCCACTCTTGCAGAAGTAAATTCCACTGAACTGTCTAAAGGTGAAATTTAAAATTTTAATTATCGAAGGAACAGAATGGCATGTTACGCAATAGTGTTTGACTGTAAAATATGGTATGTTATGTACAGAGACTTATTTGGAGGAAGTGATATGACAAAGGAAAGGAAAATATTACTATTGTGCTTAAATGCTTTTGAGACAATGGAATTTAGTCCCTTTGTGGATGTTTTTGGATGGGCGCATGACGATTTTAATTGTGATATAGGGATTGATATATGTGGATTCAATCGTATGATTGTAAGTACATTTGGAGTGTCCATAACAGCAGATATTCTAATAGATGATGTTGACGCAGACCAATATGATGCGTTGGCGATACCTGGAGGATTTGAAGAATACGGATTTTATAAGGAGGCGTACCATGAAAAAACACTAAACTTAATTCGCTCTTTTCATTCACATCATAAGCCCATTGCGTCAGTCTGTGTTGCTGCTTTTCCAATAGCTAAAAGTGGTATATTAAAAAATAGAAAAGCAACAACATATCATTTGCAAGGTGGATATAAGAGAGAGGAATTGAAAAATTTTGGAGTTGTACTCGGAGAAAAATGGATAGTAGTTGATGATAATATCATAACATCTTCATGCCCGAAAACGGCTCCTGATGTCGCGTTTCGTTTATTAGAAATGCTCACATCGCAAGAAAAAGCTTATGAAGTCAAGAAAGTCATGGGATATTGATAAATACAATTTTTAATAGGATGACGCAATGAAAAATGATAAATCAACCCTTTTTCTGAAACGTCTGGTTACAGGTGTCTGCATAATGTTTCTGGTGATTCTGGCGGTGCCCGCATACGCAGCCGGCAAAGAGAGGGACGGGAAAGCGGATGAGGACAGTCACTTTATACAGGTCGAAAAGATCAAAAACGGCAGTTATATCAGCGATACCTATCAGGTAATCAGTGAGACGGATCGTGAGCTGGTAAAGACGTTTTGCGAGACGAAAACAGAGGACGGCGTATCGGTGCGTATCGCGAATTTTCATGAAGGTACGGAAGAAGTGTTGATGGACTGCCGGTATGATACCATTCGGTTTCCTTATTTCTTTGAAAGGTGTTCTGAGGATAACAAAAATATATTTTATGAATCGGAAGTCTTAAAGGATCCGGCAGAGGCAGTCCATGAAAAGTGTATGCAGATTGACTTTGCAGTTAAGGAGCATCCCATTGATATTGAAAAATATGATGAAACAGCAGATCAGAAGTACAGAGCTGCCTATTACAGGACACTCAGCGGTCAGGACAGGGTAAGGACTGCAGAAGGGGAAGAAACTTACTTGAAAAGTTATTGGCATTTTCAAGGGGATTCTCGCATGGCAGATGAAATATTTCTTGATCACCTGATAGAGAATGCACAATTCTATTATATGGATTTTGACGGTGATGGACTGCCGGAACTGGTCATGGACATCATCGGGGACGGCTTGCATATCCTGAAATATCTGCCGGATGAGGACATGGTCGAAATATTTTTTGGCTATGAGAGAATGCCCTATTATCATCTGCTTGATTCTGGGCAGCTATTTTACAGAAATGGTATGACTGCTAACAAGAGTATGTGGCGGTATGATACCGTGGATGCGGACGGACGGGTCAGCCAGATTGTTTTCTTTATGGAGGATGCGGATTATAAGCCATATAAGGAAAATGCGGATCATTGGTGGGATACCGCGTACTGGATTTATCTGGATGAGGAGCTGGGCATGGTTCAGGTTGACGAGGAGTGTTACCGGGAAGTGATTGGACTTTTTATGGAAGCCGTGGATCATGCAGTACCGGCAAAGGAATTTGAGGAAATATTCGGAGGGTACAGGCAGCGATTTTGACCTGCTCTTGTGTTCCCCTGTGTAACCGTGTATAATAAATGCCATAGTATTTGTGAATGGATTTCCGGCACAATGGCAATACTTGGTATCAGAGGACGACAGAGAGTGTATGGGTGCATACTGCTGTAACGTCCGAAAGAAAGGAGTGTTGACCATGATACTGACGGAGAAAGAGACAACAGCGCTGCGGGATCTGCAGACACAGGAGAAGTCCTGCATCACAAAGTATGAGAAATATGCCGCCCAGGCGAAGGACACGGAACTGCAGAGCCTGTTTCGGACGCTGCAGCAGGATGAGCAGAAGCATTACCAGTCCATCGGGCAGGCGCTTCACGGCAATGTGCCGGACTGTGACTGCAATGATTCGCAGGGCAAAAATTATGCGCCGAAGGGCACATACAAGGACGGCGCGAACGCCGCGGACAAGGAGCACGACTGCTTTCTTGCCACGGATTGTATTGGGACAGAGAAGCTGGTATCGGGGGAGTACAATACCAATGTGTTCTCCTGTGACAATTCGGGCTTAAGAAAACTTCTTGCTGACATACAGGTTGAGGAGCAGAACCATGCGGAGATGCTTTATAAATATAAGCAGGTAAACGCGATGTCGTAGAAGTTGATGGCCGGGATCGGACGTGAGTAGGAGGAATACCCGACAAGAGAAATTTCTCCTACTCAACGGTTTTGGATGTGAGGATGGTATGTTTAGTTTTTTGGTGGGTTTACAGATCCTGACGGTTCTGGGATGCTTTGGTTTTGTAATACTTATGACGAGGCAGCGTGAAAGTGCGCTCTCTAAGTTGATGCTCTGCATCGGTTTTCTTGGCGCAATTCAAAACGCCGGGTATCTGCTGGAACTGCTCTCCCGGAATATCGGGGAGGCGATGACCGCCGTGCGCGTTGAGTTTATGGGCGGCGCATTTATTACTACCTTTCTCTTTGTATTCACAGCAAAGTATTGTGGATACCGTCTCTGCGCAAGGCTGGAAGCTTTTATGTTCTGCCTGGATGGTCTGGTGCTTCTGTGCATTTGGGGATACCGCTATACACCGATCTATTATTCGAGGGTTTCCTTTGTGACAGATGGTCTTTTTCCGCATCTGATACTGGAGAAGGGGCCTCTTTATTATGTGTTTCTGACACAGATGATGTTCCAGATGGTGGGAAGCTTTTTTCTTACGGTACAGGCGAACAGAAGAGTTGGGAGCGGAAAGAAAAATGTCAATCTGATAGCTCTGGGTGCCTGCAGCATTTTCCCTATTCTGGGATTCGTATGTAATGAGCTGCCCTGGATTGAGGGATATGACGCGGTACCGGCATGTGAGGGGCTTGGCATTCTGGCTTTTGGAATTGTAGTAGTTTTTTATCATATATTTGATATTACCATTACCGCCCATGAGGATATTATCAAATCTATGGATGAGGCTGTCCTGATTGTGAATGTGGACGGCGGTTTTCTTGAGGCGAATGACAAAGCGAAAGAACTGTTTCAGGGTCTGGCCGGATTTAAGATGGGAGAGCAGGTCTGTAAGGAGAATTTGAGGGAGATTTTTGCCGCCAATACATATTTTGAACATACAAGCGGAAATCATATCTTTGAGGTACATGCGAACAAAATCTGGAACAACCGTGTGCTTGTGGGATATTCTATTGTGTTTGTGGATATGACCCAGAGCCGGAGACAGCTTGAACAGATGAAGATTCTGAAGGCGCATGCGGAGGAGGCCAATCGTGCCAAATCGGAGTTCCTTGCCAGAATGTCCCATGAGATCAGAACACCGATCAACGCCGTGCTGGGTATGAATGAGATGGTGCTCCGGGAGTCCACCGAAGAGGATGTCAAAAAATATTCGATGGATATCAAGACATCGGCGCAGGCGTTGCTGGGCATCATCAATGATATTCTGGACTTTTCTAAAATAGAATCGGGTAAAATGGAGATTGTCCCTGCAGAGTATGAGTTTAACAGCATGCTGAATGATCTGTATAATATTTTTTCCCTGCGTGCGCAGGAAAAGGGACTTCGGTTTGACGTGTCCGTGGATCCGTCACTGCCCTCAAAACTTTACGGGGATGATCTGCGTATTCGTCAGGTGCTTGTAAATCTACTGACCAATGCGGTCAAATACACCGGCAAAGGAACCGTCACCTTTGAAGTGACGGGAGAGCGGGAAGGCCCGGACGTGATTTTACGTTATACGGTGCGGGATACAGGCATTGGCATCAGACAGGAGGATATTCCGAAACTGTTCTCAGCTTTTGAGCGTATTGATGAGGAAAAAAATCGAAATATAGAGGGTACGGGACTAGGCATGAACATTTCCCTTCAGCTCTTAAAGCTGATGAATACCGATCTGCATGTGGAGAGCGTTTACGGGGAAGGGACCCGGTTCTTCTTTTCACTGCGGCAGGGTGTTGTGGATGTAGAGCCGGTTGGGGACTTTCAGGAGCGCGCCAGAAAAGCGGCCAGGGAGCACAACTATCATGCTGGTTTTACATCGCCAGAGGGGGAAATCCTTCTCGTGGATGACAACCGTGTGAACAGAAGGGTATTCTGCGGCCTTCTGAAACAGACGCAGGTTAAAATTACGGATGTGGGGAGCGGCAGGGAGTGCCTCGACCATATCAGGCAGAAACACTATGACCTGATTTTCCTGGATCATATGATGCCTGAGATGGACGGTATGGAGACCATACAGAAGATGAAGGAGATGGGCGATAATCTCTGTCAGGATACGCCGGTGATTATGCTGACGGCGAATGCGATTGTGGGAGCCAAGGAGCAGTATCTGGAAGCCGGTTTTGATGATTTTCTAGCAAAACCCATCGACCAGACGAAGTTGGAGCGGCTTGTGATGCACTGGATGCCGCAGGAAAAGATTCACAGCAATACATAAAGTGAAAAGAGCTTCTAAAGCTCAGCAGCAGAGGCTGCTTCGCTAAGAAGTTCTAAGTTTTACTGAGAGAATGCCTGAAATACGGGCATTCTCCGTGTGAAATGAATAGAGAGAGAAAGAAGGAATAACTGCCATGAGAGAAAAAATGAAAGTGAAGGTGACGGCGCCGCAGTATACGGTAGTTTCAGGCGTAACCTTTGCGCAGGTGGACGCCTGGTTCGGGCATACAAGAAGAGATTTGAAAATGGATATTATTTACCCGGAGGATGGGACAAAGAAATATCCATGTGTGGTATGGATCTGCGGCGGCGCGTGGCTGCGCATGGACCGTTCCGCTCATCTGGCGTATTTGTCAGAGCTTGCGAGAAGCGGTTTCGTGGTGGCAAGTGTGGAATACCGCACATCCAACGAGGGGAATTTTCCGGATCAGCTTACAGATGTAAAGGCAGGCATCCGCTATCTGAGAGCGATGAGCGGGCGCTATCACATTGATGTGGAGCGGTTTGGCGTAATGGGAGAGTCGGCGGGCGGTTATCTGGCGGCAATGGCGGCGCTGGCGGATGACAAGGCTTACGATGTGGGTGCGTTTACGGAACATTCCAGCAAAGTGCAGGCGGCCTGCCCCTGGTATCCGCCTGCAGATGTGACGGCATTTCCTTATCCTTCGCCGGTGGAAGCGGCCGCATCTATGGAATCTTTGCTGCTTGGAAAAAATGTGGCGCTGCATAAGGAGGAGGCATTAAAGATCTGCCCGATTTCCTATGTGACGAAGGATGCGCCGCCGTTCTTCATCATACATGGTGACGACGACCACACCGTTTCTTTTGAGCAGGGAGAAATCCTGCACGATAAGCTGGAGGAGGCAGGCGCTGATGTAAAGCTTCTTGTGTTAGAGGGGGCGGATCATGCCGATATGCCGTTTTTCCAGAAAGAGCTTTGGGATCGGATAGTCAGTTTTTTCCAGGAGAAGCTGGGAGCGGCGGAACCTGTATAAGAAGAGTGAGAAGGGGAAATAATGAGTTACTATTTAGTTGATTTTGAGAATGTAAAGAAAGACGGGCTGGACGGCATACACAAGCTGGGAAAAGAGGACAAGGTATGTATTTTTTATAGTAAGAATGCGGACAGCATCACCTTTGACCAGCATAGGAGAATTACGGAATCCCAGGCGTCTATTGAGTTTTGCAAGGTGGATGTGGGAAGTAAAAATGCGCTGGATTTTCAGCTTGCCACGCAGCTTGGGTATCTGATTGCGAACCAGGCGGCCAATATGTATTACATTGTCAGCAAGGATAAGGGATTTGAAATTCTGAGCGGCTATTGGAAAAGCAGGGGTATCTCGGTGACGCTGATTGCTGATATCACAGGACGAAGCCACGACCATGAGACACAGGAGCTGCGGGAGAAACTGCAGGCGGTCATCAAGGAGGACGAGGAGGTGACCGTGGAGGAAATCTTAAAGATTGTCCAGCAGTATAAGACGAAGCAGGGCATTATGAATGCGCTGATGAAGAAATATCCAAGCGCCGATAATAAAAAGTCCAGCAAGATTTATAAGACGATCAAACCGCTTCTATCGGACAAAAAGGGAAGCTGAGGGAAGTGTGGATAAACCGGGTAAAAGACGGGCGAATGAAGAAAGAACGGTTTACTGTGTGGTAAAACGTGTTTGGGGAAAACAAAAATCGCAAAAAAAGAAAAGGAAGAGTGTAAAGTATGAGAAACAGAAATAAAACAATGTTTTTGATGGGACTTCTGATTGTATTTGCCGGAGTGGTCTGCAGCGCCTGCGGAGGTGAAAAATCCGGCTCAGATAAGTTGGAAGGATCGTTACAGGATATGATGGCATCTCTCTACGCGAATGCGGATCTGGTGCAGGATTTCAGGGATACGCTGGACAGCTATGAGACAGTTGACCTGACGGATGATCTGGAGATTTCCATTTTGGGGACAGACCAGATTACCTATACGGAGGGCGTTGTTTCCATGCCTATGATGTCCTCTATGGCTTATCAGTGCGTATTGCTCCGGGTGGACGAGGCGGACGTGGAGAGCGCGAAGCAGGCGCTTAAGGACAATGCCGATCTGGATAAATGGGTGTGCGTCAGCGCGGAAACCATGCTGGTTGAAAGCCGCGGGGATGTGATCTTCTTCATTATGTGTGACAAAAACACGGCGGAGGCGATGAGCAGTGCGTTCCAGAAGTTGTAGGAAATCGAACGCCTGAGCGTTTGGTTCAGAGAACGCCTCGCATTCTACTACAATTTTTAAGAGGTGAAGGCTAGTATGCCTTCACCTCTTTCCACAATTCATTATAGAGATAATCGCCGTCTTCACCAAGATACACATAGGTTTCCAGATTGCCATATTGTGACAGGTCTGGAAAAGCGATTTCGGAATTTTTGATTTCTTCCTCTTCAATCAGTTCTCTTGCGGCCACATTCGGCGTAGAGTAGGTAATGTACTCAAAGTTCATCAGGGCAATATCTTCGCGGCACATAAAGTTTATGAATTTCTCCGCATTTTCCTTATTGGGAGCATTCTTTAAAATCACCCAGGAATCAATCCAGACGTTGGTTCCCTCCTCGGGAATGACGTAGACCAGATCGGGATTTTCCTTCTGGGTATAGATCGCCTCGCCGGAATAAATCACACCGATGGCGGCCTCACCGCCGATCATCTTGTCGCGCACCTGGTCGACCACATAGGCCTGCACCAGCGGTTTCTGTTCAATCAGAAGATTTTTGGCAGCCTCCAGTTCTGCCGGATCCAATGTGTTCATGGAATGTCCGTTCAGCTTTTCAGCAACCATAAAGGCATCGCGGACAGAATCCTGCATCAGAATATTGTCTGCATATTTTTCATCCCAAAGCTGTTCCCAGCAGGTGATCGGTTCCTCCACCATCGTCCTGTTATAGAGAATGCCCACAGTTCCCCAGCAGTAAGGGACGGCGTACTTATTTTCGGGATCAAACCCTCTGGACTGCTCAAAGTATTGGGCACCGATATTTTTTTTCGCGTTGGGGATGTTCTCATAATTGATTTCCGAAAGCATCCCGTTTTGGATCATGCGGCTTATCATATAGTCGGAAGGGCAGGCGATATCGTAAGCCACAGCCCCGGATTCCACCTTTGGATACATACTCTCGTTTGTCTCAAACTCATCATAGATGACCTTGATGCCGTACTCCTCCTCAAACATGAGGAGCGTTTCGGGATCAATGTACTCCCCCCAATTGTAGACAATGACCTGGCCGTTTACGCCTTTGTCAGAGGAACAGCCGCACAGGGCGGCGGAAAGGAGAATGGTCAGCGCGGCAGCGGACTGTCTGATATAATACATTCGGTGCTTTTTCATGGTGAACTCCCATTCTTTTCGCTATAGTAAGAATTAACGGTAATTTAACCATTTAAGGAGAATGCGGAGCATTCTCTGAATCGAGCGTGCCGACGCTCGATTTTTTTTCAGTTGGTGACAGATTGACGAGAACAAGCAGGGTTAGAACCGTCACAAATATAAGTGATGACAGGGCGTACATTTCAGGCTTGATTCCCTTCTTGATTTCTGTGTAAATCTTAGTAGAAAGCGTGTCCACGCCAACGCCTTTGGTAAAATGTGTGATAATGAAATCATCCAGAGACATTGTGAACGCCATCAGGAATCCCGACAGGATGCCCGGAAGCAAATCGGGAAACACCACTTTAAAAAAGGCATGTATAGGTGAGGAGCCCAGATCCAGCGCTGCCTCGTAAGTGCTCACGTTTAACTGCTTCATGCGCGGCATCACACTCAAAATCACATAGGGAATATTAAAAGTAATATGGGACAGCAGTATGGTACCCATGCCAAATTTGATTCCCAGACTGATATAGAGCAGCATCAGGGAAATGCCGGTAACGATGTCCGCATTCAGCATGGGGATATTTGTAATTCCCATAAGGACTGATTTTGCCCTGCGCTTCATGCCATTCATGGCGATGCAGGCAACGGTACCGATCACCGTGGCAATCAGGGAGGACAGCAGTGCGATGAGCAGGGTGTTAAGCAGAGCCCGCAGGATCTCCTCATTCTGAAAAAGGGCACGATACCAGTGCAAGGTGAAACCGCCCCACTTTGCACGGGTCTTGCTCCTGTTAAAGGACAGTACCATAAGAATGCCGATAGGAGCGTACAGAAAAAGGATAATCAGGGCTACATATATTCTCTTTGCAATGGTTTTCATAGCATGGAACCCTCCCCGTCCTTATCAAAAATAGCGGATAAAACCATGTTGACCAGAATAAATACCATCAATATCATGGACAGGCCGCTGCCCAGATGCCAGTTGGATGTGCGCGTAAATTCCTGCTCAATGACATCACCGATCAACAGCAGTTTTCCGCCGCCAAGCAGTGAACTGATCACAAAGGTGGTCAGAGCCGGAATAAATACCATAGTAATGCCGCTGATAATGCCCGGAATGGAGAGCGGCAGAATGATGCGGATAAAGGTGTGCACATGGTTCGCACCCAGATCGCGGGCGGCGTTTATCACATTGGTATCTATTTTGGACAGCGCGTTATACAGAGGAAGCACCATAAAAGGCAGGAAATTATATACCATGCCAAGGATAATAGCCGCAGGCGTATTGATGATTCTTAACGCGGGCAGATGCAAAAAGGAGAGCACATGGTTAATGACACCGTTTTTCTCCAGTAAAGTCTGCCAGGCCAGCGTGCGCAGCAGGAAATTCATCCACATAGGCAGAATGAAAACCAATATAATAAAGTTGTGCCGCTTTACCTGCACGCTTGCGAGAATCATCGCCAGCGGATAGGCAAGCAAAAAACAGACCAGTGTGCTGACCAGAGAGAGCAGAAGCGATACCCGAAGCGCTTTCGCGTGCCCGGCAGAGGCTATCGCTGTGATATTGTCCAAAGTAAAGGACCCCGTCTGATCAGTCAGCCCGTAGTACAGGATCATGCCGAGAGGAACGATGATGAACACGGCAGACCAGAGAATATACGGAGCAGAAAGCCATTTATTTTTAGATTTCAATGCCGACTGCCTCCTCATCTTCAGACTCTGGTTTGTTCATTATCTGGATATTAAAAGGGTCTACCCGGATGCCGACTTCTTTTCCGACCGGGGACAGGGTGGTAGAGTGCACCAGCCATTCAAAGCCGCATGCCTGCACTTCCATTTCATAGTGGACACCCTTAAAGATCAGATGGCTGACAACCCCCTGGATGATCCCCTCCGAAGGCTCAACCAGAATGACATCCTCCGGGCGGATCACCACATCCACGGGACGGTTGCGGCCAAAGCCCGTATCCACGCAGGTAAAGCGTGTTCCAAGAATGTTTACCAGCTTATCCTCAATCATTGTAGCGGGGATAATATTGCTTTCCCCGATGAAATCCGCCACAAACGCATTTTCCGGCTCATTGTAGATAGACTCCGGGCTTCCGATCTGCTGGATATAGCCCTGGTTCATAACCACGATGGTGTCAGACATGGTAAGCGCTTCTTCCTGGTCATGGGTGACGTAGACAAAAGTAATGCCAAGTTCATTTTTCATGCGGATCAGCTCATACTGCATTTCCTGCCGCAGTTTTAAGTCAAGAGCGCCCAGCGGTTCATCCAGAAGGAGGACTTTCGGCTCGTTGACAATGGCGCGGGCAATGGCAATCCGCTGCTGTTGTCCGCCGCTCAGGGAATCGGGCATGCGGTTTTCATAGCCGTCCAGATTTACCAGTTTCAGCGCGTAGCGGATTTTGTCATCTATGTAGCTTTTGGGTTTCTTTTTTATTTTCAGTCCAAAAGCGATGTTTTCTGCGATGGTCATATGGGTGAAGAGGGCGTATTTCTGGAAAACCGTATTTAACTGTCTTTTGTTCGGCGGAATCTGTGTGATCTCCTTACCGTCAAATACCACCCGGCCTTTGTCAGGGCTTGTAAAGCCGCCCAGAATGCGCAGCGTAGTTGTCTTACCACAGCCGCTTGGGCCAAGCAGAGTAACAAATTCATTTTCGTGGATGTTTAGGTTCAATTCATCCAGCACCATCTGCCCGTCAAAAGATTTCGATATATCAATCAACTGAATCAGTTCTTTTTTCATGGGAGTAAATCCTCCATTATTTTTCCTGCGTATTTGTCACGGCTCTTTAACCAAATGGAGCGCCGCTCTATCTGCTAGAAGGCGGGCGGTGTGCTGATCCATAAAAACACAGCGCCGCTCTTACCGTTCGCTTTGATATAATGCTCTGAGTCCGGGGTGAAGTAAAAGGCGTCTCCCTTTTTGGCCCGGATGCTTCGGCTGCCAACGATAATGGTGATGGAGCCGGAGAGCACATAACCAAATTCCTCGCCCTCATGGGGCAAATCGGGATAAGTGGAGCCGTCCTTTTCCAGCGTCACGCGGATCGGTTCCATCTTGTTTTTCTGGGCATTGGGAATGATCCATTCTATTTTGTTTTGCAGTTCGGTATCGGTTTTTTCAAAAAAGTCCTCTTTGCTGAAGACAATCTGTTCGTCTTGCGGATCGTTAAAAAAATCTTTCAGGCTGGTACCGAGGCACTGCAAAATGTCCATCAGCGTAGCGATGGAGGGGGAAGTCAGATCGTTCTCCAGCTGACTGATAAACCCCTTGGACAGTTCGCAGCGGTCCGCAAGTTCTTCCTGTGTCAGTCCTTTTTTGTTTCGCAGTTCTTTGATTTTATTGCCCAGATCCATCCGGGAGGAAGCATTGTCCATAACATCCTCTTTTCCTGTTTCTGCAATTCAGTAAAAATAAACTTAAAGTTTACTAAAACTAAACATGCGCTGAATCCCATTATACTAGAGCCGGTGGCGATGTCAATGGAAAAATGTCAAAAGAAGTCATCTTTTTTAAAAATGAGAAGAATCCGAAGAAAAGGATTAACAAGTTTCGGAATTTATGGTAAAATTCTGCTAAAGACAAGGGCGCTGGGCGAGGAGAGGGATGCGCCCCGGTATGGAGGAATGGGATGAATCAGGATAAATATGTGGCGTATGTGTCTACTTACACGACGGCAAAAGAAGATAACTACGGTATCAAAATTTATGATGTGGATATGCGAAACGGCAGGATGATGGAGAAGAATCAGGTGGAGATTACAAATTCTTCTTACATCACCATCTCCCATAACGAAAAATATCTCTATTCCATCACAGATTTTGGAGTGGAGGCATATAAGATTTTACCCGGCGGGGACCTGGAGGTGATCAACCAGGGCAGCATCAATGGGATGAGAGGCTGTTATCTTTCTTCTGATTACGAGGATAAGCTTCTTTTTGTGGGAGGATACCATGACGGAAAGATCACGGTGCTGCGTCTGAGAGAGGACGGCGGTATCGGGGAAATCACAGACGAGATCTATCATAAGGGCATTGGCAGCATTGCGGAGCGTAATTTCAGACCCCATGTCAACTGTGTGAAGATGACCCGGGATAACCATTATCTGTGTGCCGCAGATCTGGGGCTTGATCATGTGAATGTTTATCGGGTGGATCACGCGAGGGGAAAGCTGAAACCCATCGACATGATCCGCAGTGAGCAGGAATCGGCGCCCCGCCATCTGAAGTTTTCAAAGGATGGGCATATTCTCTATATAGTGCATGAACTGAAAAACTATATTGAAGTATATACTTATGAAGAGAGAAACGGCAATCCTGAGTTTGAGAAGATCCAGACGATTTCCACGCTGAATGATTATCATGCGGGAGGATCCGCAGCCAGCGCGCTCAATATTTCAGAGGACTTTATGTATCTGACAAGCTCTAATGCCGGAGATAACAGCGCCATTGTTTACAAGATTGACCAGAAGACGGGGATGCTCACAAAAATCTTCTGTCTGCCGATCAGCGGGGACTACCCGAAGGATGCGACGCTTTTCCCGGATAACAGGCATCTTGTTTCCCTGAACCACGAATCAAATACCATGACGTTCTTCAACGTGGATTTGAAGAACGGGCTTCTTGTAATGAATGGCAGGGAAATTAAAGTGGATCAGCCAAACTGTATTATTTTCCACAAACTGAGACAGTAAAAAAGTACGAGGTCTCACTTGGGAGAATGCCTGAAAAGCGGCATTCTCCGGGACGAGCTTGCTCGTTCGCCAATTTTGAGATTCTGCCGTATAAAACGAAATCCTTCTGCATATACATTTACCAGTATAAGCAGGAGGATTTTTTATGGATATATTACAGAATAGTACATATGACCTGTATAAAGATATACAGCGCAGAACGGGCGGAGAAATCTACCTGGGCGTGGTGGGGCCGGTCAGGACAGGAAAATCCACGTTCATCAAGCGGTTTATGAACCTTCTGGTACTTCCCTATATGGAGGATGAGAACGAAAGGGAGAGAGCACAGGATGAGATGCCCCAGAGCGCGGGCGGGAAGACCATTACCACCACGGAGCCGAAGTTTATTCCGAAGGAAGCGGCGCATGTAAGACTGGGCGCGGACATTGATGTGAAGGTGCGCCTGATCGACTGTGTGGGCTACATGGTGGACGGCGCAGCCGGCCATATGGAAAAGGAAGAGGAGCGCATGGTCAAAACGCCCTGGTCTATGGAGGAAATTCCCTTCACGAAAGCGGCGGAAATTGGAACCAGAAAAGTGATCCGGGATCACTCTACCATCGGAATCGTGGTGACCTGTGACGGATCTTTTGGGGAGCTTCCGAGAGAGAGCTTTCTGGAGGCGGAGGAGCGGACGATCAAGGAGCTGCAGGCGCTGGGGAAGCCTTATATCGTGCTTTTAAATTCCGAAAAGCCTTATGCGGAGGAAACGAGAAATCTGGCTGACGAGATCAGCGAGAAGTATCAGGTGACGGTTATGCCGATCAACTGTGAGCAGTTGAAAAAAGAGGATATCAACCATATTATGGAGAATATTCTCTATGAGTTCCCGCTCACCATGATCGAGTTTTACATGCCGAAGTGGGTGGAGATGCTTCCTTTCGACCACAAGATGAAGAAGGATATCATTGTGCAGCTGAAAGCGCTGATGAACGATCTGAACCATATCAGGGATATCACAGCTGATCGCTTTACGGTGGAGAGCGAGTATATCAGAAAGTGCAAGCTGGACGGCGTCGATATGTCTGACGGCAGTGTGCGGATTATTCTCGATGTGGATGACGCGTACTATTACGAGATGCTAAGCGACCTGGTAGGGGAATCCATAGAAAGTGAGTACCAGCTTCTCGCCACACTGCGTGAGATGGCGAAGATGAAGCGGGAGTATGTGAAGGTGCTGCACGCGCTGGAGGCAGTGCGCTACAAAGGCTACGGCGTAGTTATGCCGGACAGAGAAGAGATTGTGCTGGAGAAGCCGGAGCTGATCAAGCAGGGCAACAAATTTGGCGTGAGAATCAAAGCTGAAAGCCCCAGTATTCATATGATCAAAGCCAGCATTGAGACGGAAATCTCACCCATTGTGGGAACCGAGGAACAGGCCAGGGATCTGATTCAGTTTATCTCGGATACCGACACGAGCGAGGAGGGCATCTGGGAGACGAATATCTTTGGCAAGACCGTGGAACAATTAGTCAATGACGGCATCACAGGCAAGATTTCCATGATCAACGAGAAGAGTCAGATCAAATTGCAGGAGACCATGCAGAAGATCGTCAACGACTGCAACGGCGGAATGGTGTGTATCATCATATAACAATTCAGCGGTACAACACTTATGATTGCGAATCTCTTATTTATGTGATATCTTACTTAAAGAATGAAATTCTTTTGAGCCAGGCGCCGGGACATTTCGTTTCAGGCATCTGGCTCAAGTTTCGCAGAACAGAGTTTTTGCAGTAAACGGATTACTTTTTACAGCAGGGTGGCAGCTATGCAGATAATTCACATTCTTTGGGAGCGGCGGGAGTTTTTTATGACCTGCCTGCTGGAGCATATTCGGATTTCTTTGACGGCGGTAGTGTGTGCGGGCGTGCTGGGGATTCTGCTTGGGGTTTTTATCAGCGGACATAAAAAGCTTGCCGGGGTGGTTCTTGGCGTGATCAATGTGATCTATACCATTCCGTCCATTTCCCTTCTGGGATTTCTGATTCCTTTTACAGGAATCGGCAATAAGACAGCCATTATTGCCCTGACTGTTTACGGTCTGCTCCCGATTGTCAGAAATACCTATACCGGTCTCACGAATGTGGATGCGGGTATTCTGGAGGTGGCGGAGGGGCTTGGCTCTGACGGACGTCAGATATTGCTTGGGATTCGGATTCCTCTTGCGCTTCCAGTGATTATCAGCGGGTTTCGCAACATGGTTGTGATGATCATTGCGATGGGAGGCATTGCTTCCTTTATCGGCGCCGGCGGACTGGGTGCTGCAATCTACCGTGGCATCACCACTTACAATATGACGCTTACGGCGGCGGGATCGGTGCTGATTGCGCTTTTGGCGCTCTTTAGCGACTGGCTGCTTGCGAGAATACAGAAGGCAGTGAACAGGAGGTACGGCATTGAATAAGGCGATTGAAATACGGAATGTGTCGGCATCCTATGGAGACCATGAGGTGCTGCGCCAGATAACCCTTGCCGTGGAAAAAGGAGAGTTTCTTGTGATAATCGGGCCTTCCGGGTGCGGAAAGACGACGCTTCTCAAGATGATAAACGGACTGGTGCTGCCTGTGGAAGGGGAAGTGCTTGTGGAGGGAGAACGGCTGTCAGCGTGTGATCTGACAAGCCTGCGCAGAAGGATCGGCTATGCGGTACAGGGGGCGAAGCTGTTTCCGCATTTGACGGTGGAAGACAATATATGTTATGTTCCCGGCCTTGATAAGAAGTTATCGAAAGAGGACAGGCGTAAGCTTTCCGGGAAAATGCTGGAGCTGGTGGAGCTTCCGGCGGAACTGGCAAAGCGTTTCCCGAGGCAGCTTTCCGGCGGGCAGAAACAGCGCGTGGGTATTGCGAGGGCTATGGCGGCGTCCCCGGATATCCTGTTGATGGACGAGCCGTTCGGAGCGGTGGATGAAATTACGAGGCGTGCGTTACAGGGGGAGCTTTTGGCTCTGCAGAAAAAAACGGGAATAACCATTGTGTTTATCACGCATGATATAGAGGAGGCATTTAAGCTGGGGAGCCGCATTCTGATTATGAAGGATGGGGTGATCTGGCAGGAAGGCAAAAAGGAGGAACTTTTACATGCGCCGAGGGACGGGTTTGTGAAACAGCTCATCGGCGGCATGTGAGCAAAGTTACGGAATGGAGGAGAAGATGAAAAGTACAAAAAAGAGAATGGCAGCGATTGCATTGATGTGCATTGCGTGCGGGCTTTGTGCCTGTGGAAAGAAGGAACCGATCAAAATTGCGTCTAAGCCTATGACAGAACAGTATATTTTGACGGAGATCATGGCACAGTTGATTGAGGACGGGACGGATTACGAGGTGGAGATTACCAAAGGTGTGGGAGGCGGCACGACAAACATTCATCCCGCGCTTGTGAAAGGGGAGTTTGATCTCTACCCGGAGTATACCAGATCAGCATGGTTAAATGTACTGAAAAAGGAAGAGATGGAGAAGGATGACGACAAGCTCTACGAGGAACTGCTGTCGGCGTATGACGCGCTCGGACTGACATGGACGGGACTGTATGGCTTTTCCAATACTTATGGGCTGGCAGTCAGACAGGATACGGCGAAACAGTACAGTCTTTCCACTTATTCGGATCTGGCGGCGGCTTCCGGAGAACTTACATTTGGCGGCAACCCGGATTATATTGAACTGGAGACGGGGTATCCCAGACTTTGCGGCGCTTACGGTATGCAGTTTAAGAATACGGTGCAGATGGAAATCGCCCTGAAATATGAGGCGTTAAAAAACGAAGAGGTGGATGTCATCAACGCTTTTACAACAGATGCGCAGCTTGCGGCCAACAATCTCGTATTGCTCACGGATGATCAAGTGTTTTTTGAGACCTATGACGCGGGAACGATTGTGAGGAAGGATGCGCTGGAAAAATATCCGGAGCTTCGGGGGATTCTGGAGAAAATGAACGGGCTCATTACTGAGGAAGAGATGCAGCAGATGAACTATGAGGTGGAAGCAAACGGCAGGGAGGACCGGGAAGTGGCGAAGGAGTTTCTGGAGAAAAAGGGACTGCTTGGCCGCTAATGCCCGAAAGAATCGGTATAACGATATGAGAGATGTTTGCGTCGCCTCGTCGCGTAAACGCTTCGGAATGGAGTTAAGATGCAGGAACGTACAAGAAGAATATGGATGACAGTGTGCGGCGTGCTGATCTGCGGATTCAGCGTCGGCATGTTCAATTTTTCGGCGCTGGGCCTTGATCCGTTTCAGGTTTTTGTGCACGGAGTTTTTGAAATACTGCCGGAGGGCGCTCCCGGTTTTGGAACGGTGTATGCGGCAATCAACCTGTTAATGCTGATAGCCATTTTTCTGGCAGACAAAAAGAAGATCGGGCTTGGGACGGTGATCAATATCTTTCTTTTGGGATATGTGGTGGAGTATTCCTCCCTTCTCTTTGAGCGGCTGATCCCGGAACCGTCCCTGGCTGTCAGGTTTGTCTTTCTGATTATGGGAATCGTTATTATGTGTTTTTCTTCCGCCCTCTATTTTACGGCGGATATGGGTGTGTCTACATACGATGCCGTGTCACTGATTCTCTCGGAAAAGAAAAAGTGGAAATTTCAGATATGTCGGATCTCTTCGGATTTATTCTGCACAGTCGTGGGATTTGCGTTCGGTGCGACGGTGGGAATCGGCACGGTGGTGACGGCATTTTTTATGGGGCCGCTCATTGCGTTTTTTAACAGGACGGTGGCGGAGCCGCTGAGATATGGAAAACGTTAACAGCGCTGGAGCATATAGAAACGAAAAATCTATATGCTCTTTTTTCGCCAATTGGTTGAGCAGATATCTGATTTTCAACAGATACGTTATGGTGAGAGAAACAGTCTGCTGTTATGATGGAAAAAACAGATGCTTTACTGATAGGAGGAAATGGGTTTGAGTGACACGCTGGGAACGGTTATTATGAAAAAGAGAAAGCAGCTGGGATACACACAGCAAAAGATTGCCGATTATTTACATGTGTCTTTTCAGGCTGTTTCCAAGTGGGAGAATGGTACGGCGTCCCCGGATATCAGCCTTCTGCCGCAGCTTGCACATATTTTAGGAACTACCACAGACTCACTTCTTGGATACAGCGCTGCGTCAGTGACGGACTATGAACGGAGGTATGAGGGAGAGGATTACTACTGGGGGCTGAACCCGAATGCGCTGTGCTACGAGATTATGAAACGCAGGCCTCCCGTGAAGCCTTACCGGGTTTTGGAGATCGGCTGCGGGGAGGGGAAGGATGCTGTTTTTCTGGCAAAAAACGGGTATCTTGTCACTGCTTTTGACGCGGCGGAGAGCGGATTGGAGAAAGCGCGCAGTCTGGCAGAGCATCACGGTGTACAGGTTGATTTTTTTAAGGCGGATGTGCTGGATTACAGGCCGGAGACTTCCTTTGACATTGTTTTTTCCAGCGGGGTGATCCACTATGTTCCACAGGAATTGAGGAGAGAAGTGATTTCCTGTATGAAAGAGCATACTTGTGCCGGAGGGCTGCATGCGGTCAATGTCTTTGTAGATAAGCCTTTTATTGCGCCGGCGCCAGACCGGGAGCCTGCGGAGATTGAGCGGGGAAACTGGCACTCCGGGGAACTGCAGGAGCTGTATCACGACTGGCTGTTTCATGTAAATGAAGAAATAATCTTTGACTGCAACAGCGGCGGCATGCCGCATCAGCATTGTATGGATATATTGATTGCGGAGAAAATGCAGGGATGATATAATTAGGACATCAATAGAAAGGCGGTAATCATATGAATCCAGTATACGAAAAACTAAAAAAATGCTTTGCGTGTTACAAAGAGAAGATTGATTTCGAGCCGAAAGTGGCGGTAGTTCTCGGTTCCGGCCTCGGCAACTTTGCGAAGGTTGTAGATGTGAAAGCGGAACTTCCCTACAATGAAATCGAAGGATTTCCCGTATCCACCGTGCCGGGACATGCCGGGAAGTTTATTTTCGGCTACATCCATGAAGTGCCCGTTGTCTTGATGCAGGGACGGGTGCACTATTACGAGGGATATCCGATCACGGACGTGGTATTGCCTGCCCGTTTGATGAAGATGATGGGGGCAGAGGTGCTTTTTCTGACGAATGCTTCCGGTGGGATCAACCCGGCGTTCCATGCGGGCAGTCTGATGCTGATTCAGGATCATATTTCCCTGTTTGCGCCGAATCCGCTGATCGGACCGAATATTGAGGAGCTGGGCACCCGGTTCCCGGATATGTCCCACGTTTACGACGAGGAACTGCAGGGGATTATCAGGGAGACGGCAAAGGAGAACGAGATCGAATTGTTTGAGGGTGTGTACGCGCAGCTTACGGGGCCTTCCTTTGAGTCTCCCGCCGAGATTCAGATGCTCTATAAGATGGGAGCCAGCGCGGTCGGCATGAGCACCGTTGTGGAGGCGATCGCGGCGAACCATATGGGCATGAAGATCTGCGGCGTGTCCTGCGTCAGCAATCTGGCGGCAGGGATGAACAGCGCGCCCTTAACCCACGAGGAGGTACAGGAGGCGGCGAACGCGGTGGCGCCCAAGTTCGAGAAACTTTTGGTGGAGTCCATCACCAGGTTTAAGGAGTATATTTGATGCAGGTGCAGATAAAAGAATTGATTGCAGCGGCGATAGAGGCGAGAAGGAAATCTTACTCGCCTTATTCCCATTATCAGGTGGGCGCGGCGCTGCTTTGTGCGGACGGGCAGATGATCACAGGCTGTAATATCGAGAATGCGGCTTACGGGCCAAGCAACTGCGCTGAGCGGACGGCTTTCTTTAAGGCGGTCAGCGAAGGCATAAGAGCATTCGCAGCGATTGCCATTGTGGGCAGTCCAGAGGGGGAAACGCTGACTCAGTACGCTTATCCCTGCGGAGTCTGCAGGCAGGTGATGATGGAGTTTTGTGAGCCGGAGCATTTTCAGGTTATTGTGGCAAAATCCGAGGAGAACTACCGCGTTATGACACTGGCGGAACTTCTTCCTGAGGGGTTCGGGCCGGATAATTTGAGTGATGGCAATGAGCAGTCTTAGGGAATGCCGGCAGCATAAACTCTGCGATGTTGTACCATAAACAGAATACAGAAAGGGTAAAGCATGAACTACAGATTTTACAACGCAAAAATTCTGACCATGAAAACCACGGATATCGTGGAAGGAGAGCTTTGGGTACAGGATGATAAAATTTTGTATGTGGGAGAGGGCGGTGATGCGGCTGAAATCTGCCGGTCACTTTCCATAGACAATGTTTCCTGGGACAGGGAAATTGACTGCAAAGGCAATCTTCTCATGCCTGGATTTAAGAATGCCCACACCCATTCCGCCATGACGTTTCTGCGCTCCTACGCGGATGACCTGCCTCTGCATGACTGGCTGACAAAGCAGGTGTTTCCGATGGAGGATAAGCTTGACGGAGAGATGATTTATCATCTCACAAAGCTTGCTGTGCTGGAATATCTGACCAGCGGCATCACGTCTATTTTCGATATGTATCTGAACCCGGAGAAAACTGCGCAGGCCTGCGTGGAGATGGGAATGCGCTGTGTGCAGGTCAGCGGCGCCAGCGGACAGGATGGCTTTGAGCAGTCTCTGAAGCAGATGGAGGAGCGGTATCATGCGCTGAATGCGTTAGATCCCCTGCACTCTTACTTTATCGGATTCCATGCGGAATACACATGCGCAAAGTCACTGTTAGAACAGGTGGCGGCTATGGCGCACAAGTATCAGGCGCCTGTATTTACGCATCTTAGTGAGACGAAAGCGGAGGTGGAGGGCTGCAGGGAACGCTATGGCATGTCCCCTGTGAAGCTGTTGGACTCCCTTGGCATGTTTGATTATGGCGGAGGCGGTTACCACTGCGTATGGGTGGATGAGGAGGACATGGATATCTTTGCGAAACGTGGATTGAGCGTTGTCACGAATCCAGGCTCCAATACGAAGCTTGCCAGCGGCATTGCGCCGGTTTCGGAGTATTTGAGACGGGGAATCAATGTGGCGGTCGGCACGGACGGCCCGGCCAGCAACAACTGTCTGGATATGTTCCGGGAAATGTTTCTGGTCACGGGGCTTGCCAAACTGAAAGAACAGGACGCAGCGGCTGTGGATGCGCTGGAGGTTTTGAAGATGGCAACGGTGAACGGTGCAAAGGCCATGAATCTGCCTGACACGGATGTGCTTGCGGCTGGAAAACAGGCGGATGTGATTCTGATTGATCTGCATCAGCCCAACATGCAGCCCCTCAACCACATTCCGAAAAATCTCGTTTACAGTGGCAGCAAGCAGAATGTAAAAATGACGATGATCCGTGGAAAGATTTTGTATGAGAATGGAACATTTGCTAAAGACATAGATGAGGAGGAAATCTATAGAAAGGCAAACGAGATTATCAATAGTCTCAGGTGAAGATGGACGCTTTTATTTTTGTATGCCTGATTCTGCTTGCCATTGTGCTTGTTATGACCAAGGAGTATGTGGACAGCAGAAGGTTTTTAGAGAGAAGACTACAGGAGATTTATGCAGGTTACGGCGTGCCGCCTGAGCGCAGCTACGGGGCGGAGGAGCTTTCCCACATCCGTATGTATTACCAGAAGCATCAAAAAGCAGATCAGATTGATGAGATTACATGGAACGACCTGCATATGGATGCCGTTTATCAGCGAATGAATACCTGTCTCTCGGCGGCGGGGGATGAGTATCTGTATTACAGGCTCAGAACGCCGGCGGCGGACGTGGACGAGCTTAGAAAACTAGAACAGCGGATTTCGTATTTCATGGAGCGGGAGGGAGAACGGCGCAGGCTGCAGAGAGTCTTTTATCAGCTTGGACGCACGGGACGGCATTCCATCTATGAATATCTGGATCATTTGGACTTACTGGGAGAGCGGAAAAGCGGCAGGTATTTTTTCTGGGATACTCTTGTGCTTTTGAGTATAGCGGGCATGTTTTTTTCTCTGCCGGTGGGTCTGGTCTGTCTGTTTGGGGTGTTGTGCCATAATCTGATCGATTATTTTAAGGAATATCGGCAGGTGGAGCCTTACGTCACCAGTTTTGCCTATGTGAGAAGACTTCTGAAAGGCGGGGAGGAGCTGGGAAAGGCAGAGATCGGCGGGATTGAGGAAGCGCTTGCGGCGGTCAGGGAAGCCTGCAAAAGTCTGCGTGGATTTATGAACAGCTCCAATCTCGTTTCCGGCGCCAGACAGGGGAGCGGCAATCCGCTGGAGATTTTGTTAGACTATCTGCGGATGCTGTTTTATATGGATCTGATCCGTTTTAACAAGGCGCTGCACGACCTGCAGAGGCATATGGGAGAGGTAGACCGGCTGATTACCGTGATGGGGGAGCTTGAGTGTGCGGTGGCTGTTGGTTCTTTCAGAAAGAGTCTGGGGGACGGCTGGTGTGTGCCCGCTTTGCGGGAGGGGCCTGGGAAAAGTCTTTTCCTGCGGACGGACGGGCTGTATCATCCATTGCTGCAGGAGGCTGTGCCGAATACTCTGTACGCGGAAAAGAGTGTGCTGCTGACAGGTTCCAACGCTTCGGGAAAGTCTACTTTTCTGCGGGCGGCGGCGGTGAACGCGCTGCTTGCGCAGACGGTGCATACTTGTGCGGCCGCGTCCTATGAGGCGCCGTTTTGCCGCATTTATTCTTCCATGTCCCTGCGGGATGACCTGGCTGGCGGCGACAGCTATTATATGGTAGAAATAAAGTCCATCAAACGGATTATGGATCAGGCGGGGCAGGAGAGGGAGCGTCCCGTCCTCTGCTTCGTGGATGAGGTGCTGCGGGGCACCAACACGGTGGAGCGGATTGCGGCCTCCACGCAGATTATGAGAAAACTGGCGGCTGGACATGCGCTCTGTTTTGCGGCAACCCATGATGTGGAACTGACGAAACTTTTGGCACAGGAATATGATAACTATCACTTTGAGGAGCGGATTGAGGAGAAGGATATTTCTTTCCCTTATAAACTGATGAGGGGGCCTGCGTCCACCAGAAATGCCATTGCGCTTCTGCGGATGTTAAAGTATGATGAGGATGTGACCTCGGAAGCGGAGGCGATGGCGGAGCGGTTTTTGCGGGACGGAAGCTGGAAGTGATATGAGCGGGCAATGAACACTCTGATGATCGGTCGGTAGATGGCCATTGCCGCAGTGCAGATACGGAATAGTGGAAAGGAACTGGACATGAAGGTAACCATCTATACGGACGGCGCGGCGCGCGGAAACCCGGAGGGACCGGGCGGGTACGGCACGGTGCTGCAGTATATTGACAGCAGGGGCACTCTGCACGAGCGGGAGTATTCCGCAGGGTACAAGAAGACAACGAACAACCGTATGGAGCTGATGGCGGTGATTGTAGGGCTGGAGGCGCTCACAAAACCGTGCGAGGTGCTGCTGATCTCCGATTCCAAATATGTGACGGACGCCTTTAACAAACACTGGATTGAGGGATGGCTGAAAAAGGGGTGGAAAACAGCGGGCAACAAGCCGGTCAAGAATGTAGATTTGTGGGAACGCCTGCTTCGGGCCAAGGAGCCGCACCGTGTCACCTTCCAGTGGGTAAAAGGACATGACGGGCACCCGGAGAACGAGAGGTGTGATAAGCTGGCAACCACGGCGGCGGACGGTACAGATCTGCTTGACGATTCACTCTGATTGGTGGTATCATGGATGTAGCTGGGAGGAGGGAAGATTCCGTTTCCCGGCGGGAATTCTTGAAGAGAAGGATGTGGAAAAATGGCAAATTTAATTTTATTTGTGAACTCGTTTTTATCGTATCTGCTTCTGTTTGTACTGATTGTTGCGCTGGTAATTGTGGCATGCATCATCGGCGTGAAGTGGAGAAAGAGTAAGGACGCGAAGGCGGCTTTGGAAGTGCAGGCAGATACTGCGGACGGAAGTACAACAGCATAGTCTGTTACAGGCGTAAGGATGAATGAAAAAATGGAAGGGTGTTCACAGATGAACGCCCTTCCTTCTTATCCGCACATAGGCGGAGCCGGAGAAGATTGATGCGGATTATCAGGGAGGCATTCTCCGCGTAGGTGTGAGATACCGTAAGAGGATTATGGGGTCAGGGTGATGGCAAGATCGACGAAACAAAAGCAGAAATTATTATATCTACATAAGATATTGACGGAGCAGTCCGATGAGGAGCATTGTCTGAGCGCCCAGGCGTTGATCGATGCGCTGGCGGCTTACGATGTGAAAGCGGAGCGCAAAAGCATTTATGATGATATTGCCCAGCTGATTGATTTCGGATACGATATTGAACTCGTGAAGGCAAAGACAGGGGGCGGTTACTATCTGGCAGGGCGGGATTTTGAACTGGCGGAGTTAAAACTTCTGGTAGAGACGGTACAGGCATCCCGGTTTCTGACGGCCAATAAATCCAGAGAGCTGATTTCCAAGATCGAAAAACTGGCGTCGAAGGCGGAGGCCGGGCAGTTACAGCGTCAGGTCTATGTGGCGAACCGCATTAAGACGGCAAATGAGAGTATCTACTATGTGGTAGATGATATTCACAGGGCGATTCAGGGAAACAGGCAGATTTCGTTTCAATATCTGGAATGGAACCTGCAACGGGAGCTGGTGCCGCGCCGGGGCGGAAAACCCTATCAGGCAAGCCCCTGGGCGCTCACTTGCAAGGACGAGTATTACTATCTGATTGCCCACGACAGCGGGGAGGATAAAATCAAGCACTTCCGTGTCGACAAGATGGCGAAAATCGAAGTGCTGAATCAAAAGAGGGAAGGCGCCGCGCTTTTTGAGCGTTTTGACATCGCGGATTATGCCAACAAGACATTCGGTATGTACGGCGGCCGGGAGGAGACGGTGACTTTGTTGTTTGAAAACAGCCTGATCGGTGTGGTGATGGATCGGTTTGGCAGGGAAGCATCCATCCGCAAACGGGACGAGGCGCATTTTTCCGTCAGAGTGCGGGTGGCGGTCAGCGGACAGTTTTTCGGATGGATGACGGGGCTTGGCACAGGGGCGCAGATTCTGGCGCCGGAATCTGTGGCGGAGGATTACCGGCTTCATCTGAAAAAAGTGCTGGCGGGGTATGAGGAAAAACAGGCGGATTGAGCGGCTTTGGGATATGTCACAAAAAGGCATATCCCATTTTGGCATTTTTTGCGGGGTGTTTTCATTGACATAACATGTTTATTACCGTATACTAATCCTAAACCGCAATATATTGTGCTATTATGTTAACTGGTACTATATTTTGTGGGAAATACCGCGAAATTGCGGTGGGATAAAGATACGGAGGGGCGTATGAGTAGTAAATTTGAGTCAGGTCATTCGGATGGGGAGAATTACGGGCTTCAGTACCAGCCGGATAAGGGTGTGAAGGTGATCAAAAAGGATGGCAGTCTGGAGGCGTTCAATGTTCAGAAGGTCATTGATGCGGTGGGGAAAAGCGCATACCGCGCTCTCACTAAGTTTACAGAAGAGGAAAAGCGTCATATCTGCCAGACGGTAGTTGAAAAGGTGAATGAGCTGGATGAGGAAAAGATCCCTATTCAGATTATGCACAATATTGTGGAGAGTGCGCTGGAAGACGTAAAACCGATTGTGGCGAAAAGCTATCGGGATTACCGCAATTACAAGCAGGATTTTGTGCGCATGATGGATGACGTCTATAAAAAGAGCCAGTCGATCATGTATATCGGCGACAAGGAGAACGCTAATACGGACAGCGCCCTTGTCTCCACGAAGCGCAGTCTGATTTTCAATCAGTTTAACAAGGAATTATATCAGAAGTTTTTTATGACCACAGAGGAGATTCAGGCCTGCCGGGACGGCTACATTTATGTCCACGACATGTCTGCCAGAAGAGATACCATGAACTGCTGTCTCTTCAATGTGGCAGAGGTGCTTTCCGGCGGTTTCGAGATGGGGAATATCTGGTACAATGAGCCGAAGACGCTGGATGTGGCTTTCGATGTCATAGGAGATATCGTTTTGAGCGCGGCGAGCCAGCAGTACGGCGGCTTTACCGTGCCAGAGGTAGACAAGATATTAGAGCCTTATGCGGAGAAATCCTACAAGAGAAACATTGCGAAATATAAAAATCTGGGGATTGACAGGGAAACGGCGGAGGCGGAGGCGCTTGCGGACGTCAAGAAAGAGTTCGAGCAGGGGTTCCAGGGCTGGGAGTATAAGTTTAACACGGTGGCCAGCAGCCGCGGAGACTATCCTTTTATTACGGTGACTGCCGGAATCGGTACGGGCCGTTTTGCTAAGATGGCAACAATCCAGATGCTCAATGTGCGCAGAAAGGGGCAGGGCAGGAAAGAGTGCAAAAAACCTGTACTTTTTCCTAAGATTGTATTTTTATATGATGAAAATTTACACGGTCCCGGCAAGGATCTGGAAGATGTGTTTGAGGCGGGTGTCAAGTGTTCCGCAAAGACCATGTATCCCGACTGGCTGAGTCTGACCGGGAAAGGCTATATTGCCAGCATGTATAAGCAGTATGGCAAGGTGATTTCCCCTATGGGATGCCGTGCCTTCCTTTCACCCTGGTATGAGAGGGGCGGCATGCATCCGGCGGATGAGACGGATACGCCTGTATTTGTAGGCAGATTTAACGTGGGGGCGGTTTCCCTGCATCTGCCCATGATTCTTGCGAAATCCAGACAGGAGGGCAGGGATTTCTATGATGTGCTTGACTATTATCTGAATCTGATCAGACAGCTTCACATCAGGACATATGCTTATCTCGGTGAGATGCGCGCATCCACCAACCCGCTTGCTTACTGTGAGGGCGGCTTTTTGGGAGGGCATCTGCAGCTCCACGACAAGATTAAGCCGATTTTAAAGTCGGCGACGGCGAGCTTTGGCATCACGGCGTTTAATGAGCTGCAGGAGCTTTATAACGGAAAATCGCTTGTGGAGGACGGTGCTTTTGCGCTGGAAGTGCTGGAACATATCAATAACAAGATTACGGAGTACAAGGAAGCGGACGGTCATCTCTATGCCATTTACGGGACGCCGGCTGAGAATCTCTGCGGCCTGCAGGTGAAGCAGTTCAGGGCGAAGTACGGCATTGTGGAAGGCGTGTCCGACAGGGAGTATGTGTCCAACAGCTTCCACTGCCATGTGACGGAGGACATCACGCCCATAGAGAAGCAGGATCTGGAGTACCGTTTCTGGGAGATGGCCAACGGCGGCAAGATCCAGTATGTGAAATATCCGATTGATTACAATATAGAAGCGATCAAGACGCTGATCCGCAGGGCAATGGACATGGGATTTTATGAAGGTGTGAACCTTTCACTGGCGTACTGTGATGACTGCGGACACCAGGAACTGGAAATGGATGAGTGTCCCGTGTGCGGCAGCCGTAATCTGACCAAGATCGACCGTATGAACGGGTATCTCGCTTATTCCCGTGTACATGGCGATACGCGCCTGAGCGAAGCAAAAATGGCGGAGATCGCGGAGAGGAAGAGCATGTGAAAACAGTGAGGCGGAAACATGCGGTCTCTGCTTGCAGAAGAGCGCATGTTTATGGCGGGCGTCCGACATGAGCGAAGGCGAAGCGCAGCGAATGAAGCGGTGCGAAGCCGCAGCGAATGATGGATCTGTATGGAATGCAGAGGTTTTCACAGGAAAGTGAGAGAAATATTTTATGAGATACCATAATATAACAAAGGACGATATGCTCAACGGCGACGGCCTGCGGGTGGTACTCTGGGTGGCGGGCTGTACCCACTGCTGCAAGGAATGCCACAATCCGCTTACCTGGGACCCGGACGGTGGCCTTCCCTTCGATGAGGCGGCAAAGCAGGAAATATTTTCGCAGCTGGACAAATCTTATATCAGCGGTATTACGTTTTCGGGCGGGGATCCGCTTCACTCGGCAAACCGGCTGGACGTGAGGAATCTGATGGAGGAGATCAAAAACAGATACCCAGGTAAAACAATCTGGCTTTACACGGGGGACAGCTGGGAGGATGTGCTGCATTATCCTGCCATGAAGTTCGTGGATGTGCTTGTGGACGGAGAATATCAGAAGGAGCTGAAGGATGCGAGACTGCGCTGGAAGGGCAGCAAAAATCAGAGAGTGATTGATGTACAGAAGAGCCTGGAGCAGACAGATCCCTCCATCCCGGTGCTTTACTGTAAGGATTATGCGTAGGGGGAACGACAATGCGGATGGAGCATATTAAAATTAAATATTTTACAGACAAAATCGAGAAGCTGGCTTACATAGACGGAAAGTCGGACTGGATTGATCTGCGGGCCGCGGCGGATTTTGTTTTAAAGAAAGGGGAGTTTCAGCTGATCCCTCTGGGAGTGGCGATGGAACTGCCGGAAGGCTATGAAGCCCATGTGGTGCCGAGAAGCTCCACTTTCAAAAATTTCGGTATTATACAGACCAATCACCAGGGTGTGATTGATGCGTCCTACTGCGGGGATAATGACCAGTGGTTCATGCCCGTCTATGCAGTCAGGGATACAGAGATCCATGTAAACGACCGCATATGCCAGTTCCGCATTGTGGAGAACCAGCCGAGGATTATGTTTGACGAGGTGGCGCATCTGGACGGGGAAGACCGGGGCGGACATGGCAGCACCGGGAAACAGTAATGCGGTTGAATGTCAAAAATATGCAGCCAGAATCTTTACTTTAAGGAGAAAGAAATGCCGGTACAATCAGAAAAAAATCAGGAAAAGCTCGTAAATAAAATTATGTTTCTTTATATTCTCGGTGTTGCCATTTCGGGCTGGGGATTTGTAATGATTATGTTAAACGGAGGAGTGCGTGAGTGCGTTTTTCTGTTGACAGGCGTGGCCGCCATCATAACCAAAGTTTTTGAGAAGCAGCTGGGAAGCAGGGCAAAATATGTCTATGCCTGCATTCCGCCGGTGCTCGGCGCGGTTACGGCGGCAGTAGGAGGATCCAGTGAAAGTGCAGGTTATGTATGCCTGACACACTACTATTTTGTGGCGACGCTGCTGCTGGTTCTTTATTATGAGCAGAGGATACTGAAAGTGAGCACGGCGGTGACCATTGTAGTCAACGCGGCGATGATGATTGTATTTCCGGCCGGATTTCTGAAGCTTCATCTTCCCATCGGATGGATTTTTACGGGAATCGTCTATGTGATTCTCTTTGCGGCATGCAGCTTTATTGTGCATCGGACGACGTCTCTTTTTGGAGTGGTGGAGGATAAAGAAAAAGAGGTGGAAAGCGTGCTGGATTCCGTGCAGATGCTTTCGGGAAAGCTTTATGAAGCGGGGACAGCCCTTTCACAGATTTCCGAGAACGAGAGCGCGGCGGCCCAGGAACTGGCGGCAACAAGTGAGGAACTGGTAGGGAACAGCAATACGCTTGGCACGAAGACGGATGAGAGCATGAGCAATCTTGGCGAACTGAAGGAGTGGGAGAGTGTTGTTGCGGACAATGTGGAAAAGGTAGAAAAGACTACCAGGGATCTTCTGGATAAATCACAGGAAAGTGAAAAGCTGCTGAATGATCTGCATAAAATCAACGGAGAAGTGTCGGATTCCATGCAGCTTACGACTGAGGTGGCGCGGAAGCTGTCCGATGCAGTGCAGGAGATAGGCGTTACCTTAAAGCTCATCAGCGACATTTCCTCCTCCACCAATCTGCTGGCGCTGAATGCATCCATTGAGGCTGCGAGAGCGGGCGAGGCAGGAAAAGGGTTTGCGGTGGTTGCTACTGAGGTGGGCACCCTTGCACACAGCACACAGGAATCGCTTAAAGTGGTGCAGTCCGTGATCGAGCGGGTACAGAATAACGTGACGGAGATCACAGCGCAGGTGGAAGAGAACTCGTCCAAGCTTGGCACGCAGAATGCGTATTTTGACAATGTATTTAAGAGTATGCGGGATATGACGGAGCTTCTCAACGAATCAGTCAGCGCGGTGCAGACGATGGGTGACACATATGCAAAGCAGGCGGAGGTAATTGAGAGAACCGTAACCATCAATCAGGATATTGCGGAGAGCATCCGAAAGGAGAATGAACAGTTCCATTCCATCAACAGCATGGCGGAAGGCAATGCCGGAGACACGGCGGAGGTGACCAAACAGGCCGGCGTCATTAATGAGATGGTAGATGAAATGAGCAGGATTTTGAACCGGGAGGCGTAAAGGAACCGTCATTTGATATGCATAAGAAAACTCCTTCCAAGACATACTATGGGAAACAATGGTAAGTCATGGAAGGAGTTTTTGTGTTGGATAATAAGGAAAAGATGACAACCTCCCTGCAGGAAAGCATGGCATATATGAAGGCGCATATGTCGCCGGATGTAAGTTTTGACGTGGTCTACCGCGTGATAGACGTGGGCGGCAGACAGGCGTGCATCTATTTTATAGACGGTTTCTGCAAGGATGAGCTGATGATGAAGATCCTGCAGTATTTTATCGGCCTGACGCCGGACAAGATGCCGGAGAGCGCCTATGAGATGGCGAAGAAGGCCACGCCCTATGTGGAGGTGGATCTTAAGGATAAGTGGGACGATATCATCTACAATATTCTGTCAGGTGTGTTTGCGCTCTTTATTGATGGGTATGACAGATGTGTGCTGATCGATTCCAGAACCTATCCTGCCAGAAGCGTTTCGGAGCCGGACAAGGATAAAACCCTGCGCGGCAGTAAAGATGGTTTTGTGGAGACGGTGGTCTTCAACACGGCTCTGATCAGAAGACGGATCCGCAGCACCGAGCTTCGCATGGAAATGATGAACGCCGGGAAAAGTTCCCAGACAGACATCGTGCTCTGCTATATGGACAACCGGGTGGATCACGCGTTTTTGGAGAAGGTAAAAAAGCGGATTCAGAATATCAAAGTGGATGCGCTCACCATGAACCAGGAGAGTCTCGCGGAGTGCCTCTATCAGCGGAAATGGTTTAACCCTTTTCCAAAATTTAAATTTACGGAGAGGCCGGATGTGGCGGCGGCCCAGGTGCTCGAGGGAGATATTGTGATTTTGGTGGACAATTCCCCCTCGGCCATGATTGTGCCGACTTCGATCTTTGATATCGTGGAGGAGGCAGACGACTATTATTTTCCGCCCATTACGGGGACATATCTGCGTCTGACGCGGTTTATCATTTCGATCCTCACCTATATTATGACGCCCACGTTTCTTCTGCTGATGGAAAATCCCCAGTGGGTTCCAGAGAGTTTTCAGTTTATCATGCTGCAGGAGGAATCAAACATTCCGCTGATTGCGCAGTTTCTCATACTGGAGCTGGCCATTGACGGATTGAAGCTGGCGGCGGTCAACACGCCGAATATGCTGAGCACCCCCTTAAGTGTGATGGCGGCTTTGGTGCTTGGCGAGTTTTCTGTCAACAGCGGCTGGTTCAATTCGGAGGTGATGCTTTACATGGCGTTCGTGGCCATCGCCAACTACACCCAGCAGAACTATGAGCTTGGCTACGCCCTAAAATTTATGCGGATTATTAATCTTATTTTGACAGCGATTTTTGGCATTTACGGTTATGTGGGAGCGGTTCTGCTCTTCCTGCTGTCCATTGCCTTCAACAAGACATTGTCGGATAAAAGCTATATCTATCCCTTGCTGCCTTTTAACTTCAGACAGTTGACGAAACGTCTCCTGCGGCTTCGCCTCCCAGAGGCAAAACAATAAAACTTGAAGATTAAAATTGGCTTATTATTAAGTGCTAAATGGCTAATTAAATAGCTAAAATGTGATGCTGAATTTTGTGCGCATTTCATAAAATGAAAAAAGAAAATTTGTTTTACTTGTTATTTTTTGGCTGCGATAGTAAAATGAGAGGCAATAAGAATGTGTTTTTGTCTGTCGCAGCCAAATAATTTGTTGGCTAAATACAAGCTAAAATTAGCTTTGCATGCGGCTGGCTGGCGGATACGATTCAGATGGCGGAGGAGAACGGGAAAATGGGATATGAAATACATGCCGGGAAGGGATGGGTGAACAGGGGAAATCTGTATCGAATGAAGGAACTGATGAGACGGGCTGAAAAAGGAGACCGTATGACATTGGCATTTTTGGGTGGTTCCATCACCCAGGGATCGGTCTCTTCGCAGTATACAAACTGCTATGCTTATCTTGTTTATGACTGGTTTGTAAGGCGGTTTCCCAAAACGGCATTTACTTATGTGAATGCGGGAGTGGGAGGCACGACATCCCAGTTTGGCGCAGCCAGAGTGGAGGAAGATGTGCTGGCTTTCAAGCCGGATTTCGTTTTGATCGAATTTTCGGTCAATGATGAGAATACGGATTTTTACCGGGAAATCTATGAAGGGCTGGTGCGGAACGTGTACGGAAACGCACTGGAGCCGGCAGTCTTACTGGTACATAATATGTTTTACGACTCGGGCGCAAGCGCGGAAGAGAAGCACAGGGAGATCGGGACGCACTATCATCTGCCAAGCGTCAGCATGAAGCCGTCCATCTACGCACAGATAGAGGCAGGGGCGATTGACAGGCGGGAGCTTACGCCGGATGACCTGCATCCCAATTCGGAGGGGCACGCCCTGCTGGCGGAGGTCATTACGGATTGTCTGGATCAGATCTATATGCAGAGGCGGGAGGCGGAGGAACCCTTTTCCATGCCGGAACCGTTGACGGTAAATGCATATGAGCATGTGAGACGTTTTCAGAACCATAACAGCGCCCCGGCCTGTGAAGGGTTTTCGGCGGACGGCGCACTGAAAAAGTATGTGAACGATATGTTCCGCCGCGGCTGGACGGCCAAAGATCAGGGGGCAAAAATATGCTTTGAGGTGGAAGGAACGGAGATCGCCGTACAATACCGCAAGTCGGTAAAACATCCCGCGCCTGTGGCAATTGCGGTGGTGAACGGGGATGAGGAGAGGGCGGTCACGCTGGATGCCAATTTTGAGGAGACCTGGGGAGACAGTCTCCATATGGACACGCTGGCGTATCATATGGCCCCCGGTCTGCATAAAGTAGAAATACGGATCACACAGACCCATGAAAACGATGCGGTGCCTTTTTATCTGGTGTCGGTCATTACAGCGTAAAAATGTGGTATATCTTAAGGTTTGTGCAGAAGAATGACTGAGAAGAGGATTCTCAGCAAGAAAAAGTGGAGGGATACCTATGTTTCGAAAAGACTTTGTATGGGGCGTAGCAAGCAGCGCCTATCAGGTGGAAGGGAAAGACCCGGCGGACGGCGCGGGGAAATCGGTCTGGGACACATTTACGGAGGAAGGCGGTATCGAGGATCACACGGACGCATGTGTTTCCTGCGACCATATGCACCGCTATAAAGACGACTATAAGATGATGCGTCTGCTTGGAGTGAAGGCATACCGCTTTTCCTTAAACTGGGCGAGACTGCTGCCGGAGGGAACGGGGCGCGTGAATGAGAAAGGCGTTGCCCTTTACCGGGATATGATTCTGGAGATGAAAAAGAACGGCATTACGCCTTATATTACGATGTACCACTGGGAGCTGCCGCAGGCGCTGCAGGATCGCGGCGGCTGGCTCAACGAGGAGATCATTGAGTGGTTTGGCGAGTATGCGAAGGTGGTGGCGGAGAACTTTTCGGATCTGTGTGAGTATTTTATCACGCTCAATGAGCCTCAGTGCTTCGTTGGACTGGGACATCTGCACGGCATCCATGCGCCGGGTAAAAAGCTGCCGCTAAAGGACACCTTTCAGATTACCCACAATGCACTGCGCGCTCACGGGCAGGCGGTCATCAATCTGAGGAAATATGCGAAACAGCCTGTTCAGATCGGTTATGCGCCCACCTGCGGAATGGCCTATCCGGCGAGCAATGCCCCGGCGGATGTCGAGGCGGCCAGAAGAGTGCTTTTTTCCTTCTACAATCCGATAGAAAACTGGACATGGAATGTGGCATGGTTTTCTGATCCCGTGTTTTTGGGAAAATACCCGGAGGAAGGACTTGCCAGATTCAAGGACTATCTGCCGGAGATTACGAAGGAAGATATGGAGCTGATTGCCCAGCCGTTAGACTTTATGGGCCAGAATATTTACAATGGCTATGTGGTGCGCGCGGGTGCGGACGGGGAGCCTGCGTTTGTGGACAGACCGGCCGGATTTCCCAAAACCGCAGCGGGCTGGCCGGTGACGCCGGAATGCCTCTACTGGGGTGTGAAATTCCTGTATGAGAGATATCAGAAGCCGCTGTACATCACGGAGAACGGCATGTCCTGCCACGATATCGTGTCGGGGGACGGCAGGGTGCATGATCCTAACCGCATTACTTTTTTGGACAAATATCTCTCGGCGCTCCAGTGTGCAGCCGATGACGGCGCGGACGTGAGAGGATATTTTGAATGGACATTCCTGGATAATTTTGAGTGGAGCAAGGGGTATACGGAACGGTTCGGCCTGGTGTATGTGGATTTTCAGACACAGAAGCGGATTGCCAAGGATTCCGCATACTGGTATCAGAAAGTGATGGAGACAAACGGGGAGGTGTTGTCAGTGAATCAGAAGGAAAAACCGATTTTATTTTTAAATCCTGTGTTCAAGCAGATGATCTGGGGCGGCGAGCGTCTGGGAACAGACTGGCCCTACCGGATTCCGGGGGAAGGCACGGGAGAGTGCTGGGCGGTGAGCGCCCACCCGAACGGGGACTGTACGGTCAAAGAAGGCGTTTATGCCGGAAAAACCCTGTCCCAGCTCTGGCAGGAGGAGCCGGAACTTTTCGGAAGCACAGGACTTGACCGTTTCCCGCTTCTCACAAAGATTATTGACGCCAGGACGGATCTGAGCATTCAGGTGCATCCCGATGACGCTTATGCGGGAACGCATGAAAACGGCTCCCTCGGAAAGACAGAGTGCTGGTATATTCTCGACTGCGAGACGGATTCCACTCTCGTGATCGGCCACAAGGCGAAGGACAAGGAAGAGCTGACTGCCATGATTAAAGAGGGCAGGTGGGGTGAGTTTATCAGAGAGCTGCCGGTAAAGAAGGGAGACTTTATCCAGATTGACCCGGGTACGGTGCACGCCATCAAGGGCGGCATTATGCTTCTGGAAACCCAGCAGAATTCAGATATTACATACCGGGTTTACGATTATGACAGGCTGACTGACGGGAAACCCAGACAGCTTCATGTGGAGCAGAGCATTGATGTGATCACGGTTCCGGCAAAGCCTGCCGCAGAGTGTGTCAAGGCGGCGGCAGACCTGCCGAAAGATCAGAAGAATTTATTGATTTCCTGCCCTTATTATAAGGTGTGGAAGATTGATGTGGCGAAGCAGATTTCCTTCTCCCAGGAGCACCCCTTCCTGATTATGAGCGTGACGGCGGGTGAAGGCCTGATAAACGGGCAGATGATACAGAAGGGTGACCACTTTATCCTGCCCTGCGGCTATGGCGAAGTGGAGCTGCAGGGAGAGATGGAGCTGATTGCGGCATCCATATAAGTGTTACTTTTCGCATTGAGATAGGAACCACTCGTGAATTTTAGAGTTTTCGGACAGCTCCGGGTGGAAGGAAAGTCCGATCTGGTTCCTGTATTTTACGGCGACGATATTGCCGTCCACTTTTGCCAGAATTTCCACGTTTTCATCCGTGCGCTCAATGTAGGGCGCGCGGATAAAAATCATAGGGTAGTTCCCGATTCCCGCTATCGGCTGTTCGGTGACAAAGCTGGAGAGCTGTCTGCCATAGGCGTTTCGCCTGACGGTGACGGGCAGCGTTCCCAGATGGGTGACGGAACTGCTGATTTCCTGTGCCATAAGGATCAGCCCGGCGCAGGTGCCAAGCGTGGGAAGCCCGTCCGAAATCAGCTTCCGCAAAGGCGTAAACAGCCCGGATTTGTACAGAAGCTGCCCCTGCACGGTGCTTTCCCCGCCGGGCAGGACAATGCCATCGATTCCCTGCAGGTCACAGGGATGTCGGATTTCCGTGCAGACAGCCCCAAGGTTTGTGAGCATATGTTCGTGTTCTATAAACGCGCCCTGTAAGGCGAGTACGCCGATTTTTATATTTCTCATCCGAAATTTCCTCCATGCGGAGAATGCCCGTATTTTGGGTATTCTCCTGTGTGAGATTTAGAATCACTTCTCACACTGTTATTGTCCCCGCTCTTCCATAATCAGTTTGATTTCTTCCGGATTAATCCCTACCATAGCTTCTCCCAAATCTTCGGAAAGACTTGCGATCAGTGCGGCGTCCGTGTAGTTGGTCACAGCCTGTACGATGGCGGCAGCCCGTTTTGCCGGATTGCCGGATTTAAAAATACCCGAACCGACAAAGACGCCCTCCGCGCCAAGCTGCATCATCAGCGCGGCGTCTGCGGGTGTCGCGACGCCCCCGGCGGCAAAATTTACGACGGGGAGTTTCCCGTTTTCATGGACATATAATGCCAGTTCATAGGGAACCTGTAATTGCTTTGCCGCCTCAAATAATTCGTCTTTTTTCATGGAGCCAAGCTGTCTGATCTGGGCGTTCATTTTTCGCATGTGCCGGACGGCCTGCACCACATCCCCGGTTCCCGGCTCGCCCTTGGTGCGGATCATGGCGGCTCCCTCGTTGATTCTTCGCAGGGCTTCACTTAAATCTCTCGCGCCGCAGACGAAGGGGACTTTGAATGCTGTTTTATCTATATGGTAAACGTCGTCCGCCGGGGATAAGACTTCCGACTCGTCGATATAGTCAATCTCAATCGCTTGAAGTATCTGCGCCTCCACAAAGTGCCCGATCCGGCATTTGGCCATGACGGGGATGCTCACGGCGTTTTGTATGCCTTTTATCATTTTAGGGTCGCTCATGCGCGATACGCCGCCTGCAGCCCTGATATCTGCCGGAATCCGCTCCAGTGCCATGACGGCGCACGCGCCGGCTTCCTCCGCGATTTTAGCCTGTTCCGGGGTGGTAACGTCCATGATGACGCCGCCCTTTAACATCTGTGCAAGACCTTTGTTCAGTTCATATTGTGTCTGTTCCATAGCTTCCTCCATCTCAAGTTTTTGCTGGGACGCAGACAGAAGAATCCTGTCAGCGTTCTTTTGTTTGCATTTTACTGGTAACTATGTTACAGTAAATCTGGTTATATAAAAATAATCAAAATGATATTAAATTAAATGTCATATAGGAGAAAAGGAAGATGCTGACTTATAATTTTGACAAGGCGCAGGGCCCTTTGTACGAATACATATACCAGTGCATAAAAGAGGATATTATGGACGGAAATCTGAGGCCGGGGGAGAAACTGCCGTCAAAGAGGACCTTTGCCAAAAACAATGGCATTAGTACCATTACCATCCAGAATGCATATGACCAGTTGATCAGCGAAGGGTATGTTTATACCATTCCTCAGAAAGGCTATTATGTGGCGAAGCTCGAAGGGATGAAAAAGGTGCAGAGAGAGAGCAGCATTTCCCTAAATATAAACATCCCGGAGAAAAGACATTCCTATGCGGTGGATTTATCGGACAACAGAATGAACCCGGATCTCTTTCCTTTTTCCATATGGGCGAAGGTTCTTCGGGGCATTATTACCGACAAGAGCGGAGAGCTGATGGAGACGTCTCCTGCCGGGGGTATTGGGGAACTGCGGGCGGCGATTGCAGAGCATCTAAAATCGTTCCGGGGCATGCTTGTGGATCCCGACCAGATTGTAATCGGCGCGGGAACGGAGTATTTGTATGGTCTGATTGTGCAGCTTTTGGGAAACGGGAAGCAGTATTGTGTGGAAAATCCGGGATATCGAAAGATTGTGCAGGTGTACAGGCAGTATCAGATCTCGTGCAAGTATGCGGATATGGATGAAATGGGAATGACCTTTGAGGGACTTAAGGAAACCGGGGCGGATATCGCGCATATCAGTCCGAACCATCATTTTCCTACAGGGATCACCATGCCTGCCGGAAGAAGATACGAAATTCTGGCATGGGCAAATGAGAGAGAGGGGCGTTATATCATCGAGGATGATTATGACAGTGAGTTCCGGCTGAACGGGAAACCGATCCCGACTCTGTTCAGTATGGATGCCTGTGAAAAGGTAATTTATATGAATACCTTCTCCAAATCATTGACGCCCACCATCCGAATCAGCTATATGGTTCTGCCGGTTCATCTGATCAACCGATTTTACAGAGAACTGTCCTTTTACGCCTGTACGGTCTCCAATTTTGAGCAGTATACGCTGGCCGCTTTTATAAGGCAGGGATATTTTGAAAAACACATTAATCGGATGCGCCTGTATTACAGCAGACAGAGAAAAAGGATGATTGACGCGATTAAGAAAAGTAAATTGAAAGATGTGTGTATGATTACTGAGAACGACTCCGGTCTGCATTTCCTGATTCAGATCAAAACGGACAAGGCGGACAAAGATATTGTCCGTTCATTAGGGGAAAGGGGAATACGGGTGAACGCGCTGTCGGAATACTTTTTCACACCAAGCGAAATGAAACACTGTTTTATCATCAACTATTCCAATGCGGATATCGAAAAAGCAAAGGAAGCCTGTGATGTGTTTTATGAGATACTGGCAGAAAATGTGGGATAAGATACAGGCGGAGGGGCAGTCTACTATTCGTAGATTGCTCTTTTTATGTGGATGGCGTATAAAAGAAGGTACAGACGGGGCAGGAATTGCCGGGAACCGATGAGAGGAAATAGGAATCAGTATGGACAATATGAAATTCGGCAGATTTATACGGGAATCTAGACAGGCCAAAGGGATGACCCAGAAGCAGCTTGCGGAGAAAATTCATGTCTCCGACAAGGCGGTTTCCAAGTGGGAGAACGGCGTAGGATTTCCCGACATCAAAATTTTGGAACCGCTGGCAAAGAGTCTGGGTGTGAATCTCTTGGAGTTAATGCAGAGTGAAAAAAACGAGGAACCAGAGATAGACAGGCAGGAGGCGGAACAGATCGTGGCACAGACCATTTCCCAGTCCGGACAGGAGGATGAGTGGAGACGGCGTATGTGGAAGGTCAAGGTGCTCTTGGGAGCCTGCGTCTGTGGTGTTCTCTATCTGATCTGTGTGGGAGTGGGTTATCTGGCGGGACACAAGGACGGGCAGTCCTCCGGGCTGCTGTCCGGGGCGGCGGGCGGCGCATGGTATGAAAGCCCGGTATTTTTCTATGTGTGGGCAGGCGCGCTCGTGATCTTATGTGGGGCTGGAGCGGTGTATCTTCTCTGGAAGAACGAGAGCATCAGGGAAGTGAAGATCGGCCGGCATAAGGTGAAGAGCCTTTTGACCATCCTGATGGATATGCTGGTGGTGTTTCTGCTCCATACTTATCTGTCCAATATCGCCAACAATGAAAAACAGCTTGCCATGCTGCCGGAGGCAATCCCGGTAAACGCTTATGTCAGCACGGCGGACGGGAGCCGACAGTCGGGCATTTTCATAAAAGACAGTCTTGTGCAGGGGCTTTTGGACTCGGCATATGTTGACCGGCTGAAAATGGATGTGCGCCTCAAAGCAGGGATTGATCAGGTCATTCCTGGAGAGTGGCATACGCTGAATTTGTTTTTGGATGGGGTAAACGGCATTGAGGCGATGGGCGGCATTGAGGAGAGCGATGTGGTGTGGAATGCGGGTGCGGATGCCTCGATTTTACAGGGATCCGAGGCAAAATGTATCGTTTCCAAAGAGCTTTTTGACAGGAAGGGATGGAAGCTGGGAGATCAGGTGACACTCTGCCAGTGGTACTACTACCGTAAGGATGAGCGTTACGCAGAACTTTTTGCGGGTCCTTTACAGACGGTAGAGTACGAGATTGCCGGATATGTAGATATGCGGGGCAGGTGGGATGATCAGTTCGCGGTGCCGCCGGACGTGATTGTACCCTTTCATGCGGTCAGAAATACTTATGCCGAAGAGGGGATTCCCTTCTTTGCAAGTTCGGCAGCTTTTCAAGTTTCGGACGCGCTTTCACTGAATGCCTTCAAACAGGAGATGAAAGATCTGGGATTCCGAAGTGCTGCGCCAACGGAATTGGATCAATCGGTAAACGGTGTGGCATTAAATGTGAATGACGCCGCCTTTATCAGCACGGCGGAGCATTTGCGGCAGGTGATCGACACGGTGCGCGCATTCTTTCCCTTTCTCCTTATTTTGATTGTGGGGGTGGGATATCTGATTACACTTCTGCTTTTACAGAGCAGGAAAAAGGAAATGGCGCTGCTTCGTTCGATCGGGTTGAACAGGTACCAATGTTTCCGGGTCTTTTTCGTGGATCAGCTTACCTTAGTCATTACGGGAGTTGTGGCGGGAAGTGTGCTTTCGGTGCTGATCCAGGGAAATTACGGGGGAAGCTCCGCGCTGGCAGGCGGACTGGTGGGCATCTGCTATATGGCTGGTAACAGTCTGGCGCTGTGGAAGCTGTTGGATGTGAGTGTGATGGAAGCGTTGTTTGTGGAAGGATGAAATGGAGGTAAAAATGGAGATACTGCGTGCGGAACATGTGTCTTACAGCTATCAGAGCAAGTACCAGAAGGTGGAGGCGGTGAAGGATGTAAGCTGTGTCTTTGAGAAGGGAAAATTCTATGCGATTGTGGGCGAGTCGGGCAGTGGCAAGAGCACCTTTCTTTCTCTTCTGGCCGGGTTAGACCAGCCCTGTGGGGGAACGATCTATGTGGAGGGGGAGCCGTTATGCGATATGGACAGGGACGCTTACCGTCTGAACCGGGCGGCGGTGGTGTATCAGGCGTTTCACCTGTTTCCGCTATTGACGGCGCAGGAGAATGTGATGCTGCCGTTGGAATGTAAGAAAATGCGGAAAAAGGAGGCTGCCAGACAGGCCAGACAGCTTTTGGAGCGGGTGGGACTGGAATCCAGGATATGCAGGCAGTTCCCGAAGATGATGAGCGGCGGGGAACAGCAGCGGGTGGCGATTGCCCGGGCGGTGGCCGCAGGCGGGGAGATCATTCTGGCTGATGAACCGACGGGCAATCTGGATTCGGGAAATGAGGAGAATGTGGTTGCGCTCTTAAAGGAGCTTGCCCATGAGGACGGCTATACAGTGATCGTTATTACTCATAACCAAAGAGTGGCGGACGAGACTGATCATGTCTTTCGTATGAAGGATGGAAGCATGGAGCAGATACGCTAGTAACGCGGAAAGTTGAAATGCGGGATGAGGAAGGAGTTTGGTATGCTGCTTTTTAAGAATAGTATGCGTCAGCTTTTTCGTATGAAGGGGAGAGCCGCCCTGTTTTTGCTGCTGCTCATTTTTGCATCGGGGCTTTGCAGTATCGGCAGGGAGTTTCTGGTTACGAATCAGGCTAAGATGGAAGCCTACGAGGATTCCTTTATGACCATCGGAACGGTGGAGCAGAAGGCAGATCAGGTGGAAGAGCGGCGCATCTGGGATGCGGAGATCAAGGACTACCGCATTTACAATAGTTCGGTTTATGATTCCTATGTGCCTTTGTCCGTGCTGGACTTCGAGGGTGCAGATTATCTGTCCGGGCCGGAGCGAAGATGCTTTTACGGCTCTTACATGCCGGAGTATGAGATGTACGGTTTGGGCATGAGCCTCAGCGAGATCGTGGAGGGATCGCCGGTGGAAGATGCAGTGCCCGACCATCCGATTGCCTTTCGGGTAACCAGGGTGCTTGCCGGACAGGGAGGAATCAGGGATGGACATGTCATTTCTTTCTGCGATCACTATAATCCGAAGCCGGAGAAACTGTATGCGGATAAGACTTATGTGATGTCTGTTGCTTATAGACCGGGACATGAGGATCAGCAGGAGTTTGAGGGGGATGATGTTACAGAGTACATCCCTTACACGGTTCTGGAATCCGATCAGGTTGATATAGACGGCAACAAAGTGCCGGATGACGTGGAAGAGGGACATTTTTGCGATGAGGTGACAGAAGGGTTTTATGAATCGGACAAAGGCAGGCGCTGGCTGAATGTAATTGCCTCATGGGATTATCTGCGGCATACTTTCCCGGTAACGGGCACAGACGACATTAATCTGCTGATGCCTTTCTACAATGGCAATGCATATATCAGCCAGGGCAGGGAGTTTACGGCAAAGGAGTATGCGAACGGGGACAGGGTATGTCTTGTGTCGGAACTGTTTGCCCGGCGTGCCGGGCTTGCAATCGGGGATGAACTGCCTCTCGCGTTACAGTATGCAAATTACAGGCGGACTGCAGGACGGGCGTTTGCAACCAACAGTGCGGCGGCATTTTCGCTGATCAATGCCAAAGGGGAGATTTACCCGGTTTTTGAGGAGGGCAATTATGAAATCGTAGGTGTGTACGGCGGACAGGCGGGAATACGGGATGATTACGGAATGGGCTATAATGAGATCATCATTCCCAGCCGTTCCGTGAAGAACAGCGATGCGGATAACATTCTGGAGAGCGGACCAATGGTGGGAAGCAACACTTCTTTCCGCATTGCCAATGGCACCATCGACGAGTATATGGAGAAGTGGAACAAATTGCAGATTTCTAATGTGGAAATCACTTTTTATGACGGAGGCTATTCAGAACTGGAGGCAAATATCAACAATATGAAGTATATTGCCAGACTGCTTCTTGTTATGGGGGTGATCATGGTGCTGATGGTGCTCGGTTATTTTTCCTGGCTGTTTATCTTAAAACAGAAGGAGCGGACGGCGGTGGAGCGGTGCCTGGGTTTTCGGAAGCGGCATAGTTTTGCTTCCCTGTTTTCGGGCATTTTCCTGCTGATTCTGGTGGGAAGCGTATGCGGCAGTGTGGCGGGCAGTTACCTGTCGGGAGAGATCGAGGAGAAGATTGAAAGGGAAGATTATTATGATAAAACCTTTGGAAACAGCGTGGCCACGGATATGGGAAAAACGGAGGCAAAGTCTTATGAGCAGGAAGAGCCGTTAAAGACGGCGGCCGAGTGTGCACTGGCAATTGTTGCGGCCGGAACGATGATCGCGGCTGCGGGGATTTATGTAAACCTACAAAAAGAGCCCATGAAGATGCTGGTGGGGAGAACGGAATAGCATGCTGCGGCGCACGGGTCTATTTCTCAAACCCGTGCACCCAGTCTGCTTTCAGAAAATAGATTAGAAAAACAATGGAACTTAAGCTCCATGTCAGCGGATAAGCCCAGAAAATGACATTGATTACCGGGATCATATGTACAATGGCTGTGATATAGCTCACACGGACAATGCACCAGAAGCAGAGCATGGTGAGCATCGGCACGGCGGCTTTTCCCGCGCCCCGTAAGATTCCCGCGATGCAGTGGGAGAAGGAGAGCAGGAAGTAGAAAAGTGTGACTGTTCTCGCGTGGGTCGTCCCGTAAGCGATCACCTCCGGCGTACGGTTGAAAGCGGCAATCAGGGCCGGGATGGTCAGGTAGATAATGATGCCCACAAGTTCCGCTGTGAGGATGGAGCAGAGGATGCCGAAACGTGCTCCCTTTTTGGCGCGCTCGTACTGTTTTGCACCAAGGTTCTGGCTGATGAAGGTGGTCAGCGCCATAGCAAAACAGGTGATGGGCAGAAAGCCGAAGCCCTCGATCTTGGAGTAGGCGCCGCTGCCGGCGACAGCCATCTTGCCGAATTTGTTGATGTTTGACTGTACCACCACGTTGGCGAGAGCAATGATGGAATTTTGAAATCCCGCGGGCAGTCCGTTGGAGATTACCTCATGGAGTATGGGAAGGTCAAAACGGATGCGCAGTATGGATACCCGGTAGTCATCCGGGCTCTTGCGGACGAGCCGCCAGAGGCATAAAAACGCGCTGATAAACTGGGAAAGGATCGTAGCCAGGGCGGCAGCGCCGACACCGAAGCCCAGCACGGCGATAAACAGCAAATCCAGCACAATGTTGATGGCGGATGACACGATCAGATAAATGAGCGGATGGCGGCTGTCCCCGACAGACTGCAAAATGCCCACAAAGACATTGTACATGACAAAGGACAGGGAGCCGAGAAAATAGATGCGGAAATAGACCGTGGATTCCGGCAGCACATCGGCGGGCGTTCCCATCCATATGAGGATGCGGGAAGTCAGGATGGTGCCTGCAACGGTCAAAAAGACGCCGGAAGCCAGTCCGAAAGCAACGGTCGTGTGTACGGCTTTCTGAACTTCCTCTGTTTTCTGTGCGCCGTAATACCGGGCAATCACAACCCCGGCGCCCACAGCGATGCCCTGAAAAAAACCGACCATCAGAAAAATAAGGTTGCCAGAGGAACTGACTGCGGCGAGCGCATTGCTGCCGAGGAAATTTCCCACAATGAGAGAGTCGGCGGTATTGTATAACTGCTGAAAAAGGTTGCCTAAAAAAAGCGGGAACGCAAAGGCGACAAGCTGTTTCCAGATGCAGCCCTCGGTCAGCAGTGTGGTTTTTGCAGTATGTTTTCCAGTGTTCATGTTTCCTCCATGCCAAAACGGCATCACACAGATTTCTGTTATCTTTTTTACATTATAGCACAATTATTTCGACAGGATAGCTTTCTGCGCACATCTGTCTCTTTTTTTGTATGGAGATGCCTTCTTGTGGCTAAATTATAAGTAAGAGCGGCATATATAAAAGAGAGCAGATTTACGGCCGCAGGAGGAAAACAGCATGCTGCAGGAAGAATTACTTATATCATTTCTGAAAAAGTTCGATGATTCCCCATTCCTTGTCAAAATAAACGGAAAAAAATATCGGATCGGGGAGGGGAAACCCGTTTTTATCGTGAAACTCCATAAGACGATTCCGCTCACCGCGCTGGCGGCCAGCACATCCATCGCGCTTGGCGAGGCTTATATGGACGGCGCGTTGGAGATTGAAGGAGATTTGTATGAGGCGCTGGATCATTTTCTTGGCCAGGTGGGAAAATTTTCAACGGAGGCGGTGGTTCTAAAAAAGCTGATTCCCGAATCCCTGTCAAAAAAACACCAGAGAAGGGATGTTTCCAGCCACTACGATATCGGGAACGATTTTTACAGGTTATGGCTGGATGAGACCATGAGCTATTCCTGCGGGTATTTCCGAAAGGCGGATGATACACTGCATCAGGCACAGGTGAATAAGGCGGCATATATTTTAGAAAAGCTGCATTTGGAAGAAGGAATGGAGATTCTCGATATCGGGTGTGGCTGGGGATACCTGCTGCTTGAAGCTGCCAAAAAGTATAAGGTCTGCGGAACGGGAATTACATTGAGCCATGAACAGTGCAAGGCGTTCCGAAAAAGGATTAAGGCGGAGGGGCTGGAGGATGTGCTGACTGTCCGTCTGATGGATTACCGGGATCTGCCGAGAATGAAAAAGCAGTTTGACCGTGTGGTGAGCGTTGGCATGCTGGAACATGTGGGCAGGAAAAATTACAGGGTGTTTATGGAATGCGTTAATCAGATGTTGAAGGATCAGGGCGTCTGCCTGTTACATTTTATCAGCGCATTAAAGGAGTATCCCGGGGATGCCTGGATTCGGAAGTATATTTTCCCGGGCGGGGTAATTCCAAGCCTGCGTGAGACGGTTTCGCATATGGCGGAGGAAAACTTTCATATCGTGGATGTGGAAAATCTGCGTCTGCATTACAATCAGACACTGCTCTGCTGGCTTGAAAATTATCGGGAACATATCAGTGAAGTAGGCGAAATGTTCGATGAGCGGTTTGTCAGAATGTGGGATCTGTATCTGGCGGCCTGCGCCGCGGTGTTTCATAACGGGATTGTGGACTTACACCAGATTCTTGCCACAAAAGGAGTGAATAATACGCTTCCTGTGGTGAGGTGGTATTAAAGCGTTGAGGGAGAGGGGGGATTTTGCTTTGTTGGAGGCAGTGTGTTATGATGGTTTTTAGAAAGAGCAGGCACAGCCGTAGGAAAATCAGTTTGTCTATGAGACGGAAAGAGAGGAAGGGGCACGATGAAAAGAGTCTTGTTTATCGGGGGAACAGGAACCATCAGCGCAGCGATTGTAAGGCGCCTGGCAGGAGAGCACAACTGGGAGGTGTGGCTTCTCAACCGTGGCAGCCGTAAAGAGGGAATCCCGGAGGGCGTTCACCAGATTGCCGCAGATATCAAGAGGGAAGAGGATGTTTCAGAAAAACTGAACGATCTGACCTTTGATGTGGTCTGCGAATTTATCGGATTTACAGTGGAGGATGTGGAGCGGGATTACAGACTTTTTAAGGACAGGACCAGGCAGTATATCTTTATAAGTTCTGCCTCGGCTTACCACAAGCCTGCCGCCGGCTATGTCATTACGGAGGGGACAGCTCTCGCTAATCCCCACTGGCAGTATTCCAGGGATAAAATTGCGTGTGAGGACTTTTTGATGAGAAAGTACAGGGAAGAAGGATTCCCGGTCACAATTGTAAGGCCGAGCCATACATACGACGAGCGTCATATTCCGCTTGGCGTACATGGGAATAACGGGTTCTGGCAGGTGATCCGCCGGATGATGGATGAAAAGCCGGTTATTATCCAGGGGGATGGCACTTCCCTGTGGACACTCACTTTCAATGAGGACTTTGCAACCGGGTTTGTGGGACTGATGGGAAACCGTCATGCGATTGGGGAGGCGTTTCAGATTACGGGGGATGAGACGCTCACATGGAACCAGATCTATGCAACGATCGCGGATGCGCTCGGCGTAAAACTGCATGCCTGTTATGTGCCGTCCGATTTTCTGGCGGCGGTCGGCGAGCCGTTCGGGTATGATTTCGAGGGCAGTCTGATCGGTGATAAGGCAGTCTCTGTTGTATTCGACAACAGCAAGTTAAAGAGGGTGGTGCCGGATATGAAAACCACCGTGTGTTTTGATCAGGGCGTACAGATCGCGCTGGATTACATTATGGCGCACCCGGAAGAATGCCAGAAAGAAGACCCGGCGTTCGACGGATGGTGCGACAGGGTGATCCGTGCGATGGAAGAGGCAAGACAGTCTGTACTGCAGGGTTAATAGGATCATCATAAAAACAATCCACATACCGCGCTTGGAAAGGCGGCAGTGGATTGTTTTATTTCATGGAAGCTGACTGTTCTGAAACAGACGCAGTCTTAAAGTTTGAGGCTGTCTGATTTTGCGAATGGTCCTGCACTCGGCATTTCCCCGTGTGCATTTCCGTAATAATCCTCACGGAAAACAATGGGAGAGCCGTCCGGGTTCTCAAACTTCTGTTCCGGCTCAAAGGCCATGCCAAGCACATCGGTTGTGATGACACGGCACGGTGTTTCCGGCATGTAATCATACAGATTCGTCTTTAAGAAAAAGCCTTCCTCCGTCTCTTCTACACAGACGGATATTACGTCTGACTCATTTACAGACGCTTTTTCCTTTGACATGGGCTTGGCGCCGTTAAAATAGACATTGCCTTCTGCCCATACCGGGAGCGGGTTATAATATCTGTCGCTGGGTGCAGACCCCATGCCGCAGTAACCCTCAAACTGCTTCTGGTATTCCTCCAGAGTCGGATATTCCTCGTAAGGAACCGTGCCTGCAATCAGATTGCCGTCCGTCCATTCGTCGTCCTTGCGCGCGTCCATCAGCCGTTTCAAAGCGGGACGGAGTTCCTTCTGTATGAAAATATTATTGTAAAACCGCATGTCTCCGTGCAGAATTGTCATAAATCCGGCGATCTCTGTGCGGTGGGGCACATGGTAAGGCGTATAGCGCGGTGAGGTTTTGGTGAGCGCGCCGTTTAGGACGCCGCGTCCCACTGCGGTAAAAGAACCGGCAATCAGATTATGTACCAGAGCGACACCCTGCGTGGCAAGTTTCAATGCGCAGTCTGAGAGGAGTACATTGTGGTCAACCAGTGTCGGTCCATGGGATACCTCGATGAAAATATCTTCTCCGATCTCGTTCCCCTCTGTGTGGTTGTATGCCTCTGGCAGACAGTTGTCAAAGAACAGATTTCCTGTCACTCTTGTGCCCTGTGCCTGCCAGTCAAGCCACAGGCCGCGGGTACAGCGGTAAATGTGGTTGCGGCGTATGATCACGTCAATGGCGGCATGCATCTTGATGCCTCCGATTTCGGCGCCGCATAAATTCTGCTTATTGTTGATGTGATGGATCTTATTGTCCTCTATGACAGAGAATACGCCGCCAAGATGTCCTACAATTCCCGTCTGTCCACAGTCGTGGATGTCGCATCTTCTGACGGTGTGGGAGCCTATCCGCTCCTTGCTCCATCCCTCACGCTGTGCCTGACAGATGCAGTCCCTCTCTGTCTGCGTGCCGTCCTTATATTTCCACTTGGACCACTTATTATCGTTTTCCGGCTGTAAGTATTTCCCGAGAGAAATGCCGGAGCACTTCGACTCATAGATTTCACAGTCCTCGATGATCCAGCCCTTGGACCAGTGAGGACCGATCATGCCTTCCTGGTAAGCCGTCGGCGGCGCCCACTGTGTAGCGGCCTGCCTCACGGTGAAACCCGAAAGTGTAATATAATTTACACCTTCCTTTTCCGGGTGGAAACAGGTTCTTCTCACGCTGATTTCCACCGTCTCTTCATTGGGATTCAGCCCCTGGAAATTGGCGTACAGTATTGTCTCGTCCGCAGTTTCATCCTGGACTGTGTACCATACATAGACGGAAAACGCAGGATCCCATGAAGCGGGGCTCTGCTGTGGATTCTGGACTTTTTCAAATTCCGTCACCTCATACATGGATTTGCCGTTTAAGTATACGTCACCCGTGTGGGCTGTCATTGCGGCAACAAACCAGTCGCCGTAAACAAGTGTCGCATAGGGATTATAACTGCCGAACACTTTGTTGGATATTCGCGCTTTCCAGACGGTGCCTTCGCAGGCTTCCCAGTTGGGTACCGATTCTGCCCCGGTAATAATAGCCGCCCGTTCCACCTCGGAACGGTAAACGATCGGCGCGTCCTCCCGGCCGCTGTTTACAGGGCTTACCGACTCCCGGTATATGCCTGGCGCAACGATCACTTCGTCACCGGCAGCCGCCTTCCTGGCCGCTTCCTGAATTTTTTTAAAAGGTTTGTCCCTGCTTCCGTCTCCGCCCTCTGATGCATTCCCATTTACATAGTATTTCATATGATATCCTCCTTGCCACAGAATTGATTTTTCCGTGAAGATAGTAATATCATAGCAAATACAGGGCAAAACGCAAGAACCTGTGGATAAAAAGCGGCATAAACAGATTGTATACAGATGATTTTCAAAATTACATTTTTATTGTATAATAATTGCGGCAATTTCTTTTGTGGGGGAAATCAGTATGAAGAGACAGAGCGGAAGGCATAAGACATTTACATACGGGGCGGCGCTGTTGGCTTTTTTGTGTTTCATGTGTATCTGTATGCCGGTTTTTGCAAGCGCACGAAAGGTTAAGGTGGCGTTTTTTCCGATGAATGGATTTCATGCCTATTCGGAGATCGATGGTTACGGAGGTTTGGATGTGGCCTATCTGGAAGAGCTCAGCATCTATACCGGGTGGGACATTGAATATGTGATGTGTGAAAGCTGGAATGAGGCGCTTGAGATGCTGGAGGCGAAGGAAGTGGATCTGGTCGGGTCTGCGCAGTATTCCGATGAACGGGCAGAAATCTTTGAATTTGCCTCGCTGTCCAGCGGATATACATACGGCTGCCTTTTCGTGGAGAAAGACAGTGTCGTAGATTTTGAGGATTTTGACCGCATGCGGGATATGACGTTCGGAGTTGTGGAAAGCTATGTCCGCAAAGCTGAGTTTCTGGAATATATCGACCGAAACGGTATTTCCGAACCACAGCTTAAGGAGTATGAAACGTCACAGGAACTGCAGGCGGCGCTAAAGGGCGGGGAGATTGATGTGGCAGCCCACACGCTGACGGAGGTTGAGGAAGGACAGTGTCTTGTAGGAAAGTTTGCCTATGCGCCATATTATTATATGACATGGAAAGGCAACGAACAGCTCATCTCTGAGCTGAATATAGGGATAGAAGAGCTTTATATGGACAACCCCTCGTTGGAACAGGAGCTGATCAGCGCTTATTATGAAAACAGATGGGAAAACTTTGCGGCTGAGGAACAGCAGTATATAGACAGAGGCGAGCCGGTCAGAATCGGCTTTTATCAGGATACAAAGCCCTTGTCCTATGTCAACGAGCAGGGGGAGTACGACGGCATTTATATTCAGATACTGAAAACGATTGCGGCAAGGAGCGGGATTACGATGGAGCTTTGCCCGCTGGACCGCGGCGAATACTGGAAGGAGCTTTTGGCGGCTGGAGAGATCGACTTTTATGTGGGCGCGAATAATATGCAGCTTGCGCGGGATGAAAACATCCGTCTTACCGGGCCCTTTATGCATTACAATGCCATTATCGTTTCCAAAAAGGATTATGTGCACACGAATGAGAATGCATCGCTTGTGTTGACAAACGGCCGTGCTTATTGGGCGGAAAGCATGAAAAAAGGCGGTGTAAACGGAACGGTTATCTACTGTGACAGCGCAAAAGACTGTCTGCAGATGGTGGGACGGGGAGAAGCGGACGTTACGGTGCTCAACACCATAGAATACAATTATTTGTCGAAAAACGAGCGATTTTCTGATTTGATTGAGTGGGATAATTACCGCTATCAGTCGGGAAGCACGCTGGCGGCATTCAAGGAGGTAGATCCGGTTCTTTTTGAGGTGATCAATAAGTCCCTGCGGCTGATATCGGAGGCGGAGAAGGAAGACATCATCAATCAGTACATGAATATCGCTTATACAGATTATAATCTGACAGACTATTTTTATATGAATAAAGATATCATTATGATTGCGTGCATTGTGCTGATTTTATTTGGAGGATCTGCTCTTGTGGTGTCCCACACACGCAGGAAAGCGTATCAGATTCTGGCACAGAAAAACGGAGAACTGCAGATTGCCATCAGGGAGGCGGAGAAGGCCAATCTGGCAAAGACGGAATTTCTCTCCCATATGTCGCATGATATACGGACGCCGATCAACGGCATTATGGGTATGTTAAATATTGCGGAAAAGAATCCGAAAGATCTGGAAAGACAGCGGGACTGCAGACAGAAAATTAAAACGTCGGCGGAACATCTTCTGTCGCTGATCAATGATGTGCTGGATATCAACAAGCTGGAGAGCGGGAATGTGGAACTGAAAAAGGAGTCGTTTTCCCTGCCGCAGCTCTTTGCAAACTGTGTCACGATTGTGAGCGGCCAGGCTTTGGCGAAAAAAATTAAGCTGACGACTTCCCTGGAGGAAGAGCAGCTTTCACACACGAATTTTATCGGAAGTCCTCTGCATATCAAGCAGGTTCTGATCAACATTGCAGGTAATGCCATTAAGTACAACAAGCCGGAGGGCAGCGTCCACATGAGCTGCAGTGAACTTTCGGCAGAAAACGGGGTGGCACAGATCTGTTTTACTATTTCCGACACAGGCATCGGTATGAGCAGAGAATATCTGGCACATATTTTTGAGCCTTTCACCCAGGAGTCAAACGGGATGAGTGCGAGGACCAACTATCAGGGAACAGGTCTTGGCATGACAATCACAAAGAAACTGACGGACAATATGGGGGGAACCATCGAAATAGAGAGCGAGCCAGAGAAGGGCAGCGTGTTCACTGTGGTGCTTCCTTTGGAAATAGACGGGCAGGCAGAGGAAGAAAAAGAGGACATTGTATCGGAGGACATACAGATTGCAGGAAAAAGGGCGCTTCTTGTGGAGGACAATGAACTGAATCAGGAGATTGCGCAGTTTATTTTAGAAGATTTCGGCATGCATGTTACCATAGCGAACAATGGGAAAGAAGCGGTGGAAATCTTTGAACAGGCGGAGCCGGAGACTTATCAGATCATTTTCATGGATGTAATGATGCCGGTGATGAACGGGTATGAGGCGGCGAAAGCCATTCGGGCCATGAGCAGGCCGGATGCGGCGCAGATTCCGATTGTAACCATGACGGCCAATGCATTTGCGGAGGATGTGCAGGCGGCGAAGGATGCCGGAATGAACGAACATATTGCGAAGCCGCTGGAGGCGGATGTGATCGCACGGGTTTTGGCACAGTGGCTTGGGAAGTAAGACAGAGCGTCCACGGCAGGATGTTACCGGCGTTTGCCGGATAGAATGCATGGGCGCTCTTTACTGTCTGGCAGATACGAAACGAATGGTAGATTCTCTGGCAATGATGCGGGACTCCAGTTCATACATGCACGGATCTGCATTGTTGTTTATCTGATCCAGCAGGATTTCCACAGATTTTTTGCCGATCTCATCCAAAGGCTGCGCAAGGGCAGTGAGTTTTGGGCTGATTTCTTTTGCCAGCAGGGAATTGTCAAAACCGGCAATGGCAATATCCTGTGGAACGGCATAACCGAGTTCACGGAAAGCGGTGATGGCTTCGCAGGCGGTGATATCATCGTTGGCCAGATATGCTTCGCAGTGCAGTCCTGTATGTTCAGCGTATTGTTTGACCAGTTGATAGACCCGGCTGGCGTTCATATTCTCTGGCGCCGGACATTCGATCACATCGGTCAGACTGATCTGGCTGGCGGACAAATACTGCTGAAAGCCCGCATATTTCAGGGCGGAGGTAGATTCTTTCGTGGGACCGATATATCCTATTTTCTGAAACCCCATATTCAAAAAATGTTTGGCAATCTGCTGGCCGCCATGATAATGGGAGATATATACGCTGCTGAATCCTTCCATCTGTTTGGTGATCATCACGGCCGGAACCTGCAGACGCTGATAGGCAGGCAGGCTCTGCTTTGCGGAAACCGGGACGGCGATCACACCGTCCACTTTTCGCTGACGGAGCTGGGCGAGGATATTTTTCTCTTTCTCCAGGCTGCGGTGCGTGTTGCAGATAATAACGCTGTATCCTTCGTAAAATGCCTGGTTTTCTATCGCTTCAATAATTTCACTGAAAAAAGGATAGGCGATTTCCGGGACAAGCAGACCGATGATGTTTGTCCGATTGCCGGCCAGGCTTTGGGCGATGAGATTCGGTTCATAATCCAGCTCTTTGACCCAATGGAGCACCTTTTGTCGTGTCTCCGCTTTGACAGAAGGGTGGTTGGAGAGAACTCTTGATACGGTGACCCTTGAGACCCCTGCTTTATCGGCAATATCCTGCATGCTAACCACGGCAATTCCTCCTTTCTTCGGGTGTGGAATGATGGGCGGCTCATAAACAGCATCTTAGAAATTCTGCTGTGGAGCTTTGCCAAATTCAAATCTTACATAGGGATATTTTATTCCCGACTACTGTTGTTGTCAAGAAGAGCCACCCACGCGGATGGCTCTTTTCACGACACATTTATGGATCATGCTTTCAGACACATGAACTGGTCACCGGGCTTAAGCTGGCCGGAGGCTGTGGCCTCAACAGAAGCCAGGTCATCGGAATTGGTGACAGCTACCATAATGGTTGCAGGGTGGCCGGCAGCTTTGATTTTTTCCAGATCCATTGACAAAAGCAGATCTCCTTTTTTAACTGTCTGACCTTCTTTGACATGGCTTTTAAAGCCGTCTCCCTTCATCTCCACAGTATCTATACCAACATGGATGAGCAGTTCAACACCCTCTGCCTCAATGCCGACAGCATGTAAGGTGTCGGCAAGCTGGATGATCTTACCGTCCATAGGTGAATAAACTTTCCCGATTTCGGGAGTGATGCCGCAGCACGTCCCGAGAACACCCTGGGAAAATGTCGGATCGGGAATCTCTGTCATGGGGACGAAGGTTCCCTGGGCTACCGCACCCAGCACATCAGGAAACGGTATTGGCGCAGGCGCAGGTTTAGGAGTATCCTTTTTGCTTCCCTTGGGGACGTCAGCTTCCATAGCTTCCGGGGGCACGGCAAAGAACCAGCACAGGCCAAAAGCAACGGCGAACGTAGAGAGGGCAAGCAGCACATACATCATCAGCTGAGAAGGAGAGTATATGTACAATAACAGTCCGGGTATGGTAGTGATACCGTTGCCGGTGCCCTTCATTCCAATCAGCATGGCGATCATGCCGGCTACGCCATTGATGGAACAGCTTAAGAGAAACGGTTTCATACCGTAACGAAGGATGACACCAAACAATGCCGGCTCACCGATACCCAGCAGGGCGGATACGGTGGCACTGGGCCCTATTGCACGGATTTCTTTTCTCTTCGCCTTGATGGAGATAGCGAGACATACGCCGGCGGAGGAAAAGCCGCACATGCACAAAATAGCATTGAAAGGGTTAAAACCGGTACTTGCAAGAAGACTGATTTCCAACATATTGAATATGTGGTGGACACCTGTGAGGGTGATGATTGACCAGAAGAAGCCAACCACAAGACCACCAATGCCAAGAGGAAGCTCCAGTGCGTATTCTACGATGACTAACAGGACGTTTTCCAGCGCATGCAGGAGGGGGCCGATCACTAACAGGGAAAGAATCAGCATAATAAACAGTACCAGAAAAGGTGTGATCATAAAGTCAAAAACGGCGGGTACTGTTTTTCTCAGTTTCTTTTCCAGTTTACTGCCGATTACTCCGGCTACAAAGGCCGGCAGGATGCTGCCCTGATAACCGACTATGGGAATGAAGCCAAAAAGCATAAGGGGCGTTACGCCGCTGGAAGGGTCTGCCACAGAATAAGCGTTTGGCAGGGAACCGTTTACCAGCATCAGTCCCAAAATCAGTCCAAGTACCGGGGAGCCGCCAAAGACACGGAATGTGGACCAGCACACAATGGCAGGCAGAAAAGCAAATGTGGTGCCGGAAAGGACATCCACCAGAACCTGAAATGTCTGGGGAATATCAGCATTGGTCATGCCGAATAAAGCCAGAAAGTTGTTGTTGAGCAAGGCGCCTTTTAAACCGAGAAACAGACCGGTTGCCACCAGAGCGGGAATTACGGGAACGAACACATCTCCGAACGTTCGGATGGCTTTTTGCAACTGGTTTTTACCGTCCATTTTCGCTTCTTTCGCTTCGCTTGCGGTGGTCTCGGCAATACCAAGCTGGACAATCTGTTCATAGACCCGGTTGACATGGCCGGTGCCAAAGATGATCTGATATTGACCGGCTGTGAAGAAAGTACCTTTCACTGCATCAATTTCTCCCACTTTTTCATCGTCAGCCAGAGAACGGTCAGCGACAATGAGGCGCAGACGGGTGGCGCAGTGTGCGGCAGATTTGATGTTCTCCGACCCGCCGACGGCCTGGATGACTTCCTTTGCTATCTTTGCATAATCGTAGTTCATAGCTTCCTCCTTAAATATTTTGTTTTTATATACTACGGAAATGAACAAAATGAACTCGCGCTCATCATGAGGCGAGAATAGCACGCGGGATGCTGCAAAGTCAATATAAGCAATGAAAAAAAGAGAAAATCAGCAATTTATATAAAAGAAGCAGACCCGTTTTAGTGAAAACAGAAAAAGGAAAGGGATGCATTGACAGCGTTGGTTTTGAAAACTATAATAAACAAAATGAAAACGCGTTCAAATGAAAAGATAGATAGATTTTGAAGGAGGACAGCATGGAGCAGAAACTGATTTTTTTGGATATCGACGGCACGCTGACTGAGCCGGGGAAAAATGTTCCGCCTCCGTCTGCGGTCGAAGCAGTGCGGCGTGCAAGGGAAAAGGGACACAGAGTTGTATTATGTTCCGGGCGGAATTACGGGATGCTTTTCCCGGTACTGAAATTCGGTTTTGATGGACTGGCTGCCAGTGCTGGAGGGTATATTGAATATGGCAGCCAGGTGATTTATGACTGTCCGATGACCCCGGATCAGCAGGAAAGGGTGCTGGATATTTTTAAGGAAAGCGGTATTTACCGTACCATAGGAGGGAGAAACAACAGTTATACAGATGAGGGATTTAAGGAGTTTCTTGCAGAAAATGCGCAGTCTGAAGCGAACAGTGAACTGCTGCGGTGGCGGATTCAGATTGAGAATGAGCTGGGTATTCACCCGATGTCAGAATACGATGGCGAGCCGATTTATGGGATGGCGTTTATGAGCAGGGGGGCGGAGCGCCTCAAAAGACCCATGCAGTTATTGCAGGATGAATTTGAGTTCTGCATTCAGGACGAAGACGTTTGCGGCATTGTAAATGGAGAGCTGGCAAGCAAAGCTTTTAACAAAGGCAAGGCGGTGGTAAGACTGTGTGAATTTCTGGGCGTTTCCCGGGCAGATACCATTGCTGTCGGAGACAGCATGAATGATCTGGAGATGCTTCAGGCGGTAGAGACCGCTGTCTGCATGGAAAACGGGAGTCCTGCCCTTAAAAAGGAAGCCGATATGGTGTGCCCGTCCGTGACAGAAAATGGTCTTTATAGCGCGTTTGAAGCATTGAAGTTAATCTGAGTACCAGCCAGAACCAGGAATGGGAAAGGGTAATTATCCCGTCTAAATAAAATATACACCACTTTACAACTTTTGGATTAAGCCATTTCTCCGAAACATAGATATTCCA
>CBCOZL010000013.1:0-87915 GCA_965114645.1 uncultured Lachnospiraceae bacterium | reverse complement strand
TGACTATAAAGTAACTTATTAACCAATAGACAGAGAATGGATGAACCAGCATGATTGAAGAAGAATCTTCGGAAAGGATGTTTAGAATTATCCTTCTGTCTAATCAAAAAAGAATAAGTCTGTAAGCTGTTTTTCTTGCTTACAAACTTATTATACGAGGAGCGATGTGTACATGGTAACGAATAAGTCAGACTCCCGCTCTGGCCGCAAAGTGAGGAGGAGTCTCAATGGAAGAATATTGAGGAACACCACACTCAATATTCTCGTATTGGTAGCAGTGTGCTGCGTGATTATGGCGCTTTCCATGCAGTCACTGGCGAACAGTATTCTGCTGGACAGTCTGCAGCCTATGGCAAGGCAGTCAGCGAAGACCGTGGAAGCCAACATCCATATGCTGGCCGATCGGATGATGGTGCTTGCCGGGGATTCAAGAATGAGCATAGCGGGCTTTGGGGGAGAGGAAGTGGAGACCTCCGGGGCGGATGCGGAGATGGAAGGCTGGAAAGCAGTTCTGACAGAAGCGGCCGAGATTTATGAATTTCATACGATTGCCCTGTATGATCTGAACGGCGGCCTCGTCCAGGGAATAGACGGCGCGGCTGAGAGTCTGGATGCCGGGTTTCTGGCGCTCTTGCAGGAGACGGACAATCTGACGACATATACAGGCACTGTTTATCAGGATAAACTTGGCATCACGATCGGTATGCCGGTGAAAGCGGAAGGCGAGACAGCTTACTATCTGGTGGGCATCTACAAATACGACGCGCTGAACGATGTGCTGAGCAGCATCAATATAGGCAAAAACGGCATGGCTTACATGGTGAACCGGGAGGGAATTGTCACGGGACACCCGGATCAGGAAAAAGTGAAAAGCGCAGCCACGCTGCTTGCGCTTAGCGGCGGCAGCGAGGAAGCCATCAGGAGCGTGACCACCGGGGAGACAGGATCCACGGAATTTACCGTGGACGGGCAGCAGATGCTGGCGGCGTTTTCCCCTGTACGCGGCACACAATGGTCGTTAGTGATTCAGGTGCCCAAGGAGGATTACGATGATCTGATTGATCGTGCGATGGTAGTGGCAGGGATATGTACCCTGGTAGTACTGGTGATCTCCATTCTGCTGATTCTGAAGATGGCCCGCTCCATCTCGCGGCCGGTGAAGAATGTGACAAACCGCATGGTTTCCCTCGCAGACGGGGATCTGCATACGGAGGTGATCAATTTAAGGTCCGGGGACGAGCTGGAGATTATGACAAGAACGCTGGCGGACACGGTGGAGAGCCTTAACAGGTACATATCAGATATCCATCAGGTACTCAGCGGAGTTGCAGACGGTGACCTGCAGATTGAACCACAGGTAGAGTACCAGGGAGACTTTACACAGATCAGAAATAGTCTTGGCAATATCCTGCAGTCCATGAACGAGACCATAACGGGCTTTCGCGCGGCGGCGACCCGCCTCGCCAGCATGGCGGATGAGCTGAGCGGACAGTCGGGGCAGCTGCATGAGGCTTCTCTGGAACAAAACCAGGCGACGGAAGCGCTGGTTGATGAGGTGACTCATGTCAAGGAGCAGCTTGCCGGCGTGACAAAGAGCAGCAGTCAGACGCGGACGATGACGGTGGAAATTACGAGAAAGGTGCAGGAAGCGAACACGCAGATGTCGGCCCTTTCCCATGCGATGGATGATATCAGCGCACATGCCCAGGAGATTACCACCATCGCCAAGTCCATTGACGATATTGCGTTCCAGACAAGTATTCTGGCGCTGAACGCTTCCGTGGAGGCAGCCCATGCCGGAAGTGCGGGCAAAGGATTCGCCGTTGTGGCGGAAGAGGTGAAAGACCTGGCAGGAAAAAGTGCGAAGGCGGCCCAGAGCGCAGTGGAAATTGTGGCGAGCACCAGAGCCGTTATCCAGACAGGCGTGGAGCTGAATGCGAGCACGGCGGAATCGCTGCGATCCATCTATGGCGTTTCCACCGAGATCAGTACGATCTCAGACCAGCTTGTAGCGGCAGTGCAGGGGCAGGAGAATGCGCTGACCAGCATGGAGGAGCGGATCGCTGTCATTTCCGACATTGCGGACAGAAACCTGCAGAACGCAGGAGGAACCAGTCAGTCCAGCGGACTTCTGGCAAAGGAGGCCGAGGAACTTCAGGCGCAGGTGAAGAAATTTGCTTTGAAGGAGGAGTATGACATATGAAACGGATGTTGAGCATAGCATTGATTGTGGCAGGTATGATGCTGTTTACAGCCTGTGGGGAACAGACAGGACTTCAGGATGGCTATTATACCGCCCAGGCTTCCGAGTTCAGCCACGGCTGGAAAGAATATATCACGATCATGGTCAAGGGCGGGAGCATTGTTTCTGTGGAGTATAACGCGGAGAACGCCAGCGGCTTTATCAAGAGCTGGGACAATACATATATGCAGAACATGCTGCACAGCAATGGAACTTATCCGAACGAGTACACCCGCTATTATGCCGGGCAGCTTTTGGAGGGACAGGGGGAAACACAGATCGATGCTCTGTCCGGGGCGACTTCCTCGCACGGATCGTTCCAAAAGCTGCAGGCTGCTGTCATCGAGCAGGCAATGCAGGGAGATTCCAGCATTGCCATTGTGGATACGGCCCACTAGGCAGGCGGCTTCGCAGATCGGTGAGGACGGGGAGCGCACCTGAAGTCCTTCATAACCAGGTGAGCATAAGAAAAGAGTACAGGCAGGATTGATGCAATCCACTGTACTCTTTTTTAACATGTTCCATGTGGTGAAATGTCTGGCTATGCGATGGCAACCTGAAATCCCTGCTGGGCGGCCGGGTCTTCCTGCTGCGGCGCACTCAGACCGCTGACCTGAAATGTCTTATCTGCATTTGCCTGCGCACCAACCTTAGCGTTGTCTGTTTCCAGGCCTGCCTGCATGGCGCCTCCGGCTTCGCCTAACATAGAGAACTGGAAGGCCATTTCCTGCTGCTGCTGTTTCTGCATGTCTTTGAGCTCGGCCTCTTTCCGCTCCGTATCTGTTCCGCGGTACGCATCCTGCCTGATCTCTCCTTTCAAAACAGCAATGCCGTCGGTTGTTTTGGCGACAAGCGTCCCCTGACGTTCTGCGATCTGCATGGAAACGTCTGCGGAAACCATGGCCTGCATTTCTTTTTCGGTCGGTCTGAATTCGGTGACCGTCTCCGTATCTGTCCCGTCTTCCTCAGATTCCGGTTCCGATGCGGCAGTGGCTGCTTCTTTTACTTCGTCAGCCGGCTTGTTTTCGGCGTTTGTGCCGCTGCTTTCAGCCGTATTCAGGACTTCCTTTAAGATAACGGTGCCGTCACTGTTCTGGGTTATGATGGTTCCCGGCTGGGGCGTCTGACCCTCGTTGGCAGGCTGTGTCTTTTCGTCTGCTGTGTCGGAGGAGGTTTCGGCTGACTGGCTGTCCTCTTTGGCCGCCTTCTCCTTATCCGGGAGCTGCGCCGCCCGAAGTTCGGCCAGCATTTCCTCCCTTTTCTGCGATCGGAGAAGCTCTTCCTGATGCTGCTTCAGCTCGGTATCGAGACTGGACTTTTCACGTTTTAGCTTCTTCTGCTCATTGGCTTTTTCACTGGCAGAGAGATCTTCCTCAGAAGAGAGCTTCTGTATCTGCTGCTGCACGTCTGTGATTTCTGTCTGTAGATTTTTGCTTTTCTGATCCTTTAAGCCTGTCGTCGGCATCTGCATGGCAGACATGCTGCCCGTTGATGTGATGCTACCAATTCCCATAAAATCATCTCCTTCCCCCACTAAAGGATGATGTGTCTTCTGTCTGTTGTTATATTTATCTATATTTTACTATTTTTTGCGGGAAGGATGCAAGTCCTTTTTGCGAGGGGCTTCTTTTTTCTTTACAGCAGAAAAAGGGTATTCCACAGCATTTTACTTTAGTCTGCAGTCACAGGTTCCGAAACAATCAGTGAAAGGGAAAACAGTTTGCAAAAATAGAACGAAAAATAAGGAGGCAGGAGGATATGGCAAACGATTATATGAAGTATGTAAATCTGGACTCGGGTTACGATGTCTCGGCTCTTTTGGGCGGCTCCGTTTATGCAGGCGGCAGTATGCTCTCGGACTATGCTTCGATCAAAAACGGAAGTTACGGCAAGATGATGAAGGCTTACTGCGCCAGACAGGAGGCCCAAAAGGCGCTTGTGCCGGTGGATACCGTGCAGAAGCTGAAGCGGATGGGGACGGGAGCGGACTCCTTAAAAAAATCGGCCGATGCGCTGAGTGACCCCACCCTCTGGGAAAAGAAGAAAATAACAAAGAAGGATGAAGAAACCGGGGAGGAGACCGAAACGGAAGATTATGACTGGGATGCCATAACAAAGGCGGTGAAAGCCTTTGTAACGGATTACAACTCTGTGGTAGAGCAGGCGGGAAATTCGGATACACCGAGTGTGCTCCGCAATGCAGTCTGGATGACGCAGATGACAGATAAAACGCAGAATCTGCTCTCGAAAATAGGCATTCATGTGGGCAAAGGAAATAAGCTGGAGCTGGACGAGGAGGAGTTAAAAAAGGCCAACATAAACACTTTAAAATCCACATTTTCGGGGCATGGTTCCTTTGTCGACCATGTGTCCCAGAAGGCGGGAAGTATCAGCCGCGCGGCATCCAGCGCCGCCGCCGCTGCGAAGGCGAAGGGAACTTATACACGAAACGGAAATTACGCGGATCCCTTGTCAAAGTGGTTTTCCGGCGCCGTGGATGAAAAGGTGGGAGACGAGAACAAGGACAAAGACAAAAATCTGGATGCCATAAAACAGGCGGTTGACAAGATGGAGGAAAGGGAGAAAGAAAAAAAGGACAAGGAGAAAAAGGGATAAGGGAGGCGGAATATCAGTATATAGAATCGGGATTTGCATGTAAAATAGTGGAGGAAAGTGCCGCTTTTCGTGTTTCTTGAAGGGAGGGGGAAAAAACGATTTTACGACATATAGGAAAATTAAATTCTTATAAACGATTTGTGAAATTTTTGTGAAGAATAAACTGGTATTATGAAAGAAAACTGGTATAATGAAACTTAAAGAATTTATTTTCTGTAGAAAAACACGGGGAGTGTAATTTAGGAGGGAATTGTAATGTACGAAAAACTGAAAAAGTATCGGATTAAGGAGCGTCTGGTGCGGGGATTTGTGATCGCCTCAGGGATTCCGGCGATAGTGGCGGCAGTAGCGCTGATTGCGTTGATCGTGGTGGCCCTGGTATATTCGGGCGCACTTAAGGATTACGGATTTGCCCAGGGTGATGTGGGAAAGGCGATGACGCATTTTGCGGAGGCGCGTTCCACGCTCCGCGGATGTATCGGGTACGATGACGAAGCAGCCATCGAGAGCATGCGCGCATCCCACGATGCAAGCATGGCGGATTTCACCGCAAGTTTTGCCGACCTGGAGAAATTCATGGTTTCCGATGCGAATAAGGCAGTTTATTCTAGTATTTCTTCCAAGCTTCCTACATATTGGGCACTGGATCAGGAGATCATTGAGCTGGGGGGTACGACGGACAGAGTGCTGTGCGAGGAAGCGCAGGCCAGGGCCATGAGTGAGCTGATGCCGCTCTACGATGATATCAATGATGATCTGATTGCCATTATGGATATCAAGGTAGAACGCGGAAACAGTGTTTCAACTACGCTGACAATTGTCTGCATCGTGCTTATAGTAATGATTGCAGTGATTATTCTGGCGGCTATTGTGACTTCCATCCGGCTGGGAACAAATATAGCGGAGAACATTTCTGCACCGTTGATTGAGTTAAAAGACAGACTTGCCCTGTTTGCAGACGGCGATCTGTCCACGCCGTTCCCGGAGACACAGTCGGACGACGAGGTGGCTGATATCATCAGTTCGGCGAAGGATATGTCAGAGACGCTTATTTTTGTCATTTATGATCTGGAATATATTCTGGGTGAGATGTCAAATTCCAATTTTGTCATCCGCTCAAAGGACAGCGCGCGGTACAAAGGCGAATTCTGCCAGATCTTTGATTCCTTGAAGCAGTTGAGGGATAACATGGTGGATACGCTGCGTTACATCAGTATGTCCTCGGAGCAGGTTTCTGCAGGCTCCTCCAATCTGGCGGATACATCCCAGAGTCTTGCGGAGGGCGCGACAGAGCAGGCAGGCGCGGTACAGGAGTTGCACGCCACGATCACCACGATTTCGGAGGCGGCGAGAAGAGCGGCAGATTCTGCGGAGGATGCTTATAAGCAGTCCCAGGAATACGCGGATGTGGCTGACCGCAGCAGCGGCGATATGAAGGAGATGGTGGAGGCAATGTCCCGCATCAGCGAGGCATCCCACAAAATCGGAAATATTATTTCAGAAATTGAAAATATTGCGTCCGAGACAAATATGCTTTCCTTGAATGCGTCCATCGAGGCGGCGCGGGCAGGAGAAGCGGGGCGCGGATTCTCCGTTGTGGCTGACCAGATCAGACAGCTTGCGGAGCAGAGCAGTAAGTCGGCTGTGGATACCAGGGCGTTGATTGAAGGCACCATGAAAGAGGTTGAGAACGGCAACAAGGTGGCTGAGCGGGCGGTTTCTTCACTGGCGATTGTGGTGGAGGGAATCCGAAAGGTGGCGGAGTCTTCCAAGGAGCTGAGCTCTATTTCCTCGAGCCAGATGGCGACCATGAAAGAGGCGGAGCTGGGTGTTGACCAGATTTCCGACGTGATCCAGACGAATGCGGCAGTGGCTGAGGAGTCTTCGGCTACCAGCGAGGAGCTGTCGGCGCAGGCCGTTTCCTTAGACGAGCTGATTGCCAAGTTTGCATTGCCGGCGAAGTAAGGTTTCTCAGGGGGAGAAGGTTATAAACATATAAAAGAAGAGGATGGGATACGGCGCAGATGCTGTCGGTTCCATCCTCTTCTTTTCTGAAGGCGGCTGTATGTGTCTGTTTGCAGCCGCCTTTTTTCAGGCGTCTATGCCATGCGCTCAAACACCGGCATATAGTCGATAGGCGCGTCCACACGGACTGTTTGTCCGCCTTCAAAGACTTCTCCTGTGGAGGTCAGTTTCCACGTCCCGGCGGGGAGGTAGACGCTGCGGCTCCACTCGTTCAGGTGCAGGATTGGCGCCGCGAGGAACCGGCTGCCGAACATATACTGATCTTCCGTTTCCCAGCACTTTTCGTCCTCCGGGAACTCATAGAACATGGTGCGCAAGAGCGGGGAGCCGTTCTCGTGGGCTTCCTCGTACAGTTGCTTGATATAGTCGTGCATGGATACGCGGACGTCATAATATTTTTTCATAATGGCGTAGTTGTCCTCACCGTAGCTCCACAGCTCATTGGGCTGGCCGGTGTGGAGATAGCCGCCGCCCCAGTCTCTGTCGTCGAGGGGCGGGATATTGTAAGGGCCTCTGTCGCCGTGCATCCGCAGGACAGGAGAGTATACGGCAAACTGATACCAGCGGATCAGGAGCTGTCTGAAATCCGGGTCGTTCACATCGTCGGTCATAAAGCCGCCGATGTCTGTGGTCCACCAGGGTATGCCTGCCAGTCCCATGTTCAGGCCGCACTGGAGCTGGTCGGTGAAGGCTTCAAAGGTGCTCGGCACATCACCCGACCATACCACGTTGCCGTATTTCTGGGAGCCGGCCCATGCGCAGCGCAGCAGATTGACTACAGGCCCCTTGTTCTCTGCACACATGCCATCGTAGAAAGTGCGGCTGTAAAGCTGGGGATAAAGATTGCTGAGCGCCAGCGCGGGGCCGTCAAAGTAGCGGTAATTTTCAAAATCATATACGCCGTAGTCCGGCTCGGAGTTGTCCAGCCAGAAGGCGTCGATGCCGTAGTCGTAATAGTTCTTTTTACATACGTCCCACACATATTTGCGGGTTTCGGGGTTGAAGGGATCAATTTCCACGCAGTCGCCCTGATAGTCGTAAGTCTGCGCCGCGCCGCGCTCGGTTTTGATGAGCAGGCCGCGCTCCATCATAGGATCAAAGTTTTCGCTCTTTCTATCTACGGAAGGCCATACCGACACAATGACCTTGATGCCCATCTCATGCAGCTCGTCCACCATAGCTTTCGGGTCGGGCCAGTATTTCTCATCGAATTTCCAGTCTCCCTGCACCGTCCAGTGGAAAAAGTCGATGACAATCTGGTCTATTTTGATGCCTTCTTTCTGATACTGTCTCGCCACGGTCAGGACTTCATCCTGGGTGCGGTAGCGCAGCTTGCACTGCCACAGTCCCATCAGATCCTCGGGGAACATTCCGGCGCGCCCCGTAACGGCGGTATAGTTTTCAAGAATCTGTTTTGGCGTATCCGCCACGGTGATCCAGTAATCCATCTCCTTCGTGGCACGGGCGATCCATTCCGTGTAATTTTTTCCGAAACTCACGCGGCCGACGGCAGGATTGTTCCAGAGAAAACCGTAGCCCAGGGAGGAGACGGCGAAGGGGACGGAAATCTGGGAGTTGCGCTGGGCAAGCTCCAGCACACAGCCTTTCAGATCCAGACAATCCTGTTGGTACTGCCCCATGCCAAAGAGTTTTTCTTTCTTATCGCTCTCGAATTTCACGTTCAGGGCATACTCACTGCCGCCGATCACGCCTTTCCACTCCCGGTTTACCAGTTTTAAGCAGCGGCTCTCCCTGGAGAGCGTGCCGTCGTAGTTTCTGAAATATTCCCGCAGGATCAGTCGCTGTCCGCGGTAAAAGGAGATGACGCCCGCGAAATTGACAACGGCCCTAAGCTGTCCGTTTACAATGGAGGCAATCGGCCGTTTGTCGATGGTGCCGTCGCCCACCCAGTGGTCCTCCTCCTCGATGGCAATCTGCGTGTCTGTGTGTTCGACTGTTTCGGTCAACGCCCAGTCGTTTCCTGTGAAATGCGGCGCCATTGCAGCGCGCACCCGGAAGGAATCCTTTCCCCACGGCTCAATACGCAGCGTTTCGCCCATACGGCGGCATACGAGCGCGCCGTTATCTTTTTCAAATGTCATATTCTGCCTCCTTTTCCTTTTTCCTTTCCGTCTTCATATGTCTTTACTTAAACGATTGAGAAATACAAGTTGTAATAGTATAATATGATTATCGGGACGGGTAATGCTATTAAAATGCTACTCCTTAATGATACTTTTCTATCACAAAACCTGGAAGAGGAAAAAGCATGTCTGTCTGCGGCGGCAGACGGGGAGAAGCGGGAGAACGGCAGGAAAGCCGGGGGAGGAAAGACCATGACACCGAACAGGGAGACACAGGAAAAGAGGCAGCACAGCACTACATGGATTCCTTACAGTTATTATGAGTGCAGGCTGCCGGAGTGGTTTGTGAATGTGCCCATGCACTGGCACGGCGAGTTTGAGCTGATCTATATTCTGCACGGCAGGGGAGAATTTATATGCGGCAGCCGGAAGCTGGAGGCTGGGGAGGGGGAGCTGCTGCTCATACCGCCCAATATGCTGCACGCGACATATCCGTGCAGGGAGCAGAAGGCGGTTCTTACAGAAAAAGAGCAGGAGGGATGCGGGGGCAGTTCTTCGAAGGCCGGCCTGGTGCCGATGGTGTACGATGCGCTTGTATTCAGCCCTGTCATGCTCGGCGCCGGCAGCGGTGACCGCTGTACGAATGAATGCATCCGGCCGGTGATCAAGGGCAATATCCGCACAAATGTCTGCATCCGCCGGGACGCAGCGGCTTATGAAGAGCTGAAAGCGCTGGCGGAGCGGATTTTTTCCTGTGTGCGCGACAACTCGGCCCGTTCGGATCTGCTGTTAAAAAGCGAGCTTCTGCGGCTGATCTGGACGCTGGAGGAGAGCGGGGAGATTGTGTTTGAAAAGGGCGGCACGGGGGGTGAGACAGAGGCTGTCCGGCCGGCTCTTGAGTATATGGCGCTAAATTTCAGGGAGGACATTACGGTGGAACAGCTGGCTGGGCTGGTACATCTGAGCGAGAGTCACTTTATGAGGTGTTTTCGGAAGGCGGTGGGAATCGGCGCCATCGAACATCTGACCCAGCTTCGGATTCAGGCTGCCTGCGAGGCGCTCAGCGACGGCGCAGAACAGATCGCGGATATTGCTTTTGCCTGCGGGTACAGCAATCTTTCCAACTTTAACAGACAATTTTTAAAAAGAGTGGGCTGTTCCCCGAAAGAGTACAGGAAGCGCAACAGGGAAACGTAAAAAATATAGAATAGGTGTCACATTTTTGCACCTCGGCGTGTGTTATTAGTAAGAGAAGGCGGTGACATGTTGGAGAAAAGGACGGACAGCCCGGACCAGAGTGTGGAAGCGGTTTTTCAGGAATTTGGCAATATGCTATACCGAATTGCCTTTGTGATGATGAAAAATGCCTTTGACGCAGAGGATGTCGTGCAGGATACACTGATTAAATATATGGAGCATAGGGAGAGAGGGAAAATGTTTGAGACGGAGGAACATCGGAAGGCATGGCTGATCCGGGTGGACATCAACCTCTGCAAAAACAGGCTGCGCTTTTATAAAAACCATCCGAAGATCGGGATGGACCAGCTGTCCCGTTACTATGAAGAGAAAGAAGACACAAGACTGATGGACAGCCTTTTACTTTTGCCGTCCGGATATCGGGAAATACTGCTTCTACATTATGTGGAAGGGTATCAGGGGAAGGAGATTGCGCAGATGCTTGGCATTTCGGAATCTGCTGTCAGAAAACGTCTGGAGAGAGGACGGGGGAAGCTGCGGGATCTGCTGGAGGAGACGGAATGACAGACTTGGGAAAGGAGAGCGGTCTTATGGAAGAAAGAGCGTGGAACGGGAAGAGCATAGAGGAAGAAGAGCGGCCTGACCCGGCAGAGGACGCGGAGAACCGCCTGCGCGCGGCAGCATACAGGATTGTGCCGGACGAATCGGCAAAGAAGCGCATCATGGAGGGCGTAAAGGCGGGAAAACGAAAGGGGAGGAGACTGACACCAAGGATACCGGCGGCAGTTTTTGCGGCCTGTCTGCTTCTCTCCCTTTTCTGCTTTGCCAGACCCGGGGTGATCGGGGAAGACGTGGTGGTCTATGCGGCCACGGAGGAGCATGGCTGGCAGAAACTTGTGGAGGGAGAACGAATTTTGTTGAAGAAGGAACCCTATCAGACGCTTGAGGAAGGGGAGGAGCCGTTTTATGACAATGGGAGGAGCGCTTATTATCCGTATATATGCACCTTCCGGGTTGAGGTGCCTGAAAACTATGTCTATGACAAACAGATGGTTATCATCAGGGATGATGATATTTTGGAATTTGGCGACAGACTTGAATGGTGGGTGGCGCCGGAGCGGCCGGAAGATGCGGGCAGGATCATGCAGGGTGCGTTCCGGCTCTGGATCGTGGATGAGAACAGAGAACGGCAGGCGGCTCTGGAACTGGAACTGACCAAGGAGGACGGCAAATGTTATGCCGAGCTGAGACGCGTGTGGGAAAGCAAAGCATATAAGAGGAACCGGCATAAAAAATAGGGCGCAGGGACACGGCAGACAGCTCTGACGAGGGGAGAAGATTGAAAATTAAAAACATGAAGTTTTTTATGAGGCAGACCGTGAGGAATATTGCACGGCATGGAAAAAAGAGCATCCTGCATTTTCTGATCGGCGTGCTGACCGTTCTGATTCTGGATGTCTACGCCGGGAATATGGACAGCACGGAAAGGCAGCTTGCCAATCTCCCGGAGGCGATTACGGTCACGGCAAGGATCAGCACATTAAACGGCTCCCAGAAGGAGGGTATGACCATCAGGGAGGATCGGGTGATGGGCGTGCGCGAATCTGAGTATGTGAAGGATCCGGTTTTTACCGTGCGGCTGAAGTTCGGGTTCGGCGCGTTTACCGTGGAGGAATACAAGGAAAATCTGAACCATTACGGTATGGGTATGAACGCGCCGGAGGGCGTTTCCGGCATGAAGCGGGAGGAGATTACGTTTCTTCCGGGAGTGGATGAGCGTATTCTGGAGACGGCGCAGAAGGCTTGTATTCTGGACGCTGCGCTTATGGAAGAGCGTGGTCTGCATCTCGGGGATGATGTTATGTTAACTATATTTTATTACCGTTATGCGCTGGAAGGGAGCGAAATATTTATTGAGCCGCTGATTACCGATACCTATCAAATTGTGGGAAGTATGCAGATCGGAGACTTTCGTGGAAACTGGGTGCCGCCGGAGGTTATCTTACCCTTTGACTATATGCGGGAGGCTTACCACAGTCAGGGCATCGAGTTTTTTGCAGACTCCGGGTTTTTTGTGGTGAAGGATCCGTTCCAGTTAAATGCCTTGAAAGCCCAGATGCATGACGAAGTGAAATTTCTGCCGGTTGTTACCCGTGCGAAGTTTCGGTCTGACGGCAATGCGTTGACAATTATGGATGAATCCTTTATCCGTTCCGCGGAGACGCTGTCGAAGAATTTGGCGCTCTTTCGGGGGATGCTTCCGTTCCTTGTGGTGATTGTGATATTTATTGGGTATCTTTGCAGCTATCTCTCCCTGCAGAGCAGGCGGGAGGAATACGCGCTCATGCGGTCTCTCGGAACGGGGCGGGGCAGGAGTTTTTTCCTGCTCTTTTGGGAGACGGCGTTTGTTGCGGCGGGAGCCTGCCTTTTTGGCAGTCTGGCGGCATGGGTCTTTCTGCATCCGGCGGTCAGCGTGCTTGCCCTGTCGGGAGCGATGTTTTTTCTGGCATTTGTGTCGGGAGCGGCGATGGCGGTTTTGGCGATTCACAGGCTCAGCGTGATGGAGATGCTGACCAAAAAGGATTAGGCAGCATTCTTCGCAATGCCGCAGGGTAAAACTATGGAGGAAAGTATGATGATCAGGAACAGTCTGACCAGACTTGCGCGCACGCCGGTGAAGACGGCCCTCTTTTTCCTGCTGCTGTCTTTTACGGTGGCGCTGGTCTGTGCGGGAGGGAGTCTCTGGAAACTAAACGGGGACAATCTGAGACGGTTTGAGGAAATTTTTGTGACCATCGGTACGGTGGAGCAGACGCCGGAGCGGACACAGCAGGAGGCCGTATGGTATGCGAATGAGGAGGACTTTCGGTATTTTAACCGGGCAGTGTATGGAGAAACCATCTCCAGCGATGTGCTGGACTTTGCGGGGGCCGGATATCTGAGCGGGCCGGAGCAGCGGGCTTACTACGAGGCGCTGCCGTTTGAGTATAAGCTGAAGGAGGACAATGAGGGGATGTCGCAGGCTATGATTATAGAAGCGTCACCCCTGGAAGACTGTGCCCCTGCCGGCCCGGTAAAGATAGAGGTAAAGCGGGTCCTGTACAGCACCTACCCGGTGAATGTTTCTCCCATCTATTTGTGTGATCACAATACGCAGCATCCACAGACCCTGTATGCAGATAAAACGTACTTGATGGCTCTGGCAGACGGATGGACCCATGAATGGAAAGAGAAGGGCTCTGCCGCCATTTTTGAATATGTGCCTATGGAGGGACCCAGTTCCACACAGACAGATGCGGACGGGAAGCGGCTGCCTACGGATTTGGAAGGAACGTGGATAGAAGAACTGACGCCGGGATTTTATGAGACGGAACGGGGAAAAGCGTGGCTGACCCTCTGCCGGGATTTTGAACTGCGGCACTGGTTTCAGAGTTTTCCCGTGACAGCTACGCAGGATCTGAATCTGATTATGGCTTTTTATACGAAGCAGGCTTACCTTTCGCAGGGGGCGTTTTTTTCGAAAGAGGACTATGAACAGGGAAACAAGGTGTGCCTGATATCGGACCGCTTCGCCAGAAGAAACAAGCTTCAAACAGGGGATTCCCTGCATCTGGCGCTTCGCTATGCCAACTACGCGGCCTCTCCGGGCAGGGGCGGTGGGGAGGCCCGTTTAAACGCGGAGGGCGGCATCTATGAGCCTTTTGAGGAGAGCGATTATACGATCAAAGGGATTTATGAGGTGGGTGTCGGTGGAGACGGGGACTGGGGATATACGCTTGACAGAAATGAAGTGTTTATCCCAAAGGCTTCCATCAAAAACAGTGACGAACAGAACATTGCGCTCCACGGCCCCATGAAGGGCTACACCACCGCCTTTCGGATTCCCAATGGAAATGACAGTATGGAAAACTTCAAAAAGCTGTGGGAGGCGCAGGGGGTGGATCATGTGGAGATCACTTTCTACGACGGCGGCTACAGTAAGCTGGAGGGCGGACTGAAAAATATGCAGACTATGTCCGTGGTTCTTCTGGCGACCGGCGTGGTAAGCGCGGTCTGTATTGTGATTTTTTTCTGTCATCTCTTCATCGCGAAACAAAAGAAATGGACGGCCATCGAGCGGTGCCTTGGTATGACGAAGGGACAGTGCGCCAGATCCCTCCTTGCAGGCGTTCTGGTGATCGCCCTTGCGGGCAGTGCGGCGGGCGGTTTTGCGGGGCAGCTCATTGCAGGCAGCGCGGCGGCGCAGATGACATCCACGGAAACCTTTGATACCCGGTTCAGCAATGGGGAGGTACAGTTTAGCAGGGAGAGAAGCGAGGAGGAAGCCGCAGATGGGAATGCAGAGGGGAGCGGGATGCTGCAATCCGCTTATCTGACGGAGACGGACTGGCGGATTGCGGTTCTTTGCGGCAGTCTGGTTTTTCTGTTTGCTGTGGGGACGGCGCTTTCAGGGATTTACAGAAATCTGAGGGAGGAGCCCCTTGCGCTTCTTTCCGGGGCAGAACGGTGAGTTTTGTCTTTTGCGGAGCAGTCTGGCTGCGGGAAGTGGAAGACAGGATGGAAGTGTCTGGAATGAAGGAGAAGTGAGAGGAAAGTTGGGGTATGATGTTTGAGGTCATGCAGATCGGGCGAGGGATCGCACGGCATAAATGCAGGAGCATTCTCTCCGGGCTGACGGGGGTATTGACGGTGCTTCTTCTGAATGTCTATGCCGGAAATATGGACAGCACGGAAGGACAGCTTAAGCGGCTCCCGGAGGCAATGCCGGTGCAGGCGAAGGTGAGTAATTTAAACGGAACCCTTGAGGACGGCATGACCATCAGGGAAGACCGGGTGCAGGCCATCCGCACTTCAAAGCATGTAAAAGATGCGGTGTTCACCGTGCGGCTTCGTCTGGGATTTGGCGCGTTTACAGCCGGGGAGTATGAGGGAAATTTGAATTATTACGGGACAGGCATGAATGCGGTCGGGGGTGTGCCGGGCCTTAAGGAGGAGGAAATCACGTTTCTCCCGGGGGAAGACGCAGATGCACTGGAGACGGCAGAGAAGGTATGTATCATGGACGCTGCTCTGATGGAGCGGGAGGGCCTTCGTCTGGGGGACGAGGTGGAGCTGACACTGTTTTGCTACCGCTATGAGGAGCGGAACTATGAAATTTTTCTGGACAGGCTTGGCACGGATACTTACAGGATTATCGGCGCCATGCGGCTTGGGGAATACAGGGGAAACTGGGTGCCTGCGGATGTGGTCTTCCCGCTCGACTGCATGCGGGAGGCATTCTACAGGCAGGGCATCGAATTTATGGCGGATTCCGGCGCCTTCGCGGTGAAAGACCCGTTTCGTTTGAACGAGTGCAAGGAGGAGATGCAGAAGATCGGGATGCTCCCGGTGGCTTCGAGGGCAGACTTTTCTTATGACGGCAATGCCCTGACAATCATGGATGAAGGATTTATCCGCTCTGCACAGGCGCTGGAGGAGAACCTGGCGCTTCTTCGGGGAATGTTTCCCCTGGTGGCGGCGGTCGTTGTCTTTATCGGATATATTTGCAGCTATCTTTCCATGCAGGGCAGGCGGGAGGAGTATGCGCTTTTGCGCTCCCTCGGGGCGGGACTGGGGAGGAGCTTCGGTTTGTTTTTTGCAGAGACGGCGGTTGTGGCTGCGTTTGCCGTTCTTTGCGGGGGTGCGGCAGCCGTACTGCTTCTGGATGCGGCCGGGAAGGTTTGTGTGCAGGCAGGCGTGCTGTTTTTACTCGCGTTTCTTGCGGGGACAGCGGCGGCCCTTCTCCCGCTCCACCGGCTCAGTGTGATGGAGCTGCTTGGCAAAAATGAGTAGAGGGGGAACAGGGTGTGGCGGCAGTGAAAAATAGTTTGATCAGACTTGTGCGGACGCCGGTAAAGACAGCGCTCTTTTTCCTGCTTTTGTCTTTTACGGTGGAGCTTGTCTGCCTGGGCGCAAATCTCAGAAAGCTCTGCGCGGACAATATGGCACACTTTGAACAGATTTTCACCACCATCGGCACGGTGGAGCAGAAGCCGGAAAAGACGGTGCAGAAGGCGGTGTGGAGAGCGGATCGGAAATCTTACCGATATGTGAGCCAGCCCGTGTACGGGGAGACGGTGCAGCCGGATGTGCTGGACTTCGAGGGCGCAGAGTATCTGAGCGGGCCTGACAGACGGGCCTGTTACATGGCCCAGACGCCGGGACTCAGACTGCGGGACGATGACAGGGGAATGTGGCATTTTATGATTGTGGAGGCTTCCCCGGTGGAGGACTGTGTGCCTGCAGACCCGGTGCAGATGGAATTGAAGCGGGTGCTGTTCAGCTACTATCCGATCTCCTTTGACAAGTTTTACTACTGTGCCCATACGGAGAGGAATCCCGAACCGATGTATGCGGGGAAAACGTATCTCATGGAGCTTGTGCTGGGGCTTCCGCACGACGGGGAGGTGGCCGAGAACCCGATCGCCGGCCGCTTTGAGTACCAGCCAGTGGACGGGCCGTGCTCAACCCAGGCTGATTCCAAGGGACGCATTCTTCCCAGTCATCTGTCACAGAACCCGGTGCAGGAGCTTGTGCCCGGCTTTTATGAGACGGAGGAGGGGAAGGCATGGCTTGCACTCTGCAGAGAGTACGAACTGAGTTACGACTCTCTCCCGGTGACGGTCACAAACGATTTGAATCTGATTATGGCATTTTATGCCAAAGAAGCCTACATATCGGAGGGGGAAGCCTTTTCGGAGGAGGATTACCGTCAGGGGAACCGGGTCTGTCTGGTGCCGGATGACTTCGCTGTGAGGAATAAATTGAAAGTGGGAGACCGTGTTCATCTGGTGCTGCGCTATGCCAATTACGCGGAGTCCGCAAGCAGAGGCGGTGTGCAGGGACGGCTCACCGCGGAGGGAAAGGCTTATGAGCCGTTTGAGGAAGCCGACTGGCAGATCCGGGGGATTTACGACCACACTGTGAGCCCGGGCAGAAGCCTGGGGTATCTGCTTGCGGAAAACGAAATTTTTATCCCTACAGCTTCCATCAAGAACAGCAACGAGAATCACATTGCCCAGTACGGCACGATGAAGGGGTACACCACCGCTTTTCAGATTCCAAACGGCAGTGAGAGCATGGAAACCTATAAAGCGCTCTGGGAGAAACAGGGCATACAGAATGTGGAGATCACCTTTTATGACGGCGGCTATTCCAAACTGGAGGCAGGGCTAAAAAACATGGAACGGATGTCCCTGATTCTGCTCACAATGGGGATTGTCAGTGCGGCCTGCATCGTTGTCTTTTTCTGCCACCTTTTTATCGCGAAGCAGCGAAGGCGCACGGCCATTGAGCGGAGCCTTGGCATGACAAAAGGGCAGTGCGGCAGGTCGCTCCTTGCGGGGATTGTGGTTGTTGCGCTGGCGGGCTGTATTGCGGGGGCTGTCATCGGACAGATTCTTGCGGGAAGTGCGGGGGCGGCGATGATGCGCCCAAAGCCCTATGATACCCGTTACAGCAACGGGGCGCCCCAGGAGGACGAGGAGGGGCGCGTGAAGGAGGAAGCCGTTTATCTGACCGGGCCGGACTGGCGGGTGGCGGCGGCATCCGGCGGCGCAGTCTTCCTCTTTACCCTGTCGGTGTCGATGGCCGGGATATATGTGAATCTGAGACAGGAGCCGCTTGCGCTTCTTTCGGAGTCAGTCTGAATTGTTGTGGAAACAAAAGTACCGCGCAGGCGGTAGAATGGAGGAAAGCATGGAAAAAATCATTGAGGCGGTAAATGTGACTTACATCTACCAGACGAAGTATCAGAAGACGAAGGCGCTCTCGGAGGTGAATTGTTCCTTCGAGCGGGGGAAGGTGTATGCGATCACAGGAAAATCCGGCAGCGGCAAGAGCACTTTTCTCTCCCTCCTTGCGGGTCTTGATGTGCCCACAGAGGGAACGCTTACCGTGGAGGGGGAGGATATGCGGAAGATGAACCGGGACGCGTACCGTCTGAACCGGGCGTCGGTCATTTATCAGGCCTTTCATCTGTTCCCACTGCTGACGGTGATGGAGAATGTCATGTTTCCGATGGAGCTGCAGCATGTCCCGGCGAAGGAGGCCAGGGCGAAGGCACGGGAGTATCTGGCAAAGGTCGGCCTGCCGGAGACGCTCTACAAAAAGATGCCCGGCATGATCAGCGGCGGGGAGCAGCAGAGGGTTGCCATTGCGAGGGCGGTTGCGGCGGGCGGTGAGATTCTTTTAGCCGACGAGCCCACGGGAAATCTGGACAGCCAGAATGAGAAGGTGATTGTGGAGCTTCTGTGCAAGCTGGCTCACGAGGACAACTATGCGGTGATCGTGGTGACCCACAACGATGCGGTGGCTGCTGCGGCGGATGTGGTCTATGGCATGACGGACGGGGTATTGTCGGTGGTGAGAGGGTAGAGGGGATATCATGTAAGCAATATAATAAAAGCGTAAAAAGACACTGGAAAAAAGGAACTGCCTGTGATAAAATAAACAAGTTGGGACAAAGAAGTCTAAAAGGATTTCTTTGTCCCTTTCTGCGCGTATAAGCAGAGTCAGAAGGCGACAGGCAATGACAGAGAAAAGGCGGAATCCCTCTGTCTGCGAGGAGGAATGAAAATGGCTGGAATAAAGGAGGCCTGCGGTGTGGTGGGCATGTACGGATCGGAAGGGGAAAATGTGGCGCCGTGGCTCTACTGCGGACTGACGGCATTACAGCACAGAGGACAGGAGGCCTGCGGCATAGCGGTTTCCAGAACCGATAGGGAGCGGGGCAATGTGTGCTTTCACAAGGATCTCGGTCTGGTAAGCGAGGTGTTCACGAAAGAGGTTCTGGAGAAAATGGATGGGAATCTTGGACTTGGCCATGTGCGCTATTCCACGACAGGGGCGTCTGTGGCAGGGAATGCCCAGCCTCTTGTTCTATCCTATATTAAGGGAACGCTTGCGCTTGCCCATAATGGTAATTTGATTAACACGCCGGAACTGAGATGGGAGCTGATCCAGAACGGGGCGGTTTTTCACACCACCACGGATTCAGAAGTGATTGCTTTTCATATCGCGAGGGAACGGGTGCACTCGACGGCGGTGGAGGAGGCGGTATACAGGACGGCCCTGAAAATAAAGGGAGGCTATGCACTGGTTATTATGAGTCCCAGAAAGCTTATCGGGGTGCGGGATCCCTATGGATTGAAGCCGCTTTGTCTGGGAAAACGGGGACAGACGTATGTGCTGGCTTCGGAGTCCTGCGCGCTGGATGCTGTGGGAGCTTCTTTTGTGCGGGATATTCTGCCGGGGGAAGTGGTCACGATTTCCGGCGGGGAGATACGGTCTCAGATGCTGCCGAAGGCGGAGCGGTGCGCCCACTGCAGCTTCGAGTATATTTATTTTGCCAGATTGGACAGTACGATGGACGGCATGCGGGTGTATGACGCCAGAATCCGTGCGGGGGAGCTGCTGGCAGAGTCCTATCCCGTGGAGGCAGATTTAGTGACAGGAGTGCCGGAGTCGGGGCTTCCGGCGGCGCAGGGATACGCGCGGAAAAGCGGGATTCCTTTCAGACAGGTGTTTTATAAGAACGGCTACATAGGCAGAACGTTCATTAAGCCTACCCAGAAGGAGCGGGAAGACGCTGTCCGTATGAAGCTGAGCGTGCTGGAACCGGCGGTAAAAGACAAGCGGATCGTGCTGGTGGATGATTCCATTGTGAGGGGAACCACCATTGCCAAGCTGATTCGTATGTTGAAGGAGGCAGGAGCAGGAGAAGTGCATGTGAGAATCAGCTCGCCGCCTTTTCTATATCCGTGCTATTTTGGCACTGATGTGCCTTCCGATTCCCAGCTTATCGCGGCAAACTACAGTGTGGAGGCGATCCGGGAGATGATCGGGGCGGACTCTCTCGGTTATCTGTGTATAGAAGATCTTTCTGAGATGACGGGAGGTCTGCCGCTGTGCAAGGCGTGCTTTGACGGGGTGTACCCTGTAGATTGCAGCGGCTGCCTGGAAAATCGTCTGTACTGACTGCAAAACCGCTAAAACAAAGCGGCGCCTATGATCCTCGGCAGTTTGAGAGGCTTCTTACCTCCCGCAGTGACGATATTTACAGAACGAAACGAGTGGATCTGCCTACACCCGTATATATTGTCTTTTATAACGGTGTCGGTATGCAGACAGACAATTTGATGCTCTACCTTTCGGATTCCTTTTCCGCAGGACGGGGGAGCGGCTGTCTGGAATGTACCTGCGAGGTGTTGAACATCAACCGCGGTTATAATCAGGCGCTTATGGAGAAATGCCGCAGACTGTGGGAGTATTCGGAATTTTCTGCAGAGATAGAGGAGAATATACGAAGCGGAATGCGCAGGGAAGAGGCTGTCCACACAGCCATCGACACCTGTATTGATAAGGGGATACTCAAGGATATCCTGACAAAACAGAAAGCGGAGGTGTTGCATATGATATTAACCGAGTATGATGAAAAAAAGCATCTCAGGACGCTTTTTATATTGAGCAGATCTTTACCGATTTAACGGTGTAACCGCATCGTCTGCTCTTTTCATAACAGCTCCCGCCTTTTGCACAGACAGAAGGCGGGAGCATGTACGGTTCCTTATTCTTTATAGTTGATCCACTTGAGCTCCATAGGAGCGAGATCAAGATGCATTTTGAGAACGCCGTCCATGTAGAGGTCGGTTTTCTTCTGCTCCTGCGTGTTGTTGATCACGGCAATCATCCCCGTCTTTTCAAAGACAGCGATCTCGGTTTCCACATCGGTGACGTAGTATTTTTTCATCTCCTCTTCTCTGTGGGCTGCATAGTAGATGGCGCGCAGCAGAATGCGGCAGTTCTGCGGGGAGTAGGGCAGTCCTGTGAAGTAGACGCTGCGTCCCTTGCCGTATTCGTTGACCACAAGACGGCTGTACTTACCGTCCATATCAAGAATCTGATAGTTTTCACCCTGGGCGTAGATGCGGCTCTTTCCTTCGCCGAAATCAATGCTGCCTGTCACATCTTCCAGAATAAAGTGTTCCCTGTTCAGTTCATTGTACTTGTCAGTGCTCATGGAGAAGCCAAGCTCTCTGTCCACGCCGAGAACGTCACTCAACTGGAAATAGCGTCCCTGATACTGGCAGGCAGTGGGTTCTCCCACACCGATAAAGCCGCCGCCCTCATCCACGAAACGGCGCAGGGTGCAGACCAGTTCGGGATCTTTCCAGACCTCGCCGCCGCTGAAAGCGGTGTAAGCATCCCCGGCGTTTATGATAACCCGGATGGCCGGATCAATTCCCTGTTTCATCTCCTCAAAAGTAATGAATTCCACATCGATGGGCATGCCGCTCAGGGCCTCAATCACACCTACATAGGAATAGATTTCGCGGTACCAGAGAGCGTGGTGTACCTGGTTTGCCATCCAGCGGCGCAGATTTCCCCAGCTGTTGAGGACAGCTACTTTAAAGGGGGCGGTGTATGCCTGGGATCCCTGCATGTTGGCATGGATCTGCCGGAACTCCGCCACGACTTGACTGATACGGTCAATAAAGCCGGGCCACTCGTTTGCCAGTTTCAGATAGCCGCCGTAGCCGATCCGGTCCACGGGAGAGCGCAGGATTGCCCGGCGCGCTTTCATCCAGTTGTCTTTTGACTCACCGATGGGATCGCCGCCCTCGGTGAACACATCCGGGAAGAAGTAGGGCAGAAGCCGGCCTTCCGTATAGGTTACGCCCTGTATGTCGGAGATCATGCGAAGGGTGACGCCGTCCCCCACGGATCCGACCACCGCATCCAGTCCGATGCTTTTAAAGTATTTGCCAAAAGGCTCTGTACCGATCCAGTGATCGCCCAAAAACATCATGGCTTCCTTGCCGTAGCTGTGGACAATATCAACCAGCTCTTTGGCAAGCCTGCTCACCTCGATCTGCTGGAATTCCACAAAGTCTAAGAACTGCTTTGAGGGGCTGCGGAAGATGGAGTTGTGGTAGCCTTGGTCCACAATGTATTCCGGGCGGAATGGGTAGCCGGCCCACTTTTCAAACTGCTCCAGAATATAGGGGCTGACGCTTGCGCTGTAGCCGAACCATTCCACGAACTTTTCCCGTTTCTGGTCGTCAAAGGTCAGGGTGAACTGGTGGAAAAAGGTCGTGAAGCGCACCACGTCCACACTGGGATTTTCCTCACACCAGCGGCGCAGCTTCTCCTTCACATAAGCCTGTGTCTTTGGCTGGCGCACATCAAAGGTGAGCTGGTGCGGGGCGTCCTTCCAGTCGTTGGTGATAAAGTTGTACATATGCACGGGATCCCAGATCAGGAAAGCAAGAAAACTTACGGTATACTGATGATAGGGAACGGTGTCGATCACCACTTCGCCTGTGCTCTCGTCGTACTGCCAGTGGTCCGTGGAGACAATTTCCCCCGTGGTCCTGTCGATGACTTCCCACCAGCGTTTGGGATCGTCGATGGTATTCACCTTAAGTTGCTGCGTGTGGAACCCTTTCATCAGGCGGATGCGCAGGGTTTTGTCCCTGGCGGTCACCCGGTCGCTGATCAGGTATTCCTGCTGGATTTCTTCGGGATTTGCCTCAGCCCAGGCATTATCCTTTCTGGTGGTGTAGTAGGTGGCGTAGATTTTTGCGTCCTGGGACAACAGCGCCTCAGGCATGTCCGTCCCGTCACAGTCCCGCAGGGCGTCCGCCCCTAAGAGATTTTTAAGCCGTATGGTTTCGTCCACCATATCCACATCTGTGGGCAGTGTCAGCCGCCCGGTGAGGTTATTTTCTTGCATGTATGATCCTCCTTTTTTATTCGAGCCCGCAGAGCGGATCTCACAATTGAACAGCGTTCGATTTGTTATTCTATAGAAAAGTGCAATCGTGTAAAACATTCAGGGAGAATGCGAAGCATTCTCTGAATCATCGCTGCCGAGCGATGATTTGTTATTCGGTTAAGTTCAGATAACTTAAAGTTCCTTCGGAAAGCCCGGTGCCCTGCTCTAACAGGGAGATCAGTCCCCGTATGGTGTATTCGCAGTCCTCTGGTGTGGTGGAGAGAAACGTGTTGTTCAGCTTTACGCCAAGGACGATCAGTACAATTTCAGCCAGCGCCTCTGGAAAGTCAAAATGGATTTCGCCGGCACAAATCCCCTGCCTGATGATCTTTGCCAGGTTTGGCTTCAATTCCGAGATCAGATAATTTAAATATTTCTGGTGCAGGTAAGCGGATTCCTGCAGAGTGATGGTTCTGCTTTTTTCACTGCCCTGTTTTAAGAAAGCCGCCGCCGAACTGCGGCAGGCCTGAAACAGCATGGCCATCCGTGTAAAGGGCGGGATATCCGTCTGGTCAGCCAGCAGCTTTGCCGTCTGTAAGGGCGCTTCATAATTTCTTCGGATCAGCGCGTCTAAAATTGCCTCTTTTGAAGGAAAATAGTAATAGATGCTGCCTTTGCCAATGCCCGCTTTGGCGGCAATGTCGCTGACAGAGATATTCTGTATGCTCTCATCGATCATAAGCTGCTGCAGCGCATCTAAAATTCTGTCATATTTCTGGGTGTCTGCCATAGTGAAGCGCCTTTCTTTGCCGGTAAATAAATGGGTGTTTATTGTGTCGATTGTATCACAGATTAGCGGTGTGGACAATCAACATGACAAGATTGCGTAAAATTATTTTTGAAACGTATTGACCGCTGGTCGAAATATGTGATATTGTTAGAAAGGATAAAATCGACCGTTGGTCGAAAATGGGAAATGAGTGAGTTTGGAGCGGACGGCTCCGTCAGGAGGAAAGGGAAATGACTTACGCAGATTTTTTTTACGACATTAAGGGAAGATTCATGGGTGCGGATGTGAGCGACATCCACGAGCATCTGGCTTTTGAGTTTGACATTGAGGATGAGGAGGCGGGAGGCGCTTTCTATGTGGAAGTGAAGGACGGGGTGCTCTATGTGGAGCCTTACGAATATTACGACAGGGATGCCAGGTTTATCTGCGCGCCCGATGTGCTCATAAAGATCGCGGAAGGCGAGATGGATCCGGTGTGGGCGTTCACGACCCAGAAACTTAAGGTGGAAGGCAATATTGACAAGGCGCTGCGCTTAAAGGAGATCATTGAAGCCAAACAGCGTGAGATGAAAAAGGCGGAAAAGAAGGCGAAGAAGAAATGAAGAAAAAGAAGGGAATATTAAAAAAAGCAATGCTGGGAGCAGGGCTTCTGGCGGCAGTCTGCGGCGGGGAGATCGCCTATTTTTATGGGCGTACCATGAAGCGCGGCAGGGCGAAAACCGAGCGCACCATGAAGATGGCAGGCACGGACTGGAACCAGTACATGCCGCTCATTGAGGGGCGAAAAGAGGCCATGATGAAACGCCCTCATAACGATGTGTGGCAGACGAGTTTTGACGGACTGAAGCTCCATGCCACTTATTTTCCGGCGCAGGATCAGCAGGGGAGACAGAAGCTTGTGATCTGCTTCCACGGTTACACCAGCCAGGGGATGTCTGACTATATCGGCTTGTCGGATTACTATCAGAAGAGGGGATTTGCCATGCTGCTGCCCGATGCAAGGGCCCACGGCGCAAGCGAAGGAGAATATATCGGTTTTGGATGTCTCGACAGACAGGATGCCCTTGGGTGGGTCAGATGGGCGGTTGAAGAGCTCGGTGAGGAGACGGAAATTCTTCTCCACGGTACATCTATGGGAGCGGCAACGCTTCTGATGCTGAGCGGTCTTTCGCTGCCGGAGCAGGTGAAGGGTATTGTTTCCGACTGCGGCTTTACCTCCCCGAAAGAAGTGTTTACCCATGTGCTGCACTCCATGTACCATCTGCCGGCTTTTCCGCTGATTCCGGGTGCGGATCTTGTGAACAGGAAGCTTGCGGGCTACGGTATGGACGAATGTAATGCAAAGCGGGAGGTGGAGAAGGCTGAGGTGCCGATCCTGTTTATCCACGGCGGAAATGATACCTTTGTGCCGTGCAGCATGTGTGATGAGATCTATGAGCATTGTGGTTCAAAGAAGCGCAAGCTCATTATAGAGGGAGCCGCCCACGCGGAGAGCTACTACAAAGACATGGAAAGCTATGAGGAGGCGTTGACGGAGTTTATCGGCGAAGTACTAGAGTGAAAAGAAGTTCTGGCCGCTCACAGCAGAGGCTGTTTCGCGGAGAACTTCTAGGAGTTGCTTCGCAACTCCGTTTCACTTAGGAGAATGCCCGGAAAACGGGCATTCTCCAGGACGAGCCTGCTCGTCCGTGGATTCTGAGATCCCGCGATGTGGAATCATGGAAGCAGAATGAAGGAGGGAGCTATGAAAACAAGAAAGGGTCAGAAGACGTATCCTCTGACAGTGGCGCAGAAGTTCCATATTTTCTATATGGATTTTTGCCCGAAGAAAGAGGTTGTAAACATTGGAACCAGCTTGACAATTGAATACGAACTGGATATCGAGGAACTGAAACGGGCGGTTTACAAGGCGTATGAGCGCTGTGAGTCCATGCGGGTACGCTTTGCTTACGATAAGAAGGAAGAGCAGTGGTACCAGTATGTGGCGGAGAAGGAAGAGCGGGATATCGAGTATGTGGATTTCACGGGCAAAACGATGGAGGAAGCGGCCGAGATTATGACAGGATGGACCCGGGTGCCTTTCCAGAGAGAGGACAGTCCCATGAACCGGGTGGTGATGATTAAGACGCCGGACGGCTGTCAGGGGCTCTATGTGCTGGGTGACCATATGCTGCTTGATGCACAGTCCCTGATTTGTTTCCTGCGGGACGTGATCGAGCTTTACTGTAATGCCAAATTTGAGGGAGTTGCCTATCCGTCAGACATGCGCTCCTTTACAGAGCAGCTGGAGAAAGATCTGGCTTACGAGGCGGGAAGCAGAGCGCAGGCCAGAGACAGAGAATATTTTGAGAAGCTGATCGGAGAGTCGGAGCCGATCTTTAACGGCATCGAGGGGCCGGGGCAGCTGGAGGCGGCGAGAAAACAGTTTCCCGGAACAAGGGCTGCCTTTTCCGCAACCGCAAAAGTGGACTCCGCGCTCGACATTTTTCATCTGGAGGAAGAGCCGACCCAGAGGCTGATGCGGTTTTGTGAGGAGCAGCATATTTCCCTGCAGTGTCTGCTGATCATGGGAATCCGCACATACCTGCAGAAAATGAATGACAACGATGATGTGTCCATCAACGTGGCGTATGCCAGAAGGGCAACCCTTATGGAGAAGAAGTCGGGCGGAACCCGAATCCATTCCTTCCCGTTTCGGACCATTCTCTCCAAAGACCAGACTTTTATGGAAGGCATCCTTGCCATCCGCAACGGGCAGAATGAAGTGTTCCGTCACACGAATTACAATCCTGTGGAGTATTTCGGTTACAGAAGCAGACTCTACCATACGCCGCAGGGAGCAACTTACGAACCTATGTCCCTGACCTACCAGCCCTTGACCCTGAAGGAAAAAGGTTTAGATCAGCTTGGGGATATCCGATATAAGACAAAATGGTATCCAAACGGAGCGACTACGCAGGCTATGTATCTGACGGTGATGCACCGTTCCGATGACAACGGACTGGATTTCAACTTCGAGCATCAGGTGGCGGCGGTAAGCCGTGAGACGCTGGAGCGTTTCTACTATTATATGTGTAAGATTATGTTCAAAGGGACGGAAAACCCGAATATGAAGATTGGTGATATCATCAAATTAATTTAGGAAAGGAGGTTGACAGGATATGTTTGATCAGTTGGCGGAAATCATTATGAACTATGTGGAAGTGAAGAGGGAAGATATCAGGCCGGAGTCCCGGTTTATGGAGGATCTTGGCTTTTCATCCTTTGATTTTATGAGTATGCTCGGCGAGGTGGAGGATACGTTTGAGGTGGAGATCGAGGAGGAGAAGGCAGCAGGCATCCGCACCGTGCAGGAGGCGGTGGATTACCTCGGGAGCTTGTAACAGATGGGAAACCGATCTGATGGCGTTGCTTTTTCATCGGGAATTTGTGCAGAAGCGTTACAGATGGTTTCGGACCCAGTGCGGTATATGACAGGATGCCTGCGGTTTCCGGCACAGGACGCTTCGGAATGGAAGGAAGTATGAACGAATTTAGTAGTACGATCAGAGAAATTTTAGTCAAGGCGTCTGAGGCGTACGGCCCTCAGGATGCGGTACGTTACAAGGCGAAGAGAGATAAAGGAAACGGCAAAAAAGAGACGGTCGTGGAGGCGAAGACCTACCGGCAGATTCGGGAGGACAGCGAGCGCTTTTCGGCGGCGCTTGAAAGCCTCGGCGAACAGGGCGCCCACATAGCGATTGTGGGAGACAACTCTTATCCGTGGCTTGTCTCCTACTACGGCACGGTGAATGGCGGCAGCGTGGCGGTGCCGCTGGATGCAAATCTTCCGGCAGAGGATCTGTGCGAGCTGATCGACCGGGCGGATGCGACAGTGCTGGTGTATGATAAGGCGCGCGCGGCGGTGGCGGAGCTTTCGGTGGAAAAATGCCCGAAATTGAAATACAGGATTGCCACAGAGCCGGAGGCATCTGCGGCGGATGTGCCGGAAGGGACGATTCTTTTCGGGGAGCTGCTTCGCGGGCAGGAGCCGGGCTATGCCCACAGCCCGCAGCCGGAAGATCTGGCCACCATCATGTTTACCTCGGGCACCACGGGAAAGAGCAAGGGTGTGATGCTGACCCACAGGAACCTGGCGGAGAATGCCACGGCACAGGATATGGGCTTTGAACCGGGGATGGTGCTGCTTTCGGTACTGCCGATTCACCATGCCTACTGCCTGAGCATGGATATTTTAAAGGGCATGTCTCTGGGAACGGTGATCTGCATCAACGATTCCCTGCTGCGGGTGTTAAAAAATATCAAGCTCTTTGAGCCGAACATCATCCTTATGGTGCCGCTTATGATTGAGACCTTTGCCAAGAAGCTGGAGGAGACTGACTGGCTCCCGGCGCCCATCATAAAAGCCAAGGTCTTTGGAAAACAGTTTCATACCATATGCAGCGGCGGCGCGTACTTAAATCCCGATTACCTGAAACGGTTTGAAAAGTACGGGATTACCATTCTGCAGGGGTATGGCATGACGGAATGTGCGCCTGTGATCAGCTCCAACTGTCCCAACGATAAAAAGGATGGCTCCATCGGCAAATGTATGCCGAACTGTGAGGTAAAAGTGGTGGACGAGGAGCTCTGGGTGAGAGGTTCAAGCGTCATGCAGGGCTATTACAAAATGCCGGAGGAGACAGCGGAAACACTGGTGGACGGATGGCTTCGGACGGGAGATCTTGGCTATGTGGACGAAGACGGGTTCCTTTTCCTCACGGGAAGAAAGAAGAATCTCATTATCACGCCAAACGGAGAGAATGTTTCCCCGGAGGAGCTGGAAAACAGGATCGGCGCGGCGCGTCTCGTGCAGGAGATTCTTGTGAGGGAGAAGGATGGCGTGATCGAGGCGGAGATTTTCCCCGATCTGGAGTACGCTGCCAGGAAAAAGATCAAGAATGTGGAGGGCGAGATCCAGAAGATTGTCGATGCATACAATGACAATGCGCCCCTGTATAAGCGCGTGGTAAGCGTGAAACTGCGCGATACGGAGTTTGAAAAGAATACCACAAAGAAGATCAAGAGATTTTAAGAGAATAGAAAAGACCGCCCTCCGCGTTATCGCCAGAGAGCGGTCTTTTTGTGTGTAGAATATCTCAATATTTCGAGTCCGCGAAGCGGATTCCGCGATCGAACTTGTTCGACCTGTTAGACGGTGAAATCGAAATTCTTTCCGGGCATGGGAATGGTTGTCTCTTCTTTTACACTGTCCCAGCTAAAGTTTTTAATCTTTTCGAGCAGATCTTCTACGCTGTTAGCGGATATGGTAGCCCGCTTGCTGTGCTCATAATTGTATTTGTCCTGCGCTTTACCGGCTTTTTCAGCTTCCACTTCCTTTGCGGCTTCTTTCTTGTCCTCGCGCATTTTGTCCACGAATTCCTTCGTGCGCTCGCCGGATTTCTCAAGTTCCGCAAAGTAGGATACCTGTCCGTCCTTGCCGATGTTTACGCCGAGTGTTACGACTTCATCTTCGCGGCCGGTTTCCTTTAACTCTTCCTTCATGTCGCTGAGCTTGCCGAGGGATTCATCCAGAAGGGAGAGGTTCTTCTCCTTCACTTCGTCATCGTTGGCCATTTTCTCAAGCTCTTCGGGATCAATCAGTATACTGAAATCCTTGGAACCACGGGAGAGATATTCAGCAGCCTCCTCATCGGTCTCATATTCGGCAACATAGATGTCTGCATTGTTGTAGGTTTTCTTCAATTCCTGTAAAAGAGCTTTCGCCTTGTCGCTCAGCTGTACGGAATTGGTGTTTGTCTTTTTGGTTTCGTCGGTGGTCTTGCTGTCAGCTTTGGCAGTTCTTCTGCTCTGGGATGCCGTGCTGTAAAGGTTCTTCTGCATGGCATTATAGCTGTTGACACCGTTCATATTATTCATGTTTTTGCCCTCCTTAGCTTTACCTGTTTACACTGTAAATCCGTTTACCCGTCGGGAGGTTTTCGGACTTCACCTCTTATGTTATATATCGCCCGATGACAGAAAATTCTTAATAGGTGAAATGGGAAAATAGTCCTGTTTTTCTAATTTTTGCTTTTCCTGTTTCTGACGTGTCCGAAGCATGGGTTGACAGGTTTTTTCTTTTATTATATAACTTTGATAAAGCATATTAAAACGATAGGAAAATGGAAGATTTGAGACAGCGGTTTTGGCGGACAGGAAGGGGGAGCAGAGGATGAAAATTTCCACAAAGGGCAGATATGCGCTCAGACTGATGCTGGATCTGGCGGTTTATGATACCGGCGATCCGGTCAGAATACGGGATATTGCGGCCAGGCAGCAGATTTCGGAAAAATATCTGGAACAGATTATCGCCACGCTGAATAAGGCGGGCTATGTGAAGAGCGTCAGGGGGCCGCAGGGCGGATATCATTTGATGAAAGATCCGGCGCAGTACACGGCAGGCATGATTCTCAGACTGACGGAAGGGTCGCTTGCCCCGGTGGCATGCCTGGAAGATGAGGTCAACGCCTGTGAAAGGCAGGAGGGCTGCGTTACCCTGCGGCTGTGGCAGATGCTGAACCAGGCGGTCAGCGATGTGGTGGACCGTGTGACGCTGGCGGATCTGGTTGCGTGGCACGGGGAGAAAAGCGGGAACTATATCATTTGATGCAAAAGAAAAAAGAGTGCGAGTTTAACAGCCTGCAAAAGAAAAACAGGGGGCTGCGCATATAAAAATCAGAAACCTCAGACCGGACGCGCTGAGGTTTCTGATTTCTTTTGTATTTTTTGCAATTCTAAGAATATTCCCGTAAATTCACAAAATTCTGAAAAGGAAGAGCATTTTTCGTGTACCCGGTCGTGCGGATTTCGATATTTCGACTCTTTTCCTTCTCAAAGGCCTCATCCAGCACTTCGGCAAAGAATTTCTTGGCGAAGGCCTGGGACGGGTTCTGCTTGGACTGGCGATTTTTGTCAGAAGCTGCCTTCTTTACCGGTGTGACCGCCATAACCGCTTCCACTTTATAAGTCCATTCATTTGCATAGATTGCGGTGATCCCTCCTTGGATTCATATTTGTGCATGACTTCGATATGGCCATATCCTTTTAGCACAGCGAACTCCTTGTTCTGTTAAGGATATCGGCAGGAATCCCGTTTCCTTAACCCTATTTTAGCAGATTTTTCAAAAAAAGGAAATATAAATTACAGAAAATATATAAAATGAAATTAAATAATCAGACAATATATACGCAATTTTCATAAATAATAGACACAATGTGCGCAGGAGGGAGTGCGCTGGCTGAAAAAGGAGGCCTCCATGTTGCAAAAGCGTAACCTTCTGCCGTATAATCAAGATACCACACCGTGTCTGTGCAGGGTGCGGCAGTCTGCTAGGGCAAAGGGAGTGCGGAAAATGAGAGCGACAATTAAAGATGTAGCGAAAGAATGCGGTGTTTCCGTCTCGGCGGTGTCGATGGCGCTCTCGGATAAGCCGAGCCGCATTTCGGAGGATACCAGGCAGAAGGTGAGAGAAGCGGCAGCGCGACTCAACTATCATCCAAACAGGGCGGCGCTCAGTCTGGTAAACCGCAAAAGCCGGATGATCGGTATCGTGATGAATGATGTGCGAAACACACATATTGCGGCGCTTTTTATGGCGGTCAACAGGGAGCTGTCCGGGACAGGGTATTCCCTGATCAGTCACATTCTGGAGGAGCGGACGCAGGATGCAGGGCTTAAGCTCATTAACCAGATCGCTTCGGAGAATGTGGCGGCGCTTGTCTGGGCGAGGCCGCTGGAGACGGATAAGCAGGAGGAACTTTCAAATCTGCGGAAGAATGTGGAAGGGCTGGGGATACCGGTCATTACGATGGATGACTATGGGTTTGACTGCCCGGGTGCAGATGTCTGTTTTGATTACCGGCAGGGCGGATTTCTTGCCACGAGACATCTTCTGGAGCTTGGGCACAGGAGAATCGGCTGTCTGGCAGGAGACCAGTTTTATTATGTGACGCAGGAAAGAATTGAAGGCTACCGGCAGGCTTTGGGGGAATTTGGGGTTCCCTATGATGAAAAGCTCGTTTATTATGGGGATTATTCTATGGACAGCGGTTATGAAGCCTTTTCTTATCTGATGGGGCAGCGGGTGAGCGCGATTTTTTCCTCAAACGATGAGATGGCTTTCGGGCTTTACCGGGCCGCGAGAAATTATAGGATACGTATCCCGAAGGACATTTCCCTGGTGGGATTTGACAATGTTCCCTTTGCGGATATTATGGAGACACCGCTGACGACGGTGCGCGTTCCCAGTGTGGAGATGGGAAGCTTTATTGGCAGAACGCTCATTGAGCTGCTTGGGGAATCGGAAAATACGGAGCGGAAAAAGGTTTTCTACAAGCCGGATCTGCTGCGCAGGGGCAGCGCGGTTGAGAGGGAGCTGTGAAATAAATCATAAATAGGACGAAAGGCGGGAATGCTATATGGTTCCCGTCTGTTTTTTTGCACGGCTCTATGTGAGGTTGTCGGACGGTGGCGGAAAAGCTTTCCCGGGCAGTCTGTTTCGGATTGATTTCCGGGTATCGGAAAAATAGACAAAACGAAAAAGAGTTGAAACGATACAGCAAATTTTAAATGGAAAAAATAATGTGAGAAATAGACAAAAATTTGGAAAATGGAAAAGATATATTGCACATTTAATCCTAATATTATATACTTAAGCCACGAAAGAGAGATATTGGTGAAGGAATAGAGTTAAAACGTTTTAGCAAAAAGGGGAGGGATAACGTGGATCAAAAAACGGTTGTTGAATTGAGAAATATCAGAAAAGAGTTTCCGGGTGTGGTGGCGCTTGATCAAGTCAATTTACGGTTAAAGACCGCAAGTGTCCATGCTCTGGTAGGTGAGAACGGCGCCGGAAAATCCACTCTGATGAAAATTCTGTCAGGAACTTACACGAGTTACGAGGGCGCGGTTCTGGTCAATGGGCAGGAAGTCCACATGAAAAGCGAGGGGGATGCCTTTGAACATGGAATATCCATTGTTTCCCAGGAACTGAACTTCGTGCCGGAGATGACCATTGCGGAGAATCTGTATCTGGGACGGGAACCTTTGCAAAAGGGAGGATTTCTGAATAAGAGGGAGCGCAGTAAAAAGACGGCTGAGTGGATGCGGATGATAGGATTGCATTTTGACCCGGAGATGAAAATGGGAGATCTGAGTGTTGCATCCAGGCAGATGATTGAAATTTTAAAGGCGATCTCAAGGGGCAGCAAAGTGATAATCATGGATGAACCGACATCTGCCCTGACAAATAAGGAAACGGAGATTTTTTTCCAGAAAGTCAGAGAACTGAGAGATCAAGGCATTGCCTTTGTATTCATATCCCACAGACTGGAAGAGGTATTTTCTCTGTGCGATGAGTACACAGTGCTGCGGGATGGCAAGTGGGTGGGCTCGGGTTCCCTGCGGGACGTGAGTGAGGAAAAATTGATTTCCCTCATGGTGGGACGGGATATTCAAGAGATTTATCCACCCGTCAAACCGCATGGAGACAGGGTGGTCCTTCAGGTAGAAGGGCTGACGGGAGAAGGATTTGAGGACATTTCTTTTTCTGTCAGAGAGGGGGAAATTTTAGGGTTTGCAGGCATGATGGGGGCGGGCAGAAGTGAGATTGCCAGAGCTGTTTTCGGTCTGGACCGGCCCGCATCTGGAACCATAAAGATGTACGGAAAGCCCTGCCGCTTTCGTTCCACGCAGGATGCCATATCGGCAGGTGTGGTTATGGCGACAGAGGACCGGGCATCCTATGGGTTTGTGGGGGTAAGGTCAATTCGGGAAAATATCATGCTTCCAAACGGCGACCTGTTTACGAGATGGGGTTTCTGGCAGAGACCGAAGATCCATGAGGCTGTCACAGGGATATGCGGCAGTCTGGCGGTCAAAGCGCCGGATGCGGAAACCCTGGTGGGAAATCTGAGCGGCGGCAACCAACAGAAAGTAGTGCTTGGCAAGTGGCTGGTGCGCGATGTCAAAGTGTTGATTTTAGATGAGCCTACCAGAGGAATTGATGTGGGAGCCAAACAGGAAATCTATAAACTGATCACAGAGCTGGCGGAAAAGGGATTGGCTATTTTGCTGATTTCATCCGATATGCCGGAAGTGCTTTCCATGAGCCACAGGGTGGCGGTTATGGCACAGGGTAAGAAGATCGGGGTTCTGGAAAGCGGGGAGGCAACACAGGATAAAATTATGAAAATGATAGTGGAGGCGGACAGATGAAAAAGCGAAAAGCAGATGAAATATATAGAAAATATGGGATTGTCTTAATACTTATTATTTTGTTCATTGCTTCTGCGATGATCAATGGCAATTTTCTCAAACCCCAGAATCTGATCAATATTTTAAAGCAGATTTCGGTGGTCACGATCATTGCCTGTGGAGAGACCATGCTGATTGTCTCGGGTATGATTGATCTGTCGGCGGGGCTTTTGTGTACCACATCCATGTGTTTTGCGGCAGGCGTGCTTTCGTCCACAGGTAATGTGCCGCTGGCCATATTTACGGGTATTTCTATCGGCGTAGTGTGTGGATGGATCAATGGGTTTATGATCACGCACTTTAAACTGCAGCCTTTTATTGCGACACTTGCCATGACCAATGTGCTGCAGGGCGTGGTACAGCTTTATACCAACGGGCAGAGTATCGGAGGCGTGGACAAGGTTCGGTTCCTTGGACAGGGAGCTGTTCTTGGGATTCCGGTGCCGGTCATAATCATGGTCATTGTGGTGGCGGTCATAGCGGTGCTGATGAAAAACACGAAATTCGGCACATGTATCTATGCCATCGGCGGCAGTGAAAAGACTGCCATTGCGTCAGGAATCAATGTGAACAGGAAGAAACGGATGATATTTACCTTAAGCGGAGCTCTGACCGGGCTGGCAGGCGTGGTCCTGATGTCAAGACTGATGGCGGGCATGCCCTCCGTGGGAAGCGGTTATGAATTTGATGCCATCACGGCGGTTATCGTGGGCGGCACCAGTTTCCTGGGTGGAATCGGTACAGTCACAGGCGCTTTGATCGGTTCTGTCATTGTGGGACTCATCAATAATATTTTGAACCTGCTTCACGTCTCCACGCAGTATCAGCTCATCGTAAAAGGTCTGCTGATTGCAGGGGCGGTGATTATAGATATCAAGACAAAAGAAAACAAAAAGAGCAGGTGACACAACATTATCTTATGTGCCAGAGCACGGAAAGGAGACATTATGAAAAAGAAAGTGTTAAGAGGTTTACTGCCGGCAGTGCTTGCAGCCGCATGGCTGACAGGATGTGGAGGAGAAGGTGATATCGGAACACAGGAGACGCAGACGCCGGCTGCGGACGAGGCGGTGTCTGCAAAGGAAGATGCGGCTGAGGCAGATGGGGAGGCGGCATCAGAAGGCGGCTTTCTGGTAGGTTTTGCGAATAACAGTGACACATATAATTACTGCGCGAAGTTCCGCTCCTATCTGAAGGAGGAGACGGAAGCGAAGGGCATCCAGATCATGGTTACGGATGCGGCGGGTGACACCAACGTGCAGAACGGCCAGGTGGATGATTTTATCGTGCAGAATGCAAAAGTGGTATCTGCGATCAGCAATGACCTGGACGGTTCTGTGCCGGCTCTGGAGGCTGCAAAGACAGCCGGCATTCCCTATGTTTCTTTCCTGACACAGGTTTCCGGGGGAGAAGACTATGAGGGTTATATCTATGTGGGTTCTCCCAATGTGGATGCTGGTAAGGCGCAGGGCGATTACCTCTGTGAGGTTCTCCCGGAAAATGCACAAATTCTGTATTTTACAGGCGAGCCGAATGACCAGCAGTATATTGACAGAAAGCAGGGGCTGACGGATGCATTGGCGGCACGCAGCGACATTACCATCATGGATGAGTACAATGTGAAAAACGCCAAGGATCAAGGTATGCGCACGGCGGAAGACTGTCTGATGTCCTACGATGTGATTGATGCCATTGTCTGTCAGAATGATGATGCGGCGCTTGGCGTTGTGGAGGCGTTAAAATCGGCAGGCAGACAGGACGGTATATTGGTACTGGGCGTGGATGGCAGTGATGATGCACTCACGTCGATCAAAAACGGGGAGATGGCGATGACGGCATTGCAGGATGCGAGAGCGCAGGCACAGGCCGGAGCAGATATTTTTGAGCAGCTTAAAAACGGAAAAAATCCGGCAGAAATAGAAGATGTGTATGTGCCCTTTAAGATTGTGGCGTCGGATAATGTGGATGAATATTTGCAGTAGAAAGAGAGAGGAGACGCAAAATGTCCTGTCGTTTGCGGCAGGACATTTTGTTGCAGAAAAGCCAGGAATCCCAGAAAAGGAAGGATAAAAAGTGATGGAGAGATATAAAAATCCCGGACTGACGGCAGAAGAGAGAACACAGGATCTGATTGGCCGCATGACATTGGAACAGAAGATAGACCAGCTTACCTGTCTTGTGACGGTGGAGACGGAAATTCCTGATTTTAAGAAATATGTGCCGTCAGGAATCGGGCATGTGGGTGCGTTTACCACGGCGGCGTGCGTGGAGGATATTGCAGAGTATGTATTCCGTCTGCAGAAATTTCTCGTGGAGGAGACAGAGCTTGGTATCCCGGCGCTGATTCACTGCGAGGCGAGTGCAGGGGCCCAGTTTACAGAGGCGGACGTTTTCCCGAGCGCGATTGCGCAGGCATCCACGTTTGAGCCGGAGCTGATTGGGCGGATGGCGGAGGTGATCCGCAGGCAGATGCTGGAGGTGGGGTTCCGTCAGGCGCTTTCCCCTGTGGTGGACATTACAAGGGATCCCAGATGGGGCAGGGTGACCGAGACATACGGGGAGGATGCGGCTCTGACATCGGCTATGGCGAGCGCATTTGTGAGAGGCCTTCAGACGGAGGATCTTCGCAAAGGAATCGCTGCAACGGCGAAGCACTTTGTGGGGCATGGGGTTACTGAGGGCGGTATCAACATGGGGCGGAATATGGTGTCGCCAAGGGATGTCAAGGAAATTCACTGCAAGCCTTTCCAGTGTGCGGTCACGGAGGCCGGCATGAGAAGCGTGATGTGCTCTTACTGCTCGATGAACGGGGAACCCGTGGTGGCGTCCAAAACACTCCTGACGGAACTTTTGAGGGATGAGATGGGCTTTGAGGGAATTGTGGTATCTGACTATGTGGCAGTTGACAGACTGGTGGATCCGTTCTGTGTAGCCGACAGTTTTGAGGAGGCCGGAAAGCTGGCGATTCAGGCAGGACTTGACGTGGAGTACCCGAGACCCAAAGGATTTACTTATCGGATGAAGGAGGCTGTGGATGCCGGGGAACTTTCCATGGGAGTGATTGACCGGGCAGTTGAGAGGGTGCTTAAGCTGAAGTTTGAGCTGGGACTGTTTGAAGATCCGTATCCGCATATCGGGGAATTGAAGAAAAACTTACACTGTGTACAGACCCAGTGTCTGAATGAGGAGATTGCCGAGAAGAGTTTTATTCTGTTAAAAAATGAGAACCGTCTGCTGCCGCTCTCAAAAAAGGTCAGAAAAATTGCTGTCCTTGGGCCCCACGGCGACAATGTGCGCAGCTATTTTGGGACGTTTTCCTATCCGGCTGCTCTTGACATGTCGTTGGCCAGAGAGGAGGACGGACAGGAGTTTGAGGAGCCGGGTCTGATTGTCTATGACATTGAGCAGAGCTATGTGGGACAGGTGAGGGAAGTTTCGCCAAGAATCGGGAAACGGATTTCGAGGGAGTTTCCGGCCGTCAGGAGCCTGTACCGGGCCTTGCAGGAATATCTGCCGCAGAGCCAGGTTGTCTATGCAAGGGGCATCAACTGTGCCGGCAGTGATACGGCAGGAATGGAGGAGGCCCTTTGCGTGGCGGCGGACGCGGACGTGGTGATTCTGACCCTTGGCGGAAAAAATGGCTGGGGCATCACTTCCACGGTGGGAGAGGGGGTTGACTCCACAGATATCGGCCTGCCGGGGATGCAGGAGACGTTTGCCAGAAAGGTATACGCGTTACATAAGAAGACGGTGGTGCTCCACTTTGACGGCAGACCCCTTTCCAATGAATTTGTGGCGAGTCATTTTGACGCCGTCTTAGAGGTATGGCAGCCTGGCGTGATGGGCGGACAGGCGCTTTGCAAGACGCTGTTCGGAGAATATAATCCCGGCGGGAAACTTCCCGTTACGGCAGCAAGAAATGCAGGTCAGCTCCCGGTTTATTACGGGCTGCCGAGAGGGAGCGGGTATGTATCTGCGGGACATACCGGCATGATACGCAATAAGAACGGCTATATCAACGACACGGCTTTTCCTTTGTACTATTTTGGACACGGGCTGTCTTATACGGAGTTTGCCTACAGTGAGGCAGAGGTGGAACGGGCGCAGGTGACGGCGCGGGATGTTCTGGCTGTCAGTGTTGACGTGGAAAATGTGGGCAGTCTGCCTGGAGATGAGGTGGTCCAGCTTTATTTTACGGATCAGACGGCATCTATGGTGCGTCCTACGATGGAGCTGGCCGGCTTCAGACGAATCCGGCTGCAGCCCGGAGAGAAAAAGCGGGTTGTATTTCAGATGAAAGTGAGCCAGATGGCGTTTCTGAACAGGCATGATAACTGGGTTGTGGAAAAGGGGGCATTTACCCTGTCCATAGGATCGTCATGCGTGGATATCAGGCAGACCCTGCAGGTGGAGGTGACGGAAACGGCCCGGGTGGATGAACGGACACGGGGATTTTATGCGCAGACGGCAGAAAAAGAAGTGTGAGCGCTTCTGACGCTGACGGGTGCAGGAAAGAAAAAATAAAAAAAGGTTGACAGATGACTACCATTAAGCTATGATAGGAGAAAAGAATGGTAGGCAGATGTCAACCTTTTTGCTGTGGCAGGAAACAGTTATTCACAGACCGGTGCGCGCCCGGTTTCTGGGTTGTAGAAAATGGAGGCTGCGCAGAGAAGGGGGAATGAAGGATGGTCAGATTATCAGAGGCGGAATGGAAAGTGATGGGCGCGCTGTGGGAAGAGGCGCCGCAGACGATCATGCAGATGACGCGGCGCTTTCAGGAAACGACAGGGTGGACAAAGCACACGATTATGACCTTTTTAAAACGGATGGAGGATAAGGGCGCGGTCCGCTATGAGACGGGAGAGCGTGCAAAATTATACTATCCGCAGATTGAGAGGCAGGAAGCGGCGCTACAGGAGACGGAGGATTTTCTGGAACGGGTTTTTGAGGGCAGGATGGGTCTGATGCTGAACACGATGGTAGAGCAGAAGGCGCTTTCTGGAAAGGAGATTTCGGAACTCTATGAGATCCTGAAGCAGGCAGAGGAGCAGCAGGGGCAGGAAGTTTGCGGAAAGGACGGTGACAAGGTATGCTGATAGAACTTATGGTCACATCATCGGTATTGATTGCAGGGATCTTCTGCCTGCGGAAACTGACCTTTGGAAAGATCAGTATGGGGCTGCGGTATATGCTCTGGCTTCTGGTGGCAGCCAGGTTGTTGTTTCCTCTGTCTGCGGGAACCAGTCCTTTCAGCGTCATGAATCTGCTGCCGGAGACTGCAAAAGAGAGCAGCAGGATATTTTCTGCGGAAGGTGAGGAGAGCCGTGTGGTTCCTGCCGCCGGCGGCATGTTTTCGCAGACGGCAGAAAGAGCAGTCTGGGAGGCTGTGGAAGGGCAGGATGCGGGAGCCGGGCAGGAGGTCAGCGCAATCAGGGAGAAGGCTGAAGCGGCGGCCGGAAGTCTGCCTGTGGAGGAAAGCGCAGCTGTCAGGGAACGGTCCGGGTTTTCCGTGACAGGGCTGCTTGGGGTGCTGTGGCTTTTGGGATTTCTGGCTGTGGGCGGTTACATGCTCCTTGCCGAGTGGCGGTTTGCCTGGTATCTGCATAAAAACAGAAGGGTGCTTCCGGCGGAAATGATTCCGGGATTGTTTGCCGGACTGCTTTCCAGACACGGAATGAAGGTGTATTGTGTGAACGGGCTGCCGAGTCCGTGCCTGGCAGGGCGGCATATTTATATCGGAAAGAGCGCTGCCGCAAAAGAGCAGAACCTGATGCACGTACTGGCTCATGAATATTGCCATGCGCTGCACGGGGACGGGCTGTGGGCTTTCCTGCGCTGTCTGCTTGCGGCGGTTTACTGGTTTGATCCCTTTGTGTGGGCGGCGGCTTACGCGGCCAGGCGGGACAGTGAGCTCGCCTGTGACGAGGCGGCGGTGCGTCTGCTGGGAGAGCCTCAGCGGTTTGCTTACGGAAGAACCCTTCTTTCCTTTTTGGAAGAAGGAGCCGGAGGCAGGGAGAAATGCCCGGGTATGCTTTTTATGACGGAGGGCGGTGAACACAGCGTCAGAGAAAGGATTCTCGCGCTGACGAAGACGGGTCAGAGGAAAAAGGCTTTTTTGGCGGCTGTTCTTGCGGCGGTTGTCTTGTTCTGCGGCTGCGCCTTCACGGGAGCAGACCGGGAAGATAGGAATTTGGAGAAAGAGGCGGGTGTGAAAGGGCAGGGTGAGGTGACCGCTGTCGCACAGGACCGCCAGGCGGGCATCGGGGGGAATGACGCAGAGACCGGGCGTATGCAGAAGACATACGAAGAGGCGGCAGAACATGAAAAACTGACGGAGGAACAGATCAGAGAGGTGGAGGAGAGCGCCCTGCAGGAGGCGCAATGGCAGGCCTTCGCGGAAACCCTGCACTACCACGGTGAGATGGAGGGGAAGGACGACAGCGAACTGATGAAAAACCGGGAATTTGACGTGCAGTCCTATTATGACTGGAAGGAGGGAAAGGGAGGCGAAAAACCAGAAGACGGATGGTATCTGCTCTGCCGTGAGGACGGAGGGCTGATTTCCCTGTACGGTCTCTATACGGAAACGTTTGGATTCCGGGGGTTAAAGGTACGGATCGGGGAAGACGTGACAACCCTTGACATACCGTGGTGCGCTTCTTACCAGAATGAAAGCGGAGACAATATCCGCATTCTGGAGGCGGCGGAGGATGGATGGCCAAGAAGGTTTCTGTGGAAACTTCTTGCCGAAGAGAGCGGACAGGTAGAAAAATGGCGGCTTTACGAAGGATTCCGCTATGATACCGGCACGGTTGATTTAAAGAGCCTCACGGAAGAGGACTGTGTCGGGTGGGCGCGGGAATATCTGAGTTTCACCATTGATCAGGAGGCGGCAAAAGTGCGTGTGGTCTACGACGGGGATATGTATCTGGGCGATATTGACATCTCTGCTTACCGGGATCGGAAGCCGGAGGATGTGCAGATCGTGCCTGATACCGCTTACTTTGCGCTGAACGGTCCGGGCTGGGAGAAGCAGCATTCTGACAGTGATGATGGCAGTGATCAGAGGTACCCGGATGAAGGGTATGAGGGGACGACGGTGCATCTTTTGGTGGGACTTAAGCTGAATGACACCGAGGGGTTGTGGTTTGACGGCCTGCCTGTTCTTGCCGTACAGGTTGCGGAGGATGAGAACAGCGATACGGGTTTTCGTCTGGAGCATCCAAGGATAGACGAATCTCATGTGACCCGGGCGCTCTGGCAGAGAAAGTAGTTTTTTTTAAAGAAACGCGATAAGATTCTTTCTTATTGCGTTTTTTTGTGGTATAATTTGCGCGAAGGCAATGAGCAGTGCCACTATGCAAGATGGCAAAATGAATGCTCGCATTCAATTTTGACGGATTGCGGAGTGATAGGGCGAAGCCCGTGAACTCGTAAAATTGAAGGTTTTACGAGTGTGCACTGCGGGTGTGGCAGTGTTTACATGATAGAGAGGTCTGAAAATACATGAAATATAAAAAAATCAATGATGCAACAGTACAGTGTATTGTCTCGGCAGATGACATGGCCGAGTATGGGCTTGCCTTATCGGATATCTTTGAGCGCAATGAAAGAGGAGAGGAATTTTTGCGGGATATCATTGAGCGGGCGCATGACGAGGTGGGATATCAGATCAACAACGGCAACATCGCCATGCAGATCACGCCGCTTAAGGACAACGGTCTTGTGGTGACCTTCACAGATGAAGGGCCGGCGGCCTTCAAGGAAATGCTTCAGAACCTAAAAGAGGTGCTGCAGGAATTCAGCGCGGAGCTTGCCGGACAGGAGGAACGTGCCAGGGTGGAGCCGCAGACATCTGAAAGTTACGATGAAAACCGGCGGATGTTTGTCTTTCATACCATGCATCAGGCGATGCAGTACGCGGCCACGATTCCGAGTACATATTCCGTGAAGAGCCATCTTTTTAAGGAGGGTGCGGACTATTATCTGGTGCTTGAGAAAAACCGGCTTTCCTATAAGGCGTTCAACAGGATCAGCGCCCAGGCGGTGGAGTTCGGGAATCTGATTGCGGTTTCCGAGGAACGGATGCGGTATCTGGAGGAGCACGGCGAGTGCCTGATCAGAGACCGGGCGGTGAGCAGGCTGCGCAGGATTTACCGCGCCTGAAAAGCAGCGCGGAAGCGTAGAATAAAACAGAGAGTGGTTGACAGGTGCTGCCATGCCTCAAAAGCTGGCAGCACTTGTTCTGTCATAGTGTGAGAAGGAAGGGTAAACTCTGCAGCAGCGGCTGTTTTTTGCAGGGGAGCTTCAAAGCTCACACAGGAGAATGCCGCAAGCCGGTATTCTCCGCACAAAAATAGGAATCAGTAGAAAAAGAAATGAGGGTAACATGAGCAAAGAGAAAAAGAAGAAAAACGAACAGTTTGACGCCTTTCTGGAGAAAGAGATTCTGACGGCGAACCGGTATGACGGCAGCGCCAAAGAAGAGGAGGAAGAGAAGAAAGGACTCTGCTACGAGGATGCGGGGATTGACGGCAGGATTTTGCGTGCCGTGAAAGAGCTTGGTTTTGAGCATATGACGCCCATCCAGGAGCAGGCCATTCCGCTCTTTATGACCGGGCGTGATATCATCGGGCAGGCGCAGACAGGTACGGGCAAAACGGCGGCCTTCGGCATTCCGATCCTGCAGAAAATCAACCCGGAGAACCGTTCCCTGCAGGCGGTGATTCTGTGTCCCACAAGAGAGCTTGCCATGCAGGCGGCGGATGAGCTGCGCAAGTTTGCCAAGTACATGAACGGCATCAAGGTGCTGCCAGTGTACGGCGGCCAGGAAATCTATAAACAGATCAAAAACCTGAAGGCCGGCGTGCAGATCGTGGTGGGAACACCGGGTCGTGTGATGGATCATATGCGCAGACACACGCTCAAGATGGACCAGGTGCATACGGTGGTTCTGGATGAAGCGGACGAAATGTTAAATATGGGCTTTCGGGAGGATATTGAGACGATTTTACAGGGGATGCCGGAAGAGCGGCAGACCGGGCTCTTTTCCGCCACCATGCCGAAGCCGATTCTGGACATTACGAAGACATACCAGAAGGATGCGGCTTATGTCAAGATGACGCCTAAGGAAGTGACGATCCCGCTGATCAAGCAGGCTTACTATCAGGTGCGGAAACAGGATAAGGAGGAAGTGCTCTGCCGCCTGATCGATTACTATATGCCGGGACGCGCGCTGATTTTCTGTAATACCAAGCGGATGGTGGACGAGCTGACGGAGCATTTGAAGGGCAGAGGATATGAGGTGGAAGGGCTTCACGGAGATCTGACACAGGGACAGAGGGATACGGTGATGAACCTGTTTCGGAGCGGCAAAACGAATATCCTGATTGCCACCGATGTGGCGGCCAGAGGTATTGATGTGAGCGATGTGGAGGCGGTCTACAACTTTGATGTGCCCGATGACATCGAATACTATGTGCACCGTATCGGCAGAACCGGGCGTGCGGGAAAAACAGGGAGATCCTTTACGCTGGTGGTCGGCAGGGAGGCGTATAAAATCAGGGATATCGAGCGTATCTGCCACACAAAGATCAAGGAGCGCAAAGTGCCGGGCGCGGCAGATATCACTGCCAGAAAGGCAGATAAAATATTGAAGGAAGCCTATGCTGTGATTGAGAATGAGGATATCAGCAGGGCGGGTGAGTACATTCTCGATGCGGTTGCGCTGGGACAGTACAGTGCGACACAGATTGCGGCGGCGTTTATGAAGATGAAGCTGGGGGATGAGATCGAGGATATCCGAACGGAGAAGTTCTTCTTTGAAAAGAGGCCCTTTAAGGGCGGCCGTGGCGACAGGGGCAGAAGCGGTTACGGCAAAAAGCCCGGCAGCCGGGGCGGCGACAGAAATAAGGACGGCTACGGTGCGAAGGCAGGCAGAGGAAGCGAAAAAGACGGTTTTGCGAAAAAGTCTGGTGCGGAAAAGGGCGTCTACAGCACAAAGGGAGAGAAAAGCCGGGACAAGAGCAGATATGCGAACGGAAAGCCCAAGGACGTCAGACGGGACGGCAGCGCGGTCCGCAGACGGGAATCAGACTATGAACCCCGCTACGGCGGTCTGCGGATCAAGACAAAGTGGGATTAAAGGATAAGTTCATGGCCGTGTTCCTTCAGCCATTTGCGGTGGGTGCGGTAATCGGGGCAGACGCTCTCTACCAGCGCCCAGAAGTCTTTTGAGTGATCCATGTGGGTCAGATGGCATAATTCGTGTACGACCACATAATCGAGAACCGCAGGCGGCGCCAGCATAAGCCGCCAGTTGAAGGACAGAGTGCCCCTGGCGCTGCAGCTTCCCCAGCGGGTTCTCTGGTCGCGGATGGTGATGCGTCCGAAGTTTCCGCCCGTGAGAGGAAGAAAATGAGCGGCACGCTTCGGAAAATATTCTTTTGCGGCCTCGACGTAACGTTTTTCAAGAGCCGTGCGCTGTGTGTCCGTCAGATCGGAAACGGGGCGGCTTTCACGGTGTCTCACAGCCTCCAGGTAATGGGTGATAATCCAGCGCTGCTTGTCTGTCAGAAGACGGCGGATCTGCGCCTCGGAGGTGCCAAGGGGCATCCGCAGGGTAATTTCTCCATCTGCGGAGATGCTGACGGCGCATGTTTTGCGGCGGCTGTAGATTACCTCGTAGGGAAGTTCATATAGTTTACTCTGGTATTTGATACGGTGTATGTGTTCCATAGTGGTGATTATATAATGGAAAAGTGAGAAAAACAAGCGGCATAACTTTACACTTTTTTATAAAGCGGATATAATATAGCTGTATCGGGCAAGAAGGAAATAGAAAAGGAGAAATCAGTCATGGGAACAAAGAAACCGGCAGTATTGATGATTTTGGATGGCTACGGCCTCAATGACAAGACGGAGGGGAATGCGGTTGCGCTGGCGAAGACGCCGGTGATGGAAAAACTGATGGCGGAGTGCCCTTTCGTGAAGGGAAATGCCAGCGGCATGGCGGTGGGCCTGCCTGACGGCCAGATGGGAAACTCCGAGGTGGGACACTTGAACATGGGCGCGGGACGCATCGTGTATCAGGAGCTTACCCGGATTACGAAGGAGATTCAGGACGGCACCTTTTTTGAGAATCCGGCCCTGCTTGACGCGGTGAACAACTGCAAGGAGAAGGATTCCTCCCTGCACATGTTCGGCCTGTTGTCAGACGGCGGTGTACACAGCCACAACACCCATCTTTACGGTCTGCTGGAGCTGGCCAAGAGAAACGGACTTTCCAAAGTATATGTGCACGCTTTCTTAGACGGACGTGATACACCGCCCGCCAGCGGCAAGGGTTATGTGGAGGATCTGGAGGCCGAGATGAAAAAGATCGGCGTCGGTGCGGTGGCTACCGTGACGGGGCGCTACTATGCGATGGACCGTGACAATAATTACGACAGAGTGGAGAAGGCGTATCTGGCGCTCACCAAAGGCGAGGGCTTAGAAGCCCAGAGCGGTCCTGCCGGGATCCAGGCTTCCTACGACAGGGACGAGACGGACGAGTTCGTGAAGCCCACGGTGGTGATGAAGGACGGTGCGCCCACAGCGACAATCAAGGACGGCGATTCCGTGATCTTCTTCAATTTCCGTCCCGACAGAGCCAGGGAGATCACCAGAAGCTTCTGCGATGATGATTTCAAGGGCTTTGCAAGGGAAAAGAGACTGGATCTGACCTATGTGTGCTTCTCCGATTACGATCCGACCATTCCCAACAAGGAGGTGGCGTTCCACAAGATTTCGGTTACCAACACCTTCGGCGAGTGGCTTGCGGCTAACGGCATGAAACAGGCGAGAATCGCAGAGACAGAGAAGTACGCTCATGTGACTTTTTTCTTCAACGGCGGTGTGGAGGAGCCGAACGAGGGAGAGACCCGCATTCTGGTCAATTCCCCCAAGGACGTGGCGACCTACGACTTAAAGCCCCAGATGAGCGCTTACGAGGTATGCGACAAGCTGGTGGAGGCAATCAAATCCGACACTTACGATGTGATCATCATCAACTTTGCGAACCCCGATATGGTGGGCCACACCGGCGTACAGGAGGCGGCCATCAAGGCGGTTGAGGCTGTGGACGAGTGTGTGGGTAAGGCGGTTGACGCTGTCAAAGAGGTGGACGGCGTACTGTTCATCTGCGCGGATCACGGCAATGCGGAGCAGCTTATCGATGAGGAGACGGGTGCGCCGTTCACGGCTCACACTACCAACCCGGTTCCCTTTATTCTGGTCAATGCGGATCCTGCGTACAAGCTGCGCGAGGGCGGGTGCCTTGCGGATATCGTACCCACGATCATTGAACTGATGGGCAGGGAGCAGCCTGCGGAGATGACAGGAAAATCTCTGCTGGTGAAATAATTCTTAAGATTGTTGGCGGAGGCTTGACATGGCCTCCGCTTTTTTTGTATACTAACTGTACCACCACAAATAGTACACTTAATATTGTGTGGGGGGGGGGTATAATCCACAGAAAGGAGACGTTATGATCATCATAGACTATAAAGATACCCGCCCGATCTATGAACAGGTCGTGGAAAGATTCAAGGCTTTGATTTTAAAGGGCGTTATGCAGCCGGACGAGCAGCTGCCGTCGGTTCGGAATCTGGCGATGGAGCTGTCGATCAATCCCAATACGATTCAGAAGGCGTATGCAGAGCTGGAGCGGCAGGAATTCATCTACACTGTGAAAGGAAGAGGGAGTTTCGTGTCCGGGGATGGGAAGCTGGTGGAGACGCGCAAACAGGAATGTCTGGAGGAGATCCTGCGGCTTGTGAGAGAGGTGCTGGAGCTGGGAATGACGAAGATGGAGCTTTTGTTGGAGCTTGAGAAGCTGCAAGTATGAGGTATGGAGAGGACAGAATGGGGGCAGACAGAAAAAACGGTGAAACAGTGCCGTGGAAGGAGAGAACCTTATGATAGAAATACATAATCTGACAAAGCAGTTTGAAGATATCAGAGCCGTCGATGAAGTCAGTGTGGAGATCAAGGAAAAGACAGTGTTTGGTCTGATTGGCACAAACGGTGCCGGTAAGAGTACAGTGCTTCGCATGATAGCGGGCGTGATCAAGCCGGACGAGGGTACGGTTGCGGTGGATAATATGCCCGTGTACGATAATGTGGAGGCGAAGAAGCGACTGTTCTTTATCGCCGATGAACCTTACTTTTTTGTCAACTCCAACGCGAGGGCGATGGAAAAATATTACAGCGGCATTTATGAAGCGTTTGACAGGGAGGAGTTTTACCGGTATCTGGAGAAATTTAATCTGGACAAAAACAGGAAGATCAGCACTTTTTCCAAGGGTATGAAAAAGCAGCTCGCCCTGCTTCTCGGGATATGCGCCCACACGAAATATATTTTGTGCGATGAGACTTTCGACGGGCTTGACCCGGTGATGCGCCAGGGCATCAAGTCCATTTTTGCGAAGGAGATGGAAGAGCGGGGGCTGACCCCGGTGATCGCTTCCCATAACCTGCGGGAGCTGGAGGATATCTGTGACCATGTGGGACTGTTGCACAAGGGCGGCGTTCTGCTTTCCAGGGATCTGGAAGATATGAAGTGCAATATCCAGAAGGTGCAGTGCGTATTCAGCGCTGTGGAGGATGAACTGAAGGCGCTAAACGGACTGGAAGTATTGAAGAAAGAACAGCGGGGGTCGCTTTGCACGATCACGGTGCGCAGCACGAGGGAGGAAGTGGAGGCACGGTTTGCCACGGTAGATACGATCTTTTATGAGGTGCTGCCGTTATCCCTGGAGGAGATATTTATCAGTGAAACGGAGGTGGTAGGTTATGACATCAAAAAACTCATTCTTGGCTAGCTGCAGGGAAAATCAGAAACGCAGGGTATGGGTCTGGATTGTGGCTGTGCTGTCCCAGCTTCTCCTGTACGGCGGCATGACAATGATTTATTTAAGCAGGATCAAGGGCGTGTATGCGAACGGCGGCTTCAAAACCCCGAATGCGTTTAAGGAGGGAATGTGCCAGGCGGCGCGGGATGCCCTTGGGTTTTCCGATAATCTTTACGGGACGATCTTTCTTCTGGCGGCCATCATCGGCATGCAGGGTTTTTCTTATCTGTTTGACAGAAAAAAGGTGGATATGTACCACAGTGTGCCTGTTTCAAAGGACAGAAGGTTTGCCGTGGTTTACATAAATGGTATTGTGATTTATCTTGTGGCCAACCTGTCCGGGATGGTTCTGGGAACTGTCATCGCGGCATCTCAGGGTGCGGTAAATATGGATGTGCTGGCAACCGCAGGACTTGCCTTCGTGTGGAATCTGTTCCTGTTCCTGGCCTTCTACCATATGATGATGCTGGCGGTGATGCTGACGGGAAACCGTTTTGTGACAGTCTGTGCGTATCTGGTGTTTGTATTGTACGAGTATGGCCTGCAGTCCCAGATCAGTGCATTGAAACGGATCTTTTTTAATACCTATTCCGAATATTATCTGGGAGCGGAACCGAAGCTGTCGGTGATTTATGACTGCACGGTTCACATCTGGAACATTAAGAATGCGCAGGACGCTGCGGCAGCGGCGGCCATCGCCATGCCGATTGTAGCGAAGTGGATACTGATCGGCACTGCATTTTTGGCTCTTTCGTATCTGGCCTACAAAAAAAGACCGTCCGAGGCGGCGGGCAGTGCTGTAGCCTTTCCGCTTTTGAAGCCTGTGGTCAAGGTGGCGGTGGCAATTCCCGTGGCGCTTCTGGCGGGCAGGATGGTGTACGATACTTCCTATGAGAATGAACTGCTGCAGATCGCGGGAATGCTTGCCGGCGGACTGATTTTCTGCGCCGCAGTGGAGGTGCTTTTTGATTTCGATATCAGAAGCATTTTCAGACATCTGCCCTCAAGCGGTGTGGCGCTTGCCGGCATTCTGGCAATATTTTGCATCTTCAAATGGGATATATTTGGGTATGACAGTTACATCCCGGCGCAAAATAAAGTGGAGAGTATTGCAATTTCAGCAGACGGGTACTATGATAATTATTGGGATGAAAACCGACAGTATTTCAGTCAGGGTGAGTTTGAAAAAGAGAATATGTTTCTGACGGATGTGTCGCCTGTTCTGGCTCTGGCAGAGTCGGTGAAAGAGGCCGACACGGAACAGATGGGAGATGCCCGTCCTGTGCAGATTCTGTACCGTCTGACATCCGGTAGAATGGCTGCCAGAATGATACGGGTGGACTATGATGACCCGGGTACGGAGGAACTTCTTAACCAGATCTTTCGGACTGACGCTTTTAAAAAGGGCGTGTTCCAGGGGATCACGGACGAGACTTCCTATGCGGATCTGGCACGGATTACCTACTCCAACGGCCCGGCAAGGGCGGTGATTCCTGTGGAGGAGGCCGGGAGACTTCGGGAAGCATGGCTGAAAGATATGGAGCAGTTTGATTTCACGCTGGTGCGCCACAACCGCCCATGCGGTATCCTCTATTTTCACTATGGGGATTATAACCAGAGACAGTGGGTAGTGTATGACAGCTTTGAAAATACGCTTTCCGCGCTGAAAAAGCTGGAGGCTTACTATCCGATGGAGCTTGACGCGGCGGATATCGAGTCGGTTACGGTGACCTGTTATCACAGTGAACTGACGCAGCCGGAGGAATACGGAGTCGACGGTCCCGTGGCGAGAGCCGCGGAAGCGGAAGCGGCATGGGATGCCGGTTACACGGATTACACCGTTTCCGAAACCTTCTATGAGGAGGAACAGATTGCACAGATCCTGCCTCACATCTATTGCAGCTGGATAGACGCGCCCTGGGCAGACTACAAGGATCTGGATGACAACTACTCACTGGAGATCGTGTTTAAGAGGGATACGACTTATCCCTATGAGAGGGACAGTTACTATTTCACCTACGCATTCTACGCGGAGCGGGTGCCGGACTTTGTGGCGGAGGCGACAGCGTATACGGGTGAATAGTGTGAGAAGAGTTGCTTTGCAACTCCCTCTCACACAAATAAACGATATTCATAGAAAGGAAACGGACGTGGACGGGAACAGACGGGATGAGCCTGTGATACAGGTGAAGGATCTCTATAAGATATACCGGGTCGGAGAGGAGAGAGTGCGCGCCTTAAACGGCGTCAGCTTCTCCATCAGGCGGGGGTGCTTCTGCTCTATTGTGGGCGCCTCCGGCTCCGGCAAGTCCACGCTGCTCAATATGCTGGCAGGACTGGAAAAACCGACCAAGGGTGAGATCGTGATTGCGGGAGAACATATGGAGAAAAAGACGGAAAACCAGCTTGTGGCATTCCGCCGGGAGCATATCGGTTTTATCTTCCAGTCTTTCAATCTGATGGGAACCATGAACGCGATAGAAAATGTGGCTCTGCCCCTGACTTTTCAAGGCATGGATAAGAGGAGCCGGAACAAAAAGGCGGAGGAGATGCTGGATCTGGTGGGGCTGACCAGACACAAGCGGCACAGACCGAACCAGATGTCCGGCGGACAGCAGCAGCGTGTGGGCGTGGCCAGGGCGCTTGTGGTGGAGCCGGAAATCATTTTTGCGGATGAGCCTACGGGCAATCTGGACTCCAACACTTCCGTGGAGGTGATGAACCTGATGAAGCGGGTGGTGCGGGAGAAAAACCAGACCCTGGTGATGGTTACCCACGACAATTATCTGGCGGGCTTTGCAGATATCGTGATTCGGATCCGGGATGGAAAGATTTTGGAGATCGACGAGAGAAGCGGCCAGGATGTGCCGGAAGAGATTGCGGTACAGACAGGAGAGAATTGAAAAGTTTGCAGATCGGAAGGATAGGAGAGATGAGAGGAAAAATGAGGAGCTGTGGGAGAGCAGTGAGGCGTCTGGCCGGCGGATTGGCGGGCCTGTTTTTTGCGTTGTCCGTGTCTGGACAGGCGGGAGTGTGGGACGCTGCGGCAGTGGTTTTTGCGGAGGAGAACGAGGACAGCGTCAGCGCGAATGAAGTCCAATATGTGGAGCGGACTTCCGACCGGGTGATTACCGATGATGACCGCTTTGACGCTGACGAGGACCTGCTCTACTATATGCAGAGTCTGGAGGTGCGCTACCATCTGGATGAGAAAGTGATGGAGGGGCTGCACAAACTCTTTGACAGTGCGGTTTACTATATCGCCAACACGGACATGTCCCTGACGGAGCTGTGGTCTTATGTCTCTTCGGTCAAGGGGAACATGGAGTCTGCGGCGGTGGCCAAGGTGACCCAGACTACCAGTGAGTTTATACAGGTGGCGGACAACTGGCAGACTCCCATTGTGAGCTACGGGCAGGGCGTATCCATCGTGCTGCCTATCGTCAATTTCGGGACGGAGGAGCTGAATGATCTGATCGTAGAGCCGGAAATCTCCACCCTTGTGACGGAGTGGCCCTTCGAGCCGGATGCGACCAATTATCTCCAGACGGAGCCTTATATTCCCGGATGCCAGACGAAAGAGGCGGCCATGGCGAACCGCAGGGAATTTACCTTTCATTTTAAGACAAGAAGCGATGTGATGACGGGGTATTACCCGTTAAAGTTTCACATATCCTACACAAAGGCGGGCGTCCGCAGCGAAGAGCCGGCGGAGCTTACGGTGTATGTAAAGACCATCGGCAAACCGGGCAGCGGTATTATCGGCGGCAACGGGCAGGAAGCTTCCGGCTCCAAGCCGCGCATTGTAGTGACCGGCTTTGAGACAAACCCGGAGAAGGTCTTTGCCGGAGAAACGTTTACGCTGACGATTCATGTGAAAAATACGGCCAAAGACACGGCGGTGACCAATGTGCTGTTCGATATGCAGGCAGCCCAGGAGGGGGAGGATAAGACAAACACGTACTCCGCCTTTTTGCCCACATCGGGCTCCAGCTCTGTCTACATGGAGCAGATTGGCCCGGACACTTCGGCGGATATCGAGATCGAGATGACGGCGAAGGCGGATCTGGCGCAGAAGCCGTATGTTCTGGACGTCAACATGAAATACGATGCGGCAACGGTCTTTGACCTGACAGACAAGGCCAGCGTGTCGATTCCGATTTCCCAGGAGAGCCGTTTTGACACGAGCATCCCGGAGGTGGTGCCCGACAATATCGAGGTAGGTTCCCAGTCCAACGTGATGTTCAGCATTTACAATACAGGAAAGACGACCCTCTATAACGTGCAGGTGAAATTTATCGCGGATTCCATCGCGGAAGCGTCGGCATTTGTGGGCAATCTCCAGTCCGGCAACACGGGGAATGTGGATGTGATGCTGACCGGCGCGGCTGCTACGATGGATGACGGCATTGTGAAGCTGGAAATCAGCTACGAGGATGATGCGGGCAATGTGACCACGGAGGAAAAGGAGATCACCCTCTTCGTGACGGAGCCGATGATGGACGACATGATGATGGGCGATGATATGATGGGCGGCGACATGATGATGGAAGGTGAGGAAGGCGGCAAGTCCAACACCGGCCTGATCGTAGGCGGCGTCTCAGGCGCAGTGGCAGTGGCGGGAGCAGGACTTGGGGTATTCTTCAAGCTGCGCAGAAAGAAGCGTGCAGCGGCGGCCGAGGCGGCTGAACTTGCGGAGCTGGAGAAGGAGCTGAATGAGTGAAAAAACGGTGTATGACCGGGGCTTGGATTGGGGATCAAAATGAAATTTCTTGATTTGCTGCGGATGAGCAGCAGTAATCTTTGGAAAAGAAAAGTGAGAACGATTCTGACGGTGCTCGGTGTGGTGATCGGCGTGGCTTCCATCGTGGTCATGGTGTCTCTTGGGCTGGGACTGAGCCGCTCTCTGATGGCTCAGTACGAGTCCTACGGCAGTCTGACACAGGTGACGGTGAATGAGCCGTGGGGTGACTCCTCTACGGAGGAGGTCAAGCGGCTGGATCAGAATCTGATTGACGAAATTCTGATGATGGAGCATGTAGAATCGGTATATCCCATGCTGCGAACCCAGGCGCTTGCCAAGTACGGAAGCTACGAGGGGTATCTGCAGTTACAGGGTATGCCGAAGGCGTATTTTGAAGATATGGATATCAAAGTTGGAGAGGGAAAGCTTCCCGGGAACGACGATAAACTGACTTTCTTCTATGGCTGTCAGGTTCTTCAGGATTTTTACAATTCCAAGGGGAGCAGCGGTTCCTACTGGGAGACGGGGGTTTTACCCGATATCGATCTGATGAAAGATCCCATTTTTGTGATCTTTGACATGGACGCTTACTATGAGTCCGGCAGCACGGATGAGAATGGGCAGACGAAGAAGCCGCCGAAGAAATATCTGGTCGAGACCTGCGGTGTGGAGGCGTCGCCCGGCGAGGATGAGTGGTCCCAGTACGGCTGGTATACCTACTGCGACATCGATGAGCTGATAAAAGAATTGAAAAAGATTTTTAAGAATAAGAGGATCCCGGGGCAGCCGACAACCAAGACGGGAAAACCCTACAAGGAGATTTTCTATAGTCAGCTTCTGGTCAATGTGGACAGCATGGATCATGTGGTTGCGCTGCAGAAGTCGCTGACGGATATGGGCTATGACGCATACAGCCAGGCGGAGTGGGTGGAGTCCGAGCAGAAGACAATGGGCTACATTCAGGCGGTGCTCGGCGGTATCGGCGCGGTGTCCCTGTTTGTGGCGGCCATCGGTATCACCAACACGATGATGATGTCTATTTACGAGCGGACAAAAGAGATCGGCGTGATGAAGGTGCTTGGATGCGATCTTCGCAATATCGGCAGTCTCTTTCTGATGGAGGCCGGATTTATCGGATTTATCGGGGGTGTGATCGGTCTGGTTCTGAGCTTCATTCTTTCCGTGGTGATCAATAAGGTGGCGGCGAACGCCAATGACTATATGAATATGTCCGGCGGTATTTCCTATATTCCTGTCTGGCTGGTGCTGTTGTCTCTGGTGTTTGCGGTGATGGTGGGCATGGTGGCCGGATTTTTCCCGGCGAGAAGGGCGATGCGTTTGAGTCCGCTGGCGGCGATCAGAAACGAATAATGGTGCGGGACGATAATGGCAATTGCGTGTGGAGGAGCAGCATATGCGGAGAAAAGGGATGCTTTTAGCAGTTTGCGTGCTGGGACTTTGTGCCGGGTGCGGGCAGAAGAAAAGTACAACGCTGGAGCAGGAGATTGTCGTGATATCGGACGAGACGGAGCATTCGGATGAAGCGGGAACGGACCAGATAGAAGCAGATGACGAAGAAAGGGCTAACGCCTTGCCGGAAAATGAGGAGGACACATCAGAGGCGGAGGAACAGGAAGATGTGCAGACACAGGAGGAACCGTCACAGATGACGGAAGACGGGCAGACAGATCAGGATTTGGCGGAGGAACCCGAAAGCGGCAGACATCTGGCGCCGGAGGAGCTGGCGGAGTACACGGAGTGGGTACAGGATCACTCCAATTATGGATTCCTGCTGTCAGAGTGGGAAAATCCCGAACAGATCGATCTCTACCAGGTGTTTTATACTGGCGCCGGGGTCGGGAGACCGGGAACGGAGGAGGAGAAGCAGGCACATATAGCGCGCTGGAATTTGTCGGGAATCGAGACAGATTTCAGTGCCATAGATAAAGCGGCTGTGGATGCCCTGCTTTTGGAAAAGACAGGATTTACCTACGATGAGCTTGTGGCGAAGGGCAGCAGGGGAATGGAGGACTGGTATTACGCCGAAACGGACAGTTTCTGTTCGGAGAGCGGCGATACGAATTACTGCCATTTTGTATGTGTGAATGGCGCTATGAATGAGGAGGGGACGATTGCCACGCTGTATTTTGAGGGAGACGAATGGGTGAGTAAATGCGAGGTCAAAGTGAGCATTGAGGCGGGACAAAGGCGTTTTCTCAGCAATCATATTGAGGAGGGGGGTTTTTGAGCACGGAAACATATTCCGAAGCGCCGGATGGAGCGTTCTTTTTATATAATAGGAAATTGTGATAGTGTAAAAAATCGAGCGTGCCGACGCTCGATTTTTTATAGTCAGCAGGATAAAAATACTTGCTTTTTTCTACGTTTATGTTGTATGATAGATTTACATAAGTATTTATTATGGTAATCTTGTGCAACATAGGATGGAGGAGAAGATTGAAAAATCAAATGGATGTGCTGATTTTTCAATCACGAGTTTGTGTCGAAGCCACAAACTCGGTATCGCAGGACTAAATGGGAGATTTGGCTTGCGGTCTTCGCAACATTTGCTCAGGCGAGGAGGAAAGCATGAAAAAATACAAAAGATCGGCACGGTTATGCATGACGGCTCTGGCGGCCTGCGGCATGCTGCTCGCACCTGCGGGGGCGAAGCTTAATGTACACGCGGAGGAAGTGATCGCCACGGTGCAGGGCAGGGTGATGGAGGGGACCACCGCCAAGCTGCTGTATCTGGACACCTCAGACGGAAAGATGGAGATAAAGATTGACGGGAGCACCAGCACAGGAAACTGTAAGATGCTGCTGCCGGACAAGAAGATCAGTGTGTCGGTGGCCAACGGAAACGACGGTTATCTCCATGCGGTTACGATCTCAGAAAACGGGGAGAATCCCAGCGTTGAACTGGACACCTCAAAGGTTTCCAATGTGGTCGGGACTGTGAATGAAAAGACAACGGAAAATGTTCTGCATCTGGATACGGCGCAGGGCGAAATGGAATTAAAAATTGACAAGAACACGGATTTGAGCAACTGCTCGGTTCTGGTGGTGTCCGGGAAGTATGTGGTAAGCTGTGCGAGAGGTGAGGACGCTTACATGCATGCCATCAGCATTGCGGATGTGGCGGCGGCGCCCGTTCCCTCGACAGACACGTCACAGACAGGAACGGATTCCCAGACGTACAGTCAGACGCCGGTGGTGAATCCGACAGGCGAGACAAGATCCGTGACGGGAACGGTGAAGGATAACTCGGAGGAGTCAACGCTCTATCTGGCAACTTCTGAAGGGACTTTTACCTTTAAGATCGACGACAGCACGGACACGTCCAAAGGCATGGTTATGACGCCGGAAAATAAGATGATGGTTACTTATTTCAGAGGTTCGGACAACTTGCTTCATGCGACGTCGCTTGTGGGTGTGAAGGACAGTTCCTCGGCTTCTGTGGACACTTCGTCACAGGCTACGGTGATCGGTACAGTCAAGAAAAAGTCTACGGAGAATATTCTTGTTCTGGATACATCCGCAGGCGAGATGGAGCTGAAGATGGACAAGGTGGCAGCACCGTCCGGCTGTAAGGTGCTGGTGGAAGGAAAGAAAATTTCTGTGACCTGCTCCAGAGGGGACGATGCATATATGCATGCGCTCACCGTTACAGCGGTAAAATAAGTTTTGTACATAAAATATGGAAATACATGTTTTGGGCCTTCTCTGTGCATACTAGTGTACTGACATGTTCATTCTCAGGCAGGAAATCTGGCAAAAAATGAGCGAGTCGGGACATTGGATGAAAAATGCACAGAGGAGGTTTTTTATATGGGAAGTAAACTGAGAATTGTGGAGGTACATGCGAGACAGATACTGGATTCCAGGGGAAATCCCACCGTGGAGGCGGAAGTGACCGTGGAGAAGGAAGTGGGCGGCTGTCAGTACAAGGGCCGGGCGGCTGTACCCAGCGGCGCCAGCACCGGGCGGTTTGAGGCGGTGGAACTCCGGGATGGGGAGACGGTATACTTTGGCCTGGGAACGACCAAGGCAGTCAATAATGTGAATACGAAAATCAGAGAGGCGCTTCTTGGCATGGACGCCTTTGACCAGGGAGAGATTGACAGAGTGCTGATCGAACAGGACGGCACGGATAATAAGAGCAATCTGGGGGCCAACGCCACGCTTGGTGTCTCTATGGCCTGTGCCAGGGCGGGCGCGGAGGCGCTGGGGATTCCGCTTTATCGGTATCTGGGCGGCGCCTACACCAGACTTCTGCCGGTGCCAATGATGAATATTTTAAACGGGGGCAAGCATGCAGATAACACCGTGGATTTCCAGGAATTTATGATTATGCCCGTGCAGGCGGAAAGCTTTGCGGACGGACTTCGCATCTGTGCGGAGATCTACCATAACTTGAAAAAGATCTGTAATGACAGGGGACTTTCCACAGGCGTGGGGGATGAGGGCGGATTTGCACCTTCCCTGCCGGATGCTTTCGCGGTGCTTGATTTGATCGTGGAGTCCATCAAGGCGGCGGGCTATACACCGGGGCAGGATATTAAGATTGCGCTGGACGTGGCGGCCTCCGAGCTTTATAATGAGGCGGACGGGGTATACCATTTCCCGGGGGAGACGGAGTTAAAACGGTACAGACAGGAGACCGCAGGCTCCTTTGTCGCCGAGTGCTATGAAGCGGGCTGTCAGACGCCGGACTGCGGGGAACTCCCGGAGATCACGAGAAGCACGGAGGAGATGGTGGCCTACTATGAGGAATTGGTGGAACGTTATCCCATTATTTCCATCGAGGACGGGCTGGCGGAGGATGACTGGGATGGCTGGCAGATGATGACAAAAAAACTGGGAGAAAAGATCCAGCTCGTGGGAGATGACCTGTTTGTCACAAATACCAAGCGGCTGGATGCGGGCATTAAGCTCCATGTGGCCAATGCAATTCTGGTGAAGGTGAACCAGATCGGCACAGTCAGCGAAGCTATGGATGCCATAGAGATGGCACAGAAAAACGGGTACAAGGCAGTGATTTCCCACCGTTCCGGCGAGACGGAAGATACCTTCATCGCCGATCTGGCCGTGTCCGTAAATGCCGGGCAGATCAAGACGGGCGCGCCCTGCAGGAGCGACCGCGTGGCGAAGTACAACCAGCTTCTCAGGATCGAGGAGGAACTTGGCAGCGTGGCCTGCTATAAGGAGCCGTTTAACAAAATATAAGGTTGAAAGGGAAACTCTTCCGTATGGATTGAAATTGTACAAATAGCTCTCTTGTGTCGGGCTCCGCAACATGGAATCTCTCAAATATTCCGGCATGATATATGGATGTGGGACGGCATATTAAGAAAATCTCATGTTACTGTGAAAGGACAACTGAGAGAGCTATTCGCACAATTATTATGATATTGAGGGGAGTTTCGCAACTGCTCAGATATAGTGTGCTATTATGCATAAGAACAGATGCGCTTTTTGTAAAAGCAGGCGACGGCTGTTTTGAGGGAGCAGGTAGTATGTTATGCTTAGAGATGGGGAAGGAAAGGGAGAGGGAAATGAAACGGATCGGTGTGCTGTCGGATACGCATGGGAAGCTCAGGGATGAGGCGGCAGAGATTTTGCGAGGATGCGATGTGATTTTACATGCGGGGGATATCAATACCCCGGAGGTGATGGAGCGTTTACAGGAAATCGCGCCGCTGTATATTGTCCGCGGAAATGCAGACAAAGAATGGGCGGAGGAGATTCCCGAAAAACTGTCTGAGGACATCTGCGGCCTGCGGGTTTTCATGGTACATAACAAAAAGCATATGCCAGAAGTGATGGAGAATTATGATCTAGTGGTATTCGGTCATTCCCACAAGTATGAGGAGCGCCGGGAGGGCGCCTGCCTTTATCTGAATCCTGGGAGCTGCGGGCCGAGACGCTTTTCCCAGCCTGTGACAATGGCGGTGCTGGAAGTGGAGAACGGAGAGATTCGCGTGCTCAGAAAAGATATCATACAGGGGACGCAGAGGACGGCAGATAAAAGGAGCGGGCGCAAAGTGGCAGAAGAAATGGGAAAAGAAGCAGGGCAGCAGTTTTTTGCGGAGAGACTGCATCTGATTTTGCGGGACGTGGACCGGGGAAGAAGCGTGTCCGAAATTGTCGCAAAATATGAAATGGCAGAAGAAACGGCAGAGCAGATCTGCCGGCTCTATCTGACGCATCCCGGCATTGATGCCGCAGGCGTGATGGACAAGATGGGGCTTCCGGGGAATCGGTAGCACTGTGGGGCAAACGCTCCGAAATGGAGATTATTATATCATTTGCAGATATAGATTTGTGATAGAATGAAAGTAGTAATGTGCGATAAGAAAAATAGTGGCAGGGGAGGGATTGCTATGACCATAGAAGAGGTATTGGCGTTTGAAGAAATGCAGATATTTGAGCGGAAGAGTGTTCATATTGAGCCGAAAGCGCTGGCAATACCAATCATAGCATTTGCAAATGCGGATGGTGGAACCATTGCTATTGGGATATCCGATATAACGCGTAGAATTGAGGGAGTAGACTATGATAATAGGAACTTAAATGAACTTCTCCGTGTGCCATATGACTTTTGCGTACCGACTGTAAAAGTCGAAATTGAAAAAATACAGTGTGTAGATTTTAAAGGCAGAAAGAATCATGTGCTTTTGATACATATAGAGCCAAGCATGGAAGTACATGCAAATCAAGCAGATGAAGATTTCATGCGTGTGGGAGATAAGTCAAAGAAACTCACGTTTGAAGAACGGATGCAGTTGATGTATGACAAGGGAGAGAGATTTTTCGAGGATAAGCCTGTTCCAGAAGCAAATATAGATGACATTGATTTGGACTTTGTAAAAAATTATATTGATCAAATTGGCTATTCCAAGACAACGATGGAATATTTGATGGAAAATAAAGGATTTGTAAGAGAAAAGAATGGTATGATGCAGATAAGTTCAGCCGCAATATTACTGTTTGGGAAAAATCCGCAATTATATTTTCCTAGAGCCCGTGTACGCTTTATCCGCTATGAAGGTATAGAGGAACAGGTTGGTACAGAGATGAATGTGATTAAGGATGTCATCTTTGAAGGAACTATTTTGAAAATCATAACAGAAGCTGTTGCATATCTGGATACACAAATTAAAGAGAAAACATATCTAGGTGAGGATGGTAGATTTATAACAGAAGAAGAATATCCCAGGTTTGTCCGTCAGGAAATGATTGTAAATGCTGTTACGCATCGCGATTACAGCATTCGTGGAACGGATATTCAGATAAAAATGTTTGATGGAAGGATTGTTGTAGAAAGCCCTGGAAAACTGCCAGGTCTTGTAAAGACAAATAATATCCGGCATACACATTTTTCGAGAAATCCTAAGATTGCAGAATTTTTGAAAGCCTATCGGTTTGTGAAAGAATATGGAGAGGGTGTTGATCGGATGTGGAAAGAGCTGGAAGCGATTGGGCTGCAGGGGCCGGAATATAGAAACAATGCTTTTATGTTACAAACGATCATTAGAAGCAATGCGGCACTTGAAAGAAAACCACAGTTTGAGAAAGAAAACCACGGTTTGGATATTGAAAAACCACGGTTTGAGAAAGAAAACCACGGTTTCGATGTTGACAAACCACGGTTTGAATGGAAAGAACCGCTGTTTCAAATGATTGATGATGCAGTATATAGCAAAGAATTAACCCCCATTATTGCAGGAAATGTAAAAAGAATTATAGAAATATTTGAGCCGAATCAGATTTTTGGCCGAAAAGAAATTAAGAAAGAATTAGGTTATGGTGATTATAAAGCAGGAAAAGCGATTGAGGCAATGCAGATGCTGAATATCGTAATTCCTGTAGCAGGAAAGGGGAAAGGAAAATATATGTTAAAAGAAATGCAGGGGATTAGACGATGCAGATTATAGAGAGCAATAAGACACAGTTTGAATATGACATACAGGCGCTTTTAAAGTCCTTTTACCCGGAATGGGAACCGCGAATGCTCGCGCCGGATTCAGAGATCAGGGACAGAAGAATTTTGGAGGGAGAGCCGGTGATGGCGCTCTTTTTCGGTGAGGAGGAAGTGACCCTTGAAATATTTCGTACAGACTCCAGCCTTAAAAAGAGTGGTGGTTTACATAATGTGGAAAAGAAGGATGTCATGGACAATGAACGGAGCGGCCATGTGTATACCTGGCACCCGCAGGAGGCGCCTGGCACGCCGGCCTATAAAAATGCCTTCAAACGTTTCTTCTATCTCTCCATGCAGGAGGAGACGGGCATCACTCTTCCGTGGGGCAATCTGACAGGCATACGTCCCACGAAGATTGCCATGACGATGTTGGAACAGGGGAAAAGCGAGGCGGAGACCGCCGATTATTTGAGAACCATGCATTTGGTGAGTGAGGAGCGGACTGCGCTGGCATTGGATATTGCGGAAAGGGAGCGGCAGATTTTGAGCACGCTTCACTATGAGAACGGTTACAGCTTATACATAGGGATTCCTTTCTGTCCCACAACCTGTCTGTACTGTTCCTTCACCTCCTATCCGATCGCAGCCTGGAAAAAGAGGGTGGGGAAATATCTGGATGCACTGGAGAAAGAGATTGAGGCGACGGCCCGGTTCTGCCGGGATAAAATACTGGATACGGTTTACATCGGGGGAGGCACCCCCACTTCCCTGTCGGCACAGGAGCTGGAACGGCTTCTCGGAAGACTGAAAGAAGCCTTTGATTTCAGCCAGGTGCAGGAGTTTACAGTGGAAGCGGGCAGAGCTGACAGCATCACGGAGGAAAAGCTACGGGTGCTTTTGGCAATGGGGGTGACGCGCATTTCCGTGAATCCCCAGACCATGAAGCAGGAGACGCTTGACCTGATCGGCAGACGGCATACCGTGGAGCAGGTGGAGGAAGCGTTTCATCTGGCCAGACAGATCGGGTTCGACAATATCAACATGGACATTATTTTAGGGCTTCCCGGGGAGACGGCGGCGGATGTGGCACATACCATAGGGCGGATCAAGGCGCTTTCCCCCGATGCGCTGACGGTGCATTCCCTGGCGGTAAAGAGAGCGTCGAAACTGGGACGGTGGATTGCGGAAAACGGCGCCACAGCTTACAATAACACAGGGGAAATTATGGACATCGCCTCCAGAGGGGCGGCGGAAATGGATATGGTGCCGTATTACCTTTACCGCCAGAAAAACATGTCCGGCAATTTCGAAAATGTGGGTTATTCCAGACGGGGCAAGTATGGCATTTACAATATCCTGATCAACGAAGAAAAACAGACCATTGTGGCTCTGGGAGCAGGCTCTATCACTAAGGGCGTCTTTACCGACGACAGAATCGAGCGGTGCGAGAACGTGAAGGACGTGGCGCAGTATATAGAGAGAATCGATGAGATGATTGAGAGGAAACGGCAGCTTTTCGGACAATAAGGATTGCATTTTTATAAAACAGGACCGGCACGCTGCCGGTCCTGTCAACACGTCTGTCTGCTCAGAAGGCGGCTTTTTTTACGTTCCAAGGCGCTGTTTAAAGTCTGCGTATGCAAAGGTCCGCAGGCGCTGCAATTCCCTGTTCTTGCAAAGAACCGTGATATCCGGCAGGGGCATCCCGTTGAAGGTGTTGTTTTTACACATGGTATAGATTGCCATGTCGCCGAACAGGAGAAGGTCTTGCTCCTGTAACGGCGCGGCGAAACTGTAATCTCCGATCACATCCCCGGCCAGACAGGTTGGCCCTCCCAGACGAACCGTACAGGGCAGCTCCCCCGGCTCCCCGGCTCCGTACAGCGGCGGCCGGTAGGGCATTTCCAGTACATCCGGCATATGACAGGCGGCGCTTGTGTCCAAAACAGCAGTGGTTATCCCGCCGTTTTGCACGATGTCCAGCACGCGGGCGGCCAGATAGCCCGCATTCAGCGCGCAGGCTTCCCCCGGTTCCAAATAGACTTGCAGATCCCATTTTTCCTGTGCAGAACGGATGCACCTTTCCAGCCGGGAGATATCGTACCCGGGCCTTGTGATGTGATGTCCGCCGCCGAAATTGAGCCACTTCATTCGGGGGAGTACATCGCCGAAGCGTTCTTCCACTGCGTTTAGCGTGTGTTCCAGCGCATCGGCGTCCTGCTCGCAAAGGGTATGGAAATGCAGGCCGTCCAGCAGTTCCATCAGTTTCGGGGACATGCCGGCATTCCACTGTGCGCGGGTGGCGCCCAGGCGGCTGCCGGGGGCGCAGGGGTCATATATGGCATGATCCTCCTGGGTGGAGTATTCTGGATTGATGCGCAGTCCGATGCTTTTTCCGGTTTTTTTGGCTAAGGGACCGAACCGCTCCAGCTGGCGTGGAGAGTTAAAGACGATGTGTCCTGCGTAACGCAGCAGCTCGTCAAACTCCGATTCCCGATAAGCGGCACAGAAGACATGCACTTCCTTTCCGGGCATCTGTTCTGCGCCAAGTCTGGCCTCATACAGTCCGCTGGCTTCTGTCCCGTCCAGATAGGGGGATAAGGCCGGGTAAAGGTCATAATTGGAAAATGCTTTTTGGGCAAGCAGAATCCGGCAGCCCGTCCGACTGGACACCCCGGCCAAAATTTCACCGTTTCGGCGCAGCATAGCCTCGTCCAGGATATAACACGGCGTAGGCAGTTTTTCAAACAGTTGTCGTGGTGAAAGGCCGTCCAGCCCTGCAAAGCATGGACGGCTTTCTTTTGCGCGGGTATCCATCAGTCCACCAGTACCGGGGTCCGGCTTTCGCTCCGGGGCAGACCGTACTTGTCCAGCGCCGCCAGGAAGGGATCGGGGTCAAACTCCTCCACCGTGTAGACGCCGGGTTTGTCCCATTTGCCTGTCAGCAGCATCAATGCGCCGCACATGGCGGGTACGCCTGTGGTGTAACTGATGGCCTGGCTGCCAACTTCCCGGTAGCATTCCTGATGGTCACAGATATTGTAAATATAATAAGTTTTGTCCTGGCCGGCCTTTTTCCCGGTGAAGATACAGCCGATGTTGGTCTTGCCTTTTGTGCGGGGACCGAGGCTGGCCGGATCGGGCAGCAGGGCTTTGAGGAACTTTATGGGTACGATCTGCTGTCCTTCAAAGTCTACGGGACTGGTGGAAAGCATTCCCACATTTTCCAGACAGCGCATGTGATCCAGATAGCTCTGCCCGAAAGTCATAAAGAAGCGGATCCGCTTTACCTCCGGGATATGCAGCGCAAGACTCTCGATTTCCTCATGGTGGAGCAGATACATGTCTTTGTGTCCCACCTGGTCGAAGTCATACTCCCGTTTGATGCTCATAGGGGGGATTTCCACCCAGTGTCCATTCTCCCAGTAGCTGCCGGGGGCGGAAACTTCACGCAGATTGACTTCCGGGTTAAAGTTGGTGGCGAAAGCGTAGCCGTGATCGCCGCCGTTGCAGTCCAGAATGTCGATGGTGTCAATGGTATCAAACTCATGCTTTTTTGCGTGGGCGCAGTACGCCTGGGTTACCCCGGGATCAAAACCGCAGCCCAGAAGTGCGGTAAGCCCTGCTTCTTCGAACTTCTTTCGATAAGCCCACTGCCAGCTGTAGTCAAAATATGCCGAAAAACCCGCTTCCTTACAGCGTTTTTCGTAGACAGCCCGCCACGCCGGATCATCGGTGTCCTCCGGCTCATAGTTGGCTGTGTCCATGTAATTCACGCCGCAGGCCAGACAGGCGTCCATGATGGTCAGATCCTGGTAGGGGAGCGCAATGTTCATCACCAGATCCGGCTTGTAAGTGTGGATGAGGCTGAAGAGCTGCTGCACATCGTCCGCGTCTACCTGGGCGGTGGTGATTTTTGTTGTAGTCTTGGGGGCAAGCTCTGCGGCCAGCTTATCACATTTGGATTTTGTCCGGCTTGCGATACACAGCTCAGTGAATACCTCGCTGACCTGACAGCATTTGTGGATGGCAACGGATGCAACGCCGCCGCATCCGATAACAAGAACTCTACTCATAGTGGTTATCTCCTTTTTAACGATTATTTTTATGCAGGGCTAAAATCAATTCCCGCAGCACTTTGCAGGCGGTGGCGGTGGAAACGCCGCTTGGATCCAGCATGGGCGCCAGTTCGTTTACATCGGCTCCCACCACACGGGCCGTGCAGACTGTCTGAATGGCTTCCAGAAGCATCAAAAAGCTGACGCCGCCCGCTTCCGGCGTACCCGTTCCGGGAAACGCGGAAGGATCCAGGCAGTCCAGGTCGATGGTGAAGTAGACGGGAAGCTGCTGTTCCCGCAGGTTTGCAACGGTTTTTTCCAGGCCGTCAAACAGGAAGGGGTGCATATCCGTATGCGCTTCGGCAAAACGGAACTCCTCCCGGTCGCCGCTTCGGATACAGAACTGATGGATGCGGCCGTCGCCTATCAGTTCTTGGCACCGCCGCAGGACGCAGGCGTGGGAGAGTCTGGCCCCCAGATAATCGTCCCGCAGATCGGCGTGGGCGTCAAAGTGGATGATGTGAAGATCCGGGTACTGTTTCACCACGGCACGCACTGCGCCCAGCGTGACCAGATGCTCGCCGCCAAGCAGCATGGGGAATTTCCCATCCCGCAGGATTTCGCAGGCGCGGGACTCGATATCTGCCAGTGCTGCCTGCGCGCTGCCAAAGCAAAGCTCCAGATCGCCGCTGTCAAATACGGCGCAGTCTGTCAGGTCTGCGTCCTGATAGGGGCTGTAAGTCTCCAGGCCGAAACTTTCGTGGCGCATGGCGGCGGGACCGAACCGGGCGCCGGGCCGGAAACTGGTTGTGGAGTCGAAGGGCGCGCCATACAGGACCATCTGGGCACGCTCGTAACTGCAGTCACAGCCGATAAAAGTTTCAATATTGGGTTTCAGCATAAGTTATCCCTCCACTTCCCGCAGCATCTCTTCCAGAAACGCAGGCAGGCAGAATGCGCCCACATGGAGTCTGGGGGTATAGTAGCGCGTGTGCAGATTCAGCTTCTGCCACGCCGCCGTGTCCAGATCGTCGGTGGGATGATACTTCTTACTGGCAAAGCCGAACAGCCAGTATCCCGCCGCATAGGTGGGGATGTGGGCCTGGTAGACACGGCTGATGGGGAAGGTGCTGACAATACGCTTGTGGCTGCGCTGCATGGCTCCGGCATCCTCAGCGTAGAAGGGACTTCCCTGCTGGTTTACCATGATGCCGTCCTCCCGCAGCGCATTGTAGCAGCTGCCGTAAAACTCTCTGGTGAACAGTCCCTCAGAAGGCCCGAAGGGGTCGGTGGAGTCCACAATGATGAGATCGTATGCCGCCTCCTGCCTGCGGATGAACTTCAGCGCGTTCCCGAAGTGGATGTGGACCCGCCTGTCATCCATCCGGCAGGCGTTGCTGGGCAGATAAGTCCGGCAGGCTTCCACCACAAGAGGATCCATCTCCACCAGATCAATGTGTTCGACACGGTCGTACCGGGTCAGCTCCCGCACCACGCCGCCGTCTCCTGCGCCGATGACCAGAATGTCCCGGATGCCGGCATGCACCGCCATAGGCACATGGGTAATCATCTCATCGTAAATAAATTCATCCCGCTCCGTCAGCATTACATTTCCGTCCAGAGTCAGCACCCGTCCAAATTCCGGCGTCTCGAAGATATCGATACGCTGATAGTCGCTCTGCTTGGAATACAGGTGCTGGTTAACCCGGATGCTGTGCTTCACGTCCGGGGTATGAAATTCACTAAACCACATTTCCATTTTTTCCTCCTTTTATGCCAGCACGTTCAACCGCTCCAGATCCGGATCCTCCGGCCCGGTCATGCTGCAGCCCTTTTCCTTGGCGTATCTGATATGTTCCAGAATCTCCGCTGTGACCCGCTCTCCCGGGGCCAACAGAGGAATGCCGGGTGGATAGCACATGACGAACTCGCTGCATACCCGCCCTTTGGTTTCCGCCAGGGGCAGGCTGAGTTTTTCCGCATAAAACGCCTCCTGAGGGCTTGCCACCACTTCCGGCTCCACATATTCCTGATTCAGAAGGCCGGTCGGATCCTTCTGGTAACGCCGCCGGATTTCCGCAAGAGCGCTGACCAGCCGTTCCACTTCCTGGGGCCGGTCACCCATAGACAGGTAGGCCAGAATGTTACCGATGTCGCCGAATTCAATTTGGATGTCGTATTCATCCCGCAGGAGGTCGTACACCTCAATGCCTGCCAGACCGATGTCCAGAGTGTGGACGCTGAGCTTGGTAGTGTCGAAGTCGAACACCGAGTCCCCGTTCATCAGTTCCCGGCCAAAGGCATAGTATCCGCCAACGGCGTTGATCTCCTGTCTGGCGTACTCCGCCAGATCGGCCACCTGATGGAACACGGTACGGCCCCGCAGAGCCAGATTGCGGCGGCTGATATCCAGACTGGACATCAGCAGATAGCTGCCGGAGGTAGTCTGGGTCAGGTTGATGATCTGCCGCACATACCCCGCGTGGATATCGGGCCCGACCAGCAGAAGGCTGGACTGGGTCAGACTGCCGCCGCTCTTGTGCATGGATACGGAAGCCATGTCTGCCCCTGCCGCCATTGCCGATACAGGCAGGCCTCCGCCAAAATAGAAGTGAGTGCCGTGTGCCTCGTCCGCCAGACATTTCATTCCGGCAGCGTGGGCCATTTTGACAATGGCGCGCAGGTCACTGCAGACACCGTAATAAGTAGGATTGTTTACAAGCACCGCCACCGCGTGGGGATGCTCGGCGATGGCTTTTGCCACCTGCTCCCGGCGCATTCCCAGGGAAATGCCAAGCCGCTGATCCACGTCTGGATTGACGTACACCGGCACCGCGCCGCACAGAACCAGAGCGTTGATTACGCTTTTATGTACATTGCGGGGCAGGATGATTTCGTCTCCACGCTTGCACGCGGCCAGGATCATACTCTGCACGGAGCTTGTCGTGCCGCCCACCATCAGAAACGCATGGGCTGCGCCAAAGGCATCCGCCGCCAGTTTTTCAGCCTCCAGGATGACTGACACCGGGTGGCAGAGGTTATCGAGCGGCTTCATGCTGTTCACGTCCACGCCGATGCACCGCTGCCCCAGAAATGCGGTCAGTTCTGGATTGCCCCGGCCCCGCTTGTGGCCCGGCACGTCGAAGGGAACAACCCGCATTTGCCGGAAGGATTCCAGCGCCTCATAAATGGGTGCGCGGTTTTGATTTGTCTGATTGGGATGGAGTTGAGAATTTTTCAATTTTTTCTTACGCCTTCTTTCTGATTGCTGGCAAAACAAAACCGCAGGCTGCGCTGTATGCACAACTTGCGGTTATCAGTCAGATAAACGTCATAGTTCCACTTTTCTGCAAAAGATCCAATGCCAAAAGGTAAGGCGGAAAACGCAAAAACGGAACGATAAAATCTGTTCAGATATACGGATGATCAGAGTCTATATAGCAATACTACTTTTACCACTCTTATTGACCGTTTCACAAGTCTGTGCACAGGGCACATTTCGGTTATGAAGTAACCAACTTATAAAATTTGAGCTTTTAACTCAATCAATAGGGCAGCGCATGGCCGCCAATCGGCAGTGGACCCGGCTGTCCGTATGGCCTTGACTCCTGAAGGAGTGGTCCGAGTAATTGCTTTGAAAAGACTCTGGAAAGGACCTTTTCAATTGGTGACATGCTATCACAGGATTGCTGTTTTGTCAAGAATTTATTAGCACAAATATGGCTAACAAAAATGGATTGGCAAAAATGCAGCTTGCTGTTTTGGGGATCCAAAAATATAATGATACATGAGGAAACAAAAGGAAATCGAAAAGGAACATGTCTTCCCGGACAGTCGCAGAGACTTTATGAGAATGGGAGAATGTGGCACGGATAAGCGGGTAGTGTTTTATGAGACAAAAAAGAATCAGAATATTGAAGTTGTTGTGTGTGATTGTCATGGCAGTATGTCTGATAAAGATCGGTCAGGCATATGTATTGTCTGTAAGGCACGTGGCGAGACAGGATGAACTGCGAAACATGCTGGAATATGCGGATGGAGAGCAGGAGCAGGAAAACGTCCTGTCTGGAACCGAGAGGGGACAGACGGATGGCGGGGAAGAACAGGCAGGCGGTTTTGCAAAATCAGATGAGGAAACGAAAAGGGAGGGAGAACGTCATAAGAAGCCGTGTGGAAGTGGCATACCCGGCGAAGAGGGCGCTCATCCCATATTGGGGAAATATAAGTCCCTGTATATGGAAAATGGGGATCTGGCAGGATGGCTTACTGTGGAGGGCACAAAGATCGACTATCCTGTCATGCAGTGCGAGGATGACGAATATTATCTGCATCATGATTTTGACGGAAAGGACAGCAAGTATGGCTGCCTGTATGTACGGGAAAAGGCAGACCTGGAGGAGGGGACAAACTTCGTTATCTATGGACATAACATGAGGGACGGTTCCATGTTCGGGGAGCTGGATCTTTTCCTGGAGGAGGAATTTTACCGGGAGCACGTCAATATTTCCTTTGACACACTTTATGAGGAGAGAACTTACGAGATTCTTTCGGTGTTCCGCTCCCAGGTTTACAGCGAGGATGCGGATGTGTTTAAGTATTATCAGTTTTACGGGGCGGATACGGAGGAAGCGTTTGAAGACTTCTACAGGAACATAAAAGAGCTGTCCCTGTATGATACGGGTGTGACAGCGGCTTTTGGGGACACGTTTCTGACGATGTCCACCTGTGCTTACCATGTGGATGACGGAAGATTCGTGGTGGTGGCAAAGCGGGTGGAATAGCAGAGTGTTTGTCATGTTTATTGCCGGGGCGGAGGAAACCCAAAACGAATTTCTTTTCTGCGCATATTATTTATATAGGATATAAGGAAGCAGCAATCCTTAGCAGATAGGAATGAGGTGGTTTTGATTGAATCAATTTAACATGAACTGGATGTTCCCTCCGCCGAACCTGTTTGGCATGAGGGCGCCGAGCAGAAACGGCAGTCAGTTTACAGGCCAGCCTTTCTCTGAGGGTATGTGCGGGGCAGACAAGGATATGTCCGGGAATGCGCCGCATATAGATACGGATGGATCAGAGGATATGTCAGAAATGCACGGTTCGCCCTGTATTTGCGGGGAGCCAGGGCCGATGGGGCCGAGGGGAGAACCGGGGCCGCCCGGCTGTCCTGGAGAACGGGGAGAAACCGGCCCGCAGGGAGTTACCGGGCCACAGGGTCCCCAGGGAGCCACCGGGCCCATGGGACCGAGAGGAGACCCCGGCGAACGTGGACCTGCCGGGCCGTCTGGCTATCCACAAAATTATATCTTTGCATCTTACACAGGGCAGAATCTGGTCATGCAGGAGGCTGCCTGTCTGCCGCTCAAAACGGAGATTCCCGATATCACGCAGAACATCTCTCTTTCTGACGACGTTTCTATCAGATTGACTCCTGGCTGTTATGCCATCAGCTGTTATATATCCACGATGATGAAAAAACATGGTTTCATAGAACTGACACCAGTGCTCAATGACTGCTGGCAGAGTCTGTATACTTTATACGCAGAAGCGGCAAAGGGGAGAGAAATGCTGACAGTATCAAGATACTTCATCATGGAAGCGCCGACAGATTCCACCTTGTTTTTTGCGTGGCGGTCTTCGGCTGAAACTTCCCTGATCAGCATGAATGTGATCCTTGAAAAATTTTGCAGACAGTAGATTGGATGGGAGAGAATAAAATGCCTACAATAAGTCTTTGTATGATTGTCAAAAATGAGGAGGCGCACATTGCACGCTGCCTCGACAGTATAGCGGAACTTGTGGATGAAATCATCATTGTGGATACGGGTTCCACGGACCGAACGGCAGAGATCGTTTCCAATTACACATCTCAGGTTTATCAGTTTCCCTGGAAGGATGATTTTTCTGAGGCAAGAAACTATTCTTTTTCCAAGGCATCCATGAATTACTGTATGTGGATGGATGCTGACGATGTTCTGGAAGAGAAGGAAAAGGAAAAATTTTTGGAATTAAAGCAGGTCCTGACGCCGGATACGGATATGGTAATGATGAAATACAACACCTCCTTTGACGAAGCCGGCAAGCCGTCCTTTTCCTATTTTAGGGAAAGGTGGATCAGAAATTGTGCCAGGTACCGCTGGATCGGCGCTGTCCATGAAGTCATTCCGCCAGGCGGCCGGGTGATCTATTCAGATATTGCGATCAGTCATAAAAAGGAGGGGGCCGGGGACCCGGATCGGAATTTGAGAATATACCGAAAACTGCTCGCGGAAGGTAAGACACTGGATCCGCGGCAGCAATATTATTATGGCCGGGAATTGTATTATCACGGGCAGTACGAGGAGGCAGTTTCCGTGTTGGAAGCGTTTCTGCTTTCAGAGGCGGGATGGGTTGAAAATAAAATAGAAGCATGCTCTGTCTGCGCAAACTGCTATTACAAAATGGGGCAGGAGCAGACAGCGCTGTACGCGCTTCTGCGAAGCCTGGGCTTTGATCTGCCGAGGGCGGAACTGTGTTGTGAAATCGGCAGGCATTTCCTGGAACATGGAAACATTCATAATGCAGTTTATTGGTATGAAACCGCACTGCGTATTCCGAAAAAGGAATATGCGGACGGGTTTGTGCTGCCGGACAGCTATGATTATGTTCCGTACATGCAGCTGTGTGTGTGCTATGACAAATTGGGGGATCAACAAAAAGCGCAGGAGTATAATGAAAAAGCCGGGGCCTGTAAGCCGTATTCTTCGGCGTATCTCTACAACAGGCAGTATTTTGACAGTCTTCAGAGAAAGGAACAGAGCTGAAGTCCGGGGAGAAAATTCCCTTTTCGACAAAAAGTGACAACGGTGGCAGAGCTGCATAAATTATTTGTAGAAGAAGATATTTTTTTAGCGATAAAAAAATAATCGGAAAGGATAGGTTTTGTATGAATCAAAATAATTTATGTAACTGTTGTCCGAATCCGTGTTATTCCAACTGCTGTGAGCGCGGACCCGAAGGGCCGAAAGGGGATCAGGGACCGACAGGCCCTCAGGGGATGAAAGGAGATACCGGCTGTCCCGGCCCAAAGGGTGACAAAGGCGATCCGGGCCCTATGGGTCCGCAGGGTATTCCCGGTGCACCCGGCGCGAGAGGGCCAAGAGGCAATACGGGGCCGGTAGGGCCTACCGGCAACACCGGGCCAAGAGGCTGTGCAGGACCGAGAGGCTACGCAGGTCCGCAGGGTATTCAGGGTATCCAGGGTGTCCGCGGCGACATTGGTCCGAAAGGGGATCCAGGCTGTGAAGGCCCGAAAGGAGATGTGGGGCCCCAGGGTCCGGCAGGCCCTAAGGGAGATGTGGGACCGGCAGGTCCCCAGGGAGATATCGGTCCACAGGGTCCGAGAGGGATTCCCGGCCCGGCAGGCCCCAGCGGCCCTACAGGCGCTATGGGCCCGCAGGGTGTAACCGGCCCGCAGGGTATTCAGGGGGTCACAGGCCCGGTTGGTCCGCAGGGCCCGAAAGGATGTCCGGGCGATGAAGGTCCGACGGGGACGACAGGCCCTACAGGAGCCGATGGAGCAACAGGTCCGACAGGTCCGACGGGAGCAACGGGCCCGACAGGAGCCGATGGAGCAACAGGCCCTACAGGGGCGACAGGAGCCGACGGAGCGACAGGTCCGACGGGAGCCACGGGAGCGACAGGAGCCGATGGAGCAACGGGCCCGACAGGAGCAACAGGAGCTACGGGAGCCGATGGAGCAACGGGGGCGACAGGAGCAACGGGAGCCACAGGAGTCACAGGAGCAACGGGAGCCACAGGAGCAACGGGAGCCACAGGAGTCACAGGAGCTGACGGAGCAACAGGTCCGACAGGAGCCGATGGAGCGACAGGAGCCACAGGTCCGACAGGAGCAACGGGCCCTACAGGAGCGACAGGAGCCGATGGAGCGACAGGAGCCGATGGAGCGACAGGAGCCACAGGCCCTACAGGAGCAACGGGAGCCGATGGAGCAACGGGGGCGACAGGAGCCACGGGAGCTGACGGGGCGCCAGGTCCGACGGGAGCAACGGGAGCGACAGGAGCCGATGGAGCGACAGGCCCGACAGGTCCGACAGGAGCTGACGGAGCAACGGGCCCTACAGGTGCGGCGGGTACGGGAGCGATTATTCCGTTTGCGTCAGGACTGCCGATTTCCCTGACGACAATAGCGGGAGGACTTGCGGGTATTCCGGCTTTCGTTGGTTTTGGAAGCAGTGCACAGGGACTTACACTGCTGGGAAGTACGATTGATATTACAAACGCAAGCGGAACGCTTTCTAACTTTGCGTTTCAGGTTCCGCGTGCCGGTATCATCACTTCATTCAGCGCATTCTTCAGTACAACGCTGGCGCTTTCCCTTGTAGGTTCCAATCTTACGGTCAGAGCGCAGATTTATCAGTCCGCAACGCCGAACAATGTATTTTCTCCGATTGCGGGAACACTCATCAACCTGACGCCGACACTTACTGGAGCTATATCTGTAGGAACATTGTTAAATGGAGCGCTTACCGGACTAAATATTCCGGTGACGTCTCAAACGCGGCTGATGCTGGTATTTTCAGCAACGGCAAGCGGTTTGTCTTTGGTGAATACAGTGGCAGGCTATGCAAGCGCCGGTCTGGCTATCAACTAATACGACAGGATAAGGGAAAATCCCGGAGGTTTCGGTTACTCGGAATCTCCGGGATCCTTTGCATGTAAGGGATGACTTTATGCAGATATCTGCCATACAGCAATTCTTGTTGCTGTGATGTCCTCTGGATGGAGCGTTTTATACAACTTTATATGAATTTTTCAATAACTAAATTTCTTTGTCAACCGTTTGCAAATTTATCATAGCAACTATTTGGTTCTGCACATCCTCAACAGCTTCTATTCTGATTCTGCCTATATTTTTTCTTGTCATTTCAAAATCTATATCGGGAAACAGTCCTTCGCAAAAACTATTTGTTTCGGGAGAGGCCCCCATTAATGCTGTTACAAGCGAATTAGTGTCAAACTGTTCCAGCACTTCTTTCAGCTCCTTTTCAGAAATTGTTGAAATTTGTTCAAAATCAGCTATTCGCTGTTGCTGTATCTTTGGTTCTAATATGTCATTTATCGTGATGTCATATAATTTAGAAATTTTCAATAAAACTTCTAAGTCGGGAATAGTCGTTCCTGTTTCCCATTTTGATACTGCCTGCCTTGATATGCCTAATTCTTTTGCTAAATCATCTTGTGTGTAGTTGTTGCTTTTGCGCAAAAACTGTAAGTATTTTGATATGATATTCATATTCATAAAAATCGCCCTCCTTATTGCCATTATAAGGTATATGGCAATAAGAATAAAGAATTCAGCAAGTGCTAAAAAGCAAATATCAGTTGCGCGTTAGTTTACAATTTTCCTCGTTCCGCTTAATCTTGTTCTGCTGCCTGTCAATCTCCCGACAATTAACGGAGGAAAGTCATTTATTCGCACCGAAACCAATCAATTATATCAATCCATTCATATCAAAGGAGGGCAAAGACCATGAATAAAAAAGCAGGAACAGCAGATTTTGGACTATTACAGTACCGCTGACAAATATATCCATAGCAAGACACACGCCAATGCGTATCAGACTGTATTTACCAAAGAAAGCGATATGCTGATTTCCCCGCCACGTACAAACTGACAGGGCAGGACGAGGTATCTAAGACCTTGGGTATTTAAAAATAATTTTAAATAGCTCTTGACTGCTCCATACAAGTTTCGTATAATCTATTTAAATATTTGTTGAAATAGTGAGGGGTGGCATATTGGCGGTAAATGAGATACTTGCAGCATTGGCAGATGAAAACCGAAGAAGAATTTTGCATAAATTAAAGGAGGGAAAAATAAATTCTGGCGATTTAGCAAATGCCCTAGGCATGACACCACAAGCCCTGTCATATCACTTATCAAAATTAAAAAAGGCAGATTTGATTTATGAAACAAAATATAAAAATTATATTTATTATGAACTGAATCTGTCTGTACTTGATGAAACTATCATGTGGATTAACGAGTTAAGAGGAGGTCAGAAATGAATAAAAAGAAAACAGTATGTTATATTTTGATGTATCTTCCATTAGTAGTTTTCTTGATTGTATTGCCACATCTTCCCGAAAAAATCCCTGCACATTATGGATTTGATAATCAGGTTGACCGCTGGGGGAGTAAACATGAGGCTTTGTTATTTCCGATAGTAAGTATTTTAATGGGATATTTTCTGCTTGGAATGGCAAAGCTGGCGGCGAAAAAGGAAGAACACGGGGAAAACAATAAAAATGTTACAATTATTGTGGGTATTTTAGTGTTGATATTGCTTAATGCTTTGAATGTCTATTTTCTATACACAAGCTTTAACAAAGTAGAAAATTTATCATTTGTTTCATTGGATATTGGTCAGCTTGTTTTTGGCATCATTGGTATGCTAATGATTGTTACAGGAAATCTCATGCCTAAGTTGCGAATGAACTCTATGATAGGATTGAGGACACATTGGAGCATGAAAAATGAAGCAACATGGAAAAAAAGCCAACATATAGGAGGAATTTCCTTTATCATTGGGGGAATCATAATAATAGGCATTTGTATCGTTATGAAAGGTACTCCTTGCTTATTATCTGTTTTAGGAGTATGGGCAATGCTGATAGTTATGGATATTTTTTTTACATATCGGGTTGCTGAAAAGAACTGATTAAATTGTAAATTTCAATTTTTCAGTATTATCAGTAACGGATATATAAAAACCTAATATTGTTTACCTTTAGGTAGCGATTATCTTAGCAGACAATCAGCTGCCTTTTTTATTTTCAGAAACTATCAATACAGCACAGAAAGAATGAGGTATCAAGATGATTGAAAGCAGGAAAATTTTATTGGACAAAGAGCAATTTGCAGAATAAAGGATTGCCTGACGGGTAGGAATGTGAGAAAATGAAAACGGAAAAAGACGATTGTGCGAAGGAGGAACTCAGTATGCAGTACAGAATTATCGGAGATACGATGCCGGCAGTGGAGGTTTTGTTTGACGCGCCGGGAGAGTCCATGTACACCCAGTCGGGCGGTATGGCTTGGATGACAGAGGGCATTTCCATGGATTCCAACATGAAGGGCGGTCTGGGAAAGAGCATTGGCCGGATGTTTTCGGGAGAATCTCTTTTCATGGCGACTTATAAAGCGGAGCGCGCGGGCAGTATGGTGGCTTTTGCCTCAACCGTGGCCGGGGAGGTACTTCCCATTGATGTGGGGGCAAGCGGCGGTATGATCTGCCAGAAAGGCGCATTTCTCTGTGCACAGGAGACTGTGAACCTGAATGTGACTTTGACCAAGAAGTTTTCTGCCGGACTGTTTGGCGGAGAAGGATTTATCCTGCAGGATATCAGTGGAACGGGAATGGTGTTTCTGGAAATTGACGGCAATAAGGTGGAGAAAAATCTGGCGCCGGGGGAAGTTCTCAAGGTTGACACGGGCAATGTGGTTGCCTTTGAGAGGAGCGTCAGCTATGAGGTAGAGACGGTGAAAGGAATTAAGAATATCCTTCTGGGAGGCGAGGGCCTGTTTTTGACAAAGCTCACAGGGCCGGGGAAGGTGATCCTCCAGACGCAGAACTTTAATGAGTTTGCGGGGCGGATTATCAGGATGGTGCCGTCGTCGAGATAGAGGATTTTTTATAAAAAAGTGATTGGAAGAGAGTTTTGGAAGGCTGAAAAATGTGATAAAAGCATTTTTCAGCTTTTTTGTGTGGAGGTGTTTTGCTGGCATGTATTGTATAAAGATGCTTTTTAAATTGAAATACGATTCGGTTTTATCGTAGGGAATGGGGAGGAAATATTTCTTGAATAAAAAGTTACTTTAAAGTATACTACTTATAAGTAGTATTGTTGTGCCTATATAAATATATGAATGTCAGAGTATATTCCAAATAATTGACTGCCTGTGGCGGATTGGGATCAGGAGGACGGTAAAGATGATCGGAAGAATGCAGGAAATGAATCAGCTTGAGCGTATGTATACAAGTGCGCGGTTTGAATTTATGGTCATGTACGGGAGGCGGAGAATCGGAAAAACTACTATTTTGCAGGAATTTTCCAAAACGCATAAAACCATATTTTTTTCTGTGCAGGAAAAAAATGACGCTTTGAATCTGCAGGATTTTTCGAGGCTTGTGCAGGAGTATTTTGACGGAAATTTTATTTCGAACTTTGCAAATTGGGAAGACGCATTGAATTATCTGGGCAGAAAATCGCAGGATAAAAGGCTTGTGCTGATCGTTGATGAATTTCCTTTTCTGGCAGAGACAAACCCCAGTATAAAAAGTATTCTGCAACATAAGATTGATCACGACTGGAAAGATCGAAATCTTTTTTTGATTCTTTGTGGTTCAAGCGTCAGCTTTATGCTGAATGATGTTATGGGCTATAAGAGTCCTTTGTATGGGCGCAGTACGGGAAGTATGGAAGTTCAGCCATTTGATTATCTGGAAAGCGCGGCTTTTTTTCCAAATTATTCGGAGGAGGAGAAGCTAATCGCATATGGAATATTGGGAGGTGTTCCGAGATATTTGAATGCGTTTGATCCGGGACGATCCTTGAGGGGAAATCTTATTTCAGAAATTTTGGCAGAGGGCGCCTTTTTAAATGACGAACCACAGACGATGCTTCGCATGGAACTCAGAGAACCGGCCGTTTATAATTCTATTCTGGAAGCGGTCGCAAACGGCTGTAACAGGGTTGTAGAAATTGCGGATCGGATCCATGAGGAAAAGAGCAAGTGCAGCAAATATATGTTGACTTTACAGACGCTGCATCTGTTGGAAAAGCATGTTCCCTGCGGTGAACCCAATGGTAGCAAAAAGGGCATTTACGAGATTACCGATCACTTTTACAGGTTTTGGTACAGATATGTATTTTCAAACAAAAGTTATTACAGTATGTTGGGAGTTGATAAGGCCGCGGATGAAATTATGAGAGAAATTAACGAATATATGAGGCCTGTGTTTGAAGATATTTGCAGACAATATTTAATCAGACAAGCCAAGGCCGGAACGCTTCCTTTTACTCCGTATACCATTGGCAAGTGGTGGGGGAACAACCCGGTCATTAAGGCGCAGGATGATATAGATTTACTTGCTCTGGATCGAAAAGGGGAGAGAGGAATCTTTGTGGAATGCAAGTTCAGAAACAGGCCGATGGAGATGGAGGAATATGATGATCTGGTGACAGCAGCGGAGGCATTTCCAGACGTGAAGGAGAAGATGTTTTTGTTTATCAGTAAGAGCGGGTTTACGGAAGCGGTGAAGAGGAGGGCTGAAAAAGAGGGAGCGGAGCTGGTTGAGGCAGGGGAGATGTATGGGTGAGAGGATGGCGGCTGCCTTTTGGCCCGAATGTTGTAATCATAGGATATTTGGTCTATAATATTTTCATAATTTATATAAAGAATATTTTGAGTAAAGTTTGGCGAAATGAAAGAGTCAAGTAAGAAAAACGGGTGATTATAATTATATTGTTGATGTGAAGAAAGGATATGCTGTGTCTACAACTCTTAATTACTACAACCAAAACGCCGCCAGGTTCTGCCAAAACACCATCTCCGTAGAATTTACCGCAACCCAGCTCCGTTTCCTGTCCTATCTTTCACCTGCCGCCCATATTCTTGACTTTGGCTGCGGCTCCGGCCGTGACACGAAAGCTTTTCTTGATCAGGGCTGTCAGGTGGAAGCCATAGATGGATCGATAGAGTTATGTAAACTGGCCTCCCGATACACAGGCATTCAGGTGCGCCATATGCTCTTTCAGGAATTATTTGCGGTATCCGAGTATGACGGTATCTGGGCGTGCTCATCTATTCTGCATCTTACGAGGGATGAGCTGCTTGAAGTTATGCGCAAGATGGTTACAGCTCTGAAACCGGGCGGTATTATCTACACCTCTTTTAAGTACGGAACCTTTTCGGGAGAGAGAAACGGACGTTTTTTTACGGATATGACGGAGGAGGCGTTTGCGGATTTTATGAGCAAAATGGAAAGATTACAAATAGAAGAAGAATGGGTAACTTCCGATGCCCGTCCGGGGAGAGAAGAGGAAAAATGGCTCAATTTGATCTTACGCAAAATATAGAGTTCGAGGCAGGACAGGAAGCACAACTACATATAGAAAACGTTGAACCGACGGATGTAATGACGGGAGACCGAAATCGGAAACGCTTTCTTTATTATCAGTTAAAAATGAGTATGCAGAAAGCTGCCCGCATGGATATCATAGTATCGTTTCTGATGGAATCGGGCGTTAAGATGATATTGAAGGACTTGCGGGCTGCGCTGGACAGGGGTGTGCAGATCCGTCTTCTTACAGGTAATTACCTGGGGATTACACAGCCTTCGGCTTTGTTTCTGATAAAGAGGGAATTGGGAGATCGGATTGATCTAAGATTTTACAATGACAAAGAGCGGTCGTTTCACCCGAAGGCATATATTTTTCATTATGAAAATGGCGGGGAAATATTTATAGGGTCTTCTAATATCTCCAGAAGTGCGTTGACCTCCGGCATTGAGTGGAATTATCGGTTCAGCAGTCTGGCTGATGGCAGTAATTTTCACTTATTTTATGAAACCTTTCTGGACTTGTTTGAGCGTCATTCGATTGTGATTGATGATGCGGAACTTGCCGCTTATTCCCGCAACTGGCATAAACCGGCGGTGGCGAAGGACATGGCCAGATATGATGAGCTGGAAGAGCAGCCGGAGAAAGCAGGGGCTTCTGATGTAGAAGCTTTTTTTCAGCCAAGGGGTGCACAGATAGAGGCATTATATGCTTTGGAGAACAGCCGTGCGGAAGGTGCGGTAAAGGGACTGGTGCAGGCGGCTACAGGGATTGGAAAGACTTATCTGGCGGCCTTTGATTCCGCACCCTATAACCGGGTGTTATTTGTGGCACATCGGGAAGAGATACTGCAGCAGGCGGCGGTGTCATTTCGTAATGTACGGCAGTCGGAAGATTACGGATTTTTTAACGGGAAACAGAAGGACACGGACAAAGCGGTCATATTTGCTTCTGTGGCGACGCTCGGCAGAGAGGAATATCTGAGAGAGGAATACTTTTTAGCAGACTATTTTGATTATGTGGTGATTGATGAGTTTCATCACGCGGTCAACGACCAATATCAAAGAATTGTGAACTATTTCAAGCCGCAGTTTCTTCTGGGGCTGACGGCAACGCCGGAGAGACTGGACGGCAGAAATATTTACGAAATCTGTGATTATAATGTACCCTACGAGATTTCTTTAAAGGAAGCAATCAATAAAGGGATGCTGGTGCCGTTTCACTATTATGGCATCTACGATGAGACCGACTATTCTTCCTTGCATCTTGTAAAAGGCCGTTATGATGAAAAGGAGTTGAACGGGATATATATCGGCAATACGGGAAGATATGATTTGATCTATAAATATTACAGAAAATATCCTTCAAAAAGAGCATTGGGATTCTGTTGTTCCAGACAGCATGCGGAGGAAATGGCGAAGAAATTTTGTGAGCGGGGCATTGCGGCTGCGGCGGTATACAGCAATGCGGACGGCATGTTTTCGGAGGATCGGGATAAAGCAATCGAAAAGCTGAAAAATCGGGAGATCAAAGTTATCTTTTCGGTGGATATGTTTAACGAGGGTGTGGATATTGCGGCGCTTGATATGGTTATGTTTTTGCGCCCGACGGAATCGCCCATCGTGTTTTTGCAGCAGCTTGGACGCGGTCTGCGTATCTGCCGGGGCAAGGAATATTTGAATGTACTTGATTTTATCGGGAACTATGAAAAAGCGGGGCGCGCGTCATTTCTTCTGAGCGGAGAAAGGAGTTTTGGGGAACGGGCAGCATGCGGCTATTGTAAAGTGGCTTATCCTGACGATTGCATCGTAGATTTTGATATGCGGCTGATTGATCTTTTTCAGGAGATGGAGAAAAAGTCCTTATCAGCCAGAGAGCGGGTTGCATTAGAATACTATCGAATTAAGGAACTGCTCAATCACAGAGTTCCGACGAGAATGGAGCTTTTTACTTACATGGAGGATGAGATTTATCAGTACTGCATGAGACATGCAAAGGAAAATCCTTTTCGGCGGTACATGGATTTTTTGAATGAACTGCACGAGCTGTCTGATGGAGAACAATCCGTATATGACAGTATCGGACGTGAATTTCTGTCATTGATTGAGACGACGGATATGCAGAAAGTCTATAAGATGCCGATTCTGTATAGTTTTTATAATCACGGAAATGTGCGGATGGCGGTCACGGATGAGGAGGTGTTGGAAAGCTGGAAAGAGTTTTTTGACACCGGGACTAACTGGAAAGATCTGTCTTTGGACATATCATACACCGATTATAAAAAAATGACGGACAAACAGCACCTGAGTAAAGCGAAGAGCATGCCGGTTAAGTTTTTAAAAGCTTCCGGCAAGGGCTTCTTTGTGGAGCGGGAAGGCTATGCGCTGGCGATCAGGGAGGAAGTGGCGCAAGCAATAGGGCAGGATGCTTTTAAGCGGCAGATGAAAGATATATTGGAGTATCGGACAATGGAGTATTACCGAAGGAGATATGACTCTATGAGGAGGAGGCTTGAAAAACCTTCCAAAACAGTGTAAAATCTAACAAGCATGTATTGCGTATGACAATGCAAATAAACGGGAAACAACTCTGACACGGAGGTAACTATGGCATTAAGTAAAAAACCGATGACAGGCATGAAGGACATTCTTCCAGAAGAAATGGAGATTCGTGACTATGTGATCGGCATCATCAAAGAAACCTACGGCAATTTCGGCTTTACTTCGATCGAGACGCCCTGCGTGGAAAACCTTGCCAACTTAAACTGCAAGGCGGGGGGCGAGAACGAGAAGCTGATCTTTAAAATATTGAAGCGCGGAGAGAAGCTGCGCATTGACGAGGCGAAGAGCGAGGAGGATCTGACGGACGGAGGTCTGCGCTATGATCTGACGGTGCCTCTTGTGCGGTATTATTCCAACCACGCAAACGAACTGCCTGCGCCGTTTAAGGCTCTGCAGATGGGCAATGTATGGCGGGCGGACAGGCCCCAGCGGGGACGCTACCGCCAGTTTATGCAGTGTGATATCGACATTCTCGGGGAGGCATCGAATCTGGCGGAGATCGAGCTGATTCTGGCGACCACTACTACCCTTGGCAGGATCGGATTCAAAGATTTTAACATCCGCATCAATGACAGGCAGATATTAAAGGCAATGGCGGCTTACAGCGGCTTTGCCGAGGAGACTTACGACCAGGTTTTCATCATTTTAGACAAGATGGACAAGATCGGCAGGGAAGGCGTTTCCGGGGAACTTTTGGAGGCCGGATTCCCGAAGGAGAGTGTGGACAGGTATCTGGCGCTCTTTGAGGGGATGGAACAGGCAGATGATGCCATCGTTTATATCACAGAAAAACTGGAAGGCGTGCTTCCGGCAGGGGTAAAAGAGAGTTTCCAGGAGATCATAGACAGTGTGGAGGCCACCAAGGGTGATTTCTTTAAGCTGGTGTTTGATCCGACGCTTGTGCGCGGCATGTCCTACTACACGGGCACGATCTTTGAGATCGACATGCCCCAGTTTGGCGGAAGCTGCGGCGGAGGCGGAAGATATGATAAGATGGTTGGAAAATTCACAGGCAACGATGTGCCGGCCTGCGGTTTTTCCATCGGTTTCGAGCGGATCATCCTGTTGCTTTTGGAGAGCGGTTTCAAGGTGCCGAAGGCGGGAAAGAAAATCGCCTATCTGATGGAAAAAGGGCTGCCCTCCGCAAAGCTGTGCGAGGTGATGGCGAAAGCGCAGGCGGAGCGGGAGAAAGGAAACCAGATTCTGGTAGCACGGATGAACAAGAACAAAAAGTTCCAGAAGGAACAGCTTACCGCGCAGGGGTATGAGGCTTTCGAGGAATTTTATAAAGAGGAACTGAAAAGATAACAAAGACAACATAACAGAAAAGAGGGAATCACAGTTATGGCAGAATCAATGAAGGGCTGGAAAAGATCGCACCGCTGTGCGGAGCTTTCCTTAAACAATGCAGGGGAAGAAGTGACCGTAATGGGATGGGTGCAGAAGCAGAGGAACAAGGGCGGAATTATTTTTGTGGATCTGCGTGACCGTTCCGGCATTTTGCAGATTATATTTGAGGAGAGCGACTGCGGCGCGGAGGCGTTCGCCAAGGCGGAGAAGATGAGAAGCGAGTTCGTCATCGCCGTTGTGGGCAGGGTGGAGAAGCGTTCCGGGGCCGTCAACGAGAACTTGAAGACGGGAGAGATCGAGATCCGTGCGGCGCAGGTGCGTGTCCTGTCCGAATCCGAGACGCCGCCCTTCCCGGTGGAGGCGGAGTCCAAGACAAAGGAGGAAATCCGCTTAAAGTACCGTTATCTGGATTTGAGAAGGCCGGATCTGCAGGAAAAACTGATTCTGAGAAGTAAGATCGTCTCGGAAATGCGCGCTTTTATGGCGAAGGAAGGATTTTTGGAGATCGAGACGCCGATTTTGTGCAAATCCACGCCTGAGGGGGCAAGGGACTATCTGGTGCCCAGCCGCGTGCATCCCGGCAGTTTCTATGCGCTGCCCCAGTCTCCGCAGCTCTACAAGCAGCTTCTGATGTGTTCCGGGTACGACAGGTATTTCCAGATTGCCAAGTGTTTCCGGGACGAGGATCTGCGGGCGGACAGGCAGCCGGAGTTTACACAGGCGGACATGGAGCTGTCCTTTGTGGATGTGGACGATGTGCTGGATGTGAATGAGCGGCTGATCAAGCATATATGTAAGGAGGCCATTGGGCTGGATGTGCAGCTCCCCCTGCCGCGCATGACATGGCAGGAGGCAATGGACCGCTTCGGTTCCGATAAGCCGGACACCCGCTTTGCGATGGAACTGACAGATGTGTCAGATGTGGTGGCAGGCTGTGGTTTCGGCGTGTTCACCTCTGCGCTGGAAAGCGGCGGTTCCGTGCGCGGCTTAAATGTGAAAGGACAGGCAACGATGCCCCGCAAAAAGATCGACGCGCTTGTAGATTTTGCGAAGGGCTACGGCGCGAAGGGGCTGGCTTACTTAAGTGTGCAGGAGGACGGCACTTACAAGTCTTCCTTTGCGAAGTTTATGACGGAGGAGGAGCTTTCGAAGCTGGTGCAGGCGATGCAGGGCGAAAAGGGAGATCTGCTTCTGTTTGCTGCGGATAAGAAAAGCATCGTTTACAGCGTGCTCGGCGCGCTGCGCGTGGAGCTTGGAAAGCAGCTCGGGCTGATTGATGAGTCCAGGTTCAACTTCCTCTGGATTGTGGACTTCCCTCTGCTTGAGTGGAGCGAGGAGGAGAACCGCTTTATGGCGATGCACCATCCGTTCACGATGCCTATGGAGGAGGACTGGCAGTACATTGACTCCGATCCCGGCAGGGTGCGTGCGAAAGCCTATGACATCGTGTTAAACGGGGTGGAGCTTGGCGGCGGTTCTGTCAGAATCCATCAGGATGACATTCAGGAGAAGATGTTTGAGGTGCTGGGCTTTACAAAGGAGCAGGCGTGGGAGCAGTTCGGTTTCCTCTTAAGCGCCTTCCAGTACGGAGTGCCGCCTCATGCGGGACTTGCCTACGGCCTTGACCGTATTGTGATGCTTTTAACCCATGCGGACAGCATTCGTGAGGTGATCGCATTCCCGAAGATCAAGGACGCCTCCTGTCTGATGACAGAAGCGCCCGGCACGGTGGATGAGAAGCAGCTTGCGGAACTGCAGATTGCGATTACACCCGCGCCGGAAAAAGAATAAAGCGGCGGAAGAACTTGCAAAGAGTAGTGCGGAAAAGAGGGAAATATGGCGGAACAGAAAATAGATAACAAGGCGCTGGAGGAGGCGATCGCGGCTTTTCGCTCTGACAAGGAGAGGGACAGCTATGTGAAAGTGATGGAGCTTTTGGAGAAGTCCATTGTAGTGGTTCCCACAATGCCGCCCCCGGACATTGCCCCGGAGCTTATGGAACAGTTGAAGGCGGGAAAGCCGGTGCAGTTTCCAAAGGAGACGAAGATTGTCCCCTGTCTGCTGCGCAAGGAGACGGGAGAGCAGGCGCTTCCCATCTTTACTTCGCCGGAGCAGATTCCAGAGGATAAGAAGAGCCCTATGGTGATGGCCATGCCCTTTATGGGTGTGATTGCTATGGCGGCGGCCAATCAGGATAAGGTGGCGGAGGTGGTGGTCAATCCCTTCACCGAAATGATGGTTTTGAATCGGTCGGTTCTGGAGATTGCGGAAAAACGCAGAAAGGCGGCCGGACAGATCAAGACCGTCCAGATGACGAAAGAGCAGTTTCAGGATCTGGCCCACAACCGGGTAACACATGCCATTCTGCCGAAGTATCTGTTTGAAAACGGGGAGGAAGGGCTTAAGACGCTGCAGCGTGAGGAAGGCGCATTTCTTCTGAAACTTTACGAGCAGATTTATCCCAAAGGGCAGAAGTGTGGCAGCAGGGCGGAGGATTTCTCCCTTATGACGCTGAATCTGACAGACACGATACAGCTTACACGCCTGGACATGCCGGATGAAACCAACAAAAAGGGGCTGTGCTACCGGGTTTATGCAGTCTTTAAGCGGGACACCGAAGAGGTGCTGTACTATACGCTGGAAAACACGAAAGACGGGAATTTTATAGCAAGAGTCACACAGGACGGAAAACATGAGATTCTGGAGCCGGCGCCGGACAACGGGGCGGAGATTGAGGCGGTTCTGAACCTGGTAGAGCCGAGTTGAGACAGGAAGGAAAGAAAGCGGTATGACAGATACAGTTATCTTTGATTTGGACGGAACTCTCCTCGATACACTGGAGGATCTGACAGACAGCGTCAATCACGCGATGGAAAAGTTTGGATTTCCCGTGCATACGATTGAGGAGATCCGAACTTTTGTGGGAAACGGTGCGCCGAAGCTCCTGGAGCGCAGCATACCAGGCGGCGTGGAAAATTCTGATTATGAGGCGGCTCTGGCAGCTTTCAAAGCGCACTATGCCGAGCACTGTGAGGACAAGACAGGTCCTTATGAGGGCGTGCCGGAAATGCTTGCCGGATTAAAGGAGCAGGGATATCATCTGGCCGTTGTCTCCAATAAATTTGACGGTGCGGTGAAAAAACTCTGCAAAAAGTATTTTGGGGAATTTATTTCGGTATCCATCGGGGAGAGCGCGGAAGTGAAGAGAAAGCCTGCGCCCGATACGGTGTACCGGGCGCTTCGTGAACTGGGATGTGACGCCTCCCATGCAGTCTATGTGGGAGACTCCGAGGTGGATATCCAGACGGCGAAAAATGCATCGCTGCCCTGTATCAGCGTTACCTGGGGCTTTCGCACCGAAGAAAAGCTTCGGGACGAGGGAGCGCCGGAACATATGATGATCAGGACTCCTCGGGAGCTTGTTCCCCTTCTTGCTCGTCTTCGGGAGGAAGGGTAATCAGCACTTTCACGATATGATTGTTTTTGATGCCGCATGCCTGCAGGGTGATGCCGTTCTCTAAGGAGATGGTTTCCTGATCCTGGGGCAGGCGGTCAAGTTTTTCGATCATAAGTCCGCCTACGGAATCGTAGTCCTCAGAATCCAGTGCGATATTCAGGGCATCGCTCAAGTCGTTTAACTTCATGCCGCCCTCCACCAGATATTGGCCTTCTTCCGTTTCCTGAATCAACTCTTCTTCATCCGCATCATATTCGTCGCGGATTTCACCGACCAGCTCCTCAATGATATCTTCCATTGTAATCATGCCCACAGTAGCGCCGTACTCGCTTAAGACGAAGGCGATACTGCTGGATTTTTCGCGGATTTCCATTAACAGATCAGATACGTTCTTATACTCATAAGTATAGTAGGCCTCCCGGAGAATCTTCTTGAGGCTGAATTTTTCTTTGTCTTTTACCAGAATAAAATCTTTGATATTGACGATGCCGATGATATGGTCGGGATCCCCGTCATAGACGGGCAGGCGCGTAAACATGCAGGACTGAAAGGTGGAGAGCAGCTCCTGGTATGTAGCGCTTAAGGGAACCGTGGTCATCTGGATGCGGGGAATCATAATGTCTTTTGCAACCGTATCGCCGAAATCAAACACGTTGTAGATCAGCGTCCGCTCCTCCGACTCGATCACGCCGCCTTCGTGGCTTACATCCACATAGGTTTTCAGCTCTTTCTCAGTGATGCTGAAATTGTTTCCCTCGGAGCTGATATGCAGCAGCTTGAGAATCCAGTTGGAGAGCATATCCACCAGAAAGATAACAGGCGTAAGCACCGTCATCAGCAGGCGGATAAGGGGACTGAACATGAGGGAAATAAATTCGGCCCGCTGCATGGCCCAGGTTTTGGGGATGATTTCGCCGAACATGAGAACCACGAAGGTCAAAACCCCGGTGGCAATTCCCACTGCCTTATTGCCCCAGAGACTGATGGCGAAAGTGGTAGCCACAGAGGAGGCGGACAGATTGACAATATTGTTGCCGATCAGGATGGCGCTCAGCATTTTGCCGTACTGGTCCAAAATGGCGAGCACGCGGATGGCTCCTTTGTGGTCTTCTTCGGCTAAAGTGCGCAGCCGCACCCGGTTAACGGTTGAAAAGGCAGTCTCGGCTGAGGAGAAAAAGGCTGATAAAAATACGAGCACTCCCAGCGAGACGAGTTGTATGACACCTGTGGTATCCAATGATTTTCACTCCTTTACCATATCTATAATCAAAAATATTAGTATAAGAATAAGAAAGTGTCAAGTTTTAATGTGCGGGAGAATACATATTTAAAAGAGAGTGGTGAAAGGACAAGGGGGATATCATGGGAAAAAAGGATTTCTATATGGAAAAGGCCGTCTTTATGATTAAGTGCATGCTCGGGGCTTATATTCTGACGGCAGGTCTGCTGTTGCTGCTTGCGTTTATGCTGTACCGCTTCGGTCTGTCCGAGAAGGTGGTTTCCGTCTGCATCATCGCAGTGTATATTATTGTCACCTTTCTGGCGGGTCTGCTTGCGGGAAAAAAGGAGAAACACAGGAAGTTTTTGTGGGGGCTTGTCATGGGCGCGCTGTATTTCGGCATTCTGGTGGCGGTATCCCTGGTGGTCAACAAAGGGGTGGAGGATATTGCGGGAAACATGATGACGGTATTTTTCCTCTGCGCCGGGAGCGGCATGCTTGGCGGGATGGTCGCCCACGACAAACGCATGAGTAAATAAATTGTAAACCATCCTTTTTTCTGTTATGAT
>CBCOZL010000012.1:0-88745 GCA_965114645.1 uncultured Lachnospiraceae bacterium | reverse complement strand
CGGCATTTTTGTCTAAAAGTTGTAAAGTGGTGTAAAAGTTGTAAAGTGGTGTATTTCCTATACAAAAACCATAAAATATATAATACAGGAAACAGGAAAACCGCCGCCAGATACGATTCAGAAATCATGTTTTTCAATGCCACTATACAAACCAGATAGAAAAACAGTACAAATATCCAGTTTCCTAATCGAATTAATCTAGACATACGTCTAACCTCCTCAGAAAATACGCCTCACACAGCTTCAAAAAACTTTGACAACCAGTTAATCAGCTTTGTGATCAATCTGCCAATAGTTTCCCGAAATACAGCGGAAATCAGCACCGTAATGATAATGCAGGCAATGACATATATATATTTTGTTAATGCCGTCGGTTTATCTGATAGCAAACATGGCTGCAATATCATCATTGGCAGTCTTTGTAATATGTATAACTCAAACAGATTTGCCCCCCCCCTCTCAAAAAACGACTATCTATCATATACCGCATCGTAAATGTCATTACAAAAGCAAGGAAACAGAATACCCAGAGTTGATATACAACCCAACTGAAATTTTTATAAAAATACAATGATATAAATCCAGTTGCAAACACCAGAATAAAAAATAGCCATGACCAAAAATTTTCATTAATAAAGTGTTCAACCTTGCCGCGATACAAGGAAAAAAGCATTCCACAGAAATAGCATAGAATGGTATCATACCACCAATATTCTTTTCCTAATGCAGAGACAATTGCCATATATAATAACGATAAAACAAAAATACCAAATACTGCTTTCCTATGATTCAGACCAAATACCGTAAAAGTAATAAAAGTAAATATGTACAACCATAAAACACAAAAAATATACCAATTACTGTTTCCTATCGAATCCCATCCGGCCAATGTCAGAATTATCTTTTTAACCCCAAATTGTGATCCTGTTAAACAACGGTATCCAAAGAAAAGAGCAAGTGCGCTATCAAACATCAATAATACTTTTAAAAATCTATGTACGGGAATCTTCCTTACATAATTTTTCCCCTTCTTTTTTATGGATTCCATAATTCCATATCCAGAATAAAAAAGAAACATCGCTACAATACACTGTCCTGTCACTCTTCTGACCAGTTGATACGGAGCGTCCAAATATGGATGCGCAAAGTCCGCATATGTCCAAATATGTGAGAAAAAGACCATGCACAGAAAAATACCCTTTATGCTGTTCGTCATATTTACTGACATATAATCAGTTTGATTGTCATTTGTTTTTTTCAGTCCCGTTATTGCAAATAACAATACAACCCCCAAAAAGACAATCATTCTTTTGCCCCCTCTATACTCAATTACACGTCCCATCGCATAATCGTTTTTCCAAATGAACTGTTTAAATCATATTCAAATGCGTTTGACATATCCTGTATACTTTTTACATTCACTACACCCCCGATCAAATTCAGGAAATATTTTTTCAACCGCGGATATGTTTCATATAACTCGATCACTTTCTCAAAATCCTTTTTTCCACTACGACTGCTGCCAAATACATGTAACCCTTTTTCCAGAACCATCCGCGTATTGACAGGGACGGCGTTTTCCGATACACCCATAAGCGCAACAGATCCTTCCGGGCGAATATGTTCAATCATCTGTTCTATGACACTCTGCGCGGCACTTCCGCCAACACACTCAAATGCGTGATCAAGCTTCAAATCATGCGGAATATGATCCACATGAAAAGTCTGATCGGCAAAGGTAAATGTAGCAAGTTTTTCCTCATGTATCCCCATGACATATAACTGACAATTTTTATATAACTCGCTGAGTATTGCAGAGAGTATATAACTCAGGTTTCCATCTCCCCATATACCAATCCGTTTTCTCCTGTCATGAGAAAATCTTTCAAATCTCATCACCGTATGAGTGCAGACAGATACCATCTCAGTAAATGCTCCCATTTCATCCGATAAATCTGTCGGAACTCTGAGCAGCCTGTTCCTGTCTGTTTTTACATATTCCTGCATAAACCCGTCACATGAACTGGCTCTGAACTTACTGCTTTCCAGATAATTTTCTGCTATAACCACATCCTCTTCAGATGGCTGATTCGGTATCAGTATGACGCTTTCTCCTGCCTTCAGTTCCCCTTCAGGGTCATACATAACCCTCCCGGCTGCTTCGTGTATCAGAGCCATTGGAAGTTTTTTCCTAAGAATATCTCCCTCTCTCTTACCTTGATAATATCGCTGGTCTGCATGACAGATAGACAGATATGTCGGCCGGACAAGCACATTGTTTTCCTTCAGCGTAATATCTGTAAAGCTGGCTTCTATTCTTTTGGGTGACACGAGTCTATACACTGTGTTCAGCATTGTCTTTTCTCCGAATCATAGCTTCCGCCACTTCAAGATCATAAGAATAAGTTATCTTTGTGTTAAATACCTCTCCCTTTACCAGGTGGACCGGTTCTCCCTTCATCACAAATATTTTGGCAGCATCTGTCAGAATCTCTTTTTCCTCTGGCAGCAGACTATCAAAAATACTCATTAGCTTTTCGGCTTTGAAAGATTGTGGCGTCTGGCCTTGATACATCTGCATCCGTTCCGGGATATTACTGATCACAACGCCATCACGGCTTTCAACGATTGTATCAGATGCGGCAACTACCGTATCGCACGCGCCATATCGGATGGCGCCATCTATATTTTCTTCAATAATCCTGTGTGTTACAAAAGGTCTTACAGAATCATGCGTCACAATTATTGTTTCATCATTTAACTCATATGTGTTCTTTATATGTTTGATTGCATTCATGATTGTATCGTTTCTCGTGTTCCCTCCCTCTATCACCTCAATATGCCCATGGTCACTCAGATAACGGTCAACCAGATTCTGCGTGTGTAACATCCAGTTTTGCGGGCAGAGTACAATAATCTTTTCAAACCTGGGATTAACGCAGAACTTCTCTATTGTATGAATAATGATCGGTTTCCCATTCAAAAGCAAATACTGTTTGGGCTTGTCCATATTTCCCATTCTCACACCGGTTCCTCCGGCTAAAATCACTGCATATATCATTTTTTCTACCTTTCCTCAACAAGTTTTTTAATCAGATTCGCAATACGCTCTGTAGAATGGCCATCACATGCGCCCATTGTCTTTTCTCTGAACTCAGCCAGTTTTTCCAGATTTGGCATTTTTAAATTTCTCAAAACCGCCTCTTGAAGTTCATCTTGATTAATTGTAAAATCTCCATATGTATCTTGAGGAAATTCCAGGTAAAAATCTCTTTCATATTCCTCATAGTCAGGACAATAAAAAATAACCGGCATATTTAACAGACAGCATTCAAATATAACTGATGAATAATCCGTAATCATGATATCAGCTACCATCATAAGTGTATTGGTGTTTTCATCTGTATTCATAATATTGGCATACTGCTCACCATCCAGCAGATCCGTCTTAACCCTTGGATGATTTTTAATGAGCAGAACCGTATCCTCAGGTAACGTATTCGAAAAAACTTCCCAGTCAATCTGCGGGTCATTTGCTACCTTTATCCCCTTTTTTTCCCGAAATGTAGGGCAGTATAAAAGAATTTTTTTCCTCATATATTCCGGATGATCTTTATAAAACTGATCTTTTAGGTTTTGTATCAGCTGCGTATCGAAAAAGGTATCCGTTCTTGGCACTCCTAAAGCCTGCACCTTATCAATATCTATCCCAAAAGCCCCCGCATAATCAGCACGAATATTTTCAGAGCTTACACATACTATGTCATACTGACCATGTATCCCCTTTTCTTTTTGGCGGTCATTTAGCAGATAATCCAGTCCGAACTTTTTAAAAGCCCCACATGCATGCCAGATCTGTATAAGCTTTTGTTCCGGCTTTAAATCTACCCGTCCCATATAGTCGCAATAATCATCTGTTACAATTACTTTGCTTGTGAACAAATAATATTTTATTTTCCATTGTTCCAGCTTGCTATGCTTTCCCTGCTTAGCGAACACTACCTTTTTACAATTCAGAGCATCATAAACGGCTCTGCTGTTTTCTAACAGTATGTTGTTACTACGAGGGCTGAAGAAAAACACACGCCTGCGTACAATAAGATATTTCTGCATAAGATCTCTCAGAGCCCTGCCCGCCCGGGAACATTTCATCTGTAATCTTTTCTTAAAATTATTGCGGCTGCTTTTTACCCGCAGTAGTTCCAGATCTCTTACAATCAGATAAAGAAACCTGGGTGCGGGTTTATTTACTCTTGATAATAGAAATTTTTCATCAAACTCAGAATAAACACATAAATCAACTCTTTTTTTACAGCTCAAATTCCGATATAACCATTGAATATCCATAATCACAGCATCAGAAAAGGAGAACTCTCTTTCTTGCAGCTTTGCAACAGACAAAAGCTTATTGCCAAGTATGTTATCAAGCAGACTGATATCAAATGGAAGTTTCCTGTTTACATATCTTCCGCTGTATAATACGGTATTACATTTCATATACTTCGCATTTTCATCATCTATTTTTCGAATAGGTACTGTCACAAAACCACAATTATTATTTATTGCTGAAAAATACATATTTTTTAAGGTATTCTCTGGAAGCAGAATATCCTCATCAATTATATTAACAAAGTCGCTGCCTGCTGATTTCAAAACCAGATTTTTATATCCGGTGACAGAATCCGCTTCAAGAATTTTTAAATTAAACATATCTTTATACGCAGCATCCATATATTCTTCCAGTTCTCTTTGCACAAAAACTTCAAACGAAACCAAAGTCTGATTATATATGGAAAACAGGATGCTATTAATCCGCTCTGGCAAGACATTAGCTGTTATCGCAACAGTAACGAGTGGCATTTGGACAAGTTGTTTTTTGGGACAAAGTCCTTCTACGATTGATAAATCTTTATTATTCTTTATCAGACGTTCTAATTGTCTTTGAAATATTTTGTTTTTATATTCTTCAAACTTACTGATTATCTTTTCTTCCAGGCGATCATCAGCCTGCCACAACTGTCGGTAAAACGCGTTAATGATACTGACCACAAATTTATAGTACAACTCTGCCATATAATTCAGCTTAATCACGGAAAATTCATTTTGTAACCCTTCAGTCGCGCCCTCACTTCGGAGCTGCTCAATGTAATCATCAAAACTCATATCCATGACTTTAATAATATTCTCATGCGCATATACAAAATCATCAAACAGCCCTTCATCAGTCCGCTGTGTAACACTACGCTCTTTCCAGAGAGGGCGTTTCCTGTATTCATATGCAACAACACTGCAACCAGAAATTTTTTGAGCTTTTACGACACACTGCATTAGAAAAAGACCATCTTCAGAGTATGCGATAGGCGCGAAAGTAAGAGCATTTTCCTTAATCAGATCTTTTTTAAACAATTTATTGGCCAGTGAAAGATTCCAGACCAATCCAAAATCATATTTTTCTATTTCCTGCTTTTTTGATAACCCTTTCGTCTCTGGATAAATCCATTCTTTCGTCACAGAAAACTCTCGCATTCTCCCAACAACGATATCTGCGTCCTGTACTTTGGCCGTTGCATACATTTTTTCCAAAACAGTGGGACGAATCCAGTCATCGGAATCATAAAAAGCAAGGTATTCTCCTCTTGCCATTTCAATTCCCCTGTTTCTTGCTGCTGACACACCCCTGTTTTTTTGAAAAACACATTGAAACCTCTCATCATCCGCAGCAAATTTTTTCATAATCTCCGCAGATGAATCCGGACTTCCGTCATCAATCATAATCACTTCAAATTCATCCAATGTCTGTTCTTTAAAAGATTCTAAAGTTTTAGTCAGATACTCCTCCACATTGTATACTGGCAAAATGATAGAAACTTTTATTTTTGGTATTGCCATAGCGATCACTATTCCCCCTCGTAACTTTCGGCTTTCTCCTTATCCTACGTCCTCACAGTTTCTTTATCTCTTCATATACACGCATACAGTTCCTACAATCATTGTAGGGAAAAGTATGCTCTACTCTTTCACGATACAAATCCTTCATCCGGCAACCATTCTGCATATAATCTATGATCCGCTCTATCAGTTCAGATGACGTATAAGACACCTCCCCGAATCCGTCCCTCTCATAATCAAAATATCCCTTCCGATATACATGTTTCCCCGAAAAGAACTCTTCTGCATCCGGCTGATAGTACAACACCGGTTTTTTTAGATAGGCAAAATCAAAAACAGCTGACGAATAATCCGTAATAACCATACTTGATTCTGCAAATACTTCCTTATATCGGATATGCCGCTTCAATATTCTGATCTGATCATCACATATCAAGTGCTCAAAGCATTCCTCGGGCATTGCCGGATGAGGCATAACTTGTATGACATAACCATAACTTTTCGCCATTTCTAAAAGGCGGGAATTTGAAAACACCTCACGATACATTCTGCAGTATGAACTATCTTGAAATTTGCTCTTTGCTTTTCTTGTATCTGTATGATCATCATATCCTCCAGTCAGATAAAGCCGCCATGTGGGCATGAAAGTAATGATTTGTTCCTGAACCTGAGCATCATACAAGTAGTCATATCTCGGAAATCCAGTACACTGTACGTTGTTCTCATTATAGCCATAGGGAAAATCCAGTATAGACCGATATTCCATATGAGTTGCAGTGATAAACAAACGGATATCCACATCAGATCTTTTCAACCATGTACTGGAATCATCTTTTGTAACGCCATGCTGCAGGAAAATAAACAACTGCCGGTGCTGTATGTCTTTAAGCATACAGGCCATATCAAAAAAGCGGTTGAACGCGTACTCATCTGCCTGTGAAGATATTTTCTTTTCACATAAAAGTGATAGAATCTTATGTAGCAGGGAGTGATATGGCACCACCCGTCCAATAGCTGTAAGGCGCTCATAATCTTTTGAACACTTATCCAGCACAAAATAAGTCTCTATTTTAGAATTTCTGCCTTCCGTATTCATATAAGTAAAGAAGGCCTCTCCATTATCATCAGCTTTCGTGATCCTGTCACTAATCAGCCACAATTCTTTCTTTTTAAAAAATTTCAGGAAAAAATAAATTCTTCTGGCAGCCCACCCCCGAAATGCCTGTGCATCTTTTACCGATAATAAATCCCTGGACAACTTTCGTTCCTGTCTTCGTATCTGACACCGTTTGGGACTACTTACTATACGCAACCGGCCTGAAATGCAAAAAATTAACAGACCTTCTTCATACAAATAACTATTTTTAAATTGTTCTGATAAGGGAAAAAACCTTTCAAATCCAATATCTGTACAGGGTACTTCCTTCTCCCTATACAGAGCGAAACTCAAATCTGTCTGATTTTGCAGAGAAGCCCGGTCTATGTGCAGACAAAATGCCCCTACCACACCCATATCTTCATCAAAACGTCTCTCATCCTTTTTTTCACTAAGCCTGACCTTATATGTAATAGGTTGTTCCTTTTCCGAAATCAACCGGCAAATAAGATCTGTCCATGAAATATGTAAAACATTCCTGACATACCCTTCGATCTGTATCTCTTCCTGCGTGATTGTAAGGAATTCCAGGAAAATGGCTGCGCCTGGTTCTCCTTCCTTTTTCAAAGAAAGCAGCCTCATTTTCTCACCATATCCTATACTTTTCTGTTCCCATATAATGCGGTCTTCAATTCGATGTATTACCTGCAGAAACAGTTCTTCATATTCTTTTTGTTCCTGTCGATTCAAAACTCCCGGCTCTGTGAAAGGGGACGTCAGTCTCCATTGCAAATCATACATACAAACGTATTGTACGAACAAGGGCACACTGCCTTTCTTCCTTTCCGCATTCTCCAAGGAATAGAGAATGAACTTTCTCATGTACGGAATATAATATTCTTTTTCCATTCGTCCCCGGTCAGTTGCTGAATCACAAGAAACCCGTTTTCGGTATTGATAACAGGTACTGCAGACGACTCCATAACACATTTTGTCCAACAAAAGATCTGTCAGCAACTGTGCGTCTTCAGCATAGGACAACGTAGAATCAAAGCATCGGTTCTTGAAACATTCACTTTTCACTAAAGCGGAGCTTATGGATAATTGTATACTGCTATATTCTTTATCCAGATCTACCACGCGTGTCTTTGTGAATTTGTAGTCCAGGGGATGGCGTTCATTCTTTCCAAGGCATTGCAGCGGGATAACAACCAAATCAATCCGGCGGCGGTTTCTTTCAAGAAAATGGTACATTTTTTCCAACGCATTCTCATCCAGCAGATCATCCGCGTCCGTAAAATTCACATAGTCCCCCCGCACATGCCGTAATCCTTCATTTCTGGCCGAGGAAACCCCGCCATTTTCTTTGTGGATCGTCAAAATATTATCTGGATACCGTGATGCGTAGTAATCACATATAGCATCGGAGCCATCAGAAGAGCCGTCATCTATAAGGATCAACTGGATATTTTCCAGACCGATTGTCTGACTGAGAATACTTTGAATCATCTCTTTCAGATATGGCCTCACATTATATACCGCCGTCACAACTGAAATCTTATACCGCTTCTGTTCTGTCATATATTTTTCCCTGTACGAAAATCTCTGTATTTTTTTGCAAGCCGCACAAGCACTTCCATCACCAGATGACTGTATTCATGGAATACTACTATTTCATAAATACGTCTTTTCCATGCGTGTTTCTTTTGCGGCAGAATCACAGGGCTGCATAGCCCGTCCGTCTCCCTTATCATACAGGCATAAAACTCTTCGTAGGGCAGCCGCAGGTATATCCCTGTTTGCGACTCTCCAACATAATCCAGAAAGCGTCTGCATATCTGTTGGAAATCTCCGGGTAAATCTCTTACATACTTCTCAGCAGACAATTCTTCAAGCCACTCCTGTATAGAAAATATCTGTTTCTTTCTCTCCAGTGTCATCTGCTGTTTCTTTTGGTTTACAATCCATGCATAGTCTAAGAGAATCCACCATACATATCCTTTGTCACACTGATTGTTTTTCTGTTTTTTTTTCCATGCCATAATTTTTTGCAAAAGCAGAAAATTCTTTTCCTGTAAATTTTTCTGCTGTTCACACCGGCTCATGGCAGAGCCTGGCCGTCCCGTCTCATAATGATACAAGCGATCCCCAATGAAACAGATCGTCTCTGCAAGTTGAAAAGCCATAAACTGGAAGAACTGATCTTCTCCGATATCCAGAGACTCCTCAAAAAACAAGCCATTCTTACGAAGAAACCCCATATTATAGAATTTATTAGCAGCAAAAGGACGACTTCCACATTCAAAAAAAAGTGCTTCCATCCCATGCCCGCAATACAACACATCCCGGCTCGTGGTACATCGGAAAATCCATCTTCCTTCCCGTCCCGGTTCTCTGGATGGCCATAATCCGTAGGCCGTAATTTCCGCGCCGTGTTGTTCGGCTGTATTATATAAAAGTTCCAGAGCATGCCATTCCAGCCAGTCATCCGCATCCACAAACGCGATATATTTCCCCTGTGCTGCCCGCATTCCCGTATTCCTCGCAGCAGAAACACCTGTGTTTGTTTTTTCTATGACACGTATGCGAGAATCTGTTTTTTCATAGAGAAGAAGTTTTTGATAAGAAGGATCTTCTTTCTCACAGACACATAGAATCTCAATCTCTGTAAGAGTTTGCTTCCGAAGGCTTCGGATACATCGTTCCAGATATCCCTCCACCCGATATACAGGCACAATAACCGACACACAACACTTCATTGTCCCGTTCATCACTTCATAAACTCCACATAATGCCCCAGTACTTCCTTCGGTTCCCCCATTTCCCGCAGCTCTCCATCATGAATCCACATAACTTCATCACACAGGCTTTTTAACGTATCAATACTATGGGACACAATAATAACGGTTCTATTTTTATCCGTTATTAGTTCCTTCATCTTACTAAGACTTTTCTTTTTAAAACGTTCATCCCCCACGCTGAGCACTTCATCCACCAGCATGATATCTGTTTCCAGCATGGCTGTAATCGCAAAAGCCAGCTTGGAATGCATACCACTGGAATATGTTCTGACCGGCCTGTCAATAAACTCACCAATCTCCGCAAAATCCACGATTTCCTGCATCTTGTCCCGTATCTGATGTTCGCTGAAGCCCAAAAGCATACCCGACAGGGCGATGTTATCCCGTCCCGTCAGATTTTCCTTAAACCCCACTCCCAGGGCCATCAGGGAAACCGTATGACCTTTCAGATCAATACTGCCGCTGTTTGGTGAAAAAACACCCGCAATTGCACGCAACAGAGTGGACTTCCCACTTCCGTTTCTTCCGATTATTCCAAGTATGCCGCCTTTTTCTACGGTAAATGACACATTTTTAACGGCTTCGAACGTCTCTTCATGCAAATGCTTTTTAAATAGGTTATGCCGCACCGTAACATTCTTCATAATTCGATAATTAATACATACATTTTTCGCTTCAATCGCTAGTTCCTTCTGTTTCATCAGATCACCTTCACATAGGCATTTTCATTACGGTATATCGTATATACCCCGATAGCTGAAAGTACGACGGATACCAGTCCCCACATAACCAGCAGATCGATCTGCGGACTTGTGCTGTACAGCGCAGCGTTTCTCATGGCAGCTATACAGTATGCCACTGGATTAAACTGCTCCAAAAGTTCTCCAAACGGCTCTGGTATGCGTTTCCCTACCGCATAAAACGTTCCTGTAAAATACATGAGCATACTTAAAATAATTCCAACGATGTAAGACAGATCATTGACATATACGCCAAAATGCATCAAGATGGTACCCAACCCAAAGGTAAACAGAAAAAAAACGATCATAACGGGAATCAGATATAATATTCTCCATGTAACTGGAACCCGAAATACAATCAGCATACCCGCAACCACCGCGAAAGAAACCAGCATTTTGAATCCATTTACCAGCATACGGGCAAAATATAAGATAAACTTGGGCAGATATACCTTGGAAATAATGCCTTTATTACTTCTGACGATGTTGACACTGACATTCATCCCTCTTGAAAAAAAAGTCCACATACTCAGACCCGAGAAAATAAAGACCGGAAAGTATTCCTCAGAAGCATGAAAAACAACACCAAAAATCAGAGTATAGATCAGCATCATGCAAAAGGGCTCTATCAGCCACCAGAGCCAGTCCAGATACGCATTTGCCACTTCCGAGCGAAGATCTGCCCTGGCCGATCTGATCGCGTATTTATAATACTTCCGTACATCTCCTGCAAACCTGAGCAGATACATCTTGAACTTTTCAAAAGTGACATCACGTTCTATACACAGACACACGCCCAGCGCCATGCAAAAAGACATGACGCAGCCTAAAATGGTAAACTCTATTTTATGAGACAGCGTCATATAAGCTATGCCGTCACCTTTAATTCCTCTTGCCCATGCAACTCCATACATAGTGAGGCTGACCATTATTCCATACAAAAAGAAAAGACCTGTTTTTTTAATTATTGTCAGCTTTCCATGGCAGAAATAACTGTGCATAAACAGACCCGTCAATGTAGGAATTATCATAATCAGACTATTTAACATATACACTCTCAGACACCTTCTCTGCTGCATGCGTCAGCCGCTCAACATCATTACCAGACACATATGCATACTTTGTCGCTCTGGAATCCCTGATTGCCGCCCGCGTAAGTCTGCGCTCATATTTCCAATCATAATGCTCACGCTTGATAGCTCCGAACAGCCAGTTTCTAAATACCATTCTCAAAAAAATATCCGAGAAATTGACCGCCTTATCAAACAAATTCCCATGCTCATTTATCATCCATATTCTGTTTCTGATATCGTAATAATCTTTCCAATTGTACCGTCTTGGACGATCCTGGCACTTGTTTTCACTTTTATGCTCTAATTTTGCATTGGTAACAACCAAAAACTTACTAACCTTGTTGATACGCAGTGAGTATTCCGTATCATCAAAAAAAATAAAGTATTCTGCGTGCGGAAGTCCCATCTCTCTGATCAGCCCGGTGTCTACTACCATTCCGCAAAACGACACAATATCGCATGTAAAATATACTTGCTTATATCTTTCTTCCTGCACGTTTTTCATCCGCAATCCGATTTTTCGCAGATCTTTTCGATGAAATGTATCTATTTTTCCTCCCGTCTCCACCGTCCCCGCAAATGCTTTGTACTTTGGATATTCAGCTCTGGCTGACAGAATTTTTTCCATATAATCCTCAGCAAGTATAGCGTCGTCATCTATCATCAGCACACATTTAACATTCTTGTGCAGCGCCCGCTCCATGCCTGCTGCAAAACCACCCGCGCCTCCAATATTTTGAGGAAGCCTTATCACTTCAATATTGTTCTGCGAATCCAGACTGCCCAGATACTCCCCAGTTCCGTCCGTCGACGCGTTATCTACTATAATTATCCATGTCGGCTGACTTGTCTGGTTAATCGCATGAGAAACACACTCACGCAGCAACCGCTCCCTATTATATGTAACTATAACGATTGCATACTCGGATGACATCGCGTTTCCTCTCTCTGATCCTGCACCGCAACTCATATATGTATAAACCGTTTATATACGCAAATACTAAATAAAAGTTTTTCCAATTGCCGCCTAGAGTTATAAACTCTAACCCTTAACACACTCAGTTTAGAGTTTATAGCTCTATTTGTCAATACTTTTCTTCTCATCACTTATACTAAACGTACCGAACGGATCCCACTTAAATTGTAGTACAAATATAAAAGCGGAGAATATAAGAATGAGATATTACGAGCGAATACGAGAAATCCGCGAAGATCATTCCATAACGCAACAGAAAATTGCAGACCTGCTCCACATAGGACAGCGTACTTACGCAGACTATGAGAGCGGTAAGACAAGAATACCTGTTGACAGCCTTTTGATACTGGCCAAATATTACGACGTTTCCATGGATTACATCACGGGAGCGAGCAATCTCCAAACAAAATATCCTGTAAAATAGGCAGCAGCTTTCCCATTCCATCTCAGAAAAGCCGCTGCCTGTTTTCTTTATATCTATGATTCCTTTTTTGCCGTCTCCGCTATGTAACTGTCCAGCCTGTTGATTGCAGTTCCCAGATCCCGGTGTAAAACCGCAAGGTAGTAACCGACCCCGCTGACGATCAGATTTTCTTTCCCTTGATCCTCCTGCCCGTAAGCCGCCTCCAGCATTTTTATAATATACCGCAGGGACTCCTGATTATACTCTACTTCCAGCAATTCTCTCATAATTGAATACAGTTCTTGCATTTTCAATACCTCCATCTTTTTGTATTTTTAGACTCCTACACTTTTATGATAAAGACTGCCTGCCAGTTTACCACTCTGTGATTTTAGCAACTGCAGAAAATTTGTGGTTATTTGAAAAGGCATGTGGTAAGATGATTGTTAAGCAGGTAATATCGAGACTTATATCAGAATTGCTGGACATGGGGAAATAAATGATGGGAATGTATGTGAATCGCGGCAAGGAAAGCTTTGCAAGAGCAAGACAATCTCAGATTTATGTGGACAAAACGGGATTATTGGAATACACAAATGAAATGCTGGGTACGGAACAGTGCCATATCTGTAACAGCAGGCCAAGGCGGTTTGGAAAATCTATGGCCGCTGGAATGCTGACAGCTTATTATAGTAAGAACTGTGATTCCCGCGAGCTGTTTGAGGGACTCGAAATTGCCAATAAACCATCTTTCGAAAAACATTTGAACAAATATGATGTGATCCACCTGGACATGGCATATCTCTTGGTTCAGAACAGGGGTGCGGCGGACACAGTAGCTTTTATGCAAAAATGTGTGATTGATGAGCTGAAAACGCTTTATCCAGGGATACTCTCGGAGGAAGATTCGGAGCTGCCGTTTGCGTTATCTAAAGTCAACAATGCTGCCGGGGCCAGATTTGTGATCATCATTGACGAGTGGGACGCTATTTTTCGCGAGGCAGCCGGAGATGAGAGTGGACAGCAGGCATATATCCGTCTGCTCAGGGGGCTTTTTAAGGGAGAGCAGTCAAAGGATTTTACCGTGCTTGCCTATATTACGGGGATTCTGCCGGTCAAAAGATACAACAGCGAGTCCGCACTGAATAATTTTAGAGAGTTTACCATGGTGAATCCCAAGCGCCTTTCGGAATATATGGGTTTTACACAGCAGGAAGTGCAGAACCTGTGTGACACGTACCATATGGATTTCGACGAGATGGCCAGATGGTATGACGGCTATTCCTTCAGGCAGGTACAGCATGTTTATAACCCGAATTCTGTGATAAATGCCATTATAGACGGGGAATATGACAATTATTGGAGCAACACGGCATCTTATGAATCGTTGCGTGAATATATCAGCATGAATTTCGAGGGACTTCGGGATCTGGTGGTACAGATGTTTACCGGCGCAAGATGTATTGTGGACATCGGCACCTTCCAGAATGACATGACTAGTTTCAAGAGCAGGGATGATGTGCTGACTGCGCTGATCCATCTGGGTTATCTTGCCTATGATGTGACTACGAGAGAAGCCTATGTGCCAAACGAGGAAGTGCGCACGGCTTTTGCCAGGGCGGTAAGAAATACGGACTGGAATCCGGTGATTCAAGCGCTTAAGGATTCCGACAGGCTGTTGAAGGCGACATGGGACAAGAATGCCGATCTGGTAGCGGAATACATTGACAAAGTCCACCGGGAAAACACTTCGATCCTGCAGTACAATAATGAAAACGCGTTAAGCTGTGTAATTACACTTGCATATTACAATGCAGTCAATGAGTATACGCTGGTCCGGGAAATGCCGTCCGGGAAAGGATATGCTGATATGGTATTTCTTCCCCGGAGATATTCCACCCGTCCTGCACTGATTATAGAATTGAAATATGATCAGTCCGCAGAAAGTGCGATAGAGCAGATCCGTGAAAGGCAGTATCCCGACGCACTGCGCGATTACCATGGAAATCTGCTTCTTGTCGGGATCAGTTATGACAGGCAGAGCAAGCAGCACTGCTGTATCATAGAAGAACAGCAAAAAGATAAACAAAACAAAAATATAGACATACAGAGGTAAGCATGAACAGTAAAGTATTACGGGTATTGGAATACCATAAAATCATCAGCCAACTGACGGAAAAGGCATCCTCGGAACCGGGCAGGCGGCTCGCGCAGGCGCTTGTTCCCATGACAGATCTGGAGGAAATCAGGACGGCACAGACCCAGACGGCGGACGCTCTTGGGCGTCTTTTCAGCAAAGGCTCCACGTCTTTTGGCAATAACAAAGATCTGGGAATGAGCATAAAATCCCTTGAGGTCGGGAGCGCGCTTTCCATCGCAGAGCTTTTGCGCATCGCCGCTTTTCTGGAAAACGTGAACCGCATCAAAGCCTACGGGCGCAGGGAACGGGACGATATTCCAGGCGATTCTCTGGACGTGTATTTTGACAGTCTGGAACCGCTCACGCCCCTGGCAAACGAGATCAACCGCTGCATTCTCTCCGAGGAGGAAATCGCAGATGACGCGAGTCCTGCATTAAAGCGCATCCGCCGCAGTATGGCGATCACCAACGATCGGATTCATTCCCAGTTAAATTCCATGATTAACGGCTCCCTGCGCACCTATCTGCAGGACGCCGTGGTAACCATGCGTGACAACCGCTACTGCATTCCCGTGAAATCCGAGTATAAGGGACAGGTACCCGGTATGGTGCACGACCAGTCCTCCACCGGCTCCACCTTTTTTATTGAGCCTGCGGCGATTGTCAATCTGAACAACGAACTGAAGGAATTATCCATAAAGGAACAGGAAGAAATTGAGGCGGTGATGGCCGCCTTGAGCGCGCTGGCCGCCGCTCACACGGATGCTCTTGCCACAGATCAGAAATCCATGACCATGCTGGACTTTATCTTCGCAAAGGCATCCCTTGCTATGGACCAGAACGCAACCATGCCGCTTTTCAATACGGATCAGCAGATCCGCATCCGCAAAGGGCGGCATCCGCTGATTGATAAAAAAGCAGTTGTGCCTGTGGACATTCTTCTTGGGATTGACTTTGACCTGCTCATCATCACCGGCCCGAATACGGGTGGTAAAACTGTGGCTTTAAAGACTGTGGGGCTTCTGACCCTGATGGGGCAGGCCGGACTGCATATTCCCGCCCTGGACCGCTCGGAGCTTTCCGTTTTCCGGGAAGTGTATGCGGATATCGGGGACGAGCAGAGCATTGAGCAGAGTCTCTCCACTTTCTCCTCCCACATGACAAGCATCGTGTCCATTCTGCGGGAGGCGGATACGGACTCTCTTTGTCTTTTTGACGAGCTGGGCGCGGGGACAGATCCCACCGAGGGCGCCGCTCTGGCCATCTCGGTTCTGGATCATCTGCACGGCAGGGGCATCCGCACGATGGCCACCACACACTATAGCGAATTAAAAGTCTATGCACTCTCCACGCCATTTGTGGAAAATGCCTGCTGTGAATTTAATGTGGAAACGCTCCGGCCCACCTACCGTCTTCTGATCGGCATACCCGGCAAGAGCAACGCCTTTGCCATCTCTTCCCGTCTGGGCCTGCCTGATCATATCATAGAGGACGCCAGGCGGCACATTACACAGGACAAGGAGAGTTTCGAGGATCTGCTCGCCAATCTGGAGAACAGCCGTCTGACCATCGAAAAAGAGCAGGCGGAAATCGAAGCCTACAAGCGGGAGGTGCAGGCTTTAAAAGAGCGTCTGGAATCCAAACAGGAGAAAATCGACCAGTCCCGCGACCGCATCATCCGGGAAGCCAACGAGGAGGCCCGGGAAATCTTACAGAACGCGAAGGAACTGGCGGACGAAACGATCCGCACCTTCCAGAAAGCCGGCGCCGCCTCTTCCATAAAAGATCTGGAGAAGTCCCGCCGCAAGGTGCACGACAAAATTTCAGAGAAAAACGAGAAGCTTGCGCTGAAAAGCGAAAAACCAACCCACAAGGTACTCAAACCGAACCAGATCAGACTGGGCGACAGCGTAAAGGTTGTATCGATGGGGTTGAAAGGCAGCGTCAGCTCTCTTCCCGACAAAAGCGGCAGGCTATTTGTACAATGCGGCATCATCCGTTCCCAGGTTTCCCTGTCGGATCTGGTTCTGCTCGAGGAGGAGACGGTGAAAACCGAAAAAATGCAGCGCAGCTCTTCCGGCAGGCTGAAAATGTCCAAATCCTACTCTGTCTCTACCGAAATCAATCTCCTCGGTAAGACGGTGGACGAGGCGCTCTCTGAACTTGACAAGTATCTGGATGACGCCTACCTGGCCCATCTGCCCAGCGTCCGCATTGTGCACGGCAAGGGGACCGGCGCTCTGCGCAAAGCCGTACACGGGTATCTGCGCAAAAACCGGGTCATTAAAAATTTCCGGCTGGGTGAGTTTGGGGAAGGCGACGCCGGCGTTACCATAGCCGAGTTTAAGGACTGAGGAGGATATCATGGTAAACAGACAAAAAATTTTAATTGTAGACGATGACAACAACATTGCGGAGCTGATCTCCCTCTATCTGACAAAAGAATGCTTTGAGACCATGATTGCAGGCGACGGGGAGTCAGCTTTGGCTGCGGTGGACAGTTTCGAACCAAACCTGATGCTTCTGGATCTGATGCTGCCCGGTATCGACGGGTATCAAGTCTGCCGGGAGGTGCGTTCGAAATCCTCACTCCCCATTATCATGCTTTCCGCCAAGGGCGAGGTCTTTGACAAAGTGCTGGGGCTTGAGCTGGGCGCGGACGACTACATGGAAAAACCCTTTGACTCCAAGGAACTTGTGGCCCGTGTCAAGGCGGTGCTGCGCCGTTATAAGCCTGCCGTGGCAGAGGCAAAAGCTCCCGATATCAAGAGCGTGGAATACCCGGATCTGATCGTCAACCAGACCAATTATTCCGTGATTTATATGGGCAGGACGATCGAAATGCCCCCCAAGGAACTGGAGCTTCTCTACTTTCTGGCCTCCTCGCCAAATCACGTTTTTTCCAGAGAGCAGCTTTTAGACCAGATCTGGGGCTATGAATATATCGGTGACAGCCGCACGGTGGATGTCCACGTCAAACGGCTGCGCGAAAAGATTAACGATCACGAAAACTGGCGTATTGCTACCATCTGGGGCGTCGGCTACAAATTTGAAGTGCGGGAAAAGAAGTTCTAGGTGCGGAGGCATCAATATGCGCAAGACCCTTTATTTAAAGTTAATACTGGCTTATATCATCTTCGGACTGTTTGGCTTCGTGGTGGTAGCCACCTTTGTGTCCGACATCACCTTCAATCATCTCACCAAGGAAAAAGCGGACGCCTTATACCGGGAAGCCACGCTGATCGCCAACACCTACGCCACGGACCTGTACAATACGGAAGTGTCCCTGGAAACGGTGAAGACGCAGCTGGATGCGCTGGACACCTACCTAAACGCCACCATCTGGATCATCAATCCTTCCGGGCGTATGATCCTGGACTCCTCCGCCCCGGTGGATGTGGAAAATGAGGTGGTCGTGGAAAATTTTGATCCCACCATCACCGCCGGCTCCTACTACACGGTCGGCGATTTTTTCCAGACGTTTGACGAGGAAATGCTGAGTGTCTTTGCACCCATCACCTCCGGCTATAAGGTGAAAGGCTACGTGGTGATCCACGCCTCCCAGAGCAGCATACAGTTCGAGACAAACCAGCTGCTAAATATTTCCTACATCATGCTGCTCATTCTCTTTTTGCTGTCACTGATCATCCTGATCTTTTTTACAGAGATGGTCTATATTCCCTTGCGCAAAATCACGGAAGCGACGGAGCAGTACGCCAGCGGCAACATGCACTATGAGTTCAGTGTGGAGAGCGAGGATGAGATGGGCTACCTGGCGGCCACGCTGTCCTATATGGCCAGCGAAATCGCCCGCTCGGAGGATGACCAGAAAAAGTTTGTGGCCAATGTCTCCCATGACTTCCGCTCACCCCTGACTTCCATCGAGGGGTATCTGAAAGCCATGCTGGACGGCACGATCCCCCCGGAAATGTACGAAAAATACTTAACCATTGTTCTGAACGAAACCGGGCGTCTGACGAAACTGACAAACAGCCTTCTGACCTTGAATAACCTCAACACCAAGGGAATCATGCTGAACAAAACGGACTTCGAGATCAACGCCGTCATCCGCAATGTGGCCGCCACCTTCGAGGGCACCTGCCGGCAGAAGATGATCGGCATCGAGCTGGTGCTCACGGGCGATGAAATGTATGTAGTTGCGGACATAGATAAAATCCAGCAGGTTCTCTACAACCTCCTGGACAATGCGATCAAATTCAGTCATCACGATTCCCTCATCAAAATCGAGACGACCGAAAAGCATAATAAAATTTTTATCAGCATAAAAGACACCGGCATCGGCATCCCGAAAGACGACTTGAAGCTGATCTGGGACCGTTTCTACAAGTCTGACCTCTCCAGGGGAAAGGATAAGAAAGGAACGGGACTCGGCCTGTCAATCACAAAGGAAATCATTCAGGCGCACGGGGAAAACATCAATGTGATCAGCACCGAAGGCGTTGGAACCGAGTTTATCTTCTCCCTGCCTAAGTCTGAGGTGGAGGACGACGACTAGTTTCCCCACGACAGTCTGTGCAGTTCTCCTTCCCTCTGCATTCCCGCAAACCCGTTCTGGCGCAGCGCCTCATACAGCACAACTGCCACGGAATTGGACAGATTCAGAGATCGGATCTCGTCCATCATCGGAATGCGGATGCAGGTCTCCTCATTCTCCACCAGAAGTTCCTCGGGAATCCCGGCGCTCTCCTTGCCAAACATAATAAAATCATCCTGCCTGAAAACCGCCTCCGTATAGAGGCGTTTTGCCTTTGTGGTAGCGTACCAGATTTTTGCATCGGGATGCTTTTCCCGAAATTCCTGAAAATTGATATAACGGGTCACATCCAGATGCTCCCAGTAGTCCATGCCCGCCCGTTTAATGGATTTCTCATCCAGCCGGAACCCCAATGGCTCAATCAAATGGAGCGCCGTACCTGTCGCTACACAGGTACGGCCGATATTTCCCGTATTTGCCGGAATCTCCGGCTGATGTAAGATAATATGCATCTCATCCTCCATGGAGAATGCCCCATTTCACATTCTCCCACACGAGACAGGAAAGCTTTTAAAAAGCAGCCTCTGCCGTGATTATTCGTGTTTCTTCTCCTGCTGCCGCAGTCTCTCCACAAAATCCGCCAGTTTCCCAATCGCCAGCTTCAGATTATCCAGAGAGTAGGCATAAGAAATTCTCAGATATCCTTCACCGCAGTCGCCGAATGCCGTCCCCGGCACCACAGCCACCTTCTCCTCCGCCAGAAAACGCTCCGCAAATTCCTCGCTGGTCATTCCAAACTCTTTAATGCAGGGGAACACATAGAACGCGCCAAACGGCTCAAAGCAGGACAGTTTCATCTCGCGGAAGGCGTTCATGAGATACCTTCTTCTCTGATTGTAGGCCATGCTCATTTCCCGCACGTCCTCATCCCCGTTGCGCAGCGCTTCCACCGCCGCATACTGGCTGGTAGTAGGTGCACACATGATCGCAAACTGGTGCAGTTTTGTCATCTGCTCCAGAATCTCTCTCGGGCCGCAGGCATAGCCGAGTCTCCAGCCTGTCATAGCGTAAGCTTTGGAAAATCCGTTAATCAGAATCGTCCTCTCCCGCATACCTTCCATTTCCACAATGGATACATGCTTTTCCTTATAGGTAAGCTCCGCATAAATCTCATCTGACATGACAAGTATGTCATGTTTTCTGATGACCTCCGCGATCTCCTCCAGATCCTTCCGCTCCATAATGGCTCCCGTCGGATTATTCGGGAAAGGCAGAATCAATATCTTTGTCTTATCCGTTATGGCCTCTTCCAGCTCCTTCGCCGTCAGACGGAACTCATTTTCTTCCTTCAGTTCAATAATGACCGGCACAGCGCCCGCCATAATGGCACAGGGCTCATAGGACACAAAACTTGGCTGCGGGATCAGCACTTCATCTCCCGGATTCACCACGGCGCGCAGACCGATATCAATTGCCTCGGAACCTCCCACCGTGATCAGCACCTCATGCTGTGGATCGTAAGCCACACCCTGTTTTCTCTTTATGTAATTGCAGATCTCCTGCCGCAGCTCCATCAGTCCGCTGTTAGAAGTATAGAATGTGCGTCCCTTCTCCAGCGAGTAAATACCCTCGTCCCGGATATGCCACGGTGTGTCGAAGTCAGGTTCACCCACACCGAGGGAAATGGCATCTTCCATCTCGCTGACGATATCAAAAAATTTCCGAATGCCCGAAGGCTTCAGGCCAACGGCCTGCTTTGATAACATATCTCTCACGGTGACACCTTCTCTCTTGTATCTTCACTTTTTTTCGTCAGGATCGTGCCATGATCCTTATACTTTTTCAAAATAAAGTGGGTCGCCGTACTCAGTACGGAATCCAGCGTGGAAAGCTTATCGGACACAAAGCCGGAAATCTCCTTTAACGACTTCCCTTCCAACGTGACAAGCAGATCATATCCGCCGGAAATCAGATATACGGAAGTCACTTCCGGGTACTTGTAGACGCGCTCTGCAATATTGTCAAAGCCCTGTCCCCTCTGGGGCGTCACCCGCACCTCAATCAACGCCGACACCTTCTCAATGGAAGTCTTCTCCCAGTCGATCATGGTATGGTAACCGCAGATAATTCCCTGTTCCTCCAACGCCTGCAGTTCATTCACCACATCAATCTCTTCCACACCAAGGATGACCGCCAGCTCCTTCAAGTCAATGCGGCTGTTCCTCTCTATAATTTTTAACAATTCTTCTCTCATATTTTCCTCCTCCATCATGATTTCTATCTTGGTTTATTCAGAAACTGCTTTCTCCCTTCATTGTAGAGCACCCGGTCGTTGCCGCGCGTCGTGCGCCCGATCACCACCGCCGGTATTCCTTCCCGCTGCAGTGCCGTCACAAGACCGTTTCCGTCCCCGGCTGTCATAATGAGGCACCCGCCCGACAAAAGTTCATAGGGATTTTCTCCGAAAATCTCGCATATTTCTATGGTTTCCTGTCTGACAGGTATTTTTCTTAAATCCGCTTCCAGTCCGACGCCGGCTTCCTCTGCCATCTCCCAAAGAGCCGCAAAAATGCCGCCCCGGGCAACAGGCTGTATGCCGCAGACGCCGGACTTCATGGCGGTGGCGGCCTCCGGTATCACCGACAGATATCTGTCAAAGGCGGCGGCCTCCTCAATCATGCGCGCCGGAAGCCGCTCTCGCAGTCTCTCATAATTCTCCCCGGCGAGTTTCGCCGTTCCCTCCAGACCGATCCACTTGCTCACCACAATATCCTGGTCCGCACCTGCCATCTGCGGCTCTGTGCATAAAACGGCGCAGTCTTTCCCCAGCCCTGCGCCATTTTTCATTTCCTGCATATTTAGTTCGGTGTGCTGAAACGAAGAATACTCTGACACATTCTCCGATGTTTTTTCCTGTCTCATGCCGTACGCCTTATTCTTCGTAGGATTAATTACTCCGCCGGGGGCGGTGCTTCCGGCTGCTGCTGTGCTGCCTGCTCCGCCGCGGCCTGCTCTGCGGCTGCCTGTTCCGCGGCCGCCTGCGCCGCCGCCTGATCTGCTGCCGCCTTGGCTGCGGCTGCCTGCTGTGCCGCTTCTGCCGCTGCCTGTATTGCTGCGGGATCTCCGCCGCGATATGCGCCGGATACCGCTTTCACCTGATCCACACTGCCAGATGCCACAGCCGCCATGATGGCGTTGTATGCGCCCGGATCTTCGGTAGCCACTCCCACGGTCGCGCTTCTGGGCGCTTTCATATAACTGCTGCTGTTCACCTGTTCACGGCTCACTTCCTCACCGTTCTCTTTTACAACCTTCCACAGCCTTGCCTTATAGCCCACATGCGCGGACTGCACACTGCAGTATCCTACAGGCATGGATGCATCCGTGTAGATCACTTCTGTATCCGGCACGGTTCTCTCAAGAACTTCGCTCTCGTAGATCACTTCCCGGCCGCTGTCCCTGGTTTCCAGACCGTAGATTGTGAACGTAATCTGTTTCTCGGGAGTCGTATAACCGTCTATATACACGGGGTAGTCCAGATTATTCTTAAATTTGAAATCTTTCCCGGAAGACTCCGCAATGGCGGCATCCGCAGAAGGATCCACATAGGTGACGATCATGGAATGATTGTAACGCTCCGTCACTTCCAGTTCCGCCTGAAGCACCGCATTGTACAGCGTGGTCGATACCTGGCAGATTCCCCCGCCCAGACTGTCAACCACCTGCCCGTTTAAGTAGGAAGCCGCCATATAGTAACCGTTTTCTTCCGAAAAAGGCGTTATGGTTTCCAGCGTCGAAATCTCATCTCCAGGATATAAAGTAATTCCACTGAGCAGTCTGCAGCCGTTTTCCACGTTTGCGCTTCTCGCTCCGCCGGAAGTGGAATAACTGGTAGTAAAGGTTCCCAGAACGTCCTTCACCTTCTCCAGATCTTCCGCACTGTTCTGCGGTTCCTGCATCTCAACCTGCATATCCAGGTCGCAGGCGCCACCCTCCCACTCGTCTGTCAGATACGCATATACGCTCTCTGTCGTACCGTCACGGTCAACCACACGGCCAGTCTGCCCTTCGGTGACTTCAAAGCCATCCTCCGTCTTTTTCAGACTCGCATTCACAGCCTCCTGGTCGTACTGATCCGCATTTTCCTCAATCAGCTTGCGGATCTTATCCTTATCGAAGTCAAAGCTTACCCGGTAAACTTTATTTTTATATTCCAGATCCCGCAGCTCCTTATAGCACTGCAGAATATCTCCATCCCTGCCGAAGTTTGCCGCTTCCTCCAGAATCTCACGGTTACCCCATTTCAAGCCCAGATCTGCGGCAGTGGCTGTGATCTCACCCTGCCCGGGGGCATGCAGCGTAATCTGCGCATCCCCAAAGTCAGCGACATATGCCTCGATCGCCTTGCCCGCCTCGCTCTCTGTCATTCCAGAGATGTCTACTTCCTCCACATAGATTCCTGTCTCAATTTTTCCTTCTTTTGCCTGCGCCGGTATCACGGCAAATCCCGCCGCAATAAACGCTGTCAATACCGCCACAGATATTTTTTTCATAACCATTACCCGCTCCTCTGTCAACCCTATGCCATTCACAAAAAACGTTTCTTATGCTAAAATGAATAAAACGCAGAAGCCAGCATCGGAATGATCATCGCCAAAACGACGATAATAATGATAACTGATGAAATGATTTTTTTGGTTTTTTTGTTGAACTTCATGATACCACCTCAACCATCTTTTTGCTACACTATAAAAATAAGGAATGCTTTTTTTGGGCATAAAGGAATTATATATGAATTTTTTAATTATTGCAAGCACCCTGATCCTGGCCGCAGCCATCGCCATAGCCTCCTCCAAAAGCCAGAAAAGCGCGGCTGCCATGGAGCAGGAGTATTGGAAAAGAGAACGGGCCGCAAACAGCACAAGGCGTAAACCGCTGGACAATCTGGACTACATCAGAGTGCCAATGGAAATCTTTCCCATGGAACTTTTGCAGGACATCCCAAAGATCGAAGATTACAGGCAGATCATACTTACCTTGAAGGATCAGCCTATTGTCAACTTCACAGGGCTTTCCAATACAGAACTGAAACTGCGCTACGGAGCGCCCAATATTACCCTGCTGACCACCTATGACCAGAATTACACACTTCTGGCGCGCACCCTGCAGCAGTGGGCCCAGGCACTCTATGACAACGGTTTTTCCAGGGAGGCTTGTCAGCTTCTGGAATTTGCTGTGTCCACTCATACGGATGTAAGTGCAACTTACCGCCTTCTGTGCCGCATTTATCAGGAAAACGGCACGCCGGAAAAAATCGACACACTCTATCCCGTGGCACAGTCACTGACATCCGCCATGCAGAAACCTATCGTCCGTATGCTGCAAGAATTTGGTCAATCTTCCGACTAGCCTCGCTGCGGGTCAGATTTTCGATCTGATAGTCTACTATCAGTTTATGCCTGTCCATCAGTTTATATAACTGTTCTTTTTGTGCAGTCGTAAGCGGGGTATCGCGCTTTGCCCGATACAAAAGCGGTTTTGGCAAAAACAAACTCTTTTCTCCCGCCTCTTCTTCCTTTTCATAAAATTCTTCTGTAAGTTTCCGATATAAAGCAACTGTGGCGCGGGCATCGCCCAATGCCCTGTGCGCGCTGTGGGAAATACCATAGTACCTGCATAGCGCCGTCAGACTGCGGCTTTCCAGATTCTTTAAATATTTCCGCGCAATTTTTAACGTGTCTATTCCCCGTCTCTCAAAGAGGAGCTTTTCATTCACAGCCGCCTTCTTCAAAAAGGAAAAATCAAAAAGTACGCTGTGTCCCAGAAGCACATCTTCCCTCAGAAAAGAAAAAAACGACGGTAAAATCTCCCCGATCGGCCTTGCCCCGGCAAGCTCCTCGTCGTGGATTCCTGTAAGCTCTACTATCCGTTCCGAAAGCTTCTGTCCGGGATTAACAAAGCTTTTCCACTCTTCGGTCATCTCGCCCCGCTCTACCCTGACCGCACCGATCTCAATGATTTTATCCCGTTTGGGGTCAAGCCCGGTCGTCTCCAGATCGACACACACATAGGAATCTGTCATTTCCCCTCCCTGTCACTCCTCTGCCGGTAAAAAATAACGCGGCAGCATCCTTAAAGTATCCCTGATAAGAGCCTATTCTACATAACATAAATTAATATCGACTTTTTCCCGTCCGGAATTAACGTATTCCATACTTCTATATCTATGTCTGTTTCCAAAGCCGCACACTACATCTTGTAGTCTGCCGGCAATTTAATCATAAAAAGGAGGTCTTTCCACAAAAATATTCTGCATTGAATATCCTTATTAAAAATTGGAATATTTTTTTGCGCCAGATAAACTACAATAACAAAAAGGGATTACAAATGAAGACAAGGATAAAGGAACTCCGACTGGAAAAAAAACTGACACAGCAAGCTCTTGCTAAAAAACTTGGCATTAATCAAACAAGTCTAAGCAAAATCGAATGTGGAGCCAGCACCCCTGACGCTCTGCTTTTGGCCGATCTTTCACGTTTCTTTCATGTCACAACAGACTATATTCTATTACTCTCCGAAGAACGTCTGGCAGCAGATTCCCTATTGGCAGATAATATGAGTAATCTCAAAAAATACCAGCACCTTATCACCATTTATCAAAAAATGACCCAGAAACAACAGGGAGACTTTTATAATTTCTTATGCAGCATGTTAGGCATGAGCGATGATTTGTAATACGGAATCTGTCACCCGCAGGTGACGCTTGGCCTTTCAATATATAACTTTTGTCTCACACAGCATTTCTAGTCAGATTGTCAGCGCCCTGTAACGCTTAAACCCCTATGCTGTCACATCTGATCTATGCGTTATATAACGCTTCTATGAAAAGGCGGGATTGTAAAATCCCGCCTCATTTCTTGTCCTGTGTGAGATTTCGCAGCGCCTCTCACATGGTCAAAGGATCGAAAGAAATTTGTCAAAGGCCGCCTGTCCCTGCGCATCTCTCTTGTACACGCCAGAATCCTCAAGCACTTCCATAAATACATTGCCGATCTCCTTGTGAAGGATATCCATGATATGTTCCCTGTCCACATTCGGATAAGCCGGCAGAAATTCTTCTACCCAGTCGGCATGCTTCGCAAGTTCTTCGTCCTTGCGGATATCTGCGCCTGACACAATCGCCTCGGCGAGACGCTCCATCTCCCCTTTCAGTCTGGCCGGCAGCACCGCCAGTCCCATAACCTCAATCAGACCAATATTTTCTTTCTTGATATGATGCAGCTTCGCATGTGGGTGATATACGCCCAGCGGGTGCTCCTCTGTCGTAATGTTGTTGCGCAGTACCAGATCCAGTTCAAATTTATCGTCCCGCTTTCTTGCAATCGGCGTGATCGTATTGTGCGGCTCGCCGTCCGTCTCGGCAAATATGAACGCCTCCTCGTCGGTGTAACCCCGCCATTTCTCCAGAATCAAGTCCGCAAGAGCCACCAGCCTGTCGGAATCCTCATGGGAAATACGGATCACGGACATCGGCCAGTTCACCACGCCTGCCTCCACATCCGTAAAGCCCTGCACCGTAAAAATACGTTCCACCGGCGCTTTCGCCATCGCAAACTCATAATGTCCGCCCTGGAAATGGTCATGGCTTAAAATGGAACCGCCCACAATCGGCAGATCCGCGTTGGAACCCACAAAATAATGCGGAAACTGTTTCACAAAATCAAACAGCTTACAGAACGTGTCGTGTTCGATCTTCATGGGAATATGCTGTGAATTGAACACGATACAATGCTCGTTGTAATACACATACGGCGAATACTGAAAGCCCCACTCGCTCCCGTTGATGGTAACGGGAATGATCCTGTGGTTCTGTCTCGCCGGATGGTTCACCCGCCCCGCGTAACCCTCGTTCTCCCGGCAAAGGAGGCATTTCGGGTAACCGCTCTGCTTCGCGTTTTTCGCCGCCGCAATCGCTTTCGGATCCTTCTCCGGCTTGGAGAGGTTGATCGTGATATCCAGATCACCGTATTTCGTAGATGAAATCCATTTCTGGTCTTTCTCAATGCGGTAACGTCTGATGTAATCCGTATCCCGGCTCAATTTATAGAAGTAATCTGTCGCTTCCACCGGGTCTGCGTCATACTTTTCGCGGAATGTCCTGATCACATCACTGGGCCTCGGTGTAAGCAGACCCATGATCTTCGTGTCAAAAAGATCCCGGTATACAATGCTGTCCTCTATCATCCCTTTTTCACAGGCATAGTCCAGCATGTCTTTCAGTACTGCCTCCAGCTCCTCCACGGTCATTGCCGGATCGCCGTCTTCCTCCAGTTCATCCAGTCCAAAAAGCTCCAGCAGACGGTTGACCGTATATATCTCATCCTCTTTCTCAATCAGCCCGGTAAGCAGGCCATACTTCACAAGTTTTCTGATATTTTGCTGAATCATTTTTTCAACCTCCCCTAGAGTTTAGACGGTCCGTCTCCGATCTCAACCACATAAAAATCGGCCTTCTTACCGACACGCTCCTTATAGGCCGCGCCCACCTTTTCCTTGAAGGCTTCCACTGCCTCATCCTTCACGATACTCACTGTACAGCCGCCAAAACCGCCGCCTGTTATACGGGAACCGATCACACCTTCCACCTTCCAGGCCTCCTCTGCAAGCACATCAATCTCATCGCAGGAAACCTCATAGTCGTCGCGCAGGGAAACATGGGAGGCATTCATCAGCTCGCCAAAGGCTTTCAGATCGTTGTTTTTCAGGGCCTCCACCGCACGGATTGTCCGGCGGTTCTCATATACCGCATGTTTTGCACGTTTCGCGCAGACCGCATCGGCAATGGCGGACTTGTTCGCCTCAAATTCCTCCTCCGTCAGATCGCCGAGCGTCTCTATCTTTATCACCTTCTGTAAATCAGCCAGAGCCTGCTCGCTCTCTTTTCTTCTCGTATTGTAGCCGGAGTTTACAAGGGAGTGCTTCACATTGCTGTTGGTGACGATAATCTTTGCACCTTCCAGCACAAGGGGCGCATACTGATAGGACAGATCCGCCGTATCCAGAAAGATCGCATTGTCCTTCTTTCCCATCGCAGAGGCAAACTGATCCATAATCCCACAGTTCATGCCGTTAAAATTATTTTCCGAATACTGACCGATCAAGGCCAGATCCACATTGGTCACATCGAATCCAAACAGATCCCGAAGATAAAAACCTGTCAGCACTTCCAGCGATGCGGAAGATGACAAGCCGGAACCGCCCGGAATATCCCCGTATAACACGATATCCAGACCACAGTCCATCTTCATGCCCCGCTCAGCGAAAGCCCACATAACTCCCTTCGGGTAGTTCGTCCAGCCCGCCGCATCGGAAGGCTTCAGATCATCCAGACTGCTCTCCACCACACCCATTTTTTCAAAATTCATCGAGTAAAACCGCAGTTTCCTGTCTGCTCTCTTTTTCACCGCCGCGTATGTACCGATTGTCAGCGCACAGGGAAACACATGCCCCCCATTATAGTCCGTGTGCTCGCCGATCATGTTCACCCGGCCCGGCGCAAAGTACACGCCCGCCCCGTCAGCGTCCCCGTAAAGCTCCTCAAACTTCTTTAAAACCTTTTCTTTCATACCCTCTCTCCTTCCCTTTTCCATAACCCTTTACTCGCAAGCCATACAGAAAATGCTGTATTTTTGAGTGAGATTTAGTACTTCTTGGCGTCCCGTCCTATGGCGGGACGTCTTTAGAAGTACTTCTCACTCTATTATAGCAAAAAAGGACCATCCTTACATAGTCCTTTGTTACTGAAACCTGTCAAAATGTTACATATGATTCAGACTGTTGATCTGGCCGATAAACTCTTCCACCTGCCGCAGATACTCCCTGTTGCGCCTGGTCTCCCCTTTCTGCATCTCCTTCCTGAAGCTGGTGGGGGACATCTGCTTCATCTGCCGGAATGCTTTCGTAAATACAAGCGGATCGTGATAACCGCAGGATAAGGCGATGCTCTCAATGGGCAGTGAGGTAAGCTGCAAAAGCTCCGCTGCCTTCGTGATGCGAAACGTGGTCAGAAACTGCTGGGGCGACATTCCCATAGAATTTTGAAACAGCGTATAGAGATAGCTCCTGTTGATGCATACATAATCCGCCACATCCGTCACCTTGATGGGATTACAGTAATTATTCTGAATAAATGATACGGCTTTCCGTACATAAATATTTGCCCTGTCATCTTCTCCCCGCTTTTCCACCCTGCTGCCCTCGGCTATGACAGACAAAAAAATCCCAAGCTGCCCGTTCCGCCGCAGATCGTGGGAAAGACCATAAGTATTGTGCTCCATCATATCCTTCACAATTCGGTATAGCTCCTCCGAAGCTTCGGATTTAAAAATCGGCTGCCTCACGGAAAGGCCGATATTTCCCACATACTCCGCTGCCTGCGTGCCGCTGAAGCCGACCCACACATACGTCCAGGGCTCCTCCTCATCAGACTGGTAAAATGCCAGCTCGTCGGGCATAATCAGAAATCCGTATCCCGCCTCCAGCGGATACTCTTCCCCGCCAATTGAAAATTTCCCTTTGCCGCTCAAAATATAGTGGATCAGATAATGAGGTTTTAAGGCCGGTCCAAAACTGTGCATTGGCTCCGTCCGCGATAAACCGCAGCAGTTCACGTACAGACTGCCTGTCTGCTCCCCCGCAAATTCCAGTTTGTATGCTTTTTCCATTTCTCTTCTTCCCTGCCGCCGCGCCAGATTGCCGTGCGCGTTTCCATGTAGTCAATAGAGCCGTCAATTCGATCATAACACACCGGGAAAACGTCTGTCAAAGAAAATTACTCCTCTTCCTCCGTTTTTTCCGGCTTATAGCCCTCCACATCCGCCAGCAGCTTTTCCCATGCATCCTCGTGCTCTACATAATAGAGCGGGCATTTTTTGCCGCCGCAGTCATAATGCCGCAGAATATCGTCAGCAGACAGATGATATTCCTGTCTCAGCCATGCCAGTGTATGTACCAGTGTGTCATAGGTTTCCTGCGTAAACATCCCGTCCTCATCCAGGTAGCAGCATTCTATGGAAACGGAATCCTCATTTCTGGTAGCTACCGCATAGGCCTGCTCTTCCAGGGGAATGCACTGGATCAGTTCCCCCTCATAACCGATAATAAAATGCGCGCTTGCGGACCGCTCTTGTGTCTCTGCAAGGTTGGCGAAATAACTGCGGTTCTGCCGCGCCGAAGTACCGGGATTCGCGGTATAGTGCACAAAAACGCTTTTAATCTTTTTCAGCTTTGTACCGGGCCTGGAAAAGTCGTTCGGTTCCAGATAATCCACGGTAATCGGCGGCGGCTGGATGCGGTTCTCCTCTATTTTTTCGGAAACAACCTTCACGATGCCCCTGCCTTTTCCCTCTTTTGTATCGTGCATCATGCGGTAAACCGCCCCTGTTGTCTGATAAATCAAAATCAGACACACTCCAATGACAAAAAATACAGACAGGCGGTAAAGATTGCGCCTCCTTTTCCTCTCCCTGCGTCGTCTGGCAGGGCTGATGGGACGCACGGCCGCGTCCCGCCGTTCGGACCGCGGTTTTGCAGAAGCGCGCCGCTGCCCGTAACGAACCTGCTCCTGATCTGCCAGACGCATCATGCGGGAACTGCCAGCTTGTCTGGATATTTCCCACAGCTCCAGATTTTCCAGACCGCCGCTGTTTTTGCTGCACTGTCTTACCCGCTCTCCACCGCCGCCTCTTCTCCTCTGTGTGCTGTTTCCCGTTCTGCTCCGTGAACTGCTGCCCGATATGACGCTTATACTGTCTCTTGTCCTGCTCCGCTGTGCCTGCCCCATGATGTTCCCCCTCTTTTGTACTGTTACACATAATTGTAGTATGTCAATCTTTAAATTTTCTCTAAAATGAATAAAGAGTTTCCTACGTTTATATATTAGAGAGGGGAACTTAAGAAAAAGGTTACATAATTCTTAATAATTCTTTATTTTTATCCGGCATCCGTCTGCAAAAGATATGTCTCCACCGCCGTCTGCAGTTCCGTTAACCCGTCCCGGAAAATCTGATCGTCCTCGTAATCTGCCTTTTCCAACATCGGAAGATCCTTTTCCATTTCCTCCCGGCGATAAATTATCATATCTGATCCTCCCCCGGAGGGATCCTTGATTTCCACGGCAATCTGCTCCACATTCCCAATGGCATAAAACAACATAGCCGCATTAAAATACAGCATATCCCGATCGTCTTTTGTAAAATAATCCATGCCCATCTTATAATCGAAACGCAGGGCGTAGGGGCTTTCCAGCGTCTGCATGGAAAACCCGGCTTCCCTGTTCAGTGTTGGCGGCAGGGGCATGGCCTCCAGCAGTGCACCCACTTTGGAGTGATCCCCGACGTAGGGCGTCCGATTCGCCACCAGACTGTCAAACATGGCGTCCCGGCTCTCCTGGTTCAGACTTAAAACAATCACCTGATATACCACTGTTTTTAATTCTTCGTCAATATACGCCATTTCTTCCTGATATTTATCCCGCACCTTACCATCAAAGTCTGCCTTGACGTAAACATAGCACCCCGAGTACAGCTCATCCACATTGACTTCTTCCGGCTCGTAAGTTATCGTCACAATCTGCTCATTTGGCAGGTAATCTGTTTTGCCTTCATATGCCTCCTGCACTTCCTCTGTGCGATAACCGCTGTCATCTATCATATAGGTGGTATCGTCGTTCATGTCTGTGCCCGGCACACCTGCCGTCTCCCCGGCTGTTCCCGCCTCATCCATCCCAGGCTGGTAATCTGTGGCCGCTTCCTCTGCCGGTGTGTAAGTATGCTCTGTCACAGAAATACTTTCGTCCACCGGCTCCACGACAATGATCTCCTCGACAGGCAGGTATTCCCTTTCCCCTTCTTCCCTGCCCTCAGCTTCTGTCTCCACAGGCGTGTAGATATCCTCGTGACTTAAAACACCCTGCCCCGCAGGCGTGTAAGTATGCTCTGTTCTCGACAGCGGCTCTCCCAGATAAGCTCTGAGCAGATAATTATAGCCGTAATCTCCGATCGGCGTAACTTCCCGCCCTTCATCGACCAGCTCCAGCGCATCCTTGAGCGGTATTCTGGCAAATCTGCCCACCTCTTCCTGCGCCGCAAGATGATAAATGACAACCTCGTCACTTTCTTTTTCTGCCACACAGCCGCTTATGCCGCCGATGCTTGCAGGCAGCGGTATCTGCATATCCCCGCCCGTGACCAGAAGGCCTTCCTGCGCATCCACCACTGTCCCATGAAACTGCGCATCCCTGGTAAAGACAAAGAGGCACACAACCGCAATCAGAAACAGCACGCCAGCCGCCGCTGCATAGAAAACCTTCGGTTCCTCTGCGATAAAACGTATCCGCTCTTTCACGCTCTTTCCACTGCCGGTCATGGTTGTCGCCGTGCACACCAAATCAGACATATGCCCCTTTCGGGTGATAATGGACAGCAGTGTCTCCCCGTAGGGAACCCGTTCCTTTTCACCAAGCGCCGCCAGCGCTCCCTCGTCGCAGGCCAGCTCGCAGTCCCGTTTGGAACAGACCGCAGCAGCCCATACCAATGGATGAAACCAGTATACCGTTATCAACACGCCCCGGAGAACCGCCCAAAAATTGTCCCCATGCTTTTTATGGACAAGCTCATGGACAACGACATGGCGCAGTTTGTCCGTATCACCGATCACATCTGCCGTCAGATAAACCGCTTCGCGCCCCGGAAATCCATACAGACAGGGAGAGGAAATGCCTTCCACCGCATAAAAAGCGGGCAGACGTCCTTTCTTTTTAAAAAGGCCGCTGTTCTTTTCCTTCCCGCCCGAAACTTTCTCTTCTCCAAAAACTGCTGTTTTCACTTCTTCTGGCAAGTCAAAAGGCTTTCGGCGCTTCCTTAACCGATAACTGAATACCACATTGGTAATTATGATCCACGCGCCTATGATAAACCCGCCAAGCCCCCAGAAAAACAAGAGCACATCCAATCTGGAAAAGCCCAGCTTTCCCGCCATAAACACGGATGTCGGCCCGTCTTTTGGCATCGCTTCCAGCGTTTCCCTGATCTCATCCGTGGTAAACAGACGAAACAGAATACTGCGCGAATTCACCGTCATCTGAATGGGTTCCTCCAGCCGAATCGTCTCTTCCAGCCGCTCTCCGATACCGCTTTCATCTTCCCCCACCAGATCCATCAGACGGAAATCGGAAAACGATCCCAAATCAAACTCTGCCGAAATCGGTATCACCAGCCGGAGCGCTGCCAGAAGCCAAAGCGCATACTGCAGCCTGCTGCCGATTTTTCCGCGGAAAATCCGCCGGATCAACAAAATACACAGTATCAGAACGGTTGCTGTTATCAATATCTCTCTCATCATTGCCCTCCATGATTGCGAAATGTCCATCCACACATATCAATTACCGTTCCTTCTCCTCTCTCTGCGGGCTGCTTCCCGTCTTTCTTTTCTTTGCCTGTTCCAGAATGCCGTACAACTCCTGAATTTCCTCCTCAGACAGCGCCTGATCCTCCACCATAGCGTTGACCATCATGCCCAGACTGCCCCTGTAAACCTTCTGCAAAAATCCCCGGGTCTCCCGCATGGACACTTCCTCCCTTGTCACAAGCGGATAAAATATTTTTGCCCGTCCGCCTTCCCTGTGAGAAACCGCGCCCTTCTTTTCCATGCGGGAAAGCATGGTAATCACAATATGCTTATCCCATCCCGTGTCCCTGCCCAGCTGGTTTTTAAGCTCTGTGATCGTGCTCTCCCGCTCCCAGAGCTGATTCATAATTTTCCATTCCCCATCCGATAAACTGACCACTCTGCTCTCCTTCCCCTGCGTCTTTCCGCATCCTTCCAGTCTTTTTGGTATATTTTGGTATACGGACGTATACCTTTTGATAGTATCATACACGCAAGGGTATACACCTGTCAACCCTCTGTTATTCTGAAAATCTATTCCCAGTGAGGTGTCCTTTTTCAATTCTCTTTGTACTCTTACTTTTTATAGCCGCGCTCAAACATAAAACAGGAAACCCATCAACTGGATTTCCTGCTTTCTCTTTCTTTATCAACATTGTCCTGTGCGCTGCCAAATTTTTCAATCCCGCATCACTCAATAGGCTTCACTGTATTTCCGATACAGCTCCTCCAAGTCTGCCTGATCCTGTTCAGATACATTTTCCTGCAGATACTCCTGCACCTCCGACAAGGACTCGCTGTCCACGCCATCCCCCACAATTTCCATTACATCAGAGATCGTGTCGCCGTCCGCATAGCGGTCGATAATTTCTTCGGCTTTCTGTTTGTCAGTTTCGTCCATATTATTTACAATTTCCTGGACTTTCTCGGCCGCCTGCGGATCGCCGGCGCTCTCCAGCGCCTGTTTTACCGCCTGCTCCATCACGGTTTCGGAAACTTTTTTTGTCACCGCATGTCTGACGGTTTCAGAAATTTTTTGAGTCACCGCATGCTCCCCTGTTCCGGCCAGTGACCCGCTGGCAAAACCTATCGCCACAACCAGGCAGACTCCCAGAAAAAGACCCAGAAAGATCACCGGGATAAGCCCCTTTTTCTTCTTTCTTCTCCTGCTCATAAATGACTCCCTTCCAAAGACATCCACGCACTTTTTGCAACAGCTCTGCACACTTGCCATCCCATCGCCGCAAAATACGATGGCTTTCCTTTAATATGCCCGGCCCCAGTAAACCATCTTTTTCGCGGGCTTACCACAGCACACGCAGGTTTCTCCGATCTGCTCCTGCTCAAAAGGCATACAACGGCTGGTAACTGCCATTTCCTCCTTGATCTGGTCTTCACATGCCTGCTCTCCACACCACATAGCCTTCACAAAGCCGGACTTTTCCGCAAAGAGCCTGCGGAAGGTTTCCATATCCTTCGCCTCGTAAGTGTGCTCTTCTCTGTGCTCTCTGGCATGTTCCAGCATCTCCTTCTGCATCAGATCCAGAATTTCTCCGGCTTTTGTCTCAATTTCATCCAGAGAAACTTCTATCTTTTCCCTGGTATCGCGGCGGCAGATCACACATTTGCCGGCCTCTATGTCTTTAGGACCGATTTCCACGCGGATGGGAATACCCCGCATTTCCTGCTCAGAAAACTTCCAGCCGGGACTCTTGTCCGTGTCATCCACCTTTACCCGGAATGCACCAAGTCTCTCCTTCAGCTCATAGGCTTTGTCCAGCACACCCTCTTTTTTCTGCTGAATCGGAATGACCATAATCTGAGTGGGCGCAATTCTGGGAGGCAGTACCAGCCCGGAATTGTCACCGTGTACCATAATCACCGCGCCGATCAGGCGGGTCGTCGTTCCCCAGGAAGTCTGATGCACATATTTCAGAGTATTATCCTTATCCGTAAACTGTATCCCAAAAGCCTTCGCAAAGCCGTCGCCAAAATTATGGCTGGTGCCGGACTGTAATGCCTTGCCGTCATGCATCAGTGCCTCAATCGTGTAGGTAGCGGTCGCTCCCGCAAATTTTTCCTTGTCCGTCTTCCGGCCTTTGATAACAGGAATCGCCAATACTTCCTCACAGAAATCGGCGTAGACATTTAACATCTGAATCGTCCGCTCTTCAGCCTCCTCAGCCGTGGCGTGAGCCGTATGCCCTTCCTGCCATAAAAATTCGCGGCTTCGTAGAAACGGCCTTGTCTCCTTCTCCCAGCGCACCACTGAACACCACTGATTGCAAATCTGCGGCAAATCACGGTATGACTGTACCGCATTCTTATAGTAATCGCAAAACAGCGTTTCAGAGGTAGGTCTGACACAGAGTCTTTCCTGCAGAGGCTGCAAACCGCCATGCGTCACCCATGCCACCTCCGGCGCAAAGCCCTCCACATGATCCTTCTCCTTATTCAACAGGCTCTCCGGGATAAACATAGGCAGATACACGTTCTCTACCCCCGTCGCCTTAAAACGGTCGTCCATCTGCCGCTGAATTAACTCCCAGATCGCGTAACCCGCAGGCTTAAACACCATACATCCCTTGATGCTTGTGTAATCCAGAAGCTCCGCCTTCTTGACCACATCTGTGTACCACTGCGCGAAATCATCCTCCATCGCCGTGATCGCTTCCACTAACTTTTTGTCTGCCATATTTTCCTCCTTCTCCTGCTTCTGACTCTGCTCTCCACTTTCTTCGCATATGCAGATTCGAAATGCTTCGCATTTCTCATTCGCGTTGCTCGTCATAAGCTTCCCCTGACAGTCTTGCATGCAGGCATGCATCCTGTCCGCGGCCGCTTCTGACTCTGCTTATGCGCGCAAAAAACCGCCAAAACTTCTATCCCTAAGGGACCGAAATCTCGGCGGTACCACCCTAATTAATGCATTTGTATGCACTCTGCTTCTCATACCGTTATCGCCGGTGTTACGCTGCGCTCCTCACGCAGGGCTCCGAGGCCGGTTCCGAACAGTTCGCGTAAAAGCTTCCCACCATCAGCTCTCTCTCTGCAACGTTTCCCATCCGTACTATTCTCTTCTTCGCCACGTTTTACTATAACATTAGCCCTGATCGGCTGTATTTTCATCCATTTTAGACGCATGAACTGGTTTTGTCAACAGTTATTGTCAAAACCCTTCTGCGCAAGCTGTGCACGCAGCTGTCGGATCTCCTCCTCTTTTTCCGCTAACGCCCTCTCATATTCTATGCAGTTTTGCTCTATCTTTTTCTCATAATTCTGTTTATCCTGCTCTATTTTTCTCTCGTAATTGCGCAGATCCTGCTCGTGCTCGATCCGATCCTGTTCAATTTTTCTCTGATAACTGCGCAGGTCCTGCTCATGCTCGATCCGATCTAATTCTATCTTCCGCTCATAACTGCGCAGGTCTTGATAATACTCCTCCCGGTCACGGCACCTTTTCCGCACCAGTTCGTCCGCACTCATGCGAAAGATGGTTTCACACGCTTCCTGTAAATGTTCATCCCTGGATGCCAGCATTTTCATCTCCTCCCACGTCTTGGCCTTAAACAGCATGGCCCACTCGTGAATATGATATCTCTTATCATCTTCCGTTGCCAGATCTGTACGACTTAAGTCTACCACATATAGGGTCAGACTGTCACTATATTTTTGATGGTTTTTAACGTTTATCAGTTTATAGGAGGCATAAAACTCCGGCTGTTCCAGAAACAGCGTGTAGTCCAGAAACCCGATATGTACGGCTGGCTTTGCCTCCAGATAATCCTGTCCCCGGTTCAGCCGGTCGTAGGAGCGGCACAGGTACATGACTGACCGCTCCCGCCAGTTGAGCCTGTTGGCGATCTGCATTTCCAGGTTGATCAAGGTATGATTATTCAGGACAACATGGATGTCCAGACGAAACTCCTTGTCCGTCACCGTTTCTCCCAACAGGACAGGATTTGCGATTTCAACGGAGGCCACTTCCTGGAGGGACAGATGGAGCAGGGCGCAGATCAGCCCGCGCAGGACTTTATTGTTGGACTGCAGCACAGCCCGGAACATGTAATCATTGGTCATGTTGTAGGGAATGGGGCCGCTGGCATCCCGAAATCCGGGCGGCATGGGCACAGGCTGACAGGCTGTATCGCTAAAAGCGGCAAAAGAGCTGTTGTGTGCATGTGAAGAACTGTGGGCAGGCTGTTTCATAGATGTGTTTTCCTTTCTCAGACAAGAATGACGGAGCAGCGCTCCGAAGAATTGCAGTGTTGCAGAATTGAAAATAAGAAATAAGATTCCGAATGAAATGAGTCATAGAGACGTTTCTCATCCGGCTCTTAAAACAGATATATCATAAAAAAGTAGAAAAGGCAAAGAGTTTCAAGGTGATAGTTTGTAGAAATTGATTAAACGAAATATCGTTTATCTTCCAGGGATATCCATATATAGACCGTCAAATCAGCGCCTACCAAAAAATCTACCATATCTGGTATTGTGCAATTTTTCTCAAAAGAAGCTAATTCATCAAAAATATGTCAAGGCGCTTATTGGTCCTGCCTGCCGGTTTTCCTTACCAGATACTCTCCTACACCCAGCAGCAAAAACACAAACGGCGTACAGCACACCTGCTGGTAGCAGAAAAAATTATATGCCATATAAGATACCGCCGAGGCTGCCGCTCCCACCAGCAGATAATCCTGCTGCCATGCCCGCACATATCTTCTGACCGCCGATACAAAAATTCCAATATAGGACAAGGCTCCTAAAATCCCCGTATTCACCAGTGCTGTCAACCATTCATTGTGTGCGTTGGTCAATATCTTATCTCCCCACAGAAGATACGCCTCCTCTCCGTGAACCGCTTCCACATAACTGCTGAAGCAGTCTGGCCCCACTCCAAAAAGTTTATGTAATATGCTTTCCCCTGCAAACACCCTGACGGCAAAGCTCCAGATCCGCCCTCTGCCATTTCCCCAGGCATCATTCCAGTTAAAATAGGACACCGCGCTGAGCGCGCCGCCCAGTCTGTCCGGCAGCGCACCCCTGCTCTGCAGTACGACAAGTACCGCCAGAACGATCACGGCTGCCGCCGCCATAAACACAGCTGCCCGTCCTGCCCACTGCATGCGTACCGCCTGGTAAGGTCTGTTTCTCCTTGCATACAGCAACAGGCAAAGAAACAGACAGATTCCCAGAAGTACCCAGGCCGCCTTACCGTCCAGAATCAGCTCTGTTATGAAATCGTACTCTAAATCCGGGTTGGGATGAATCTGCATCAGAAAATGCATCACCTTACCCGCCGCAAAAAAGAGCGTGCATACCTCCACAAAGCGATTCAGCGTCTCCCGTTTTTTCACACAGACCCAAAAGAAAACCAACATAAAACCCGCCAGCGCAAAATATGCACTGTCGCTGTTCTGCGTTACCAGAGAGGCAAAACCCACCGCTGTATAGACGCCGCCAACAGCCCGCCACAAAGATTTCTCAGAAAAAAGAAACACTGCAACACCCACAGGAAGCGCCACCACAAGATAGCTGGCATACCATGTTGCCTGCCCCATCGTAGAGAGAAACTGCGCCATCTGATAGCCCTGCAGCCCTTCGTAAAACCCGATCGGATCTATCAGCATACGGTGCAAAATCCCGATCAGAAACACAAACAGGGCCGCCCCGCCAAAAATGATCAGAATGCTGCGGTAATGCCGCCCAAAGCGGGACACTGCCAGATAAATCAGCACAAAACTAAGCTGGGACACCCATCCCATATTCCAGCCAAAACTTCCCCACAGCGCATCCCTGTAAAAGCCGCCGGAAACTACAGATATCGTCGAAAAAACAAGATAAGCCAGCACACAGAAGTCTGTCACAGACAGCCGCTCTTTTACGCGTGCGAAAAAGTCTGCCGCAGAAAACTTCTGCTCCCGCCGTGTTCCGTAAAAGCGCAGAAACAGGAGCGCCGCGCCGGATGCCAGAAAAAGCGAAAATCCAACCGTCATCACCGTCCTGTATGCCGCAAACTTCGCATTGCCGATCTGATGATATCCATCCTCCGCGTAAAAAGATACCGCCGCGCACATGGCCGCCATCGCCGCCGCCACAATATATTCCATAGCTGTCACTAACATTTCCTGCCCAGATATGCTTTTGGCCTGTTTCCTGTTCTGTGCTTTTTTCACTTTATTACTCATTTGCTGTGATTCCTTCTGCCCCGCTTTGTTTTCTTTTGCGCCTTCTATGTTAATACACATCGGCAGGTTCGTCAAACGCCTCCTTCCGGCCCTTCAAAATTTCGGAAATAACGATGAGAGCCAACGGTCCCTTCACAATGCCGCCCACGCCAAAAAGCTTCACACCCGCATAAATAGAAAACAAAATCCAGACCGGCGACAGCCCAATCTTATTTCCAATCAGCCTCGGTTCCAAAAATTCCCTGGCCAGCGCACAGATTCCGTAAAGCGCCAGGCATACCGCCATCTGTACATATGCCCCGTTCAGAAGCTGCCACACCGACAAGGGCACCAGCACAATACCTGTCCCCACAAAGGGCAGCATATCCAGAAATCCGGCCAGCATGCCAAGAAAAATACCGCCCTCCACCCCGGCAATCGTGAGAGTAACGCTGCAGAGTACGGCAATTATCAGAAGAATTACGCCCTGCGCCTTAAAAAAAGTGACAAGGTAGGACAGCACCCCTTCCAGCACGGACCATAGAAACCGAAAACTTTCCTCTCTTTTCACCCATTCTACCATTTTCGTGTAATCCTTCTCGAACAAAAAAACCGCAATACAGGTAATCGCCAGAAACCCGGCCGCAGACACAATCCCCTTAAAACAACTGTAGGAAGACGAGAGCAGCTGGGGCACCACCTGAATCTGCACATTTTCCATAACCACTGTCATCTGCTCGATCACATAACTCTCAATCCGCTCTCCCTCCCATCCAAACCGCCCATCCAGCTGGCCGCAGCACTGATGGAAAAAGAACGCCGCCTGCTGCTCAACCTTTTCACAAAATGATGGCAGACCCTGCAGCTGCTCTATCCCAAAAGTCAAAACCGCCCAGAGCAAGGCGCATATGAGAAGCAGAACCGGCAGCACAATGCCCGCCGCAAGAAATTTTTTCTTGATTGGAATCCTTCTCTGCATTCGGTCCAGCACAGGATACAGGAGGGTAATCAGCGCAAATGCCAAAAAGAAGGGAGCTGCCAGAGAAAACAGATAGCGGAAGAAAAACCAGACAAGCGCCGTAACAAGGCATCCCCTCGCCAGCTTATTTTTCCAAAGCCCATCAATCAGACCGTTTTTTTCCCAAAATACCATGTAGCCCTGCCTCCTCTGACTCTTCTATAAAACGCACAAAAAGAAGCAGGGATGGTACCTGCTTCTTTACTCTGATGCTGCACTCTTATTATTTGATTTTTCTAAAATCTTATACTTCAAATTTCCTTTTAACAGTTCTCCGTTTCCTGCTTCATCCTGCAAAACGCTGCCCCTTCCGGCTGAATCTCAAACTGCATGTGTTTTCCCGTTTTCGGGTGGACAAAAGACAGACGGTACGCACAAAGCGCCGTCTCCCGGATCCCCAGTTTCTGCGCAAGCGCCTGGGCCGCCCCGTCAGCATACTTACGATCCCCCAAAAGAGGCATTCCCGCATGCGCCATCTGCACCCGGATCTGGTGATGCCGTCCCGTGTACAGGCAGATCCTTACAAGCGCACATTGCTGTCCCTTTCCCTCCAAAATTTCATAAGACAGCCTTGACTCCCTGGCGCCCTTCACCTCCGGCGGTACAACGCGGGAAGTGTTTGTCTTCCCGTCCTTTAACAGATAATCCGTCAGCTCTCCCTGCTCCTTCAGATTTTCTCCGCATACCAGGGCAAGGTACTCTTTTTTCATTTCCTCTCCCGCCGCCTGTCTGCTTAACTCTGCAGCAGCCGTCTTGTTTTTGGCAAATACCAAAATCCCCTCCACAGGCTGATCCAGCCGGTGGATCACTCCTACATAAGGGGATTTGCCGCAGGCGCCTTTCCTCGATGAAAGATAGTTGGAAATCTCACTCACCATATCCGCCTGCCCGACTCTTGCCGTCTGAGTGGCTATACCGGCGGGTTTGCGGCAGACGATTATATCATGATCCTCATGGAGGATTCTGTTTACATGCATAGCTGCCCTCCTCCTTTTTCCGCTGTCTGCGCACTGCTCTTTGCTTTCGCGTCAAATCTTGAACCGATATCCGATACCCCAGATCGTCTCAATATACTGCGGTTTTGCGGTGTCAAACTCGATCTTCTCACGAATCTTTTTGATATGCACGGTAACGGTGGCGATGTCCCCGATGGAATCCATATCCCAGATTTCGCGGAACAGCTCTTCCTTGGAATATACATGGTTCGGATTCTCCGCAAGGAAAGTCAGAAGGTCAAACTCTTTGGTGGTGAAAATCCTCTCATCTCCATCCACATAAACCCTTCTGGCCGTCTTGTCAATTTTAAGTCCCCGGATCTCTATGATATCATTGACTTTCTGATTGCTGCCCACCAGTCTGTCGTAGCGGGCCATATGCGCCTTCACCCTGGCTACCAGCTCGGACGGGCTGAAAGGCTTCGTCATATAATCGTCCGCACCAAGACCAAGGCCTCTGATTTTATCTATGTCATCTTTTTTCGCAGACACCATGATAATGGGAATATTTTTTTCTTCACGGATCTGTTTGCAGACCTCGAATCCGTCCATACCGGGCAGCATGAGATCCAGAATCACAAGATCAAAGTTTCCCGAGAGAGCCGCCTCCAGCCCTTTGTCCCCCGTATTTTCGATCGTCACCTCAAAATCACTCAGTTCCAGATAGTCCTTCTCCAGATCTGCGATTGCCTCTTCGTCTTCCACAATTAAAATTTTACTCACTGTCCTGTCCTTTCTCCCAGCTTTTTTCCGGCTCGCTTAACCATTTTCTTATCACAAAATGCATACAGGTGCCTTCGTTCTCCTTACTCGTAGCCCATATATAGCCGCCGTGGTCTTCAATAATCTTCTTTACAATGGATAACCCGATTCCGCTGCCTCCCTGGGAGGAATTGCGGGACGCGTCCGTCCTGTAAAATCGCTCAAATATATTCGGCAGATCCTTGGCCGCAATGCCCTTTCCATTGTCCTCGATCTCCACCCGGATGGAATCCACTTCATCCAGAATACGGATGTCGATGACGCCTCTCTCCTTATCCAGATATTTGATGCTGTTGCTGATAATGTTGCTGATAACCCGTTTGAGCTGCTCCGGGTCTGCAATAATCTGCGTGGATGGCTCCACCAGATCCTCGTAGTTTAACTGAATATTTTTAGACTCCAGATCAAGCCCCACTTCCTCCACGCAGTCCCCGAAATACTCCGCCACATTGATGCGGTGGAAATTGTAAGGAATCCGATTGTTGTCAATGCCGGAATAAGTAGTCAGCTCGTTAATCAGGCGGTCCATGTCGTTAGCCTTATTATAGATGGTTTTGATATATTTATCCATCTTCTCCGGCGTGTCCGCGACCCCGTCCATAATGCCCTCCACATACCCTTTTACGGCAGTGATAGGCGTTTTCAGATCATGGGAAATATTGCTGATCAGTTCCCTGTTCTTTTTCTCATGCTCAAACTTTTCATCCAGAGATTCTTTCAACCGCAGTCTCATATCCTCGTAATTGCGGTAAAGTTCACCGATTTCACCCTTTTCCTCCGTAGTCAGCATATATTCCAGATTGCCCTCGGCAATATTCTGCATCGCTGTGTTCAGCTGATTGATCGGGGTAAAAATGCCTCTCTGTATTCCCTGGGTCAGAAGTATGCTTGTAAAAACAAGAACCAGGATAAAAGCGAACGTCATCCTGTAGAGTGTCTTTCGGGACAGCAGGGAATTTATGCTGGTAACAACGAAAAAGCTTCCCTCGCTGCCGTCTGAAAAGCGAAAATCCACTTCTTTCACAAGCTTTTTGATATCGCTGTAGTAATAGCCCGCCTCTGAACCCGGCATTTCATTGCCATGCTCCGGCAATGCCGGAAATATTTTCCTGGCGGCGCTGCTGTTGCCGGTATAATAAATCTCGTTGTCTTTTCTCACTATGATATAGGAAGATTTATCTTTCAGATCCAGCGTCATCTCATCCAGATAATCCGTATCCTCCAGCCGGGAAGGATCTTCCTTGATCTGCTGTCTTACTTTCTCCAGCACTTCCTCCGAAATGCGGCTGTAATTTTCTATCGTGTATATATAGGAAGCGTTATCGCGGTCAAAAAACCCGTAAGGCGTTTCTGTGTCCTCTATATGGCTGCCCACCACCAAAAGCGCAACGCTTGTGAGCAGAAACGGCAGCAGCACCATCGTCAATGATGTGATCAGAAGCCTTGTTCTAAATTTCACCTAAAAACCTTCTTTCTTCGTTCCGCCTATACATGTATGGTTCATAACCTGCGCGGAGAATGCCCGTATTTTGGGTATTCTCTCGAGTGAAAGTGATTTGCGAAGCAAATCTAGAAGTTCTCCGCGAAACAGCCTCTGCTGTGAGCGGCTAGAACTTCTTTTCACTCTATGATACCACAATTTACAAAGTTGAAAATAAAACATCTACGATAATCTTATAAAATATTTATAAATTTCAAAATCTGGATTGACATGTCCGTTTCATTTGTTATAATGGATATATAAAACAGTAATGATTCCTAGTTTTATGTTTTATGACGAGATCTGACGGATCAGGAGGAATTGCCATGACGGTGAAATATAGTCGGCAGCGGCAGCTTATCCATAACTTTCTGATGAACCGCAAGGATCATCCCACCGCTGACGTGGTGTATCAGAATGTCAGACAGGAATACCCGAATATCAGTCTGGGAACCGTCTATCGCAATTTGACGCTGCTCGCTGACAGAGGTGAGATTTTAAGATTACAGGTAGGCGATGGCGCTGACCACTTTGATGCGGATACCTCGCGGCACTGCCATTTTGTCTGTTCGGAGTGCGGCAGTGTGACCGATATGCGGATTGCCTGTATAGACGAGATACTGGCAAAAGCCCAGCAGGGTTTTGATGGCAGAATTGAGCGGCAGTCCACCTGCTTTTACGGACTTTGCGAAAAATGTCTGGATAAAACTTCCAAAAACCGGGAATAAATTTATCAATGGATATGCTGGTAAACCCATCTATCATGGGTTAAAATATGAAAAAGAAAAGGAGAGATCACATTATGAAATTTGTATGTCAGGTATGCGGTTATGTTCACGAAGGAGATGCAGCGCCGGAGAAATGCCCTCAGTGTAATGCACCTGCTGAGAAATTCACAGCACAGAGCGGCACAATGGAGTGGGCTGCTGAGCATGTAGTTGGCGTAGCAAAGGGTGTCAGCGAGGATATCATGGCTGATCTGAGAGCTAACTTCAACGGCGAGTGCACCGAGGTTGGTATGTATCTTGCTATGGCGAGAGTTGCTCACAGAGAGGGCTATCCCGAGATCGGCCTGTACTGGGAAAAGGCTGCATGGGAAGAGGCAGAGCATGCTGCTAAGTTTGCAGAGCTGCTCGGTGAAGTAGTAACCGATTCCACCAAGAAGAATCTGGAGATGAGAGTGGAAGCTGAGAACGGCGCAACCGCAGGTAAGTTTGATCTTGCAAAGCGTGCAAAAGCTGCCAATCTTGACGCAATCCATGATACCGTACACGAGATGGCACGCGATGAGGCCAGACACGGCAAGGCATTTGAAGGTCTGTTAAAGAGATATTTTGGCTAATTGCCACATATCTATGAAATACAAAGGAGGAATGTGATATGAAAAAATATTTTTGCAATCCCTGCGGCTATACTTATGATCCCGAGAAGGGTGATCCGGAGCACGGCATTAAGCCCGGCACAGCATTTGAGGATCTTCCGGCAGACTGGTGCTGCCCTCTCTGCGGTGTGACTAAGGATATGTTCCAGCCCTGCATTGACAATTACAACTAAATATCACATGACAAAGGGCGTCTTCTGATGGGACGTCCTTTTTATTTCGCTGTTTTATCTCCCTTTTTCTGGGCATACTGTATAATATATTCCCCAAAAGTTTGTTGAATCCGCCTATTTACAATTTGAAAGTTGGCAGATATTATATTCTCACGAAATATCAATTATTTGTTTCGCTGAGAAAGGAGGCTCACACGAAAAACAAACGACAAACTAACAGATGTGTTGTCAGAGGATTCTGCATATAGGGGAATTGCTGTTAATCGGATTGATTTGTAAATCATTGATTATTCTATTTTTTCAGTCACCAATAATGATTAAGGAGGACACGAGATTATGCAGCAGGTAAATGTTAAATTCAATGATGTGAACCAGATCAGAAAGTTTGTAGATGTAATTGATAAGATTGATTCGTGCTTTAATCTGGGGGAAGGCCGAAGAGTCGTAGATGCCAAATCCATCCTTGGTGTGATGGCGCTTGATCTGACCCGTCCGCTCCAACTCACTTATGATTCGGACGACGAGGGAATCAGGGAGAAACTTACTCCCTTCATATATGGCTAACCATGCAGGGCAGGCTGTTTCGGCCTGCCCTGTTTATGTGCAGATCTGCCGCCGGCCGTATACAGACCAAAGTGTTTCCTGGCCGATTGCCACACCGCCTCACAGATATCCGTTATCCCGAAGCCACTGTGCAGACTGCCTCAGCGCCTCAATCGTTTTCGTCTCCACCACGCACCGGCAGCCGTTCGTCCCTGCCAGGCCGATCCGCTGTGCCAGATCGATCTCCCCGGATCCAAGCGTCTTATGATTCCCGGTTCCTTTCGCATCGTGGATATGGAAATGATGCAGCCTGTCCCTGCGCTGCATGAGAAAATCCTCGTCCACATTGCCACAGGCATGCGAATGGCCGATATCCCAGGTCAGCGCAAACATTTCACTCTCTAACAGATAGTCAATCGCTTCTATCTCAAAATCCTGATAGCCATCCGTATTTTCAATACAGATCTTCACGCCGGAATCTCCCGCCATTTTCTCACACATTTCCCGAAATCTGCATACCGCCGCCATATACGGCTCCCGGTATTCCCCAAACAGCCGCACCTTTCTGTCCGGCAGCGTAACAAGAATACCATGATTCATGTGCATATTTAAGAGCGGTGCGCCAAGCGCTGCAGCCGCCTTAAGCGCCCGCTCCACCGTCTCCATACAGGCACCAGCCACCAGTGGATTAAAATCGCAGACATTCAGGTTCTCGTCCAGATGAATGGTGTAATAAATTCCGTTTTCCTGCGCCAGATTTTTTAATAAAGCCGTCTGCTCCAACTGCGGAATCTGATACATCGGAAAATTCATATTCAGCTCCACAAACTGCAGGTCCAGCTCACGGCACAGAGCTATATTTTCCTCCAAATCACGATTTTCAATCAATGTAGGCATTCCAAAATCCATTCCTGTTTCCCCCTCTCTTCCTATCCATTATATACCCCGGATCGTCCCTTTGCCAGTTTATCATCTCTTTACAAACAGTTTATTTCTATTTTATTGCCTTATTGTTCTATTAGTTGTATAACATATATAAGCAAAGAAACAGATGACCGCTCTGAATGAAATGATTCCATTCGGTCATACTGATAGCAAATCGAGTGTTTGCGCACCCGACCTAAACTTTAGAATAACATAAAGAAGGAGGAATTTTTATGTTAAGACCTGCATTATTCAACAACCGTAACTATAAACCCGCATTCTATGAGGATCCCTTCGACAGAATGTTTGACGACGCATTTAAGAATTTCTGGGGAAACAGCGAGCTGGCCACCTTCGACGCCTTTAAGACGGATGTGATCGACCAGGGTGACAGTTACCTTTTACAGGCAGAGCTGCCGGGCTTCGACAAGTCGGATATCAACATCGACTTAAAGGATAACCTGCTGACCATCTCCGCATCCCACAAGGAAGAGAAAAACGAGGACAGCAAGGACAAATACATCCGCAGGGAGCGGTATTACAGTTCCTACTCCCGGAGTTTCCGCGTAAACGATGTGGAGCCGGGCGACATCGACGCCTCCTACAACAACGGCATTCTGGAAGTAAAGTTTCCCAAAAAGGAGCTTGCCGCCAAAGAAGAACTGCGGAGGATCGAAGTAAAATAGAGGCAAACCCAAACGGCAGGACGATATTTTTAACCCGTCCTGCCGTTTCTGTAAGCCGTTTCGCGAAAGTCCGCCGTCAGCGCAGTTTCTACTGCACTTCTTCCACCAGCTCCAAAAATTCTATTTTGTAGTTGTCATGTAAATCCAGCTTTTTCACTGTCCTTGTCACATTTTCCAGAGACGCGCCCCCTGGATACTCACTGTGAGAGGCAAGCAGGCCAAATTCTGCTACCGCCGCCGCGAAAAGGAAGTCGTCCGACGGCTTATTGCTATAGCTGTCATACCCGATCGGATACTCTAAAAGCTCGCTTTTGTTTCCCGCGGGCTTCTTATAACGGATGCTTACTGTCAGCCACTCCTTATATTTCTGACTGACCGCAGGCGTTTCACCCGCCCTTTTTCTATATTCGCTGCCATATTTTAAATCATCTATGTCCTCTTCCGCTATACCGCTGCCCAGAGGCTCACGCAGGATGATCTCATAGAGCGCTGTGACGCTGTGTCCGGCTCCGATCTCCCCGCCGTCCTTGGTGTCATCGTGAAAATCCTCCCGGTCCAGCACTCTGTTATCATATCCCAGAAGACGGTAAGCCTCCACCAGCTCGGGATTAAATTCTACCTGGAACTTCACATCCTTGCAGACTGTCAGGAGTGTGGCCGTCATCTCCTCCGAGAGTACCTTTTTCGCCTCCTGCATACAGTCTATGTAGGCATAATTGCCATTACCCTTATCCGCTAACGTCTCCATCTTATTATCTTTGATATTGCCTGTTCCAAAGCCCAGCACCGAAAGGAAGATTCCCGATTCCTTTTTCTCGCTGATCAGTTCTTCCAGTTCCTCCTCAGTGGTCATGCCGACGTTCAGATCGCCGTCTGTTGCCAGAATAATGCGGTTGTTGCCTCCTTTGATAAAGTTTTCCTCTGCCAGCGCATAAGCTGTCTCAATTCCCCTGCTGCCCCAGGTGGCTCCGCCCGCTTTCAATCCATTGACCGCCTTCTTAATTTTGCGCTTCTCGCTTCCGTCTGCTCCCTCCAATATCACCCGATCCTCCGAAGCGTAGGTCACAATGGAGACTCTATCCTTCTCGGTAAGGTTTTCCGTAAGCTGTAAAAAGGATTCCTGCAAAAGAGGCAGCTTGTCGGGTTCCCCCATAGAGCCGGATACGTCCAGCAAAAACACCAGATTGGACGCAGGCGCCTGTTCATAGCTGATATCCTCTGTCTTAAGGCCGATCATCAGAAGCTCCGCCTCCTCATTCCACGGACAGCGGCCAATCTGTGTCGTCACACCGAAGGGCTCCTGCCCTGCCGGCTCCTCATAGTCATAGGAAAAATAATTGAGCATCTCCTCAATCCGAACAGCTCCCTCCGGCAGGCTCTCCAAGTCGTATCCCTCACGGATCAGTCTGCGTAAATTACTGTAAGAAGCCGTGTCAACGTCCGCAGAAAAAGTAGACTGCGGCTGCGCCATCACCGAAAAGAAACCCTGTTCTTCCCACTTGCTGTACTCCTCCAGATTATCCCTGCTGCCGGTTTCCTCATCAAACTCATAGCAGGAGCCGAGATATCCGTCCGGGACATCCCCTTTTGCATACAGTTTCTCAGGCAGATCCCGGATGTCCGCATCCTCCGTTTTCGATTCCTTTTTATTCGATGCGCTCTCTGTCCGGCTTGCAGCACCCAATGTACTATCTTCCGCCATATCTGCCGCTTCAGACGGTGCTTCCACAACGCTGGCCGCATCCTCTGCCGCCCCGGAATCCGTCTCCGGCAGTTGTTTTGTCCAGGGCGTTGTCTCTGTCTCCGTCGCTGGAAGTCCCTCCGTCCAAGGCGCTGTCCCTGCTGCCCCATCCGCTTTCCCGCCGCATCCTGTAAGCAGCAATATTCCCGTCATACCCAATACCATTGTTCTTTTCTGATACTTTTTCATCCCTTTTCCTCCATCTCCAGGCTTTTGTGCTCTGATCCTCCCCGGGCATTTGTTTTATGCCATTCTACTTCTAATACCTTTCATGGAAGAAATGGGTTGCAGCGTTATCCCAAAAATTTCAAAAAATCATCCGTCCTTTTCCATCTGTTCCACCAGTTTCCGATAGCCTGCTTCCAAAAACGCCTCCAAGTCTTGCGCCTCTCCGCAGATCACATACTTTTCTCTGTTTTCAACCTCCACATAGGCGGCCCATCCGCTTTCTTCCTCCGCTACATGAAAAATTTCCCCCTCAAAGATATGCGCTTCCACATCAGAACGTCTGCAGAAGTCCGGCTTTTCTGCCACCTTTTCTATCGTGATATTCGTCGCGTCTGCCGCTGTGCTTCCCTGGGTTACGTCTTCTGCCGGAGCCTCTGCTGCTTCCCCGGCAAGGATCTCCTTCCTATTGCTGTGCTTTCTATGCTGCTCCCCGTCCTCTGTTTCTGTCCCCGCCCCGGACATACTTTCGGTTTCAGTCTCCGATGCAGGAGACACCGCCATATCCGCTTCGGCAGACATCGCCTCATCAGCATACGCTCTCTCTGTGATCCCCGCTGCCTTTTCCGGCTCCATCACCACACCGGCCTCTGCCATTCCTCCATCCAGATCTTCACCGACGGGCAGCTCCGATGCTTCCATAGCTGCTTCCATAGGCGCTCCGCTCATGGACATATCCCTGGAATTTATCCCTTTCATCATCATGGATACGGACACCAAAATAAACAGTGCCGCTGCCGCAGTCAAAGGATACGCCCATTTTTGGATGCCGGAACGCTTCACATATTTTCTGTCACCGGCAGAAGCTGACGGCATCCCGGAATCCTCCCGAATCCCTTTTGTCTCCGCCTCTGCCATCTGCGATGCAGACATCTGGAGGATCCGCCTCTCTTCTTCGCGCATCGCCGCCTTTGTCCTTGCAATCAGTTCCGCAGGGGCATGTATCTGTTCTGTTTCTCTGTTGTACTGCTCTTTATACTGATCTATCATCATCTATGAGATTCCTCTTTATCAACCGCTCTGTCTGTATCTCAGGCGGTCGTCCGTTTCATACCTTCATCCTGCGCCGGACAGCTATCCCGGCTCTTCCAGCATCTGCTTCAGCATCTCCCGTGCCCGGTGCAGATGTGATTTGACGGTGCCTTCCTTCTGCCCGGTCTGTTCGGCAATCTCCGCCACCGAAAGTTCTTCATAATAAAAGAGGTGTACCGCCAGCCGGTATTTGGGCGGGAGCTTTGCCACCGCTCCCCTGACAGGCTCATCCCCCGGCGGCTCATAAGCCTCTTCTCCCCGGATCTGTTCCTCGTCTTCTATATAATCCACATTTTTGTTCCAGTACAAATCAAAGTGTTTCTTCGCGCAGTTAATCGTCACCCGGATCAGCCACGCTTTCACATGCTCCCAGGATTCCAGCTTATCCACATGACTGACGAGACGGACAAAAACTTCCTGAAAAAGGTCATCCGCATCCGTCCTGTTTTTCATCTGCGCCAACGCCAGACGATACACCATATCCGCATATCGGTTTATCGCAGCCTCCGCTGTTATCTGTTCCTCTTTTGTCATACACGGCCTCTTTACTGAAACCCGTCTGCACTGACCAGACAAGGTTCTCTACTCTTAATACCTCTCATCTCAGAAATCGGTTTCATTTTTTGCACAACAATACGCCATATGGCAGAACTTTCCGACGGGGCGGACAAATGTCTCACTGTCCGCCGGAAGGCATAATCTCCCTGAGGATTTCCACATCCCCGGTTTCCGTCGCCCAGCTTGTGGCAAACCGCACAACCGTATGCCCTTCATCATATCTCTCCCAGATATCAAATTTCACCAGTTCCTGCAGACGCGCCATCTCCCCGTCCTCCAAAATAAGAAACTGCTGGTTTGTCGGAGAATTGAGGAAAAACCGTTTCCCTTTTTCCCGAAACATTTCTTTCATCTTTTCCGCCATCTCGATGGCGTGGGCGCTGATCCGAAAATATAAATCGTCCGTAAAGAGCGTGTCAAACTGCACACCCAGAAGTCGCCCCTTCGCGAGGAGCGCGCCTTTTTGTTTGGCCAGCGTCAGAAAATGGGCCGGCATGTTTTTCTTCGGAAATACCAGTGCCTCCCCGCAGAGCGCTCCCACCTTAGTGCCGCCGATATAAAACACATCACAGTATTGGGCGATCTTCGGGAGGGTCACATCCGTTTCCCGGCTCATCAGTCCATATCCGAGCCTTGCGCCGTCCAGATACAACGGAATATTGTATTTGCTGCATATATCAGCGATAGATGCGAGCTCCGATTCTGCATACAACGTGCCATACTCCGTGGGATGGGAAATATAAACCATGCCCGGGAATACCATATGTTCGTGGCTTGTGTCCTCCCAGTAAGCCTTCAGGTAAGCCGCAAGTTCCTCCGCCTTTATTTTTCCCTCATGCCCCGGAATGGTAAGCACCTTGTGGCCGCTGTGCTCAATAGCCCCCGCCTCATGGACACTGACATGTCCTGTCTCGGCCGCAACCACGCCCTCATAGGATTTCAGCATGGAGCTGATTACGATCTGGTTTGTCTGGGTACCCCCTGTCAGAAAAAAGATCTCCGCCTCCTCACAACCGCAGGCCTGCCTGATCTTCTCTTTTGCGCTCTCGCAGTATTTGTCATTGCCGTAGCCGGAAAGCGGCTCCCTGTTCGTCTCCGCAAGACGCTCTAAAATTTTTTCGTGTGCCCCCTGGATATAATCGCTCTCGAATGATAACATATCCTGTTTCCCCCTTTTCTTTTCGGTTTCCATTATAAAAATCACAATATCATAATGGGAATGCCTTTCGGCACTCCCACTGTCACTTCCTCATATCCCACTCTGCAAGCCGGCTCATCACGGAACCACATATCTTTGCCCTTCGCACTTTGGCAGATTCACCGATAGCTCCCGTCTCACATGGGTATCCGCATACATCTCATCTGTTTTATTAAAATAATCGTACTGGCCGCCTTCCGTGTCATCCCATGTCACGTCCACGTTATAATAGCCGTCATCCAGCCCCACAATATTCCATGCGTGATCCTGTCCTGCGTACCCCGTACAGTAAAAGCAGGGAATCCCCGCCCGCTGCATCAGATACTGGTACGCCCTTGCATATCCCGCACACACGCTCTTTCCGTCCACCAACGCACTGTAAGCACTCTGGTTCTTATCCGCACCCTTATCGTACTCCACCCGTTCAATCAGAATATCGTGCAGTCGTGCCTCTTTCTCATAAGTACCCAGATTCTGTACCTGGGACAAAATTTCATTGGTAATATTATAAAACGTCTTTGAAGATGCGGTAAGCTCCTCCAGCGTCATGTTAAATTCCAATTCCAGCTCCGCACAGATTTTATTCTGGTCGTATCTGCATGTAAATATCGTATTCAGCCAAAAAAGTTCAGGATGGTCATTGTACACTGCCATGACCACATCCTTAAGCTCCGACACGGGTACTGCCTCAATAGGCACAAAAGCCGCGTTATACGCGGCTGCATTGGCATAGATCTGCCGGTAAAGGTGTTGTCCCTTCTGGTCCAGCATCTGATAATAAGGATAAAAAATGGAATCAAAAGACAGGTTATCTCCCGTCTCGCCATAACCCAAATCGCTTGTATATTCGCCACCCTCCGCGTCAGGCAGTTCTTCGGATTTCTCTGTGATGGGCTGATAGCCTGATTTTCCGCTGACTGCCTCGGGAACGCTCACGCCCGATTCCGCCGGCGGCTCATAACCATTCATGCCTCTGACGCGTGCCCCACTGCTTTCCTGGTCGGATATGCCCCTCTCAGGTTCCTCCGGCTGGCGCTGTACAGTCAGCCTTGTCCCCATCTCCTCTTCCTCCTCAGGCAGAGCAGAATCGTCCTCCGGCTCCTCCCCATCTTCTCCTGCTTCAGAGGACGGATCAGACAGTTGATCGGAAAACTCTGGTTCCTCAACCTCAATCGTTTCCCCGGATTCTTCCTCCTTTGACGGAAGACCATCGCCCGAAAGCAGGGATGAAAGAGTTTGTGTAATTCCGGGATTTGCAGCAGATAATATAATGAGCGCACACAACAATGCTGCCAGAACCCCTATGCCCACTATGATATTTCTTAATATCTTCATTATCGTGCCCCTCAGAAAAACTTTAAAAATTTCCGTTCTTTTTGCTTCTCATGTCTCAAAACAATTGCCGATGTTGCCGGCAGCGTCACCTTCACCTTGCCAGAAATAACAGGATACTGCTTAGACTCCGTGGAATAACCTTCCGACGTCGTCAGCATCAGACAGGACAGCACACACTCTTTCGGAATGCCCAGATACCATACCGACACTTCCTTCGTAACCTCGTAATCATTATTATTGACTAAAATTACCGACTGACCCTCTCTCGTAAATCTGCCGTAACCGATCAAATTATAGTCGGCACACAGATATTTAAGAGAGCCTGTCAAAAACTCCTTGTATGATTTATGAATACGGATAATCTCCTTATGGAAAGCAATCAGCTCCTGATCTTCGCGCCCCCAGGGATATGTCCGCCTGTTATCCGGATCCGTGAACCCGCAGACACCCGCCTCGTCCCCATAATAGATCGTGGGCGCGCCGGGCCATGTCATCTGGATCACCACCGCCTCGCGAAGCACCGCTTTATTCACGCCCGTGTCAGCCGCCTGCGGTCCGAGCGTATTCGTCCTTCCCACTTTATGGTTCGTCCTTGTAAGGAACCGGGAGTGATCGTGGTTGGACAGTTCGTTCATCGCCACCAGAAGAGACGGCATGGTAAAGGCAGCGCAGTGATGTTTCATGGCTCCCCAGAAATTGTCCGCATTACCCCGCATATCTTCTCTGTAATCGTCGCTGTGTTTCTGCATGCCTGTCAGGAACCAGGTCACCGGCTCCATAAAGGCATCATAATTCATGACCGTATCCCATTCCTGCCCCTGCAGCCAGTCTAACGGACTGCCGTAATGCTCCGCAAGAATAATTGCATCAGGGTTTGCCATTTTCACCGCCCTGCGGAATTCTTTCCAGAACGTATGGTTAAACTCCGGGCTGTGGCCCAGATCCGCCGCCACGTCCAGCCGCCAGCCGTCCGCATTGTAAGGCGGGGATACCCATTTTCTGCCGATATAAAGCACATAATCCAGAAGCTGTCTGGAATTTTCATAGTTCAGCTTCGGCAGTGTGTCATGTCCCCACCAGCCGTCATAGGAACCGTTGTAGGGGAATTTATATTCGTCATGGAACTGAAAATAATTGTGGTAAGGGCTGTCCTTATCAATGTAGGCGCCCTTTTCATATCCCGGCGCATTCTCATAGATCCGTTCCCTGTCCAGCCATTTGTTAAAAGAACCGCAGTGATTGAACACACCGTCCAGAATCACTTTCATGCCTCTTCTGTGCGCTTCTTTCACCACTTCCGCAAAAAGCTCATTGCTTGCTTCCAGATTTTCTTTGTTGGACACACGATCAATATATCGGGTGGCAAAACGGTTCTCCGTCTGATCCGGTCTTAAAAGCTCCCCTTCGTCATGCACAATCCTGCCGAAATGAGGGTCAATATAATCATAGTCCTGTATGTCGTACTTATGGTTAGAAGGCGACACAAACAGTGGATTAAAGTAAATCACATCCACACCCAGATCCTGCAGATAATCCATCTTATCGAGGACACCCTGCAGATCGCCGCCGTAAAATTCGCGCACGCCCATAGTTGCGGGATATTTATCCCAGTCCTCGACTCTTACAGTCTTATCCCCGATATACTGGTACTCGTTCGTCAGCACGTCATTGGTGGGATCACCGTTGTAGAAACGATCCACATAAATCTGATAAAACACCGCGCCCTTCGCCCAGTCCGGCGTTTTAAAGCCCGGAATCACATGAAAATAATAGTACTCGTTTGTATCCTTCGTAACGCCCCGTCTGTCATAAAAACAGGAAAGTTTACCCGCATGTACTTCAAAATAATAACTTACCTTCTCATCCTCAAGCTGAATCGTTATCGAATAGTAATCGAAATAGTCGTCCGATTCCGTCTTGAACATGAGGTGTTTCACATTCTTGTGTACAAAAAACACTTTATCAATATTATTTTTGGCTGACCGAAAACGCACGGTAATTTCACCGTAAGCGCTTGGCTCCATCGGTGATACATAGTCTTCGGACATATCCGTGAATAAAGCTTTCCTGTTAAATACCGGGCGCATGCCCGCAAAGTACTGCTGATTCTTTTCTGCCTTCTGAAATTGGTTAATATCCATAATCAGCCCTTCCTTGATAATGACAACGATATATAGGTATTTTATCCTATATACTGTGGATGCGCAACCCACAATTCATGAACGCGGATGATCTGCCCCCAGATTGCACCAAAAGTAAAAAAGACAGTCACGAAACTGTCTTTTTTAGAGAAGGTATTTCTTTCTTATGGGGTATAGCAAAAAACTATATAATGTATTGGGGGGTTACAAGTAGTATATTAGCATACCCCCCGTCTGTCTACAATACTAAGGATTCACAAATATTACAATTTTATATATGTGTTTTTATGCAATGTGCATAATTATTGTTCTTCTCCCACTCTCTCCCCGGGTTCCTCCGGCTGGGGATAGTAGGTATCAAAAAGCGCCTCAAACTCTGCACGGTTGATCTTCTCCTTCTCCAGAAGCAGCTTGGCACACTTGTGCAGCACATCCTCGTGCTCCATGATGATGTCCTTCGCCTTCTGGTAGCAGTCATCGATGATCGTTTTTACTTCCCTGTCGATCTCTCCTGAGACAAGCTCACTGTGATTCTTCGCGTGAGCCAGATCTCTGCCGATAAACACTTCATCGTCATCGTCGTCATAATTAATCACACCAATGTTAGCAGACATACCATAGCGGGTCACCATCCTGCGGGCCACTTTGGTGGCTTTCTTGATATCGCTGGACGCGCCCGTCGTTATATCGTCAAAGATAATCTCCTCCGCGATGCGGCCGCCCAGGGACACCATAATATCCTCAAACATCTTCCCTTTTGTGAGGAACATTTCGTCCTTCTCCGGGAGAGGCATGGTATAGCCTGCTGCCCCAAGGCCGGTCGGGATAATGGAAACGGTGTACACCGGCCCCACATCCGGCAGCACGTGGAACAGAATCGCGTGACCCGCCTCGTGGTAGGCCGTAATCTTCTTTTCCTTCTCCGAAATGATGCGGCTCTTTTTCTCCGCACCGATTCCCACCTTGATGAACGCCTTCTTGATATCTTCCTGCCGTACAAAGGCCCGCTTGTCCATCGCTGCATTGATGGCCGCTTCATTTAACAGGTTTTCCAGGTCCGCTCCCGTAAAGCCCGCCGTAGTCTGGGCAATCTGCTGCAGATCCACGTCGTCACCGAGCGGCTTATTCTTGGCGTGTACCTTCAAAATATCTTCTCTGCCCCGCACATCCGGGGAAACCACGGTAATCTTCCTGTCGAAACGTCCGGGACGAAGGATTGCCGGATCCAGGATATCCACACGGTTTGTGGCCGCCATCACGATAATGCCCTCGTTGACGCCGAAACCGTCCATTTCCACCAGGAGCTGATTTAACGTCTGTTCCCTCTCGTCATGGCCGCCGCCCATACCCGTGCCGCGCCTTCTCGCCACCGCGTCAATCTCATCTATAAAAATAATACAGGGGGCATGGCGTTTCGCCTCCGCGAACATGTCACGCACACGGGACGCACCCACGCCGACAAACATTTCCACAAAATCCGAGCCGGAGATACTGAAAAACGGCACATTCGCTTCGCCCGCAATGGCCTTGGCAAGAAGCGTCTTACCTGTACCCGGCGCACCCTCTAAGAGTACACCTTTGGGGATTCTCGCCCCCACCTTGGTGAACTTGCCCGGCTCTCTGAGAAACTCCACAATCTCCTGCAGCTCCTCTTTTTCCTCTTTTAAACCGGCCACATCCCCAAGCGTGATCTTATTTTCCGCTCCAATCGTCAGCCTGGCGCGGCTCTTCCCGAAGTTCATCATTTTGCCGCCGCCACCGCCGGCATTCTGGGCATTCATCATCACAAAGAAAAAGACACAGACCACTACCACGATCAGAATCGGCAGGACGCTGTTTAGAAACCAGCTCTCCTCCGGCACACTCTCCACGGAGCAGTCTATGCCGTGCTCCCTGACAATGCGTTCCATCTCTGTCACGTCCGTCACATAGAGAATTCTCTCCTCACCGCTCTTGAGAACCACCTTCAGGGAACCCGTGGGCGTATCCTTATTCGGACACACCGTCACCACCGCTACATCATTGTTCTCCATCTGCGCCTCAAATTCCCCTCTGGTATAGCCGCTGTTTGGCACCCGCAGCGTTCCTACCCAGACAGTAAACAGCAGCAGACAGATAATGATTACAAAATACAGATAAAAACTTCTACCACTCTTGTTCATCCAGTAATTCCTCTACTCCAGCCTGTACTAAGACAGTTAGTCAAATTTTACCATCCCGATATAAGGCAGATTGCGGTATTTCTGATCGTAATCCAGACCATATCCCACCACAAACTCATCGGGAATCTCAAATCCTGTATAATCCACCTTCACATCCACCACACGCCTGTCCGGCTTGTCCAGAAGCGTGCAGAGTTTCACATCCGCCGGGCCCCTGCTCTGCAGCATATCAAGCAGATAACTCAGCGTCCGCCCGGAATCCACAATATCCTCAATCACAATCACATGCTTGTCTTTCAGAGGTTCATCCAGATCCTTCACAATCCTGACTACCCCGCTCGACTTGGTATCCCCGCCGTAGCTGGACACCGACATGAAATCAAGGGACACCGGAACAGAAATCCTTTTGGCCAGCTCACACATGAAAAAGCTGCCTCCCTTCAGCACGCACACCAGATGTACCTGCTTTCCCGCATAATCCCTGGAGATCTGATCACCAATCTCCTGAATCCGCTTATCCACTTCCGTCTCTGTCAGCAATACCTCTATTCGTTCCGCCATCATTTCCTCCTCTTAGCCGTACCTCAAGAATACGCCTTGTGTTTTTTTCCACCCGATACTGTCTGCTTACACGGTGTCCGGGCACCCAGAGAATATGGCTGCCATCCGCCAGCAGATACACATCGTCCCGTTTTGCCTTCGGAATTTTTTCGTTGATCATGTACTGCTTCACAGACTGCGTATGGAGTGCGTCGTCTATGGTAAGATAATCTCCCTGCCTTCTGGTCCGCAGGAATAAAGACGTAGTTATTTTATCATAATCAAACCATTTCGTATATCTATTTTCTGGAATATTTTGTTCCTTTCTGTAGAAAAAGGACGCTCCCGGAAGAAAAGCAGCCTCCCACAAAATAAATGTGAAACTGCCTGCACCCGGGATCTCAAACACCGCCGGGACGCCGGGAACAAGCGCAGACCCTGTGACACAGATCTCCTGTAAATCTCTCTGAACCGCCGCCGGACTGCCGCCGGACGCCCGCCGGGCTGTGCTGCCCTCCTCTTTTGCCGCTTTCCGGGCTGTACCGCCTTCCTCTTCCGCCGTCTTCCGGCCCGTGCTTCCAGACGCTTTCTCCTTCCGCCTTAAAAACAGCGTGTCGTACTCCTTAACTGCCCTGATCCCATATGGAAGAGAAAGCTCCTTGCTGCCTTCTTTTTCCGTAAGCTCCATCAGTCCCGCGATATGACGCGCGGTGATGTCTTTTCGATAGGGCGTCAGCCTTTCCAGCACCCGCAAAAGTATGCGTTTTTGCATCACCACATCCTCTGCGCAGAATCTGGTCAGCTCTATTTTTATTTCACCATACAGATTCTCAATTTCTCCGGCCGCTCCCACAGCGCCCTTCCCACCGGGTTTTCTTTCCGTATCCTCCCGCACACAGGCATCATAAAGTCTTTCCGTTTCCCGGGCCAGGTAATCCTCAGTCTGTGCCAGAATATCCGCCAGTTCTCCCATATGCGAAACTGCCCTGCCACAGATTTCCTGCTGTGCATAAGGCAGTATGTGATGTCTGATTTTGTTGCGGGCATAAGCATCCTCCCCGTTGCTCGCGTCCTCCCGCCAGCCGAGTCCCGCCGCCGCAAGGTAAGCTTCAATCTGTTCCCGGTCCACACATAAGAGAGGACGGATGACCGATTCCCTGACCGGGCGTATCGACGACAATCCCTTCAATCCACTTCCCCGGAACATGTGAAAGAGCATGGTTTCCGCCCTGTCATCCGCATTGTGCGCCACCGCAACCCTGCTTCTGGCCCCCGCACCGATCTCCCAGAGCACCTCCTGGAATGCCCGATAGCGGAGCACGCGTCCTGCCTCTTCCAAAGACAGCCTGTGGGAAGCCGCATAGCCCGCCATATCCACCTCACGCAAATAAAAGGGAATATCCCATTGTGCGCAAAGCTTTTTCACAAAAGCAGCGTCCTCCGCGGCCTCCGCGCGCATCCCGTGGTTCACATGCACCACTGCCAGCCGGAACGGAATATCCTTTTGCAGCCGCACCAGCAAATGCAGCATACAGACAGAATCCGCGCCCCCGGAAACCCCGGCAGCTATGCAGTCCCCCGGCTCTGCCATACCGTGTGCATTCATATATTTTTTTACGGTCTCATAAAATTTTTCCTTCATTTCCCGCCTGTCCGTCCGCCGCTCTAGCTACAGGGAAACCTCCTGATCCCAGATCCCCGTCACAAGCACCGTCATATCATCCCGGATACGCCCCCGGCTCTGCCCGATGGCGTAAGCCAGAATCTGGTTCGCAATCTCTCCCGGATTACTGTATTCCATCCTGCCGATGATCTCCGGCAGCGTCTCCTCGCCAATGCCTTCCGAAAGCGCGTCAAGCACACCGTCCGAAAGCATAATTACATAGTCACCACTCTGCAGTGTCCTGTTCTGGATTTCCGGCGTCATCTGCCAGAAAACTCCCAGCGGCAGATTTCTCGAAGAAAGCCTGTCCACCAGCCGCCCTCTTTTAATATAGGTGCTGGCCGCTCCCACCTTCAGAAATTCGCAGTTCCCCGTATAAAGGTCAATGTCGCACACATCAAGCGTGGACATCGCCTGCTCCTGCCCCGCAGCTGCCATTGCCCCGTTTACCATCTGTACCGCAGGTTCTTTCCCAAATCCCGCCTCCAGAAGGCGCTCCATCATCTCAATCACCCGGCCGGATTCCCGCCGGGCTTCTTCCCCGGAGCCGACGCCGTCTGAAAGCAGTACCTGCAGCTTCCCCGTATCCGATTCAAAAAAGGAATAGCTGTCCCCCGAAACCTTTTCCGTCTCCTTCACCGCCTTGGCAAATCCTGTCAGCAGATGGTAGGGCGGCTCCTCCAGAAAATAGTAAGTATTGTACTCCGCCGCAAGATAGGCCGGTGTATTCTTTGCCGCACAGAGCCTGCGGTTCATGGCCACCGATAAGTAATCCGCCACATCCTCCGTGGAAATATATTCTATTTCCCCGAAGTGCGCGCGCTTCCCTGCAGCCTGTCTCATAACAAGGCTGATTTCCCGGTGGCCGTCCTCATGCTCCAGCTCCAGAAAGTCCTTCAGCATAATGCCGGATTCCTTGAGCAGCGCCGCCATCTGCTTATACCGCCGTTCCCCCATGGGCCGGCACCGGCATGTTTCCCTGGCCGTCACTGCCAGAATATGCGCCATCTCCTTTAAATGTTCCGCCAGAAGTCCCTGGCTTTCCTGCAGACGCCGCCTGTAAAGATATTCCTGCCTGTCCGCAGGTTCCTCCCCTGCAGGCTCGTCCTTCACCTGAGTGTCCTCAAATAAATCCGCCAGATCACGAAAAGATTCCGCATAAGACAAAAGCTTCTGCCTGCCATACTCCGGGATCATATCTATTCTGTCGTCTTCTTTTAAGCTTGTCCGTCTTTTCATCACACACCGCCTCCATATACGCCAACACTGCCTGTCCGGGCAAAGCGGAAAAGCCCGCAAAACCCGTCTTACACATATATATGAAAAGTTGATGTGTTTTATTCCAAAAATCGAGTAGAGGAAATTTTCCCCTACTCGACGTTAATTTACCTATTTTTCATCTTTAAAGATAATTTCGCCCTCGTACACCAGACCCAGTTTCTCCTTCGCCACTTCTTCAACGAATTTCTTAGTCTGCGTGTACTTCCCATACTCTTCAATTTCTGCAGATCTTGCCTGTTCCGCCTCTATCTCACTGATCAGCGCCTCTTCTCTTTCCATATAAAACTGACGCTTCTCCCTCAGCTCCACACTTTTAAAGGTAACCACGAGCATCATCATTAACACCACGGTGGTAACTAAAAGCATGGCCAGCCTGTTCTGACGTCTTTTACGATATGCTGCTTTTCTTGCCATGCTTAAAAACTTTCCCCTCTCCCCCCGCCTGTCAGCGTTTACATAAAACCATTCTAATTGTTTTCAGCAAACCCGTCAACCGTTTTTTAATAAATTCTTTACACTTTTTCAATTTCTTTCCTATGTAAAGAACAAACGTTTTCCCAGTAAAATAGAGGCTTTTCAAGGGTTTTAGCACAATTTGTAGGAGACGAAAAATGAACCACATGATCTTGTGTATGCATGTTGACATAACATTTGTAAATGCGTCCCGGACAACCAATTTATAAAAAAACATACCGATTGCGGCTCCGAGAATGGCAAACCAGCGCAGCGTCCCGTCGTTCTCTCTGTAGAGCATATAGAATACGCCGATCCCGCAGGCCAGCCAGAACAAAAGGTCTTCCACCGACATGAGGACTGTCCCATGCTTGAAAAGCCTGCGCAGCACGCGGATCCAGTCATAGATAAATGTGATGACCAGCCCCATAAGGACAGAATGTGTAAAAAAAGTAAGCTCCTGTACGATCTCCCGGCTCATACCTTACCCATCCCCCGCATGATCACTTGAACAGTCTCGCCAGCAGGGACTCTCCTTTGGCCCCGTACCCTGCGGTTTCCGAGTAAGTAAAGCTGTCAATCCGCCCGTCAATATCCACTTCTCCCTTATCCAGAGAAAGTCTGCTGACATGCAGCTCTCCGCCGCGTATCATCAGCATACCCTGCTCTGTCTCCAGCAGAATCTCGTTCACATCAAAGGAAAGCACATCATTTACACCTGTCAGTGCGCAGGTTCTTCTGCCCGTAAGCATCAGTTTATGCGGCCGTTTGCCGCTGTTATTCAGATCTTCCATACACGCCCTCCTATACCATAATTATGGTACTGGTTCAGTGTATGTCTGACTTTCCGAAAATATGCCTTTTCAGACTTTATGTGAGGTAGCGGAACAGTTCCTTCGCCTCCTCTTTGCGGACCGTCTCCTGTACGTCGAGTACCTCCACTTTTACCTCTTTATTGCCAAACTGTATGGTGATCACATCCCCTGCCTTCACGTTGGCAGATGCTTTGGCGGGTCTGTCGTTAATGAATACCCTGCCCGCATCACATGCCTCGTTTGCCACCGTGCGGCGTTTGATCAGCCTTGAAACTTTTAAGTATTTATCCAGTCGCATTTGAATCCTCCTCTTTTCTGCACTTCAGACTCTGCTTATATGCGGAAAAAGGCCCGTATGCAATGCATACAGGCCTTGTTTGTCTCCAGAAATTTAATTATGCGTTAAGCATATCCTTTAAAGCCTTGCCAGCCTTAAACTTAGGAGCCTTGGATGCAGCGATCTTCATAACAGCGCCGCTCTGAGGATTTCTACCCTCTCTAGCCGCTCTCTTGGAAACTTCAAAGGTACCGAAACCAACTAACTGTACCTTGCCATCTTTCTTTAACTCATCAGCAACCACGTCCGTAAATGCCTTTAAAGCCTTTTCTGCATCTTTCTTAGATAAGCCTGCCTGATCAGCCATTGCTGCAACTAACTCTGTTTTGTTCATTTGAACTCCTCCTCTTAAATGAGTTTTCGTATTATTATTTAGCTTCCCTCGGAAACCGTCTATACATATTTATATCTGCTTTTACCTGGCATGTCAAGCAAAAAATGCCTTTTTTACGGCATTTTTCGGGTGCACCCACGTTTGTTTCTCCTTGTTAAGACTTTATTTACAAAATTTATCGTTTATTTTCAGAAAACTTACTCGTATTTCTCTATTAAATCCTCTATTCGGTCCGCTAACGCCTGTTCCTGCGGGATTTTGGTAATTCTGGCCACATCGCTGATCCGCAAAAGCAGCTCGGATAAAAGCGCCTCTGTCTCTTTATTGTCCGCCTGCGGCTCACAGTTTTTCAACGCTTCCGCCAGCTCACAGATGGCAGCCGTATCCTGCTCAAATGTGTTCCCTTTCTCATAGTGCTTATCTATCTTTTTCAAAACTTTGACCGCTCTGGTCAAGGACGGGAGCTCCTTCGGTATATCCTTCAAGGGCGATTGTACCCAATCCTTATCTTTTTTCTCCTCTTTTTTAATCTCCTCCCAGTTCACAAGCACCTCATCGGGTGTATCCGCATTTCCCGTGCCAAAAACATGAGGGTGGCGCCGCACCATTTTGCGGCTGACCTCGTTTACCACATCCTCCATCGTAAAAAGACCTTCCTCTGAAGCGATCTGCGCGTGCATCACAACCTGCAGAAGGACGTCACCCAATTCCTCCATCATATTTTCGGGATTGCCGGTCTTATTGTAAATACGGATAGAAGCAAGCAGCTCCGCCGCCTCCTCCATCATGCAGGGTTTTAAGCTGTCATGGGTCTGTACCTTATCCCAGGGGCAGCCGTTCTCACTGCGCAGCGCCGCTATGATTGCAAGAAATTCCTCATAGGTATATTGTTTCTCCTGTTTCTCTGACATATGTACTCCTTTACAAAAAAGTTACAGTAAAATCTGAAATCAGCGCCCGGCTAAGGACATAGAGTCCCTGGCGGACGCTGGTTGTTTCTATGTATATCGTATCAATCCTTATTTAAACAAGGATGAAAACCACTTCCGGATCGGATGGGCCTCTTTGGTTATCGTAATGGTTTCCTCCGTCAGACCGCCCTCAGTATCGCCGTCCCCGGTTCCATCACCCTGACCGGCGTCACCTGTACTGCCATCCGGCTTCTTGTCGCCCTCACTGTCATCCGGCTTCCCATCACCCTCGCTGCCGTCCGGCTTTTCCTCGTTCTGACTACCGTCTCCCTCGCTGCCGTCCGGTTTTTCGTTGTCCCCACTGTTATCGCCGTCACCCGGCTTTCCGTCGCCTGTGCTGCCGCCTGGCTTCTCCTCGTCCTGGTCATCGCCGCCTGTGCTGCCGCCTGGCTTCTCCTCGTCCTGGTCATCGCCGCCTGTACTGCCGCCCGGCTTCTCGTTATCTTCCTTTTCATCATCAGGATCTGGCTCTTCATTCGCCTCCAGTTCGTAGGAATACTCCACACTGTCCGACATCACTTCAATTTCCTCGGTCCTGGTTTTATAGCCGTCCGCCTTTATGACGAGCTTATGTGTCCCGTAACTCAGCTCCAGCGGCTCGCTGATATCTTCTACATCCTTTCCGTCCACACTGACTTTCGCTTCTGCCGGGGAAACCGTAATGCTCACTTTTCCTGTAGGCAGAGGGGGTGTCCCTGTGGATCCGCCATTGGAGGTATCGTCGTTATCTTTATCATCACTGCCGGCATTTATCTTTTCCAGGGCGGAGAAAGAGTAAGTCTCGTCCTTTTTCGTGTTTTCCAGATAAATGGTGTAGGTCTTTGTCTTATATCCAGTCTTTTTCAGCGTGATTTCATGTCTTCCCACCGTTTTCGTAAATCTGACCGGCGAAAGACCTATATAATTTCCATCCAGATAAACTTCAACATCTTTCGGGGAATCAATATACACTTTGTTATTGTTTGCACTCCCCAGCGCGTTATCGCTCACACTCGAAGAATTATTGCCGCTGACGCTGTCCGGCTTTTTGGCGGTATCCATCGTATCCTGCCATGGGATACGGTCAGTAGTTGCCGAATTGCCGCTGACAGAGTTTTCGCCGTCGTCTTTACGGCTCTCCTCCAGCTTAAAGGAAATGGTCGCATACTCTGATCCCACCTGAATGTGTTTGGTCAAGGTATCGTAACCGTTCGCCTCCGCCTGTATCTGGTGAATCCCGTACTTTAATTCCACAGCCCTGGTGATATCCACCGGCTTTCCGTCCACACTGACTTTCGCGCCCTCCGGCTCTACCGTGAAGAGAATCTTTCCAACTGCATCTTCCGCAACTTCCAGATCACCCACATCGAGCACCACTTCCTTGCCGCGCTCCACCGTTATCTCCTTCACACAGCCCACGTTATTGTTGGAAAGCACGACCTGATAGGTACCCTCCGGCACTGTGAGAAGCATGTCCTCTGTGATCTGGCGGATCACGCTGTTGCCCACTTCAATCCAGCCGCCGAGCAGAGGCTGGTCATTTTTCAAGCGCAGATATCCATGCCCTCTTTCCACATTGACACTGTAAATTTTATGGTTGATTCCCGAGATCGTGACAACATCCTGGGACACGACCTCGCCCGCTTCCACACGGCGGCCCTCCGACAAAACAACGGCGTTGTCCGGCAGGGAATATTTCTGGGAGCCGATCATGGCCGTCCTGTTCTCCCCCGCCAGATCATAATTGTACAAATCATCGTACACCCATGCCTCCGGGGAGCGCTTGATGCTGGCGAGTTTTTTCTTACCTTTTAAGAAAGTGACATCAACCACATCCCCCGCTTTGATCTGGGAAATGGTCATAGGACCGTCGTGCTTATCTTTCACGTAAGTGGTTCCGTCATAATAGAGGGTATACGGTTTTCCCGTATTCATGTTGATGAAAGACACCGCTTTGTTGTTCAGATCCGTGGACAGAACGACAGCCGTATCCGCAGAATCAAAGCTGCCCACGGTAGAGAGCGTAAAGCCGGTATCCACCACATCCGCATTCCCATTTTTATCCTTGGCCCTTCCGATGTTGCTGGCCTCTGAGGTGCAGCCCGTCAAAACGACCGCCATCAATGTCAACGCCGCAACAGCCACTGAAACTCTTCTGTGCATTCCGATCATTATATACTCCATTTCCGCATTGTCCTGCACAGGCTGCGCAAAAGCAGCACATAATTTAGTCTACGCCGGGAAATGCGCTCTTTAAAAAGAGCTGCTTCTCCCTCTCCTGTGCAAACAATTTCTCTATTTTTTCCATATTCCGCCCGGGAATCCATGCTTTCCCACTATTATAGTAGAAGTTCACAATTTTCCAGAACTTCTCCGGGTAAGCAAAGCGGAAATACAACTGCCTGTAATCCCGGTCATTCAAGGGTCTCACTCCATTATACCCCGAAAGCAGCATATCACCAAGCGCCTGCGGCCAGTTATTTTTTTCCAGAAGCTTGCGCATAAACAGATACAGGTCACGGACAGGATAATCCCGGACACACTTCTCGAAATTGACAATCACACTGCCCCCCTCGGACTGTATGATATTATGATACTGGTAATCGCCGTGACACACAACGGAGAACGGATGTGAATCCTCCTCATAGGCATAATAACTCAATTCCCCCGTAATTTGCAAGGCAATATCCATAAAATAATCATAATGTTTCATCAAATAGATCTCAAAATCGGTCTTCTGGCTTTTTTCCCGCAGAAACTTCCGCACCTTTTTCAGTTCCCTGTTATGCTTCTCATACTCATTTTCCACATGAAAAACAGGCTGATTCTCCAACATTTCACTGCCGGAGAGATCACAGACATCGTGAAGGTGCGCCAGGGTATCCACCGCCTGGCGGCATTCCTGCGCGTTTCGGTGATCGCACTCCCTGCCCTCACAGTATGTCTTTACAATATAAGCCGTCCTGTCCTGATCCCGGACGATCAGCTCATCCTCCTTCGTCCGCAGAATGGACTCCGCCCGCACGACGCCGCTTTCCCGGATATGATTCAGCAGGTACTCCTGAAAGCCGACCTTCTCCGCCGGGCCATTGTATTCTTTCATAATGAGCAGACCCCGGTCTGAATCGCACAGCATGGCTCCGCGGCCTTTCCATGTACGATGTACCTCTATCTCATAATTTTCTAATAAACTGACAGCTCTGTCATTCACAAAAATACCCCCCGCCTGACTCTGACTGTTACATCTTATGACCAGCAGGGGGTTTTCATTACACTTCTTTATACAGTTTGAGAAGAATCTCTCTCTTATTCAGGGAAGGGTCGTCAAGCACCCGCTCCAAAAGCGCAGACAGCGTTTCGCCGATCTGCCTGCCGGGCGGCATTCCTTCCGCAATCAGATCATTTCCCGAAATCGCCAGATCCTTCAAGGTAACCGCATCCTTACGGGCCATAATTTCGCTGTACAGCTTTTCTATGTAAGCGACTTTCGCAAGCTTTTCCTCCCGCATGTAGTCACTCTGTGCGGCAATATCCGCACGCCGCACGGCAAAGATCATGGCAAAAATATCTTCCCCCATGCGGTTGATGGCCCGCCTTACGCCCGCCTCTGTCGGCGCAATGTCATAATCGTGGTACAGCACCAGCTTTGTTACCTTATCTGTCGTATCATTGTCGAACTTTAAACGCCGCATCACCTTTCTGGTAATCTTTTCCCCCTCGTAGGGATGCCTTTTATTGTGGGTGGTTCCGTCCGGGTCGATGGTCAAGGTCTGGGGCTTGCCAATATCGTGGAATAACATGCCAAGCCGCATCACTTTGTCCGCCCCCACTCCGATCATGGAATGCAGAATGTGCTCTCCCACGTCATAACAGTGGTGCTTATGCCTCTGCGGCGTTTCCATACATAGGTCAAATTCCGGCAGAATTTGCGCCGTGATGCCAAGCTCATAGGCTGTCCGCAGATAATCGGGGTTAGGAGAAGTGACCAGTTTTACCAGCTCCACCTGTATCCGCTCCGCACTGATTTTCTGCAGATTAGGGGCAAGCGCCTTCACCGCTTCCCCGGTCGCCTCCTCAATCCGATAGGCGAGCTGGGCTGAAAAACGCACCGCGCGAAGCATGCGCAGAGCATCCTCGTCAAACCTTTCCCCGGCATTCCCCACACAGCGTATCACCCGGTTTTCCATATCCGCAAGGCCGCCATAAAGATCCACCAGACCGCTGCGCGCATTGTAAGCCATAGCATTGATTGTAAAATCCCGTCTTCTCAAGTCTTCTTTTAAGCTGGCGGTAAAAGTCACCTCGCTCGGATGCCTGCCGTCCTCGTAGACGCCGTCGATCCGATAGGTTGTTACTTCAAATCCCTCTCCTCCCAGAAGAACCGTGACGGTTCCGTGCTTAATTCCCGTGTCCACGGTTCTCGGGAAGAGATGTTTTATTTCCTCCGGCTTAGCCGACGTGGTGATATCCCAGTCATCCGGCTCCCTGCCAAGTATGGAATCTCTGACACAGCCGCCTACTGCGTAAGCCTCATATCCCGCCTCCTCCAGCGTATTTATGATGTGATGCACTTTATCGGGCAACTGTATCTGCATAAAAAACTCCTTACTTCCTTTTCCTTCGGGCCGTTATTTATCCGATTCCCGGCCCCTTAAATATCTGATTCACATCTTCGAGATGGAGATCCGGCTTTTCCTCCTCCGTAAGAGAACCGACCAGGCTGTCCATTTCCTTTCTGGACATCACGCCCCGGCTCCTCTCCACAAACTCTTTCTTCTCGTCATCGGACATGCCCGAAAAACGATCCATAGCTGCGTGGTTGTTCGCAAATGCCAGCCCAAGGCCGACAGGTAACGTATTATAATCCATGTTTTCATCCCTTTCCTGTACTCTGCTCCCTACTCAGCAGTGCACGCTCGAAAAACCTGCGTTTTATCGAGCTCACGGGCTTCTCCCTATCACTCCATAATTTGTCAAAACTGACTGCAAGCAGTTAGTTTGCCATATTACGTCGTGGCACTGCTCATTGCCATCGTGTATAGCATGTACGCCGGGATGAAATGTTATGCAATTTATATGGAAAAGTTCTGCTGCCTGCTGCCTGCTGCCAGCCGTTGAGCCGCTTTCCGCCTTAGCTGAGCGTTGCAATGCCCCGCAGTCTGATATCTTCACAGGACGCGCCCACCAGAATCTCGTAATCGCCCGCGTCCGCGATAAATTTGCGCAGCTGCGCATCATAATACATGAAATCTTCCTGCTTTAAGGTCAGGGAAATTTTTTTGGAACGGCCCGCGCCAAGCTCCACTTTGCTAAACGCCTTCAATTCCTTGTCCGGCCTGTCCACCTGCGCGGCGATAGGTGCTATGTAAATCTGCACAGCCTCCGCTCCTGCCCGCTTCCCAGTATTTTTGACTGAGAAAGTCAATTTCACGTCCTTTCCTTTTTCCGCCTTCATGGTTAGGCCGCTGTATTCAAAACTGGTGTAAGACAAGCCGTGCCCAAAGCAGAAGGCCGGTTTGATCCGCTGTCTGTCAAAATGACGATAGCCGCAGTACATCCCTTCCTCCAGCACAATGTTGCCCCACTTGCCAAACTGTCCGTTCTTTGCAGCGGCGCAGTCCTCATATTTGACAGGAAAAGTTTCCGCCAGCTTTCCAGAAGGATTTACTTCGCCAAAAATAATCTGCGCCAGCGCATTTCCTGTCTCCATGCCTGCATAATAGCTCCACAATATGGTCTGTGCCTGTTCCCGCCAGGGCATCTCCACGGGAGAACCGCCCACAAAAGTCAGTATCACATCTTTTCTGACTTTTAAAAGCGCCTCAATCAACATATCCTGCTCATAGGGCAGTTTCATATCCGGCCGGTCACAGCCCTCGACATCGTAATCGTGATTCAGACCGCCTACAAAAATAACGGCATCCGCATCTTTTGCCATCTCAAGCGCCTCAGCGAACAGTTTTTCATTTTTTTCGTGAGCCTCCGCCTTTTCCCGCTCCAGTTTCGCAAGCCGCTCTTCCTCTCCCCTGCGGCGGTTTTCGCTGTCATTGACTTCGTCCCGGACCGCTTTCCCCATATCCGGGTTTCTATCCTCATCCACGCTTGCCGCCTGCCAGTTCTCTCCCTCATCTGTCTTGTTCTGCGGCACATAGTAGCCCTGCGCATAGGAGACCTTGACATTGCCGCCCAGATACATCTTGAACCCGGCCAGCGGACAGATCTCGTAAAGCGCTTTAATCTCCGCGCTGCCGCCGCCGTAAGAGTGCTGTATCACGGCATTTGCGCCGATCACTGCCAGTTTCTTTATTTTTTTCGCATCCAGAGGGAGAATGCGGTTCTCATTTTTTAATAAAATCATGGATTCCTGTGCACCGCGAAGGACTGCCTCCCGGTGTTCCGGTTTATTGTATGCGCCGGCCTTGCGTTCCTCCCTTTTCGAGCCGATCATCTTCAGCCGGTACATCATGCGCAGAAGGTTCCGCACTTTGGCGTCCACCGTATCCACGGAAATTTCACCCTTTTCAATCAACACCTTTAAAGGATTGGCCAGCTTATAATCGTCAAAATCCGGGAAGATGGACATTTCCAGATCCATAGAGCATTCCGCCGCCTCTCTGGTTTTATGCACGCCGCCCCAGTCGCTGATTACCGCGCCGTCAAAACCCCACTCCTTCCTCAGAATTTCATCCAGCAGTTTTTTGTTCTCACAGCAGTGAACACCGTTGATTTTGTTGTAGGCGCCCATGACCGAGTAAACCCCGGCTTCCTGTACCGCCGCCTTAAAGGCAGGCAGATAGAGTTCATAGAGCGTCCGCTCATCAATCTCCTCATCCACCATCAGACGGTCCGTCTCCTGCCCGTTCGCCGCAAAGTGTTTCACACAGGCCGCCACATCATTCTCCTGCACTGCCTGTATAAACGGTACCGCGAACGCTTTTGTGAGAACCGGGTCCTCGCTCATATATTCAAAATTCCGGCCGCACAGCGGGTCTCTCTTGATATTGATGCCCGGCGCCAGAATCACGTCCTTACCGCGCCCTCTGGCCTCCGCTCCAAGCACATGCCCCATTTCACGGGCAAGATCCGTATTCCAGGATGAAGCGAGCGCACTGTTGCTCGGGAGATAGGTAACCATATCATCCTGATTTCCCACGGGAATCCATCTGTCATCGAGAAATTCCGCGCGCACGCCCATAGGCCCGTCCGAAGTTTCAACTGCGGGAATCCCCAGCCTCGCCACCTCGCCGGAGCGAAACAGGGAAGCCCCGTGAATCATCGCAATTTTCTCATCCAGCGTCAGTTTCTTTATCAGTTTGTCAATTCCTTTTTCCCTCTTTTTTTCGATCTTTTTCTCGTCCTTTTTTAACATTTTGACACCCTCCGTAAAAAGACGGCGGCACATCCATATGGACATACCGCCTGTTCGCTCCAATTCCATATTAAGCTAAGTATAACGGGAATTTCTCCCAGATACAATTCCCTTTTTATACTTATTTGGACAAGCTTTTATGCTAATCCCTCTCGGGCATCCACACCCGCATCTGGTTCAGTCCCCTGTTTCCCCAGGTATAATAAGGCACCAGCGTCACCTGGCACGGCTGCGTTTCCTGCCTCTCAAAACTGTACAGTTCATCGTTTACCGTCTCGCGGTACCCCTGTGCAGCAAGTTTCTGAATCCCAAACAATTCGTCCGGCAGATACGCTCCTACCGTCACTTCTCCGTCTCTTTTCAGACTTAAGGAGAGGATATCATTCTCGTTATCCACACCCTCCGCGCAGTAAATCAGCGGCCCACGCTGTAAAGAGACTTTTCCTGTATTTGCGGAAACGCGGCTGCTGGTATACACACGCCTTACCGCCATATCAAGCTCCACCGTAACCACGTCGTCCGCCGTATACTCACCCCGCAGATACGCAAACCCATCCCGGATTTCGCAGTCCGCCTCTTTTCCGTTTAAAAGAATTTTTGTCTGCCTGCTCCACGCAGGAATGCGGACTGCCAGCGGCACCTCCATGCTCGCTCTTCCCTCCTGCGGCTCGAAACGGTACTCCAGTACATGGTCATAAGGATAATTTGTCCGCAAAACCACCTTGCCTCCGAAACGATCACTCACATCCAGAGTGCCCGCGATATACAAGTTGGAAAACAAAGTGCCCGGTATCACATGCCAGGCGTACTCCGCCACGGATCCTAAAAGCCTTGCCACATTCGGCGGGCAGCAGGCGCAGGCAAACCACTTGGGCCTGACAGGCAGCGCGTGCTTATGCGTCTGGGCCTCCCCGGAAATACCCGGCAGCGCCTCCAATGGATTCACATAGAAAAACCTCGTGCCGTCAAGCTGCATTCCTGCCAGCACACAATTATATAAAGCCCGCTCCATCACGTCCACATACTTGCCGTTATGTTCCAGATAAAGCATTTTATTGGAGAAAAAGATCAAGCCAATGGCCGCGCACGTCTCCGCATAAGCCGTATCGTTGGGCAGATGGTCATCCTTTGTGAAGGCTTCCCCCTCATAGGCGGAACCGATGGCTCCCGTCACATACATCCTGTGCTGTGTGATATTGTTCCAGAGCGTTTTGCAGGCATCCGCAAGTTCTGTATCTCCCGTCTCCATAGCAGCATCAGCCATACCTGTATAGAGATACACCGCCCGGACCGCATGTCCCACTGCCTTGTCCTGCTGCCGCACCGGTGCATAATTCTGGGCGTACTCCGTATCCTCGGGATGATTTCCCCAGACGCGCCAGGGATTTTTTTTCATCTCTTTTTTGTAATAGTCGGGATCAACGCCGCGCACATTGATAAAATGCATCGCAAGCTCCTTGTACCTCTCCTCTTTGGTGCTGCGGTACAGCCGCATCAAGGCAAGCTCAATCTCGGGATGCCCCGGATATCCTTCCGCGCCCTCCTCAATAAAATGACGGTAAATGTGGTCTGCCATATCACACATAATTTCCAGAAGCTTTGCCTTTCCCGTGCACTCCGCATAGGCCACCGCCGCCTCGATCATATGTCCCGCACAGTATAACTCGTGCGCCTCGTGAAGATTCGTCCACCGTTTCTCCGGCTCCTTCACCGTGAAGTAGGTATTCAGATACCCGTCCTTCTGCTGTGCCTCACCGATCAGCTCAATGATCTCATCACACCGCTTCTCCAGCGCCTCATCTGGATTTTGTGCAAGGGAATAAGCTGCACCCTCCAGCCATTTGGCCACATCGCTGTCCTGAAACACCATACCGTAAAACTCTCCGTCACAGCTCCCCGTTTTCAGCTTCTTCGCCGCCATACGGAAATTTTCAATACAATGGCTCTTTTCCGCGCCCTCAATCTGATCGTTCAACGCCCGCTCCTGGTAGGGAAGCACCACATCCTTCACCAGCTTCTCATATCTGCCAAAAAACCCTTCCTCCACCTTAAAATCCTTGACTAACCTCAAATCACCCATTCTTTTACCCTCCATGTCAGCTTCCATCGCCCGGCACACAGACACCCTTTCCGACTTCCTCTGTCCTGCGCCTCACTATATGTATTATATTCGGAAACATACGGCAATAAAATGGATTAAATTCTTATCTATTTGTATTATTTTCCGATTCTGTATGCCGAAGGCGTGCTCCCGTAGACCTCCTTGAAGGACTTGGCAAAATAACTCATCTCCTGGAATCCGCAGCTTTCCGCAATCGCCGATATCTTATCGGTAGTGAGCTGCAGCTTGAGCGCCGCCTGCTGGAGACGGTAAGATTTGAGATAGGCAATGGGTGTCGTGTTAATCGTTGCGCGGAAACAGCGGATGCACTCACTCGTACTGACCGCACAGGCAGACGCGATCTCTTCTATCGTAATTTCCCTGCCGTAATTGGCCTGAATAAAAGTCAGCATTTCCTTAATTCTGGCATTGTCCCTCTGGGCCTTTCCGAAAGATTTCCTGTTCACAACCGGCTGAAATTCCGAAATCAGCGCCACAATTGTGGACAGCTCATTGCGGATCTGTATTTCATAGCCGAAAGACTCCTCCTGCGCCGACCGCCAAAGAGAAGCCAGACAGTCCAGAATTTTCTTCTGCCAGTCTACATCCGGCGTCAGATAAAATCCGGGACACGCCTGATTTTCCATCAGAGGTTTCAGATATTTCTGCCAGATTATATTGTCCGTACTGCCGCTGACAGCCCGCGGATGAAACACCACGGAATGAATTTCACAGGAATCATCCTCAGACAAAGAGGCGGCATGCAAAATATTGCTGTTGAAGAAAAATCCCTCCCCGACCCGGAGCAGACGGGAAGAAGAGCCCATCTCTACAATGGCGCTTCCACCGGCAACCAGTCCCAGCTCCAATTCATTGTGCCAATGCCAGGAAATTTCATCCCGGGGCATCAGATCCAGATAACATGCCACGGGAAACTGATGCGTCCCATGCTTCCGCAGTTCCTCCCCCTGCATATTCGTCTGTACACTGCACGGCAATATCATACCTTTGTCCTCCTGTTGAAATATTCTTTTCCTATAATTCATTTTTGGAAATATAATTATATAAAATGCGTATTTATTCCTAACATTATTCCTTAATATGATGATATTATCATATCACAAGGTAACACAAAAGAAAAGACAAAACGAAAACCCATATAAGAATGCAGGAAGGAGAGAGAATTTATGTATAAGGTAAATATCAGAACAATCAAGAACACAGAAAAATTTATTCAGATGGTAGAAAACAGCCGCGGCCGTGTCTTTCTGGAGCTGCCCAACGAAACGCTCTGTGACTTAAAGCAGAACACGGCGGTTCTGCAGATGCTTCGGATGATTAATCCGGGGGAATTATGGCTGGATCTTTTCCTGACAGATGTACAGGACAGTTACAATTTCATGGCTTACATGATCGGCGCGGGGGCATAAAAACCCCCGCTTTTTTTACACAGAACTTTCAAACCTGGTTTTCTCCAATATATCCTCTTCATCGGATTTCCGCTATCAGCCCATGCTCCACACAGTAGTGATAAACTCCGTCCTGTGCCGCATGGCCGCATATATCATCCGCCACCGCTTTAAGCGCATCCGACCCATTTGCCATAGCAACACCGATACCCACTGCCTGCAGCATATCTATATCGTTATTGCCGTCACCAAAAGCGAGTGCATCCTCCTTTTTCAGACCATAATGCGCAAGTACCTTTTCGATCCCGACCCCTTTTCCGCTGTCCGCCGGGATAATGTCCACCGCCCGGTCCCACCAGGCCGCTATTTTCGCATTTTTCGTGTCACGCAATAACGCCGGGTATTCCTCTTCACTTCCTCCGCACATAATCTGGTAGACTTCATCCTTCTCTATCATCTCGTCAAACTCGCTGGAAACATCCACATCCAGCTTGGCAAGAGAAAAATAATCCACCAGGTCTTTATCCTTTCCATTCGCTGCCAGCTTGTCCGGCGTGGCGGCTGATACCCGCCTGTTGATCGAGGAGGCATTCTTCACAATTATTTTTGCATCTTCAGTCGAAATCGGATTTTTGTAAATAATCTGCTGCCTGTTATAGCAGTACGAACCGTTAAAAGTAAGAAATACATCGGGTTCCCAACCTTCGAAATGAGGAACTGTCAGCGGCGCCCTTCCCGTCGAAAGACACAGAAGGATATTACGCTCCTTCAATCGGATTAATGTCTCCAGCGTTTTTTCCGATATCTTCCTGCTGTTGATATCAATCAGTGTACCGTCAATATCAAAAAAGATTATTTTAATCATATCCAGACTCATATTTCATATCCTCCTCAATAAAGCTTTTCATGTTTCCTTCTTTTCAAGACAATACAATCCTTAGCGATCTGTCAAATCCCCGGAATATACGTCCTGCGGTATTCGCTCGGCGCACATCCCTGCTGCGCACGAAAAACCCTGCTGAAATAAAACACATCCGAAAATCCCGTAAGCTGTGCAATATCTGTAATCGGTTTATCTGTCTCCTTCAATAGCTGCTTTGCCCTGCGTACCCGCAGCATACGCTGATACTCGCGGATTGTCTGTCCCGTTTCCTCTTTAAAAAGCGTGCCTGCGTATTTATAGGAAAGCCCGCAGATTGTTTCCACCTCTTTTGCATCGAAATTCTCTGTGTAATGTGCCTGTATGTATTCCCGCAGTTTTTTAACATAACCGTTTTCTACAATATCTCCGGGTGCGTTTTTCGCACATTCCAGAAAAATCTGCCACAATCTGACCGAAGCCTGCGGAATATTGCCATGAATATGGGCCTCTATCATTTTTTCAAAATCCTTCTGAATCTGCCGCATTCGTCCGCAGTCCGTCAGCTTTGGGAGCGTGATATATTTTTCGCTGTCCTGCAAAGTTAGGCAGACCTTTGTATCATAGTACACATTTCTGGGAAGTTCCTCCATATGCTCTTCTGGTTCTCCGCAGTAAAAATGTGCATAATACCAGGCCGAACCTTCCTCAAAAGGGTTCTCTCCCCAATGATGCACACCGCTTTTTAAGAAAAAGAGCCGGTGCGGCAGTAACTCATAACGGAAACCATCCTCGATGATTTCCATCGAACCCCTGAGCAGATAAATCGCCACATGAAACGGCGCTGTTCGGTCTGCATGGATCATTTTCCCAAGCGACACGCTGTAATCAGCTTCACAGATAAAAGGCATGGCGTTACATGGAATTTTAAGCGCGTGTCTCTCCACCAGCTTCCTTCTCCCTAAAATCAAGTTTTGTGCAGAAAACAAGGTGATTCTTTCACTGTCTGCAGCGAAAAAAGGTAATCATATACAGTCTATCATAACATAAATGATTATAAATGGGGAAATTAAGCAAAATTATTCGTCCAGAATCATTGACAATACCCTTACAAATGTTGTATTATCATAGTTGTTCATCAATCGAAGCGTGGCTCAGTTTGGTAGAGCGCTGCGTTCGGGACGCAGAGGTCGCAGGTTCAAATCCTGTCGCTTCGACTATCAAAAAAGACGAAACGGGGGTGTCGCAAAATCATCAAATCAGATGATTGAGCGGTACCCCTGCTCTATTTCTACTAACAAAAAGTCCAGCGTTTTCCTGTTTTAAGAAAATCTGCTGGATTTTGGCATACTTTAATAACCGTTCCTGTTTTCATGGTTTTAAGCTGTTTCTTTTACTGCAAACAGATGACTTCCTGTCCGTTCTTTTTGTATTTTTTCATGTAATTTATTGATGTTATACCCTAAGCAAAGCAAAAGAATCTCCAGTTTTACCTTTGTTTTCCCACGAAGCAGGAATCTTTGGAATCCATAGTCATTTTTCAGAACACCAAATGCACCTTCTACTTGAATGGATCGGTTTATCCGATATTTGATCCCTGTTTCACTCAAGATGTTTTCATAAGATTCCTGCCGCTTTTCCAAAAAACTTTTTGACAGGTACAGCCGCTTGTTCCCTCTGGCTTTTGTACATTTACTTTTGTATGGACACCCGCCGCAGTCTTCACACTCATAAACGGTCACTTCTGTTTCATATCCACTTTTACTTTTCTGTTTCCTGATATAAAGCGGGGGAAGAAGTTTTCCGGCATGGCAGGTGTATGTGTCAGCTTTTTCATCATATCCCATGTTTTCACGTTTGCTGATATCTTTTTTAAAGCTGCGCTTTTTCCATTTCTCATAGGTCTGCGGTTTGATATAAGGTTTTTGTCTGTTTTCCCTTAAAAAGCTGTAACCTTCTTCACTTTCGTAGCCGGAATCCGCTGTTACACTTGGGTATCGTAATCCCAGCTTTTCTTCCATTGTATTCAGAAATGGGATCAGTGTCCATACATCGTTTCTGTCCTGGAAAATATCAGCTGCTACGATATATTCACTGTCCACGGCGATCTGTACATTATATCCCGGTTTTAACTGGGCATTACGCATATGGTCTTCTTTCATGTGCATAAAGGTGGCATCCGGGTCTGTCTTACAGTAATTATTCCTGCCCTGAAAACTTGCCGTATGCCAGTCATAAATTCTCTGGCGTTCAAGAAATCTGCGAAAGAGTTCTGCATACCGCTGGTTCTTACTTTTCCTCCTGCCTCGTCCGTTTACAAAAGCGGTACCGTCTGTCCGGCATTTCTCTTCCAAAAAACGGGATATTTTCTGTAAATCCTGCGTCCTTGTTTCTGCACTGACCGAAAAAGTCTGCATGTATTCGTGATTCAGAAGCTGTACGGCATCCTGTATCTTCTGGAACATCTTTTCTTCCCATTTCCCGACAGACTTTTTCCACACAAAAGTATACTTGTTGGCACAGGCTTCTAACTTTGTCCCGTCAATGAATACGGTCTCCTTTGACAGTTCACCCGCCTGTTCCAGCCTTTTTACCATCTGATAGAAAAGATTTTCACAGGCGTCTGCCAGAAATCCTGTACGGAAACGGGCAATGGTGCTGTGATCCGGTGCTTTCTGACCGGCTAACAGCCACATAAAGTTAATGTCACGCCTGCAGGCGGTTTCGATCTTTCTGGAAGAGTAGATGTTTTGAGAATAAGCATAGGCCAGGATCTTGAACATGGTCTTGGGGTCAACCGCCGGATTTCTGCCTTTGGCAGAGTAAGCCTGATACAGTAAGCTGTAATCTAATTCCTCCAGTTCGTGGCTCAGCAGTCTGACAGAATCATCTTCAGGAACCAGACCTTCCAAACTTAATGGCAAAACCAGTTGATAAGGCTCGCCAAATTTGGTATAATTTTTGTGGTATTTTAATTTACTCGTCATAACTTATTATACCACAGATGGCAGGCTCTTTGGAGTCTGCTTTTCTGTTTTTGGCATAAAAACGGAGCCGTTGCTCCGGCAGATTATTCATCTACTTTTGCAACAGCCCCGTTTTTTTCAGCCTTGCATATCTTGTTCTTCTAACGCTTTTCTAACATTTTAGATTGCCTGGCTAAACTTTCTGCCCATCTATCACCGATATCCCACTTTTTCGAATCCTTGACTTTGGCATATATGTTTATGGTCGTGCTCGCGTCTGCATGTCCTACCCATCTTTGTATTTCCTTCACGCTATAACCTTCTTCCACCATCATAGACGCACAGCTTTTTCTTAAGTCGTGAAATGTAAGATCAGATAATAAATATTCACTTCGTCCGACAATCTTCTTAAAAGCTTCCGTTACATAATCGGGAGAAAAGGGCGACCATCCTGCCATGTAAAAATGTAATCAGGTAATGGATATGTACGGTAACTGGCTTCCGATCTTCTTAAACTATAGAACAAGGTAACAATAATCCACTCCTAATTAGATAATTCCATTTTTAATTATGAACCTCTTTCTTTTATTATTAAATTTATTAACTTGGCATCAAAAAAGGACTACTGTGTTTTGTCGTAGTCCTAACAATCTTTACCACATATGTTTACAATTTCTACATTTATATTGTTTACCTATTTTCCCAGATGCCAAACCAACTATTGCAACTGATACTGCCCTATCAGTAGTAGAAATTTTTTGAATATTAGTTGACCCACATGACGGGCATTTTGGTTTTGATGCCTCAATTATTGCCTTATATTCTTGTTCTTTAACAACCTCTTGCTGATATTTTTCAAAATTGGATTTAGCTAAATTATATTTTTCCATTTCCCTATTATACTGTTTATCCCCCTCATAACACATCCAACAAGTAAATAGAATTTCTATAATTCCTGCTACGGGTGAAATTATAAAACCACATAACGATCCAATTCCAAAAAATATTGCTAATCCATAAGCAAAATTTAATTTTTTTGGTTCTTCTGGCATTTTGACACTTTGTAACTTTCTTTGATGTATTTCTTGACTTATTTGCTGTTTTTTTAGCATATCAAAATGTGCCTTTATACTATATCCACAATCAGGACATGCTTCAGCTCCATCAGAGACATTTTCTCTACCACACTCAGGACATTTAACAAGTGCCATAATTACTATCTCCCGTAAGATTTTATGTATTTATTCTTCTTGCACTGCTTCAATAACAACCCATACGGTATTTCCTGCAACGTACCTTCATTGCTATTATTAACGGCTGTCATAAATTTTTTCATTGCATCCTCTATAAAAATAGCAAATTTTTTAAATTAACCTTATAGACGGATGGAAAAATCATGTATTATGTTGCGTATTTTTCTTTTTTATTCTCCTTAATACACCTATCATATCTATGAGTAACATATCTGTGCATTACATTTCTGTAACCCATTATATAAAATAGTGAATGGAAAGTAAAGGAGAATCTTTCATGGATTATGTCAATTTACATCTACAAATAAATGAAATATTGGAATAAAAAGGTATCCGCAAAAATAAAATCTGTAAAGATCTTGATATTCCTCAAATCAACTTCAATCAGAACCACCAGCTAAGCCGGTGGTTCTGATTATACAGGCATAATCCCTCAGGAATCGGACATTCTGAAAACATGAATAAAAAACCTTCGTCCGACCGTTTCTATTTTTATGTCCTTCTTTTTTTCATTGTCTCCTTTGCAGGGTGGCTCTGGGAAGTGCTGCTGTTTCTTGTCACGGAACACGCTTTTATCAACAGAGGTGTATACGAAGGACCGTACCTTCCGATTTACGGAGCCGGAGGCCTTCTGCTCTGTCTGCTTCTCTGCCGCATAAGAAAAAGACCGATGTCCGTATTTCTGCTGTCCATGTTGCTGTGCACAATTCTGGAATATTTGACCAGTTTTTTTCTGGAGTACAGATGGGGCATCCGATGGTGGGACTATAGCGGACATGTTTTGAATCTCAACGGAAGAGTCTGTCTTCTGGGAGCAGTCGTATTTGGCCTTGGCGGTACTGCTCTGGTCTGCCTTTTTCTCCCTTTCTATGAAAAACTTTACCATAAAATTCCACTCAGGTGGAAAGGAACTGTCTGCCTGCTGCTCTTGTTGATATTTATAGCGGATGGAGCCAGATGCGCCATGAAACCGAATACAGGAATCGGAATTACCTCTTCATCAGACAGTTCCGCTTTTTTTCGCTAAAATGTATGAAAGTCATTGCCATTTCTCTTGTTTTTTCTTCATAAAAGGTGTATTCTTATGTAGCAAATTTTTATTGGAGGTTTGTTATGGAAGCTTATGAAGTGTTTAGAGATCTGGCAATTATCATTTTTGCCGCAAAATTTTTCGGTGTTATGGCAAGAAAATGCAAAGCGCCCCAAGTAGTCGGCCAGATTGTGGCTGGACTGTTAATCGGCCCCTGTGTGCTAGGCTGGGTTGCCCCTTCCGACTTTATCACGCAAATGGCGGAGATCGGTGTTGTCCTTTTAATGTTTGAGGTGGGGCTGGAAACGGATTTGAAGGAACTGGTCAAGACAGGACCGATCGCCCTTCTGATCGCCTGTGCGGGTGTGTTTGTACCGTTGGTGCTGGGCGCACTTTTATATATGGGCTTTTACGGCATTGCACCCTGGGGAAGCGAAGAATTTTTCAAAGCGGTCTTTATCGGTACGATTATGACAGCCACCAGCGTGAGTATCACCGTTGCCGCCCTGCAGGAATTAGGCAAAATCAAAAGCAAGGTAGGTACAACGATTGTCAGCGCCGCCATCATTGATGATGTGATCGGCATTATCGTCCTTACCTTTGTCATCGGGTTTAAGTCCCCGGACTCTCATCCCGGCATGGTTATTGTAAAGACCATTATTTTCTTTATTGTCGCTGTGGCAGGCGGTTTTGTCATATTTAAAGTTTTTCTGGCCCTGGATAAACGATATCCGCACACGAGACGTATTCCCATTGTTTCACTCGCTTTCTGTTTCGCGCTGTCCTATGTGGCTGAAAAATATTTCGGCATTGCGGATATTACGGGAGCCTATATCGCCGGTATTGTGCTCTGTAACTTGAGTGACAATACATATATAGAGCGCAAAGTGGATGTGAGTTCCTACATGCTTTTCGGCCCTCTGTTTTTTGCCAGCATCGGTCTGAAAACCAACTTTGACGCGATGGACTCCACACTCTTTATCTTCTGTATCTGCTTTGTGATTGTGGCGCTTCTTGCCAAGATTATCGGATGCGGTCTGGCGGCAAAGGTCTGTCGTTACAACATGTCCGATTCACTGAAAATCGGCGTCGGCATGATGACCCGCGGAGAGGTGGCGCTGATTGTGGCACAGAAGGGACTGGCTGCAGATCTTCTGACCTCCGACTATTTTATGGCCGTGATCCTGCTGATCCTGTTCTCTTCGATTGCAACGCCGATTATTTTGAAATTCTTATATAATAAAGATGATATTAACAAAAAATAAGACGCCTTCTTGTTGAGGAAATATTATTTGCAAATGTTTACTACCACTGAACATAAAATCAAGGGATATACTGCAATCTGGCGGTATATCTCTTATTTTTTAAAAAAATGAAAATACAATAACGTTCTTAAGTATTTCAATTAATACCCGATATTTAATAAAGAGTTGCTTATTAAGTCAACAGATGAAACAGAAGGGGAAAGTAATATGGGGGCTTTTGGTACATTCAATCCTAACCGTGATCCGATGCATAACGCCGCTTTAAGCGCTCAGTTTACAGATTATGAGAATAAGAGAAACAATACGCCCATATCACCCATAAAACGCAGGATTGCTTACATTACAATGTTTCTCTTGGTTGCTTTTCTGATTACTGTCATAGCGCTTTTTTTAATATGATAAACGCAGACCCGGCAGTCTGATTTAAAAAATTATGTGCTGCAAAATACATGAAAAGTTTTGCAGCACATTTATATTACAGCACCTTCGCCAATTCCGCCTCCAATGCCTCCGGCGGTACCGCTCCCACAATATTTCCGACAGGCTCTCCCTTGACGAAAATTTTCATATTGGGAATGTTCATCACACGGTACATTCTGGCAAGACCGTCATCCTCATCTATATTGCATTTTCCGATCTTTACCTTTCCGTCATACTTCTCTGCAAGCTGGGCAATGATGGGCGCCATCATCTTACAGGGGCCGCACCAGTCCGCGTAGAAATCCACCAAAACGGGGATGTCTGACTGCAATACTTCACTCTCAAAATTTTCACTTGTAAATTTGTACTCCATCTGTTTTCCTCCTTAATCTTATGCTTTTATCGTTTTATTTCAATAAACACCCGTCTTCAATCAATCTGCCGTATCATGCGATCTTGCAATCACATATTTACAGATCGGATTCCCTTTCGAGGAAAACCGTTCCTCATACTCAGTCATCACGTTTCCTTCCATCATCTGTGCATTGTGGTGAAGATCCTCCGTCATCTGAAGAATTTTCCATCCCGCCGGCTCCAGCTCCTCCAGTGCAAACTGAAACAGATCATGGTTGTCCGTCTTAAATTCGATCACACCGTCTGGTACTAGTATCTCATCATACCGGCGCAAAAATTCACGCGAGGGAAGTCTGCGCTTCGCATGTCTGTCTTTCGGCCAGGGATCAGAAAAATTTAAATAAATACGGTCTGCCTCGCCCTGTGCAAAAACAGATGTGATCTCCTCCGCCTCCATTCGGATAAAATAAAGATTTGGCAGAGGATCAGCCTCCAGCTTCTGTATGCCCCGGATCAGCACACTGGAATACTTCTCAATCCCTACATAATTGATCTGGGGATTCATCCTTGCCAGATCCATAATAAAGCGCCCTTTTCCCATACCGATTTCAATGCGGATGGGACAATCATTCCCGAAAACCTCATGCCATTTTCCCCGGCACGCCTGTGGATTATGTATGACATAATCACAGGCCGCTATCACTTCTCTCGATCCCGTCACATTTCGTAATCTCATGTTCTGTCATTCACCTGCCGCTGTTTTTTCTTTTTTCGCTTTTATTTTACAAATAACCTTGTTAGAACTTTAACACATTTTGCTTTTTTTGTGAATAGACTATAGTTTTTCTTTCAAATAGTGTATGATATGTAAGGAAATACTCATAATTGATTGCATATTTCATATATTTGTTATCATAGAAAGGTTTTACCGCATGTTATTTTGGACGAATCATAGACTTTTTCAATCCAGGCGGATCGCGAGTCTGTTTCTTGCATCTTTTCTGGCTTTCGGCAGTTTTTTTTCCGACGGCCTGATTCTGACTGCCAATGCAGCCAGTGTGGAGAAGCTGCAGGAGGAAGCCGAAGCCCGGAAAACACTTCCCATCCAGTCAAATGAAATTGATAACTGGCCTGCAGGCCCACAGGTAAGCGCACAGGCTGCCATCCTGATGGACGCAAATACAGGCGTTATTCTCTATTCTAAAAATATCCACGAGCGTCTCTATCCCGCCAGCACAACGAAGATTATGACCGCACTTCTCGCGATGGAACAGGGCAATCTGGACGATATCGTGAAATTCAGCCACGAAGCGGTATTCAGCGTACCTGCAGACGGTTCCAATATGGGTATGGACGAGGGAGAATCCATTTCGCTGGAGGAATGTCTCTACGGAATCATGGTTGCTTCCGCCAATGAAGCTGCCAATGCCGCAGGGGAATATATTTCCGGCTCTATCGAAGATTTTGTTGCGCTGATGAATCAACGGGCGGAGGAAATCGGCTGTACCGACACGCATTTCACCAACCCTAACGGTCTCCACGATTCCCAGCATTACACAAGCGCTTACGATCTTGCACTGATATCAAGCCAGTTTTTCCGCAATGAAATGCTTTGTAAGATAAGCAATACCCCGCGCTATCACTTTGAAGCCACGGACACACAGCCTGACGATTTCTATAAAAACAACAAACATCAGCTGGTAAACGGAGAAATCCCTTACGAAGGTATACTGGGCGGAAAAACAGGGTTTACGAGCGATTCCAGACAGACTCTTGTGACCTGCGCAGAGCAGAACGGCATGCGCCTCGTCTGTGTTGTCTTCAAAGAGGAAAGCCCGGATCAGTTTACAGATACCGTGGAGCTTTTCGACTATGGTTTTCACAATTTCCAGGTTTTGAATATTTCGGAAAACGAAGAGAAATATAACATTGAATCCACCGGCTTTCTCCAGATTGGAAATGATGTTTTCGGCAATTCGGATCCTATCCTTTCTATAGACAGTGACAGTTATGTGATCATACCAAATACTGTCTCCTTCCAGGATCTGGATTCTGTGATTGACTACAGTCAGTCGGATGCGAACCGTGTTGCCGGAATCGAATACTCCTATCACGGCATGTATGTTGGAAATGCGTACCTCAATCTCATCACGGACAACGTTTCCTCCTATGAGTTTGACACAAATATGACTGCCACGGATGTAAGCGTGGAAAGAACGGATGCGGAACTGAAAACAAAGGACGGGCACACGCAGAACACGATTTTTATTAACATCAAAAAAGTCTTAATCATAGTTCTCGTTCTTGCCGCCACTGTGATCACCATATTTATGCTTCATGCATTAATTACCAACGGAAGAACTGCCAAGCGCAGAAATAACCGCATCAAGCGCAAACAAAGACGGCGGTCGCGCATGCGTATGGATTTTGATGATTTTGATTTTTAATCATAGAAACTCTTGACCTTATACTAAGTATACCCCCTATACTTAGCTTAACAAACAAGGAAAGGAGGTACATTTCTATTGAACATCAACGAGTTGGAACGCCTGACTGGAATCACCAAACAGAATATCCGTTTCTATGAAAAGAAGGAGCTGCTCCATCCAATCAGAAATCCTGAGAATAATTACCGGGAATATTCGGAAGAAGATGCAGCCACGCTCAAAACGATCAAGCTTCTGCGGAAACTGGATTTTTCATTGGAGGATATCCGGGGCATCCTGTCTGCAGAGGTAGCGCTCCACACATTGCTGGAGCAGCATCTGCAAGAACTGCATTCACGTCAGAAAAAATTACAATCCTGTATTGATGTCTGCGATGATCTGCTCCACACGGACATTGAAAAAATCAACGTGGACGAAACACTGGAAAAGATGGATCGAATAGAACAGAATGGGGGTATGTTTATGTCGATTATTGAAGATTATAAAAAATATGCGAAAGCGCAGCGCAAACAAAGTTTTTCTTTCCAGCCCGATACGATGGTGATGAATCCCGGAGAATTTCTGGAAGCGTTGTTTTTATACGCCAACGAAAACAATCAGAATCTGGAAATCATCAAGGAGGGGATGTATCCTGTTTTTACGCTTGACGGTGTGGAGTATAAAGCGGAGCGTATCTTTGGACGATTCGGAGCAACGGTACGCTGTACGATGACGCATCCCGAAGAAAGCGGGGATGCGGATATTTCTCCTAAAAGGAAAATGATTTACCGGGTGATAAACGGGCCATACATTCTGCTGCTCATGGTCTTTCTCTTCATGGCAATTGACAGGCAGAGCGTTGTCTGGGCAGCTGTCGTGGCTTTATTCATCTTCCCGTATCTGATCTGGCTCTTTTGGATATTCCCGAAAATCAGATAAAGAATGCAAAAAGGCTGTAAATTCAAGAATCCTTGAATTTACGGCCTTTAACGTTCCCTGCGGGAATCGAACCCACAACTGGGGCTTAGGAGTTAAAAGGGCTATTTCCACGCAGGTTCAGCTTAATCCTTGTGGTATCTCCAAGTCCAATAAAATCAACATTTTTGAACCTTTCATTTCCACTTGAGAGCACCTACGTCCACCTCGAAACGGTATGATTTTCGTAATTCTATGACAAAATCAGCCATTCCTCAAGACACTCTATAAGAAATATATTATAAAGACAACTTATTTTTTCGTAAGCGCTGAATAATAGGGTGGATTTTATCCGTCCGCAGAAACTTATATAATGATTGTCAGGAAACGCGAGCATTTTACTCTGCCTTCAGCACTAGAGACAAGCGTTTTACTCTATCTTCAAGGAGCGATCATTATGAATCCTAACGGTGTAAAAAAACCTGAACAGATCAAGCTGATTATGGAATGCCGCCAGAGCGGACTCTCCGATTATCAGTGGTGCCAGAAGCAGGGCATCAATCCCGGGACCTTTTACAACTGGGTCAGCAAGCTGCGGAAAGCAGGGTATACGATTCCTGATTCTGCAGGTAAAGTTTTAGGAGTGCCTGTCATGCAGGAAGTTGTAAAGCTTGATCTGGCAGAAAGCGAGATATCTACCCCTGCCATGATGGAGCAAAGTACCAGCCTTCCAGCTTTGTCTGGCGTTCCCTGCATTGCTGCTGAAATCGAATGCGGAAATATCAGGATGCGCATCTTTAATGGAGCTGATGCAGCTGTTGTCCAAAATACGTTTCAGTGTATCGGAGGTATGTTTCATGCTTGGTGATATTTCCGGCGCTGCAAACATCTACATCATTACGGGTTACACCGATATGAGAAAAAGCATAGATGGTCTGTGCGCAATTGTTATGGCACAGTTGAAAGAAGAACCCAATGGTCATTCCATCTATCTTTTCTGCGGCAAACGCTGCGACCGTATCAAAGTTTTATTACGCGAACCTGATGGATATGTCCTTTTATATAAAAGACTCGATGTAGTCCAGGGTAAATACCGCTGGCCAAGGAACAGATCTGAGGTAAGATCTATTACATGGAAGCAGTTCGACTGGCTCATGTCCGGGCTTGAAATCGAGCAGCCCAAGGCTCTTCGTACCTCCTGAAAACCTTGATTCCACTGGCTTTTCCACCTGTTTTATGGTATACTAAAGGTATCAAAAACGGGAGAAAAACCATGCCGCGTTCAGCCAGAGACATCCAGCTTATAGAGCTTAAGGATACCATTTCAAAACTGAATGAACTGATCATGACACAGACGAAATCAATGGATTCTATTTTCTGGAGGCCATTCCAAAGGGTAAGGAAAAGGATTATACCGATCCTGCCG
>CBCOZL010000011.1:0-98556 GCA_965114645.1 uncultured Lachnospiraceae bacterium | reverse complement strand
TCACAGTGAGTGCTGATGTAACAAATATATTCATCTGCATTCAGTTTCCGCACACTTTTCCATTCTTTGTATTTCATGTTTTCAAATCCATAATTAAGAACATTTTCATAGTCTATTTTACAATTATATCTTTCCTTTACATGAAAGTATTTATGATACACTTTGTCAATTTCAGCTCTTAACGACGGATTTGCGCTTGTTTCATCCGAACGGGTCATAAACATGGCAAGATAGCCGCCCGGCTTTAACATCTGATATGTTTTAGCAAATGCTATTTCTTCGGGAATCCATTGTATTGTGGCCGCCGAATAAACTAAATCATATATATTTTTATTAAAACTATAATTCTCAAAATCCGCATTCACAATGTGAAAATTCTGATAGCCGCCAAACTTATTTTTCATCAAAGCAGTGAAATTTTCTCCAAGCTCGATTGCAGTATAATCACACCCTGTTTTTAATACAGGCTCTGTTGCCTGGCCCGTTCCCGGTCCGATTTCAAGTACTTTTTTTCCTGATTTTAAACCGCATACCATTTCCAGTTCTTGAAATAACTCTTTACAATATCTTGGTCTATACTTGTCAAAGCGTTCTGGTATTTTATCAAATGTCTTACGAAAATCCATCGTCTTGCTTCCTCATTAAAATTCAGAATTTGTTAATTGTTCAACGCTGTTATTTTACCACAAGTATACACACAATTCTATTGAATTTTGATCAATCTCACTTTCCGCTGATATCAGTAATAACACTGCCTGGATGAATAGTCATGTTCGAGATCTTTAAGACCGGCTCGTCTGCGAAACGCGAAACCCGTATACAAACTGTGCCCCGAAAAGCGCAAACTGTGCTGGAAGGGTTGTTATTATACGGAGGTTTGGTAAAGTGAATGCAAATAAAGCGGCACACAAAAGAGGGTGCAGAATGGAGGAGTCATCGCATATGAGAAAAAGGAAAGGAAACCTGTTGCAGAGAACCATGGCGCTGCTGCTCTCGGCGGCGTTGATTGCGGGGATGGCGCTGGAAGCGGTTCCGCTGACCGTCCTGGCACAGGAAAATGTGGGGGGGGGGTATAACCCGGCAGAGGAAAGCGTCATCGGGAATACGGTGACAGAGGAAGCAACAGAAACGGAATCCGGGGAGAAAGAAAGCATACCAGGATCCGAAGAAGGCGCGCAGGAATCTGACGAAGAAAAAAAGGAAGTAGATCCTGCGACGGAGAAAACCGAAGACACAGAAGAACCAGAAGATGCGAAAAAGTCTGTGGAGAACCCAGCGGCGGAAGGACAGGACGGCGTATCGGAACAGGAACCGGCCGCGGAGGAGGAAGGAGCAGACATTACCGACAGTAACGGTGTACAGCCGGAGAAACCGTCAGCGCCGCAGAAAGCGGTGCGGGCTGCAAGTGCAGCGGTACAGGCGGGAGAGATTACGCCTGTTACGGGCGAGGGCTGGACAATTGACGAAAATGGAAAACTGACGATTGAGTCGACTGCCGGGATGGAACACTGGAGCAAATATACGGAAGGCTTAATCAATCCACATGAGAGCAGTGTAACAGCAGTGGAGTTTAAGGAGGCCGTGACATATTTAGCGGACAATGTGTTTAACGGATGCGACCAACTTACCAGTATAACAATACCAGAGAGCGTGGAAAGTATAGGGCATGGTGCGTTTTATTTATGCAGAAGTCTGGAAAACATAACGATTCCAGACGGCGTGACAAGTATTGGAGCTGGTGCATTTGAGAAGTGCGAAAAACTTACAAGTATAGCGATTCCAGACGGCGTGACAGAGATATATTCTTGTGCGTTTCAGGGCTGCACCGGTCTTACAAGTATAGTGATTCCGGACAGCGTGACAAGCATATGGGAGATGACATTCGTTGACTGTAGCAATCTGACAGAAATAACGATTCCGAACAGCGTAATAAGCATAGGGCCGGGTGCATTTACTGGATGCAGCAGTCTGACAGAAATAACGATTCCAGGCAGTGTGACAAGTATAGAAATGGGTGCATTTAGTGAATGCACCAGTCTGACAGAAGTAACGATTCCAGGCAGTGTGACAAGTATAGGAGCGGGTGCATTTGCTGGATGCAGCAATCTGGAAAGCGTAATCATGGAGAGAAGCGAGCCGCCAGCGCTGGAAGAAGTGCAAGGGCAGACAATTCATTTTACAGGCTGTAAGTTCGAGACGGAAAAATCGAAGGGCATAAAGGTTCCGACGGGAACTGCGGCTACATATAAAGAAGCATGGGAGGAATGGGCAGAATATATTACAGACGGGACAGACGACACGGAGGATGATCTCATTGCTTCCGGCGAGGGCTGGACGCTCGACAGTAACGGAAAGCTGACGATTGAGTCGGATACCGGGATGGATAACTGGTTGAAGATTAATGGGTGGATGAATCATGGTGAAAAGGTAAACAGTGTAGAAATCAACAGTTCTGTGACGAGCATAGGAGAGCATGCATTTCGTCAGAGTAAAATAACAAGCATAACAATTCCGGATAGTGTGACTGCCATAGGAAATTACGCGTTTGGGGAGTGTAGTGAACTGACAAGTATCACGATTCCAGACAAAGTGACGAACATAGGTGATAACCTGTTTTGGGGCTGCAGCAAGCTGACAAGCATCATAATCCCTGAAAGTGTGAAAAGCATAGGGCATATGGCATTTAATGGCTGCACCGTTCTGAACAACATAACGATCCCGTCTGGCGTGACGGAAATCCAATATGGAGCTTTTCAAGGCTGCACAGGTCTGACAGCCATAACGATTCCTGCCAACGTGACAAGTATAGGGCATAAGGCGTTTCAAAACTGCAGTAGTCTGGAAACGGTAACCATGGAGAGAAACACACCGCCGACGCTTGGAGCAACGGAAAGCGGGACAAAGGATCATTTTACAGGCTGTAAGTTCGAGACGGAAAAAACGAAGGGCATAAAAGTGCCGGCGGGAACTGCGGCTGCATATAAAGAAGCATGGCCGGATTGGGCAGAGTATATTACAGACGGGACAGACGACACGGAGGAAGAGTTTAAGCCTGTAACGGGCAAGGGCTGGGCGATTGACAAAGACGGAAAGCTGACGATCGGGTCGGATGCCGGGATGGCGGACTGGTCGCAGAATGGGACGCAGAATTATGCTAAAGGTGTAAAGAGTGTAGAAATCAACAGTTCTGTGACGGGCATAGGGGAGTATGCGTTTTATGAGAGTCAGATAACAGGCATAACAATTCCGGACAGTGTGACTGCCATAGGAAGGTACGCGTTTGGGAAGTGTAGTGCCCTGACAAGTATCACGATTCCAAACAGTGTGAAGACCATAGGTGATCATCTGTTTTCCGGCTGCACAGGTCTGGGCGAAGTAACACTTCCGACGGGCATGACAGGCATAGGGGATGGCATGTTTGAGGATTGCAGCGGTCTGAAAGGCATCACAGTCCCGGAAAGTGTGAAAAGCATAGGGACATGGGCGTTTGATGGCTGCGGCCTGGAAACCTTAACGCTTCCGTCTGGCGTGACGGAAATCAAATATGGAGCTTTTCGAGGCTGCACAGGTCTGACAGCCATAACGATCCCGGACAGGGTGGCAACTATAGGGTATATGGCATTTATGAACTGCAGCAAGCTGGAAACCGTAACCATGGAGGGAAACACACCGCCGACGCTTGGCGTATCGTCAGCGCAGGTAAAGGATCATTTTACAGGCTGTAAGTTCGTGACGGAAGACAAGACGGGCATAAAGGTTCCGGCGGGAACTGCGGCTAAATATAAAGAAGAATGGAAAGAGTGGGAGAAGTATATCGCGGGGGACAGCGCACCAGCCACACCCACCGATGAGGAAAAGGTGGCAGCGGCGAAGCAGGCAGTTGAGAAAGCGCTGGCAGACATCACGGTATCCAACGCCACCACCCAGGAAAGCCTTGCGGCGGCTATACAGGATGCAGTAAAATCCGCACTGGAAGCGGCAGGCATAGACAGCAGTGACGTAACCGTGGCAGTGGAAAATTTTGCGAAGACAGAAGCGGCCACGGGTGCGGCAGGCAGCATCACTGCAGACATCAAGATCACCAGCGGGACAGAATCCGACAGCGTGCCGGTGAGCAAGACGATTGACAGGCTGCCTGGCACACCTGCGGATAAAGTGGCAGCAGTCAGGAAAGCAGTGGAAGAAGCCCTGAAGAATGCCATAGACAGGGCGCTGGCAGACACGGAAGTGACCAATGACAATGCAGATAAGACCGCGGCACAGATCGGGGGGCTCATCCCGGATGCCCTTGCAGAGGCATTAAAGGCAGCGGGAGTAAACGCCGGTGATATTGAATTCGGTAAAGCGGACATCCAGATAGAACCGGCTGCAGACAGGGAAGGCAGCATCACAGTGACCATACCGGTCACAAGCAATGAGGATGCTTCACTGTCAGAGAGCGCGTCGGTGCAGGTGCCTGTCATGAAGCCTGGCGGGGAAGAAAATCCCGGCCAGGAGGCGGAAGAGGCAAAAAAAGCAGTGGAAGAGGCCCTGAAGAATATCCCGGTTACCAATGATACGACAAAGGAAGACATCCTTGCCGCGCTGAAGGAGGAACTGGGAGACAAAGCCGGCGCTGAAGCCATAGAGAAATTTGAGAAGACGGATGCCACGGAAGACGCACCCGGAAAGATCAGCTTAAGCATCCGCATAACCATAAACGGGAAGACGGTAACTGTGCACGTGACGGTCACCATTGCGCAGCTCGCCAGAAGAACCGGCGTGTATATCCGCTTCATGGACCAGTATGACATGGATGGCACCACGCCCCGCTACAGGTATACCGGGCTTGCCATCAGACCGTCGGTCAGGGTTTACAATAATGAGGAACTGCTGGCTCCGGGCACGGACTATACGGTCGGCTACAAAAACAACACGAAGCCCGGCACTGCGGCCCTGACCGTGAAAGGGAAAGGAAGGTTCTCGGGAACGTCAGACGTGGTCAGCTTCACGATCATCAACGCCGACATTGAAAAAGATACGGAACATCCCACGGAGATGACTGTAATAGCCAACACAAAGGTGGCGCCGGTCATCATGAACGGCACGAAGAAGCTCACCACGAAGGATTACCGGCTCGAAGGGGAAGGGCTTGCCGGCAATAAATATGCGGCGGCCACGGCAGAAGGGGAGACGAGGATCCTGACGGTGAAAGGCGCAGGCAGCTATGAGGGGAGCAGTTTTAACATAAAAGTGAAGGTCATTGAGAAGAGAGATGCCGGGAAGCTGTCGGTGAAGGTAGACAGTAAATTCAGGCCTGTGTACGACGGAAACGCCCTGGACCTGGGCAGCCTGTTCCAGAAGCCACAGGACAGTGAAGGCACAGACACAGCAGCAGGGCCGCAGGAACCGGCAGGCGCGATCACGGTGACGGACGCAAAAGACAGGACAAAGATCCTGGAAGAAGGGACGGACTTTACCGTCCAGTGCACATCAGACCTGGTGAACGCCGGGACAGTCAGGTTCACGCTGACGGGCATGGGAGCGTATGCCGGAAGCGTGACCAAGAGCTTTAAGATCAGCCCGCTCAAAGTCACGGACAGCAGCAGGTTCTCCGTCACCTTTGATGGGGAGAAGACATACGAGTACAGGGCAGCCGGGACGGAGGTGGACGGCCTCGTGGTGAAATACCTCGGGGAGACGGACCAGGATACGGATGACAGGATCCTGCGGCAGGGTGTGGACTATAAAGTCACCTACAGCAACAACAAAAAAGTGAGCGGGACAAAGGATGCCGTGCTGAAGGTTACATTCCTTGGCAGCTACAAGGGAAGCAGCGCGGTACAGAAGACCTTTAAGATCGTACCCGCGAAACTGTCATCTGCCAACACGGTGGTCACAGTGCCGGACAAGGTATACAAAAAAGCAGCCCAGGCATATAAATCAGTGCCTATCGTGACTGTTGACGGGACGGCGGTCAGGGCGTCCGGCTATACGGTATCCTACGCCTGGGCGACGGAGTCGGAGGCGGCGGACGACACGAAGTATGTGAAAGACGACAAAGTAAAGATCACCCTGGCGGAAGGCGACACCTGGGCAAAGGTCAGGGTGACGGTGACGCCGAAGGAGACAGGCAGCTACGGCCTGGCGGAAGGGGCAGTGCTTGCAGGGGAATACTATGTGCGCAAAGCGGACAATGCAGTAAACCTTTCCAAAGCAAAGGTAACCTTCTATAACAGGGAAGGCACCCAGCTTAAGTGGCTTGAGTACAACGGAAATACGTTCCACACCCCGGCAGGCAACAACGCAGAGGCGGAAAACGCCCTGGACGATCCGAATGCCGTGTATGTGAAGGTGACCGTGGGAGGCGCGGTGGTAGACCCGTCCCTGTATGATGTGACCTGGACCAGCGCCAGGGACAAAGGTAAGGCGACAGTAGTGATCCGCGGCAGAGGGACAGCCACGGACAAAGGCATGGCGGTGGGAAGCAGGAACCAGGCTGTCACCATCAAGGCCATGGTATTGAAGGGGAAGAACCTGAAGCCCTATGTGGAGGATGTGGCAGATATGATGAACAGCATTAAGAGCCTGTTTTATAAGAAACAGTAAGATGAGGGAAAGGGGCTGCCGGAATTGACCGACAGCCCCTGATACATATGATAAAGTTATGAAGCAATTGCCTTTGCCTGTCTCTGTTGGTATAATTGTACAAAGACAGGCAACGCCTATTCAGAGAAAGCCGGGGTATGATATGGATAAAGTAATGGTACTGGACCATGACGTAAAGGATATAGGCTTATATACAAGATCTGTGACAGAGGGTGAAGAGCTGGAGCTGGTAAAAGAATTTATCGACTATTATATCCATCGGTTTCTAAAAAATAACAGGATAAACAATTTGGCAGTATTTATAGAACCGCAGATTTCATCGGGATTTCCTGATATTGTATTTGCCTCCTATTCAGCGAAGATACTTGATCGCTGGTCAGACGAAAGAGAAAAACTGAATACAAATGATCTGAAGGTACTGTCCTATTTGCTTATGACTGGAGGATGTACCGGGGAGAATCTGCTGGCAAAGCTCAGGCTGCCTGAGAAGACAGTTTTGGAAGCGGTCGGGAAACTGCTGGATGCAAGGATGATAAACCGCACTTCGGGCATGTGGAAACCCGTGGATGTGAGAAACATTTATCATATAAAAAAATTAGTTTCCGTGGAAGCGAAAATGACAGATATAAAAAAGGCCGCAGAACAATCATTGATTAATACATGGTTTGCGTCCCAATCCTATGCGGTGGTTAATACCGCAAATCCCAAGGACAGCACGGTTAAAAGTTTTGAAAGACAGGGCACGGGTTTATACTGCAGGCGCAAAGGATTTCAGAAAGTGGTGGAGGCGCAGAAACTGAAATTACCATCCAGCTATTTATCATTACAGTTTAATGAATGGATCGGGAAAATGGCAGCGTGTCAAAGCTAGAGAGGTAAACTACAGATGAAAAAATTTCAGGAAATTTGCTCGGACGAATTTGAGAATGTGAAGCTGTTAAAGCGGTGCGGCCAGAAAACCGTTTATGAAGGGAAACATAAAGTGTATGGGGAGAGTGTCGTTAAATTATATTTTTTTTCCAACGATCCGAGAGCCAGGCGGGAAATAGAGATTGAGAAATCGCTGGATCTGCCGATGATTCCTAAAATTTATGAGACGGGGACGGTCGAGTATGAGGGCACGGAAACACTGTACATGATAGAAGAAAAGATATTTGGGACAGAGCTGAGGCAGTTGCTCAATCAGGGAATCAGATTTTCTCTGAAAGAAGCGGTTTACTTTTTGGAGCAGGGACTGCAGTTCATTGCATGTATAGAAAAACAGAAAATCGTACACAGAGATATCAAGCCGGAAAATATGATCCGCACGGAGGAGGGGAAGGTCTATTTTCTTGATTTCGGGATTGCGAGAGTCATAGGAGCAGATTCCCTCACAAACACGGGGGCGCTGATGGGACCGCATACGCCCGGCTATTCTGCCCCGGAACAATTCAATAACTTGAAAAAGGAGATTGACTCCAGAGCAGATATCTTTTCGTTAGGTGTGGTTACATACGAATGCATTACAGGCGCCAATCCGTTTCGGGAAGGCGCTTCCAATGCACTTGAGGTCTTACAGAAGACAGAGACCATCACGCCGGTGCAGTTTCTGATTCAGGGGGACAGCCAAAGCCAGTTTATGGCTTTGCTGGGTACGATGATGGGCAAGTATCCTTCCCGGCGGCCCAAGACGGCTGAACAGGCGTTGGGATGGCTGAATGCAGCAAGGCCCACATTTATTTACAGTTAAGGGAGAACCGATATGGAATTATATATACAAATGGGGCATAACACCGGGAAACTTGCATTAGAGCACCTGGAAGACTTCGGGGATGGCACGGTTATTCTAAGTCCTATGAACATTCTGCCGAATAACATAGGAAATTTTTCGGATAAGGTGCATAAAAAAAACGGCAGGGTTTTCCTTGATCCACAGCTTTATTATCCGAGAAAATTCCACAAGAAACTGTCGGAGTATGCCTATTGGCCCAATGAGGATATTACGGCATTGGAGGCGGGGCAGTTTGATCAGGTGGTATCGGGACTTGCGGATCTGAATAAGGAAATTGATTCGGATGTATTTATTTTACCGTCGAATACGGCGAAACGGATTGACAGTCTGTGGAATAAAGTCCAGAAACTGATTATAGAGAGCGCGCAGAAATATGCGCCGGATATGGAATATATGCATACCATTGCCATATCCAGTGAGGTGGCTAATGACGAAAACCAGATAGAGCAGATTACATCCTTTGTGGAAGAGTGGGATATACCGGGAGTCTATATTGTCTGTGAACATCCAGAGAAATTTTATCTGGTCGACAGGCCGCTGTGGGTCTCTAACATCATGTCGCTGGCAGCAGGCATTAAGCGGCAGCACAAGAAGGTTGTCATAGGATATGCCAGCCATCAGCTCCTGTGTATGGCATTGACAAAATGTGACGCTGTGGCATCGGGAAACTATTTAAATGTCCGCTGGTTCAAGCCGGAACATTTTGAGACGACAGAGGAGAAGAAACCCGGCCGCCGTGCGTTATGGTATTACTGTCCGCAGGCGCTGTCAGAGTACAAGATTCCTTTTTTAGATATTGCCAATCGGATGAATTTACTCAATCGGATGGAACCGCCGGCAACCATGAGAAATCCGTATAGCGACATGCTTTTTAGCGGCGGTCTGCCCTCGTCTACCGGCTTTAGCGAGAAGGAAACGTTCCGGCATTACCTCTATTGTCTGCGAAAACAGTGCCAAAACAGCGTCAGAGGGACATACGAGGAGACAAAGGATGCTTACCTGGCGTTATTGGGAACTGCGGAACAGTTGCTGTCGGGATTGGCGGATAAGGGGATCAGAGGCCAGGACAGGGACTTTACGGAGATCTGTGATGTGAACAGGGCCGCCGTTTCTGCCTTTGACATGGCATATCAGTTTTCTCTCTCCAGAGAATGGGGAGAGCTGTAGGGAGAATAAACATGGGAAAAATTAACCGGGAGGATATGCTGGAACTGACCAGACGCATGACTCTGAAACGAAACTGCTTTGACAGGATTGCAGGGGCATATCTGGATGAAGAGGGGTTTGTTGACGGAACCTTTAATAAGCATTTCTTAAAGCTGTCCCAGAAAGACCAGCAGATCAACCTTGACATTGCAAAAGCGATCCCTTTTTCTGATACCAATGTGCAGCTGAAGGAGTACGGGTTTGGAGAGGGGGACAGGCAGACGGGGCGTATATGGCAGCTTCTCATGGCGCTGAAGGAGTGTGGCCTGAAAAACGATGCGATGCTGGATGTGTTTTATGAGGAATTTGGCCAAAAATACCGGGCTGACGGCAGCTACGCCATTTATTTTTTTCATGGCAGCTACGATGTCCCGCTGAAAGCAAACGACAAGGAAAGCCTCTGGGAATCGGAGGAGGTTTACCAGTTTCTGATCTGTGCGGTGTGCCCGGTCAGCGGTGACTATGAACCGGGGAAGCCGGAGTGCGGGTTTTTGTTTCCGGCCTTCAAGGACAGGAGCAGTGACATACACAGGATTGATGTCTTTGCGGCAGGGCCACAGCAGGCGGAGGATCTGCGGAAAGTTCTGTTTCCATAGTCTGGAACAGATACGGGAAATGTTGTGATTACCCTTCCCCCTCCTTCACTTTGTTTCCGGGAACTGCATAAAATAAAGTAAAACGATGCAGGAATCATTTATGGAAATTTATGTGGTACAATCTGGAGACACGGTAGATTCCATCGCGGAAAGTCATGGGATTTCTGTGTCTTCCGTTATCTATAACAACCAGCTCGCCTACCCTTATCCGCTGGCGGTGGGGCAGGCGCTTCTATTGTCTTCGGGGGAGGCGTCTGAGCCTTCCTATCCGGCCTGGGTAAACGGCTATGCCTACCCATTTATCCGGCAGGATACGCTGAATGAAACGCTCCCCTATCTGTCTTCGCTCTCTGTCTTTTCCTATGGTTTCACCACGGACGGAGATCTGATTCCGCCTGCGGTTGACGATACCTTTATGATTGACGCCGCGCTGATGCAGGGTGTGCGCCCGGTTCTCACGCTGACGCCGATTGGGCCGGACGGAAACTTTAATAATTTTCTGATCACCTCTGTGGTAAACAACCAGGATGCCATAGACAATCTGCTTGCGAATCTTCTTACAGCCGTACAGGAAAAGAACTTCCAGGGGGTGGACATAGATTTTGAGTACATTCTCCCCGAAGACCGTGTTCCTTTTGCCGGTTTTGTGGCGGATGTAAGGGAATTTCTCTCGCCCTACGGCTATCATGTATCTGTGGCTCTGGCGCCAAAAACTTCTGATGAGCAGGCGGGCCTTCTGTATGAGGGAAAGGATTACCGGCTTTTGGGGGAGGCGGCCGACAGTGTTCTTCTTATGACTTATGAGTGGGGCTATACTTACGGGCCGCCGATGGCCGTGGCGCCTGTCAATAAAGTGCGGCAGGTGGTGGAGTATGCCGTCACACGCATTGATCCCGCTAAAATTGATCTGGGAATACCGAATTACGGATATGATTGGACACTGCCCTTCGTGCAGGGTTCCTCCAGAGCAACGACTGTGAGCAACCTGGAGGCCGTGCGGATCGCCATAGAGGCCGGTGTCCCTATTCAGTTTGATGAAACGGCCATGTCGCCTTTTTTCCAGTATGAAAGAGACGGACAGCTCCACGAAGTGTGGTTTGAGGATGTGAGAAGCTACCGGGCAAAGTTTGCCCTTCTGCCGGAATATGGTCTGAGAGGGATGGGTTACTGGCAGATCATGCGGTTTTTCCGGCCGAACTGGCTGCTACTGGAGGACACGTTTGTGATACAGAGGCCGTGACGGGCAGGCGGATTTCTGTGACTGCGATGTGTTATTCTGGAAGGAAAGTGATGTCTTTAAAATTTCACATACAGAATAATTCGGAAACGGTTGTTTTCGCAATAACATTCAATCGTTCCTCCCATCTTATCACAGAAAGCCTGTACGCTCTGCATGCCAAGGCCGTGGCCTTTGCCGCGGCTGCTTTTGGGAAGTCCCGTTATGGAGTCGAAGCGGATTTCCTGCACGCAGTCGTTTTCGATATCAATCAGAAGGTATTCGCTGGTACAATGCATTTTTGCGTTAATGGGGTTCTCGGAAGGCGCAGCATTGTTGGCGCTGAACACGGCATTTTCCAACAGGTTGGCGAGAACCATCGCAAATTCATATTCATTGACAGGAAGCTGTCTGGGTATCAGTGCATCCAGACGCAGGGTAATCTGGAGCGACTTTGCCTGCTCTGTCATCTTCATAAGAATTGTGTTGACAACCAGGTTTTCGCAGTATTGGTCCACTTTATTTTCATTTACCACTTCGTTGATGTGCCCGGTGATGTTTTTGATCTCGTCATATTCTTTCTGATCCAGAAGGGAGTCAATCATCATGGAAAAATGTCTCATGTCATGCCGCAGTATTTTGAGGTTGCGCTTTGACTGCTCCGCTAAATAGTTCTGGCTTTCCAGACCCTTGATATAGGACTCAAACATCACATTTTTCCAATATTCTTCCATATGCTTTGTTTCGCTGTTCAGATAGCGCAGTACCACCACATAGGAGACCAGCATGGTAATCATTAAAAAAATGCTGACAAGAATGTTTTCGGGGTGGTCGTAAAGGGTATATGGGAAAAAAGCGATGCTGGAAAGACTGCAATAAAAGAATATGGGAATCAGGCAGATTTCCCATCTGCTCTTTTCCAGATCCCGCTCGCAGAATTTAAAAATCATATCCCTTATTTTAAAGCAGAGTACCAGTAAAATAACCACATGGGACAGCAGATTTCCGGCCACTGCGAGACCGATGCTGCCAGTAAAAATGTAGAGGATAGATGCGGTTATGCTTCCGGCCACCACATAGTTGGAGGCGCTTAATCCCACGAAAAGCGTTCTGCTGTCCCGCTTTTCTGAGATCAGGAGGCCGGTAAGCTGTGCGACGGCTATCTGCGCAATCGTTGTAAAAAAGTAAAACAATGGGCTGTCTGTGATAAAATTCAGTTTCAGCTGATTCATTACGGTTGTCAGAAGAAAGGAAAGAAAGCAGACTGCCAGCGTTTTCTTTTTGGAATAACGATGTATCGTAAACAGATAGACGAAGATCAAAAAGAAAACGTGAGTCATCATATAAGATATATTCTTAACGTAAATCATGTCATTCCCCCACCGATATTGCCGGAGACAAAGAGAAGATATTCCCGCTTGACAGTGGCAGCCTTTGCCCGGCTGACGGGCAGACGCTTGCCCGATTCCATGATAATGCTGTCAGGGGTCAGCTGCTTTACATAGTCCAGATTGACAAGAAAGGACTTGTGAATCTGCAGAAAGTTTCGCTGTGCCGTGATTTCCTGTGTCTCCTCCTCAAAAGATTTTCTGATAAACAGGCTTTTTAATATCTCACCGTCCGTCATATGCACTTCCAGCTTCCTGCCGGCGTTTTCCACATACTCGATCTTGGAATAAGGTCTCTGCAAAAGCCCGTCTTTTGTCTTGATCAGACAGAGGGAATCGACCCTCAGCTTTGCGTAGGAAAAGGAATAGTCAAGCGCTTCAAACAGCCTGTTCTCGTCAATGGGCTTCAGGAGATATCTTACCGCATGTACGCCGTAGGCATCCAGGGCATAATCCTCCGAGGAGGTAATGTAAATGATCACACTTTCACAGCCGGACATGCGAATCAGGTTGCCTATATCAATCCCGGTCCGCCGCGGCATCAACATATCCAGTATATAAATATCGGTCAATTTTCCTGTTGAAATTTTCTGGTACAGTCTGGAGGGATCAGAGAATTTCTCCAGTTCAAACTCTTTGTCAGGGTGCAGCGATTTATATTTTAATAACAGCTTCTCCGTATGTAGAAGATCTTTGATGCTGTCATCACAGATGGTGATTTTCATAATAGGACTGATTCCTTTCCGTTTAAATGTATTTTAAAAAGCATGTCGAAATGTTGTAATGCTAATATAAATTATATCGAGCCTGGGGAGAATTTATCAACCAATTCTTAAGGGAAAATCAGGCATGATTGCGAAAAATTAACAGTAAAATGCGAAGAAGTGAAATTGACGGAAAAACCGGGCTGAATAGTATAGAAAGAGCAGGGATTCAACAGGATCTCTGCTTTTCAAATTGCCGTATCTGCATTATACTGTTTATAAGACAATCGAAGTGTAGTGAGAAGGTCTTTGACATCTCGTGAGGCAGGCGTGTTACATAACAGAAAAATGCAGCGGAAAAATTTTCCCGGAAGTGAAAGGAATCGGCTTTGCCAGACGTATTACTTATGAAACGACTCAGATAATTGAGAAATAAGTAAACGGAGGTAGATGGGTATGAAAAGGAAATTGGCAAAGTTTGCGGTGACAATGGCAGTGGCAACGTTCATGGTTGGCGGTACAACGATGGTGGCATCGGCTGAGGAAGCCGGGAGCTACTATTACGATTATGAGACAGGAGCCATGATCTGGTGCGGAGGCTACGACGTATCCTATGATGGGGGCTACTACGATGGCTATTATCACGAAGAGTACCATGATGATTATAATAATGGCTATCACCATGAAGAACCCAGTCATAACAGCAATTCCGGTCACCACGGCGGATCCGGCCATCATTCCGGCCACCACTAAGGGAAAACATAAAGCCCCGCTGCAAGTCAGCGGGGTTTTGTCTGTGTACGGGGGAAATTTTCCCTGTCCGGTTGGGAACAGAAGGAGAGCAGCCTTGAAAAGCGCGGAAGAGATTAACTTTGCCATGGAAGCCTATGCGGATATGGTGCGTAGAATATGTTTTTTACATTTGAAAAACAGATATGATACAGAGGATGTGTTTCAGAATGTTTACATGAAATATATGCTCTATGAAGGGGCTTTTGAGAGCAGCGAGCATGAGAAGGCGTGGTTTGTGAGGGTCACCATCAACGCCTGTAAGGATCTGCTCCGATATTTTTCGCGGAGAAAGTGGGTGCCGCTGGATGTCATTGCCGAGGAGCGCGAGGCCTTTGACGATACGGATGAAGGGGTTCTGGAAGTGGTGCTGAAGCTTCCCGAAAAATATCGGAGTGTCATTTATCTTTATTATTTTGAAGGGTATTCGGCCACTGAGATTGCGGGAATACTTGGCCGGAAAGAAAATACGATATACACATGGCTTGCCAGGGCGAAAGCATTGCTTCGGGAGCAGTTGGGGGGTGAATGGGCATGAATCCGATTCGGGAAAGCCTGGAAAAGATACAGGCAACAGAAGAACTGAAACAGAATACATTACAATATCTGAATGAACGGCGGCAGAAGAAAAACCGTGTCCGGGCACATTATGTGCCGCAGGCTGCACTGGCGGCAGCAGTATTGTTCTGCATGATCGGAATAGGAGGGTATTCCGTATACAGGAAGCCTGTTTCTTATATCAGTATTGACGTGAACCCGTCCATCGAACTTGGTCTCAACTGTTTTGGGAGGGTGGTATCCACCGAAGCGTACAATGATGACGGCAGAGGAATGATAGAACAGGTGCCGCTTAAGAATGTTTCTTATATGCAGGCTATCAACCGTCTGATAAATGACGATAAATATAATAGATATCTGAATGAGGATGCGGTTCTGGTATTTACGGTTATTTCAGACCAGCCAGAGAAGATTCTGGAGGAACTTCATGCCAGTGAACTTACAGAAAAATATGAAGCCCTGACTTACACGAGCGACCCTGTCTGCCGGGAGGAGGCGCACCGGCATGAAATGTCCTTTGGAAAGTACAGAACCTATCTGGAACTTCTGGAATATGACGAGGATGTTACGATCGAGGACTGTCACGGGATGACGATGGGGGAGCTGCGCGATCGGATTGACGAATGCGCGCATGACGGAAAGACCGGCAGTGGAAAAGAGCATCACGGAAACGAGCACGAGAGAGCGCATGATTGTGTCAACTGAGTCTGGGACAGGCAGAACAGATGCAGATTGAACGGCGCGGAAATGAGGTGGAAGATGAGAAAAAGAGTGATATTTTATGCAGGAATTTTTACGTTGCTGACACAGACACTTTTCTCGAAGACTCTGCCATGCTATGCCGCTGAGATTAGCCTTGGCGCTTACCCGGCAGAAAGCGGGACGGCGGCAGAAAGTGAGCCCTATGTTCTGGGTGCGGATAAAACCCAGATCAGTTTTGGCGCGCTGGAACAGGGAAGCACGGCGCTTGGGCAGGACATTGTATTGTCCAACCAGGGTACGGCGGATATTACTCTTCAGTGGAGGGAGGCCGATTACCACGACTCGATCTCGGTGGATGCGCCGGAAACAGATTTACTTGCCGCAGGTGAATCCTGTATTTTTACACTGGAACCGAATCCTTCCTTAGAACCCGGGATTTACAATGCGTTCCTCCTGTTTGGGGATAAGGCGGACGCCTATTTCGAGAGGGGCGTTCAGGTCACGGTTTCCATGGAAATTACGAAACCGGCTCCGGCTGAGCCTGTGATAACCTCAGTCAGTATTTCTCCCGGAACGGTGGTAGTTTCTAAGGGGAAAACCTGTAACTTTACTGCGTCTGTATCCGGGGAAAACGAGTACAGCAAAGAGGTGGCGTGGAGTGTATCCGGACAGAAAAGCCGGAATACCTTTATGGATGACAACGGTGTTTTGAACGTGGCGTCTGATGAGACGGCTCCGGCCCTTGTAGTGAAGGCGGTTTCCAGACAGGACAGCAGATATAGCGCCTCGGCGCTGGTTTCCCTCCAGGCGTCCAGCTATTTTATCCAGCTGAAAGCCTCACCCGAGAACGGCGGCGCTGTGTACGGGAGCGGGGCGGTAAAGGAGGGCGGATATGCGGTGATCTCTGCGGCGCCAAATAACGGGTTTGTCTTTGACGGGTGGTACCGGGGCAGTGACAGGGTCTCGGGAAATTCCCAGTATGTAGTGGACAATATAAGGGAAGACGCCACATATGAAGCCCGGTTTAAGCCGGTTAACTGCCGGATCAGCGTCTCTGTAAATAACAGCAACGGCGGAACGGCAACCGAGAGTAAAACCATAGGATACGGGGAGAATATAACGCTGGAGGCGTCGCCTAAGGACGGTTACCAGTTTGACGGCTGGATGGAAAATGACAATATTGTCAGCAAAGACAGTAAGATGCAGCTAAACCATGTCACGGATTCCAGAAGCTTTACCGCCATGTTTTCCCAGAATAAATTCAGCCTTTCCCTCAACTGTTCCCCGGCAAATACAGGAACGCTGTCCGGGCAGGGAACTTACCAGAAGGGAAGTGATGTCAGGATCAAGGCGGCGCCTGTGCGCGGTTATCGGTTTGCCGGATGGACGGAGAACGGAACGATCATCAGCACAGAACAGGAATATATCGTGAAGAATCTTTCGAGGGATATGTGCCTCTCGGCGGCATTCGAGAAGGAACAGGCGAAATCTTACACCATCACGGCGGCGGCTTCAGCCAACGGGACAATCACGCCGGAAGGAAAAACCACGGTGGCGGAGGGGGCATGGATTCTGTACACCATCACGCCCAAAAGCGGATATCTGATTAAGAATGTATACATAGACGGCAAGGCGATAGGAGCGACGGCCTCTTACAACTTCGCGCAGGTAGGGGAAAACCATACCATTTCCGCAGATTTTGCGCCGATACCAGAAAAGGATAAAAACGGCGGCTCTGCGGCGGGAAACCATGCTCCTGAGAAGCCGGAGAAAGATCCGGCAGGCAGTGCGGATGCGCCTGACCGTGAAGAGGAGGAAACGGACGATCAGATGCAGGCGGTGGAAATGAACCGGCTGACGGGTACGCTGCAGTATCTGAATATTTCTGTGCAGGAGGCGCAGAAGCGGATTGCGGAAAGCGATGAGGTAGAACTGATGAAGGGCGCGCTGGAAACCGGTGATCTGCAGGTGACGATCCAGAATGACTTTGCGGACACGGAGCAGGAGACCTCTTACAGCAGTTTCTATGAAAACTCGGGCGTTCCCAATTTTGAGATTGTGCTGGAGCATCTGCTCAGCGCGGAGGAAAAGATGGAGATGCTGCAGGGCGATGTGCCGGTCTCCATTAATCTGCATATTGAGGACGCTAACGGGGAAGAGACGCCGCAGGTGCAGAAGGCGTTCGCGGAGAAAAAACTGCCAGGCATGAACATTGGGCAGTATTTCGAGGTGTTTCTCATGGCATCGAAGAACAATGATACGCAGATGGTTTCCGAGCTGCCGGAGCCTCTGAAAGTGGTAATCAATGTGCCGGATCACCTGAAGGTGGAAAATCGGAAATTTTATATCTTAAGGCTGCACACGAAGGCGGATGGCGGGCAGGAGTTTGCCCAGCTTGCGGATGAGGACAACAACCCGGATACGATTACTTTCTCAACCGACAGGTTTTCTCCCTATGCGATTGCCTATATCGACTGGCAGCCGGAGAGCAGTGAGATCCCGGCCGTTGTGGAGAAGGACCCCGATGACCGACGGCTGAGAAACGCAGCCGGGATCGTGATTGTTTTTTTGGCCCTGGCGGTGACTGCGACGGGAATCCTGTATATTGCCGGTAAGAGAAAGCGGTAGGAGGAAACAGTTCCGACGGGAGAGAATTGGCAGCCTTAAATACCCACTACAAATGCAAAGTAGCCGCGCCCGGTGTTGAACAGCAGGCTGTAATCAAAAGCGCCTGCGTAAAATGCCTGCCGGAACTGTTCGGGGGTCATAAAGTGACTGTTTTCCAGATGATACTGTAAAGCAAGGTCACAGCGTATGGCGACCTGATTGGCGATCTGGACGGCAAGCTCCTTTCCGATGGCCATGACAAGCTGATCCATTTTGCTCAAAGGCATGTTCAGAATGGAACTTACGGCCCGCAGGACAAGGCATTCTTCCAGCGCCATAAAAACCTGTACCTCTTCATGGTCTATGGAGCGGTAAGTCAGCCGGATAATCATACTTTTACCGAAATTTTCCCCGCTGTAATGTTCGCTGACGATTTCCGTCGGGAGACGGAAGATTTCGTTTATAGTGCCTGACAGGGCATTTTCCAGCGCGTTCATGTCTGCGCCCATATGATCTGTTTTCCACTTGTTTGAAATGAGACCGGCGATGGCGCGATCCTCAATGATAATATGGGCGGTGAGCCACCCCACGCAGATACCGATAAAATGCTGGATAGATTCCTCGGAATAGCCGGATTCCTGGAGATCTTTTTCGAGGGCCGGCAGTGTTTTATAGCGCAGATCGTCGTGCAGGCGTTTGTGTATTTCATACCCTTCGTAGCCGATTGACTGCATGTAGGCTTCCTCGTCTGCAAAGTGCTTTACAGCATAGTTTTTAAAGTATTTGATTCCTTCGGCACAGGCCCATTGTCCGCTGCTTTTATCTTTGCTCAGGCCGATTAGTTTGTGTACGATAGAAAAAAGCTTTCGGTGTGCTTTGTCGATGGAATCGACGCCGATCTTAAATCGGTCGTCCCATTCCGCTTCTTTGGACATTTCTGCTCCTTGCTCCATTGCTTGCAAAGGCTTTTCGGGTTCGCAAGTGGGTTTTCTGTTACTATAATATATGTCGAAATGTGAAAAAACGTGTCATTTATGATCGGTCTGGAAGACAGTCCGCGCTGACAGGGAGGTTGAGCATATATGGAAATCACAGAGATGGGCGCATTACAGATTGCAAAGAGGGTAGATGCGATTCTGCATGTGCCGGGGAATTATCGCGGCGGAAACCTGGAAATGACGATTGTGATAGACATGTCGCTGGAGCAGGCGGATTTCCGGGAGCCGGTGGCTTCGGTGGTCAGGGCGCTGAAACGGAGCAATGAGATTTTCAGAAACGTGCGGCTGAACCTGGTGTTCTGGGGGCAGGAGATGACATCCAGTGTGACGCCGATGGCCATGCTATTGACAGGAGCCGCATTTCAGACGTACCGCTGCAGTCCGCAGAAAAAGCGGTATGAAGATTTGTTTGCCTATCTGAAGAAATTCCATGCCAGAAGTAAGGTGGCGCTTGTATTTACGGATGGGAACAATGAGGCGGCGGACATGCAGGCGGCCAGGGAAGCGCTCACACCGTTTTTAAAGAGTAAGCTTCTGCTGATATCGGACCGGGTTGTGGGCGGAACGGAATTTCTGCTTGGGAAGCAGTCTGAATGACTGCGGATGCACCACTTCGCAAAAGCGTCATAGAATAACTCTAAAACACACGGGAGTTTTTCTATGCCCAATTACGATATCACACCGGGAACCGCTTTCACACAGCTTCTGCTCCACAATCATCCGGGAGCGATTGCGTGGGTGAGCGGCAGCGAGCAGTACCCCGGCTTAAGCGGCGCGGTCAGATTTTATCACACCACCTACGGAGGCGTTCTGGTGGAGGCGGAAATTTTCGGGCTTCCCAACAGTAACCTTCCGGGTTCCAGCAATTTTTACGCCATGCATATACATGATTCGGGGGACTGCAGCGATCATTTCAGCCACACGGGACTGCACTATAACCCGCAAAATGCGTTACATCCCGGCCATGCCGGCGACATGCCGCCGCTTCTCGGCAATCAGGGATACGCATTCAGTGTCTTTTATGATAAGCGGTACACCATTCAGGAAATCATTGGAAGATCTGTAATTATCCACGAAAAGCCGGATGACTTTACCTCCCAGCCGGCCGGAAATGCCGGTGACAAGATCGCCTGCGGAACGATAGAATGGACGGCATAAAATTCTAATATTGTCTTTTCTTTACGGCGGTAAATCTGTATAATTGAATATAGGGAATTTGACGGAGCCGAGTAAAGGACGGAGAATTGGAATGGGCAAAAAAGTAATTGCGGCCGGACATATCTGTCTGGATATTACGCCGGTTTTTGACGGGAAAAAGGCGAAACAGCTGGGGGATATTCTGACGCCTGGCAAACTGGTTCATGTAGGGGAGGCGGACGTGCATACGGGCGGTTCTGTGGCAAACACGGGACTTGCCATGAAAATTCTTGGCGCGGATGTTTCGCTGATGGGAAAGGTCGGAGACGATGTGTTCGGCAGGATTGTATGCGATGTGCTCAAGGCTTACGATGCAGACGGGGGAATGCTCGTTTCCGGGGAGGAATCCACTTCCTATACGGTGGCGCTGGCGGTTCCCGGAATTGACCGCGTTTTTCTGCATAATCCGGGGGCGAACCATACGTTTTGCGCGGCTGATATTCCACAGGAGAAGCTGGAGGAGGCGGCGCTGTTTCATTTCGGCTATCCGCCGATTATGCGTTCCATGTATGAGCGGGACGGCGCGGAACTGATAGCCATGATGAGGCGTGCAAAGGCGTGCGGCGCCGCCACTTCCCTTGACTTTGCGGCAATAGACCCGGATTCGGAAGCGGGACAGGTGGATTGGAGGCACATTCTGGAACAGGTGATTCCCTATGTGGACATTCTCGTTCCCAGTGTGGAAGAGCTTTGTTTTATGCTTGACCGGGAGCGTTTCCAGGAGTGGCAGGAGCGTGCCGCGGGCAAGGACATTACGGAGATTCTGGATGTGGAGAAAGACGTTGTGCCGCTGGCACGGCAGTGCATGGATTTCGGGGCCAGGATCCTTCTGATTAAGTGCGGCGCGCCGGGTATTTATTATCGGACGGGCAGTCAGCAGGTTTTATCGGAGATCGGCGCAAAGCTGGAACTGGATACAGCCGCATGGGCGGATCAGGCAGGGTTTGAGGCGAGCTATGTGCCTGAAAAAGTGCTTTCCGGCACAGGCGCGGGAGATACGAGCATCGCTGCCTTTCTGACAGCCATACTGGAGGGATATCCCCCGGAGATGGCCATGCATCTGGCGGCGGCGACGGGGGCGTGCTGCGTGGAGGCTTATGACGCGCTTGGCGGCTTAAAGCCTTTTGAAGAGCTGGAGCGGAAGATTGCACAGGGATGGAAGAAACATAACGGACATTAGGATGGCGGAGGAGAGCATATGTTAGTGACTTTAAAGGAAATAATGAAACTTGCAGAGGAGAAGAACATCGGGATTGGCGCTTTTAACGCGGCGAACCTGGAAAGCCTGCAGGCTGTACTGGGCGCGGCCGAGGAGCTGGATGCCCCGGTGATTATCCAGTTTGCGCAGTGCCATGAGTCGTGGGTTCCGCTGGAGCTGATCGGCCCGGTTATGGTGGAGCAGGCGAAGAAGGCTTCCGTTCCCGTCTGTGTGCATCTGGATCACGGCGAGACGCTTGAGTATCTGGAGCGTGCGCTGGAGCTTGGCTTCACGGGAATTATGTATGACGGCTCCACGCTTTCCTATGAGGAAAACATGAAAAACACAAAACAGGCGGTGGCCCTGGCGGCGAAAACAGGGGCATCTGTGGAGGCGGAGCTGGGCAGCATGGGCAGGCGTGAATCGGGTGCCGGAGATACGGGCACAGAGCCGGATGATACAAAGATTTATACGGACCCGGAGCAGGCGAAGGCTTTTGTGGAAGAGAGCGGAATTGATGCGCTTGCCTGCTCGTTTGGAACTACACACGGCATCTATCTTGCGGAGCCGAAGCTGGACTTTGACGTGGTGAGAAATGTGCGTGCGCTTACGGACGACATTCCCGTTGTGATGCACGGAGGCTCCGGCGTCAGCCGTGAGGACTATCATAAGGCAGTCCAGGCAGGTGTGCGCAAGATTAACTACTTCACTTATATGGACAAGGCCGGGGGAAACGGTGCGGCGGAATATCTAAAAACCCTGCAGGCGCAGGAGCCTGTCTTTTTCTCCTCCCTTTCTATGGCCGGAAGGGATGCCATGAAGGAGGACGTAAAGGCGGCGATACGGATGTTTGCGCTGGCAGACTGACCGCGGGATAAGCCGGATCATATGTTTTCATGCTGCGGTGGGTGAACGGCTGGACGCAGCGGCAGAAAGAAAGGATTTCGCATGAAGAATTATTCGGAGGATGCAGACAGACAGTATCACATACAGGTGGCGGCGGGGGAAGTGGGGCGTTATGTGATTATGCCCGGTGATCCCAAGCGGTGCGTGAAGATTGCACAGTATTTTGACGATCCTGTTCTGATAGCGGATAACAGGGAATATATTACTTACACTGGAACGCTGGACGGAGTAAAGGTCAGCGTGACTTCTACAGGCATCGGCGGCCCTTCTGCAGCCATTGCGATGGAAGAGCTTGTGCGCTGCGGCGCGGATACTTTCCTGCGCATCGGCACATGCGGCGGTATGCAGAAAGAGGTAAAGAGCGGTGACGTTGTGATTGCCACCGGGGCGATCCGCATGGAGGGGACGAGCAGGGAGTATGCGCCCATTGAGTTCCCGGCGGTGGCGAATCTGGAGGTGGCCAATGCGCTCGCGGAGGCGGCGCGGGTGAAGGGCTGCCCTTTCCACACGGGCGTGGTGCAGGCCAAGGATTCTTTTTATGGACAGCATGAGCCGGAGACGAAGCCGGTAAGTTATGAACTGATGAATAAGTGGGAAGCATGGAAAAGACTTGGATGTCTGGCCTCCGAGATGGAATCGGCGGCGCTCTTTACGGTGGCGAGTTATCTGCGGGTGAGAGCCGGAGCCTGTTTCCTTGTGGTGGCAAATCAGGAACGGGAGAAACTGGGTTTGGAAAACCCGGTGGTGCATGACACGGACATGGCGATCCGGGTGGCTGTGGAGGCAGTGCGCGGCTTGATCGGGAGAGACTGAGAGAAGGAAAACGTGTCACTGCAAAACACGGTTCCGATATGGAGGTGTATATGAAATATGACGTAATTATCATCGGCGCGGGGCCGGGCGGCATCTATTCGGCTTACGAGCTGATGCGGCAGAAGGCGGATCTGAAGATAGCAGTATTTGAGGCGGGACATGCGCTGGAGAGGCGGAAGTGCCCTATTGACGGGGACAAGGTGAAATCCTGCGTGAAGTGTTCCTGCTGCTCAATTATGAGTGGTTTTGGCGGCGCAGGCGCCTTTTCTGACGGAAAATATAATATTACCAACGATTTCGGCGGTACGCTCCACGAACATGTGGGGAAGAAAAAGGCCATAGAGCTGATGCGTTATGTGGACGAGATCAACATGAAGTACGGCGGCGAGGGGACGAGACTGTATTCTACGGCAGGCACCCATTTCAAGAAACTGTGCCTGCAGAATAATCTGAATCTGCTGGACGCTTCCGTGCGCCATCTGGGGACGGACATCAATTATATTGTTCTGGAAAATCTGTATGCAGAACTGAAAAATCAGGTGGAGTTTTACTTTGATACGCCGGTTCTCTCGGTGGAGCGGATGGAAGACGGCTATCGCGTGATCTGCGAAAAGGACGCCTACGAATGTGACAAGTGTGTCATATCCGTTGGGAGAAGCGGCAGCAAATGGATGGAGAAGGTCTGCGGGGAGCTTGCCATCCCTACGAAATCGAACCGGGTAGACATCGGTGTGCGCGTGGAGCTTCCGGCGGTGATATTCTCCCATCTGACAGACGAACTTTATGAGAGCAAAATCGTTTACCGCACAGAAAAATTTGAGGACAGCGTGAGAACTTTCTGCATGAATCCGCATGGAATTGTGGTCAATGAGAATACAAACGGGATCGTGACGGTCAACGGCCACAGTTATGAGGGGGCGGAGAAGCAGACGGAAAATACAAACTTTGCCCTTCTCGTTGCGAAGCATTTCTCAGAGCCGTTTAAGGACAGCAACGGCTACGGGGAGAGCATTGCCAGACTGTCCAATATGCTGGGCGGAGGTGTGATTGTACAGCGGTTCGGAGATCTGGTGCGGGGCAGAAGGAGCAACGCCAAGCGGATTGAGGAGGGGATCATTGAGCCTACTCTGGCCGCAACACCGGGAGATTTAAGCCTTGTGCTTCCGAAGCGCATCCTGGACGGCATTATCGAGATGATCTATGCGCTTGACAAGATTGCGCCCGGCACGGCCAACGACGATACGCTGATGTACGGTGTGGAGGTTAAGTTCTACAATATGGAAGTGGAGATCGACGAGCATCTGGAGACGAAGTACAAAGGGCTCTACATCATCGGGGACGGCAGCGGGGTGACCCATTCCCTGTCCCACGCGTCCGCCAGCGGGGTATTTGTGGCGAGAGAGATTGTGGGAGCGCAGTAGAGGGCGTTCGGATGACAGATGGATGCCTGGCGGCCGGCGAAGAGTTTTACAGCACAGGCAGTCACGGATGTGCATGATTACAAATACAGGAGGCGTGGAACGTCTCAGAATGGAGGTATTACATGGTATTAGGAGCATTGGAGGCAGGCGGCACAAAGATGGTGTGTGCCATCGGAAACGAAAAAGGTGAGATTCTGGAGCAGATTTCCATTCCCACAGAGACGCCGGAGATTACCGTGCCGAAACTTCTTTCCTTTTTTAAGGGGAAAGAGATCGAGGCGCTCGGCATCGGGTGTTTCGGACCGATTGACGTGGACAGAACGTCTGAAACGTACGGCTATATCACTACCACACCGAAGCTTGCGTGGCAGAACTGTGATATCGTGGGCGCCTTTAAGAGGGAACTGGGTGTGCCCGTGGGATTCGATACCGATGTCAATGGCTCGGCGCTTGGTGAGTACACCTGGGGTATTGCGAAGGGACTGCACAGCTGCATCTACATCACGATCGGTACGGGTGTGGGTGTGGGCGTGATCGTTGACGGTAATCTCATACACGGAATGATGCACCCGGAGGGCGGACATGTGCTGCTGAACAGACACCCGGAGGATACATACGAGGGCTTCTGTCCTTTCCACAAAAACTGTATGGAAGGTCTGGCGGCCGGCCCTGCCATTGAGGGAAGATGGGGCAGGAAAGCAGTCGAGCTTGCCGACAAGGCCGAGGTCTGGGAGATGGAGGCGTACTATATTGCGCAGGCGCTTGTGGATTATACCGTGCTTGTTTCCCCGCAGCGCATCATACTTGGCGGCGGCGTCATGCATCAGACACAGCTTCTGCCGCTGGTGCGTGAGAAGTTTAAGGAGCTGATGAACGATTACATCAGAACGAAGGAGATCGCAGATCTGGACAGCTATATTGTGGTGCAGAGTCTGGACGATAAGCAGGGTATCATGGGAGCGCTGAAGCTGGGAATGATGGAGCTGGAGAGAAAATAGGCTGAAATAAGGAAACGCCTCTTTGTGCAGTTGACAGAGAGGCGTTTTTTGTATCAATTAATTGATTCTTGCAAAATAATCCTGCAGATATTCTGTCAGTAACCGTGCTGCCCGCCGATGGGAAGGCTCTCCCGGATGGTTGTTGGAGCCGACGGTTTCCTCGGTGAGGAGCGGCAGCTGCAGGTAAATGACGTTGTGATCACCGCTTTCCTTCATATAGCGGGTCATGGCGTCATTGATCGCGAAGGAAAGATCGTAGCCAATCATACCGTAGCACCAGACAATATGTGCCTGCGGGTTACATTTCCGAAGCACCTGCAGGAAGGAGACCACGGCGTCCTTGAAACGGTTTAAATCCGCCTCCACAAAAGTGCCGTCCGGGTTCAGATGCTGCTTAAAGGTCTGTCCCGTGACGGGGTCATGCCAGGCGGGCTGCTGGAAAGCGGAGGCATCGTTGGTTCCCAGATTGACGATCACTGCGTCCGTCTTTCTTGCGGAAAAGTCGTAAGGCGTGAAAGCGCCGAGGCTTTCATTTTTCGGACCGCAGCAGAGACCGCAGAGCTGTTCGTAGCGGGAGGGAATTTTGCAGTTCGGGTTGTTGTCCCAGCCGGACAATACGCCCCAGCCGCCCTTGGAGATGATATAGGCGTCCGCGCCGAGGGCTTCTGCGGTCATTTTCGCGTAATCGCGGCTGTAGCTCATGTACATCGGAATCCAGTCGAGATCCCCTTTCGCCCCATAGGTGCCTTCCCCGGAGGTAATGCTGTCACCCACAAATTCCAGGGTATATTTTCCTTTGGGAACAGGATAAAAGCTGCCGTTTGCCTGAAAGCCGCGGACGATGAGGCAGCAGTCCTCGTCTTCAATCATGGCCTGTGTTTCTCTCGTGATACGCACATTTTTAACGGGTTCTTCACTCATGCCGAGGAACAGACACAAAGATTGGATTCCCGGCATGAGCATCTGCCGGCTTATAAGTTCCCGGTTGACTTCTATGGTCACCCACATTTCAAGAGTGTGCCAGCTGACTTCCAGATCAACCCAAAGTTCAGAGCCGGACACGTTCAGTTCCACCGCGCTTCCATTAAAAAAGAGCGGCAGCGGGCATGTTCCGGGGACTGTGCGCCCGTGCACTTTGTAATGGGGGATATCGCTGAGAGGGTATTTCTTTAGTTGGGACATAGGCTGTTACCTTCCTTTTCTTTTTTATCCGGGACATGAAATCAAACTTAGGATGACTGATGCTGCCGGCTGTTTCGAGAGCTGCTTTCTTCCATCATGGCGTCCATATATCCTCTGTCCCAGAGCAGAATGCGCAGTTTTTTCGCGGCTTCCACGGCGGGTGAGGTAAAATACTGGTTTGTCATAACGGCGCCAACCATGCGCTCATAGTAAGCCTGACCGCCATAGGTGCGAAGCACAGCCTCCACGCCGACAGGGCTGTTGTAGCGTTTGCACTGGACAGCATAGGTGACACCGTCCTTTTCTGCCAGAATATCTACGCCGAAGTCACCGCTTCCACGGGTAACTTCCACATCAATAAAGCCCTGGGCCCGCAGAAGATCGGCGCAGAAAAATTCAAAATCATGTCCTTCCATCTCGTCCATTCTGCTGGCGCGCCGGTCCCGCCTGCGGCGGAGGAAAAAATCAATCAGTATGATGAGCGCTGCCATAAAGGCGATGAAGCCGATCAGGGCAGCGAGAACCGTTATATTTGACTGTGCCATAAAAATCTCCGTTCTACAGCTGTGCAGGCGTTTCTTATGGCATGTGCCGATTTATGCCGGGTTAAGCCGAAAGACCGCCGCTTTTGCTGACATGATATATCGTAGCAGTATTTCTGTCATTTATCAACATTTGTGCAGGGATAAAAGTGTGGGACTGCGCATAAATTTTATAAAACCAGTTTATGGGTCTGCGCATGGCATCTGTCCTATCCAATATTTCCAACATCATCATTCCTGTCATTCTTTTTTATATTGTGGCTTACGGCATCTCCAACCGCTGTAACGTGTATGAGGATTTCATCCGGGGCGCGAAAGATGGTTTTCAGACGGTAATTCAGATCATGCCCACCTTAATCGGGCTGATGGTAGCGGTGGGCGTTCTGCGGGCTTCCGGCTTTCTGGAATTTGTCGGAGGACTGTTTGGCGGCGTTGCGGCCAGACTCGGATTTTCTTCCGAACTGGTTCCGCTTATGTTCGTTAAGATGTTTTCCTCTTCGGCGGCCACAGGGCTGGTCCTGGATATATTTAAAAATCATGGGCCGGATTCCCTGGCAGGACTCACCACGTCCATAATGATGAGTTGCACGGAAACGATCTTTTATACGATGAGCGTATACTTCCTGGCGGCAAAGGTCACAAAGACGCGCCATACACTTAAGGGGGCGCTGCTGGCCACGCTGGCAGGGATTGCGGCAAGTATTGTGCTGGCAGGGAAGATGCTCGCTTAGCGTTGGGGGATATAAGAAACGGATTTCCGTTCTTGACATCTCATTTTAAGCTGTCTATAATAAGCACAAAGCATATTAGTTTCTCGACAATAAATGTTCGGCGCGGCACTTTGCGCCGGAGTCAAATAAAACCGGCATATATGTTTGGTTTTCCAGTCTGTGTTTCAGAATTTCTATGCTTTTAAATCCAACCAACACAATTTAAAAGCGGGAGATTCTGTGCAGATGTCTCCTGCGGAACAGGAGGAGAGCTTATGGACTTTGCGCGAGCGGAAAGAGAGGAAAGATTTGTGGTAATGGAAGGCGGAAAACGTTGCACATTTGAAGATGTGGATGCGCTTCCCGGAGATGTGAGGGCGGAGCTGGTTGACGGCGAGATGTTCATCATGCAGGCGCCTGGGGAATCTCATCAGGATATTCTCGGGGAGCTGTTCTGGCTGATCAAGCTGTACTTAAAGAAAAACAACAGACAGTGTAAAGCTTATATGGGGCTTGGCGCATTTATCAAGAGGGATAAATATAACTATCTGATCCCGGATATATCCGTGGTTTGCGACAGGGACAGACTGGAGGAGAAAGGCTGCCAGGGTTCGCCGGACTGGGTTATTGAGATTGTGTCGCCGTCCACCAGAAAACAGGACTACGAGCAGAAACTGGCGCTTTACCGGGAAACGGGGGTGCGGGAATACTGGATTGTGGATCGGGAACGGGACGCTGTCAGTGTGTATCGGTTTGAACCGGGCGGAGAGGCTGAGCGGTATTCTTTTTCAGACCGCGTTAGAGTGGGAATTTATGACGAGCTGTACATAGACTTTTCGGAGCTGGAACTGGATTAGCGTAAGAAACTTTGCATCATAAAAGGCAACATATCATTTATATCAGAAACGGCGCTCCATATGGGGCGCCGTTTCTGTGTGTGAGAAGGATAGAAATGTTGGTTCAAATATATGTCAACAGCAGCTTTAAAGGCATGCTGTTATGCTTTGTCGAAGCCGGTCGGCACCAGATCAGCGCCGGCGACTTCATTGTATGTGTAGTGTAACCACTGCTAAAGAATCTTAATCATTCATCCTTGCGGATCGAATGGTCTGATCCAGCTCTGTCTTAACTACAATTAACACTATACAGGCTATTTGTGAATGTGATGTGTCAGAATTCGAAAGAAAAAAGAAAGAAAATATAAATTAAAATTTATAATTAGTACTTTAGGGAGAAGGTTTGTTTTCATAAAGTTTGACTTTCAAACTAATTTTTGTTACACTGTTTGGAGATTGAAACGACATGCTTGTGCGGCAGGGGAAAGATCATGGATATCAGCAATACATTGAATGAGGTGCTGGTCAGGCTCTTCCGGGATATTAACACACTGGAGGAACGGGCGATCAGGACGGAGGAGTATAAGGATGTGACGGCAAACGATATGCACGTCATAGAGGCAATCGGCCCGGACAGCTCCAAAAATATGACGAGTGTGGCGAGAGAACTCGAGGTTACGACAGGAACACTGACTATAGCAGTCAACGGACTGGTAAAAAAGGGATATGTGGAAAGAACCCGAAGTGAAGAGGACCGGCGTGTGGTGCTGATTTCACTTTCCGGGAAAGGAAAAGAGGCGTATCTGCATCACCGGCGGTTCCACGAGGAGATGATCGACGCAGTCCTGGGGGGACTCTCCGAGGAGGAGCAGAGAGCGCTCGAAAGCGCCCTCTTCAAACTGACACGGTTTTTTAGGGAAGTGGGATGAAGCGCGTTTTGCAAATTGCGGCTGCCGGGCAGGAACGATGTGCGCCGGCTGGTTCCATCGGACATTATTCCGCTGCCAGCCGTCTCGCCAGCGTCCGATAGTCGGCAGGGCCGTTCTGCAGCAGGAAAGAATGAAAACGGTATAAAAATTCTTTGTCATGGAAGACAGCGGTTGTCTGGTCCGGCTCGGACCAGAGGACGGCTGCCTGTTTTTTTAATTCAAGAATTTCCAGATACCCCAGATAATATTTCAAATAATTGCACGGCTCTTCAGCGATATACTGATAGAGGGCGGCAAGACTTGCGCTGTCGGTCAATCCAAGACAGTAACAGAGTTTCTGCACATCCTCGAAAGAGGCATTGTCATAGTGGATGGCGATATCCAGAAGAGAATACAGGCCAAGCCGGAACTGCCTGTCAAGCCGGCAGACCTGATAGTAGGCGGCAGCTTCCGGGTGGGATTTCCCGGCAAGCTCGATGGCACGGTCAAAGGAACCCAGTTCCACATACATCGCCCAGCCTTCCACGAAACCGCCGTAGTAGAGGACATTTCCGAGAGGCAGGATATTTTCCTGTTCCTGGTACCGTTTGCTGTATACGGTCTGGTACAGGTGCCCCGGGTAGCCTTCGTGGGCCAGCGTGGTGAAGAGCGACAGATCGTCCTCCGTGTCCTTTGCATTTAAGCAGATCAGATTGTTGCAGATGTTGTCGATGGGCGGCATCATGTAAAAAGCGGGCGCGCTGTATGCCTCCAGACTGGCGTCCACATATTTTATGGTGGAGCGGATGGGCGCGCTGTTTCTGCCTGCCGGAATGGGAGGGAACTCTTCGCCGATTTCCGACTGCAGATCGGCAAGAATTTCCTCCGGCGTCATTTCCGGCAGGAGAGAAGGCGACTTGACAATCATCTCTTTTAAAGCCGGGTTCGCCGAGAGAAGCGCAACCAGCGATTCGTAGTTAAAACGCAGATCTCTGGCGAGAAGGCGTTTGATTTCATCTATGTCGCGGTAAGAACCAGTGCGGAGACGAACGAGAGCCCGGTAGTAGTCCCTGCCATTTTCCTGCCCGGCCAGACCGCAGGTTGGCTTGCCGGAGCCTTTTAACACGGTCAGACCGTCCGCCAGATGGTCATAGGCGGGAATGACTACTGTAGTCAACAAGCGGTTGTGCTCAGACACATAGGAATCCATTTCTCCGGCAGTCAGGATTTCCTTTTCTGTAAGCTGCTGCAGCCTGCTTTTAAAAGTAATTTCCAGAAAATGAGTCCCCTCTTCTACGGAGGCGGCATCCAGCAGATCGGAACATTGCCGGATTACCCGGTCAGCCGTCAGATCGGACATAAAAAGTCCGGCGTCTGCCTTTTCCTGTTCATAGATGAGAAGGCCCTCAAAGTAAGCCGGAATCTGGGTGAGGATAGACAGATAGTTTTCGATATCGGCCTTGTCGTCCAGACGGTACTCGGAGAACAGTATTGGCAGCTCCGAGGGTACGCCGGAGGAGGGAGAGAGCGGTTCCGAGAAATAGGGATAGGCGGCAGTGGAAGCCGCAGCTGCAAGGTAACTGTCCAACAGTTCATAGAGGCGGCGGTTTTCGCTGTTCAGGGCATCGGGATCGATGGCGCTCAGATCTTTCCGTGCCAGAGAAAGAGCGTATATCTCGTTCGCGGCGTCCCCGGGCTGATAGACGGGCAGGGTTAAGGACGACTCATCCACACCGTAGGCGGACGGATTGTCTATGGTATAGTGGAAATGAATGGGGTTTGCCTGTACTTCGTCTAAGAAGAATGCCTGGGCGAAAGCGCAGAATTTGCTGTCCTGATGCGTGCGGCCATACCAGTGCAGCGTCAGAATGCTTAAGGCGGTAAACAGAATCAAAACCAGGGTACATTGCCTGGAAGAGAGGGAATGTTTCAAGAGAACACCTGCAGATAAGAATTTGTATTACTATATGAAGGAAATTCAAAAATAATGACCGGATCAAAAAACGATCCGGTCGCGCCCGCTTTCTTTACCGACATATAATTTTTCATCTGCTTCTTTTAAAAGCGTGGTGATATCACTGTGATAGTCGTATTCCACCAACCCAAAGGTAAGGGATATGGTGAAGTTTTCCGTGCCGCCGTCGAAGGTGAGTTCCCGGATCTTCTGCCGGAGCGTCTCCAGTGCGGTGCTTGCCTCGTCTCCATTTAAACGGGGGAAAATCAGCAGAAACTCCTCGCCGCCCCAACGGGAGATAAAGGTGTCGGGAGGCAGCCTTTTTCGGAACGTCTCTGAAATGGTTTTGAGAACCACGTCGCCCACATCGTGTCCGTATGTGTCATTGACCCGCTTAAAATGGTCGATATCGCACAGACAGATGCTGATCTGTGTCTCTGCGGCCTTGAGAAGGTTCTCCAGATATTCCATGGTGCGCCGGCGGTTATATAACCCGGTCAGCGTGTCCGTGTTTGCCTGTTTCATCAGCTTTCGATTATATTCGATCAGCTTGCCTTCCATCTCCTGTGTGGTGGAGCTGAAGAGATATGCCACTAAACCGAGCGCCAGGAAAATAAAAAATGTATTTATTGTCTGCAGAATATTTGCCAGGTTATCCTCAAGTGGAATAATCGGTTCATGGGATCTGCAGTAATAATATAAGACCAGACGCAGTGCAAACAGAGCGACGGCATAGAGAATTTTAAGTGCCTCGTGTCTATACTTACAGAAGAAGACAAACACGAGAAGAACGACCAGAAAGTGCTGTATGCCGATATCCCAGCCGTAGCAGTAAATATTCATGCAGGTCCAGAAAAGCGTACAGACATTTAAAATACAGTAAGAAATAAAGGTGCTCCACTGGTATGACAATACGAAAACGGCCAGAAATAAAACGGGAGAAGCCACCGAAAATACAAGTGCGCCCATATGTCCCGTGATGGAAACCAGCACACAGCAAACCAGAGACTGGATCAGCATGGAGAGCGTCGATAAACGAACCACGACGATCAGCTTGGCGGATTCGTTCTGCTTTCCAGTGTCCCGGCAGATATTCTCATAAATCGTTGTTAAAACGGAATTTTGTTTCATTATGGCTTCTTTCATCAAATTATTTCGAAAATCGACAAACTTCCCTAATATAATCTTAAGAAAGCATACTTACAGATATAATACACCCTTGCGGGCAAGATTGCAAACAGACATTACGAAAAAGCCTAAAAAAATGAATTTATCTTTTGGCGGAAAATTGGTAAAATGAATAAATAAAGGAGAAGCGCGTATGCAGACTGCGAAAGTCAAGTATTCCATCAAATATAAACTGATACTCCTGTCAGCTATGGTAGCCGTGCCCTTTCTGGTAATGGTGCTTTATCTGCTCTATGCCCTGCACAACTACAGCAGCGCCTATGATGCGATTGTGGGAAACATGACGGTGGCCAATAACTACAATATGAATTTTAAAGAGGAGATGGATGAGAGCCTCTACAAACTGGTGGTGGGTTTCGTCACTTTCGACACGGTGGGAAGCGACGGGAGTCTGGTAGATCCGTACGAGCATCTGGACGAGCTGCGGGGTGAGTTTAATAACCTGATGAGTATCACCAGGGATGACGAAAGCCGCGCCAGACTGCAGATTCTTCTGCGCAACATCGATACATTGGAGGATCGCGTGGATGACATACGGATGAATCTGGAAACGGACGTGGGGTATGATACCAATATTGAGATGCTTGACAATAATATTTATGTCCTGACAGAGCTGATTCAGGATAATATCCAGTCTTATATCTATTATCAGACGAAAAGCATGGAGTATCTGACGAACCAGTTGAACGTGAAGGTACACAGCTTTACTATTTTCTGCGGCATACTTCTCGCCCTGCTGGTTCTTATGGTGGCGGTTCTGATTGTGATGATTGTGACGGATATCATAAGGCCGATCAGGATTCTCTCCAGAGTAACGGAGCAGGTGGCGGAAGGCGATTTCTCGGCAAGGGCGCAGGTGGAGACGCAGGACGAAGTGGCGGTTCTGGCGGACAGCGTGAATCTGATGACGGAGAGTCTGGAAGGGCTTGTGTCGAAGATCAAGGAGGATGAGCGAAAGATGCGGAAAGCCGACCTGCGTCTTTTACAGGAGCAGATCAACCCGCATTTCCTTTATAATACACTGGATACCATTGTCTGGCTGATTGAGGGAAACGATTCCGATAAGGCTGTGAATATGGTTATGTCGCTGTCAGAGTTTTTCAGACTGGTTTTAAGCAAGGGAAAGGAATATATCACCATTCAGGAGGAAGAACTTCACATTAAGAGTTATCTTGAGATCCAGCAGGTGCGCTATCGGGATATTCTTGAGTATGAGATTCGGATTGATTCTGAATTGTACCAATATCAGATATTGAAACTGACGCTCCAGCCGCTGGTGGAAAATTCGCTCTATCACGGCATCAAATACAAGCGGGCCAAAGGCCGCATCATTGTGACGGGACAGATGGACGGACGGCAAATCCGGCTCCGCGTGGAGGATGACGGCGTCGGTATGGAGGAGGAAGATCTGCGCAAACTGCAGAGAGAAATTGAGAAACCCTGCAAGGACACGGAGAAGGGATTCGGGCTTGCCAATGTCAATGAAAGAATCCGTATGAATTTCGGTGCGGAATACGGTATGAAGATTGAGTCTGTCAAGGGAAAGGGTACGTGCGTGGAAATCGTTATCCCGGCAGTTCCCTGTGCGGCGGAGAAGGAGGGCTAGTGTGTTTCGGAAAAGATCTTACAGCTTGATTGTGGTCGGACTGCTCTTCGTGATGACCATGGCGCTTCTGCTTTATGGCAGCAGGCTTTTCACGGATATTGAGGAGGAGGCCCATATCACACAGGAGAATCGGATTGTGGTGGGGGTGTCGCAGCTTGGCAGCGAATCCGGATGGCGGACGGCCAATACAGAATCGGTACAGCAGGCGTTTACACAGAAAAACGGATATTTTCTTATTTTCCACAATGCACGGCAGAAACAGGAAAACCAGCTGAAGGCGATCCGCAGCTTTATTTCCCAGCGGGTGGACTATATTATTTTTTCACCTGTGGTGGAGACGGGCTGGGAAACGGTGCTGCAGGAGGCGAAGCAGGCAGGGATTCCTGTTATCCTCATGGACCGCAATGTGGATGTGGAGGATGAGAGCCTTTACGTGACCTGTGTGGGCAGCGATTTTGAGAAGGAAGGCGAGAAGGCGGGGCGCTGGCTTGAGCGGGAGCTGGTGCAGCAAAACAGATCGAGCCAGTCCATCAATATTGTGATACTGACAGGAACGGAAGGATCTTCTTCCCAGATCGGCAGAACGGCCGGATTTGCCTCTGTGGCTGCAAGGCACAATAACTGGAACATCCTCGAAGAGAAATGCGCGGAGTTTACTTCCACAAAAGGCAAGGAAGTGATGAAAACATTTCTGCGCAGATACCCGGATATCGATGTGGTGGTGTCCCAGAATGATGATATGACATTTGGCGCGATTGAAGCGATCCGGGAGTCTGGCCGCACGGTTGGCGTAAACGGAGACATTATGATCCTCTCTTTCGATGCGGTGAAAGGGGCGCTGGATATGGTGGCGGAGGGCGCAATCAACGTGGACATCGAGTGTAATCCGAACCAGGGAGAGTATCTTCTACGCGTGATAGACATGCTTGAGGCGGACGAGACGGTTGAGAAAAAGTATTATGTGGAGGAGGATGTCTTCACGATAGAAAATGTGACACAGGAGCTTTTGCAGGAAAGAACGTATTGACGTCTGCGGAAATGAGGCAACGACAGGGGATGAGGAGCTGCGCTGGAAGGAACCGGCTCTGATAGGGAGGATCGCTATGCTGAAAGTTTTTTTGGTGGAAGATGAGAGTATTGTCCGGGAGGGGCTCAGGGATAACATCCCCTGGCAGCAGTATGGCTATGAGTTTGTGGGGGAAGCCAGTGACGGGGAGATGGCGCTGCCGCTCATCCAGAAGACAAAGCCGGATGTTCTGTTGACAGACATAAAAATGCCCTTTATGGACGGTTTGTCCTTAAGCCGTCTCGTGCATCAGGAATTTCCTGATATGAAGATTATCATTATCAGCGGGTACGATGATTTTGAGTACGCCCGCGGCGCCATTCTGGTCGGTGCGGAGCAGTATCTTCTGAAGCCGATCACCAGGGCGGCGCTGCAGAAAGTGCTGGCGGAACTTAAGACAAAGATAGAGACGGAGCGGGAGCAGAAGACGTATCAGGAAAAATTCCAGAGCGAGGTAAGAGAGTACGAGCAGTTTTCCCGGACAGATTTCTTTGTCAAGGTGTTTGAGGGACGGATGCCGGTACAGGATATCTATGAGGAGGCAGCCAAGCTGTCTTTGAAAATAAATGCGTCCTGCTACAATATTTTGTTGTTTAATTTGCAGGAAAAACGGATCGGGGAACACAGGGGCATGGAGTCGGAAGGTTTTGCCAGAAAACGGGAGGAACTTCTGCACTATTTTATACGCTACCCGGAGAACCTTGTTTTCCGTTGGAACGTGAACACTTACGGGGTATTGATAAAGGGAAGTCCCGTGCAGATGCAGGAGCTTGGCGCAAGATGTCTGGAGAATGTGGAACGCATCTGTCATCCGGCGCAAGATTTTCTGGACTGGTATGTGGCTCTGGGTGAACCGGTGGAACGCTTAAGTCTTTTGGCAGAGTGCTACAGCAAGGTGAATCACCTTTTTGCTTACCGTTTCCTTCGGCCGCAGGTGCATGTCTTTACAGGGGAGACGATGGGGCGGAACATGCCGGAGAAGGAGGAGGGCGGCAGCATCCGGGATATCGATCCGGCCAAGATGGAGGCTGGGCTGATCCGCGACTTCCTGTTGCAGGGTGCCAGAGATGAGGTTGCGGATTTTGTGGAAAACTATCTGCTGGCGGTCAAGGAAGCGCTGCAGACGGCGATGTTCCGCAACTATCTGACGCTGCATGTCTATTTCGCGGCGGTTTCCTATGTGGAGTCTCTTGGCTGTGACAGGGAAGAGTTTTTGCAGCTTTTAAATGAGGCGGGACTGACGCCGGAGGGACAGTATGATGTGGACGAGTTGCGGGATTATCTCTGCGGTCTGACCGAGAGAGCCATGGAGCTTCGGGACCGGGAGTCGGATAATCAGAGCAAACGCATTTTGAAGAAAGCGCTCACATATATAGAAGAAAACTATTCCCAGGAGTCCCTTTCCCTGAATTCTGTGGCGGGAGAAGTCAATGTCAGCGCCAACTATTTCAGCGCGATCTTTTCCCAGGCCATGCAGGTGACCTTTGTGGAATATGTGACGGGCAAACGGATGGATAAGGCGAAAAAACTTCTGCGCCAGACACAGATGCACACTGGCGAGATAGCTTTGGAGGTGGGTTACAAGGACCCTCACTATTTCAGTTTCGTATTCAAAAAAACACAGGGCTGCACACCGAGGGAGTACAGAGCCGGCGGTAAATCTTAAGACATGTGGCGGCGGCCGTCGGCCGGCGCAAAAGTTTAAGCCGGGGCAGGGCCGTCGCTTTCTTTCCGTACCAGCTCCCAGGGGATTTCCTGGGAAACGACAGAGATACCCTGCAGCATCTGTATCATGGTTTCTGCCACACAGTTTCCCATTTCATGCGGCCGGTGAGTCAGAGTGGTGATGCGCACTTTGCTCAATTCGCTTAAGTAAGTGTTGTCAAAGCAGACCACGGAAACATCGCGGGGCACCCGGATGCCGGCGTAGGAGAGCTCTTTTATCAGCCAGTAGGCGATTTCGTCATTGTAGCAGATGACGGCGGTGCAGTCGGCAAGGCGCTCCCTGATATAGGTGGCAAGGAACCGGCTGTCCTGCTTTTTCTCAAGCCCCTCCACATCTGTGCTCTGAAACCAGCCCACATTTCTGTCGGAAAGCTCCACATTCTGGTCACGCAGACAGCAGAAAGCGCCAAAATAGCGTTCCGGGCCCTGCTTGTCGTCCATTTTAAAGATACCGGCGATACGGCGGTGCCCCAGTTCCGTCAGATGGCTTGCCAGAAGGTAGCCTCCGTAATAGTTGTCATCCTTGATACAGATTTCGTCCGGCAGCTCATCATATTTATTATGTAGAAACAGAAGTTTGGTTCCTGCGGCTTTCAGCTTTTCATAGAGATCGGCATTTGGGGTGGGGAGCGCGCTCTTCGACCCTTCCACGATCAGCCCCCGGGGCGGGGAATCCAGCAGGGAAAGCAGAAGGTGTCTCTCCCGGGAGGTATCGTTATCCGTGGGATGCACCTTTAACTGATAGCTTTTGGCGGCGAGCGCCGTGCGGATATCGGTCAGCAGATGAGGGTAAATATATTCCTGACTGCTGGCGACCAGAATGGGAATCAGGTTCCGGTCTGTGTCGGGGGAAAGTCCTGTGGCATAGGAGCCGCTGCCCTGGCGGGTCTCGACCAGCCCCTGGTTTTTGAGGAGCGAAAGAGCGGCACGGACTGTCTGGCGGCTGACCTGATACTGCTCAGCAATGGCAGTTTCGGTGGGCAGCGCGGTGATCCCCTGCTTCAAATTCCGGGAAATCAGTTCGGTAAGCTGTTTCGAAAGCGTTTCGTACTTGTTCATAATAAAAAAATCTCCTTTTTGTTCATGGTTTATTAACAAATTATATCAAATTTATTCATGAAATCTGTGCCGATCGGAAAAAAACACCTCCCAACTACCGCTTCTGATAAGATTGACTATAAACAGGAGACAGGTAAATATGGAAAATTCTTCGTTAAAATCCATAAAAAAATAACAAAATCGTAAAAAAATACCCTAAATTTTAAAATTTGTACTATTTATTTTTATTATATCATAAATTTGTATTGTTGAACCCATCCAAAATGCACAAAAGGATGATTTTGGGTGTTGAACTGTGTCGTGCATTTTGCTAAAGTGTTCTCAGGGACGGGGAAACAAGAAATCCCGCCACCCTAAAAACATATCTTCCGCCACAGGGGTGGGAGAGACAATGAAAGGGAGGAAACAAAAAATGAAGAAAAAAATGGCAGTTTTACTGACAGGCGCTATGGTAATGGCTACTCTGGCAGGCTGTGGCGGCGGCGAGGCAGCTCCGGCAGCAACTGAGCCCGCAGCAGAGGCTCCTGCAGCAGAAGAGGCACCTGCGGCAGAGGAAGCACCTGCAGCAGAGGAAGCACCTGCAGAGGAAGAGGCACCCGCTGAGGAGGCCGAGGCACCTGCAGCAAGCGGCGAGCTGATCACCCTTGGTATCATCAACAACGATCCTAACGAGTCCGGCTATCGTACCGCTAACGATGCGGATCTGAAGGCTACCTTCACAGAGGAGAACGGTTATTCCGCATCCTTCGCATACAGCATGAAGAACGATGAGCAGATCGCAGCAGCTCAGAAGTTCATCCAGGACGGCGTTGACTACCTGCTTCTCTCCGCAGCTGATACATCAGGCTGGGATTCCGTACTGACAGATGCTCAGGACGCAGGCGTTCAGGTTATCCTGTTCGACCGTACCATCGACGCAGACGAGAGCCTTTACCTTGCATCCATCGTATCCGATATGGACAAAGAGGGCGAGACCGCTGTTAACTGGTTAGAGAGCCAGGGTCTTGAGACCTACAATATCATCCACCTTCAGGGCGTGATGGGTTCCGCAGCACAGGAAGGCCGCAGCGGCGCTCTTCAGGCTAAGGCAGATGCAGAAGCTAACTGGAACATCGTTGAGCAGCAGACCGCTGAGTGGAACGCAGAGAATGCACAGCAGATCGTTCAGTCCGTAATCAGCTCTGGTAAAGAGTTCAACGTAATCTACGCTGAGAACGACGATATGGCTAAGGGTGCAGTTGCGGCTCTGGATGCAGCTAACATCTCTCACGGCGTTGGCAAAGACGTTATCATAATGGGCTTTGACTGCAACAAGTGGGCACTTGAAGAGCTGCTTGCAGGCAACTGGAACTACGATGGTCAGTGTAATCCTTTCCAGTCTTCTTACATCGACGATGTAATCAAGAATGGCGCACCTGCTGAGAAGACAATCATCATGGATGAGAAGGGCTTTGATGCAACCACCATCACACAGGAAGATGTAGATACTTATGGTATCTAGTAGCTGCGCAAGGAAATCATAGCGAAAAAGTAAATTCCTTCGGAATTAACTTTGGAAGCGGCATTTGATTTCCGGCAGCGCTAACGAGAAAGCATTCGACGAAGTCGAACAGGGAGCGCCGAAGACGCGGGCTTTCGAGTGAATCAATTGCTAGACGATAAAAAATATGCTATAATGTATAAGACGAGCGCGGCGCAGCGTAAAAAGCCTGCCCGCGCTCGTTTGCACGAAAAAAACTATATAATTTTGGGAGGTGGACCTGAGAGTGGAAGGAAATGTTGTATTAAAAATGAGAAACATTCACAAGATCTTCCCCGGAGTGCACGCCCTGCAGGGTGTGGATTTTACACTGCGTAAAGGTGAAATCCATGCGCTGATGGGGGAGAACGGCGCCGGGAAATCGACGTTGATCAAGGTTCTTACCGGGGTTTACGGCAAAGAGGACGGAGAAATCTTCTTGGACGGCAAAGAGGGCGCGGTTGCGATTCACTCGCCCCAGGATGCACAGAACATGGGCATCAGTACCGTGTATCAGGAGATTACGCTCTGCCCGAATCTGACTGTGGCGGAGAATATGTTTATTGGCCGTACGGCAGGCGCAGTACAGAACTGGAAAAAGATGAACGCTGACACGGAAAAAATTCTGCAGTCCCTGCAGATTCCCGCGAAAGCAGCGCAGCAGCTTGGAACCTGTTCCCTCGCGGTGCAGCAGATGATCGCGATTGCCCGTGCGGTTGACATGGAATGTAAAGTTCTGATTCTGGATGAGCCTACTTCTTCTCTGGATGAGCAGGAAGTTGAGAAACTCTTTAAGCTGATGCGGGATCTCCGCGCCAAAGGCGTAGGAATTATCTTTGTAACACACTTCCTGGAGCAGGTGTACGAAGTCTGCGACAGGATTACTGTTATGAGAGACGGTAAACTTGTGGGCGAATATGAAATTGAAAATCTGCCCCGCGTACAGCTGGTATCTAAGATGCTCGGTAAAGAAGTGGATGATCTTTCCGACATCAAGAGCGAGGTTAAGACATTTGACGCAGGGAAGAATGCGGTTCCTGTGCTGGAGGCGGAAGGCCTTGTCAGCAGTGCAGGCATCAAGCCTTTCGATTTCCATATCAACAAGGGCGAAGTAAACGGATTTACCGGCCTTCTCGGTTCCGGGCGAAGCGAATGCGTGCGTGCGATTTTTGGTGCGGACCGGGTGACTGGCGGAAAAGTCAAAATGGGCGGCAAGGATGTAAAGATTGCGAAGCCGCTTGACGCTATGAAGAACGGTATCGCATATCTGCCCGAGGATCGTAAGGTTGACGGTATCGTGGGAGATCTTTCCGTGCGCGACAATATTATCCTGGCGCAGCAGGTGCTTAAGGGCTTCTTCAAACCTTTCTCCAAGGCGGAAGCAAATAAGGTTGCGGATGAATACATAAAACTTCTGAATATTAAGACGGCTTCCAAGGACACCCCGATTAAGTCTCTTTCCGGCGGTAACCAGCAGAAGGTTATTCTGGCGAGATGGCTCTTTACCCATCCCGAATATCTGATTCTGGATGAGCCTACCCGTGGTATAGACGTGGGTACGAAGGTAGACATCCAGAAGCTGGTGCTGAAACTGGCGTCCGAGGGTATGAGCGTAACCTTTATTTCCTCGGAGCTTGACGAGATGCTCAGAACCTGTTCCCGTCTGATCGTCATGCGTGACCGCAAGGCGGTAGGTGAGCTGACAGGTGATGATCTGAATCAGGGTACGGTTATGAATACGATCGCGGGAGGTGACAAATAAATGGCAAACAGTGAAAAAACATCTGGGGCAGGTTTTTTAAAGAATCTTGTCAGAAATCAGTGTTTTATTCCGGTTGCGGCGCTTTTGCTGCTGGCGGTTTTCAACCTGATTGCGGACCCTTCTTTCTTTAGAATTACATTGGGCTACAACAGCGCGGGGAATCCGGTGCTGTCTGGCTTTATCATCGACATTATCAATAACGGCTCCGAGCTGGCGATTCTGGCGATCGGCATGACGCTTGTGACAGCGGCTTCCGGCGGACAGGATATCAGCGTGGGCGCTGCTATCGCTATTGCGGGCAGCGTGGTTCTGCGGGTGCTCTGCGGAGGAAATGCCCGTCCCGAGACACTGCAGGCTCCTATTATTGTAGCGTTTCTGGTAGCATGTGTGGTAGCAATGCTCTTTGGCGCATTCAACGGCGTGCTGGTGGCTTATTTCAAGATTCAGCCCATGATCGCAACGCTGATCCTGTATACGGCGGGACGTTCTATCGCAGCGTGGATTAACAACAATGAGCTTCCTGTTATCAGCGATCCCAGGTTTGCTTATTTCGGCGGGTTTATCCCGGGAATCCCGATCCCGACGCCCTGCTTTATCGCGATTGCATGCATGGTTGTGATTGGTATTGTGCTGAAAGTGACAAATCTGCGCCTGTATACGCAGTCGGTTGGTATCAACCAGAGTTCTTCCAAGTTAAACGGTCTGAACCCGGAGATGATCAAAGTGATGGCTTTCGTGATTCTGGGCCTGTGTGTGGCGGTTGCCGGACTAATTAAGGTAAGCCGTGTATCTTCCATCAACTACTCCGTTATCGCGAAGGATATTGAGATGGACGCGATCCTTGCGGTTGCTCTCGGCGGTAACGCGCTTTCCGGCGGTAAGTTCAATATGGCGGCTTCCATTATCGGCGCGTTTGTAATCCAGTGCCTGACGACAACGCTTTACAAATTCGGCGTTTCCTCAACGGCGCTTCCTGCTTACAAAGCGGTGGTGGTTATCCTGCTGGTAGTTGTCAGCGCACCCACCGTGAGAGAGTACTTCAATAAGATCACACAAAAAATGAAGCTGAGCAAGGAGGTGGCTTGAGATGGCAAAGACAGATAAAAATAATGCATCTACGGGCAAGGGTCTTGGCGCGAAACTGGCGGGCATGACCGACACTAACCTGCTCCTCACGATTACAATTGCCGTGTTTTTCCTGCTGTACATAGGGGCGATGGTTTTTCTCCGCTCGGGATTTTTAAAGCCGCAGACTTTCTTTAATATTTTAAATGCCAATGCGGCGCTGATTATTCTTGCCTGCGGCATGAGCCTTGTTATGATCACCGGCGGAATCGATATTTCCGTGGGCGGCGTGACGGCTCTCGTGAGCATGTGCTGTGCGGTTTATCTTGACTACAAAGGCGGCAACGTATTTATGGCAGTTGTCATCGCAATTTTGATTGGTCTGGCATTCGGTGCATTCCAGGGCGCTCTTGTAGCGTATCTGGACATCCAGCCTTTCATCGTTACACTGGCGGGTATGTTCTTTGCGAGAGGTATGACAACGATTGTTAACACCTCACCTTTCAACGTGGAGAACGAGGCGTTTGTAGCATTAAAGATGACCCGCGTGAATGTGCCCGGTCTCGGTTCCGTAAATAAGCTTGGCAAATATGTGCCTGCTTATGTTGAGATCGGTGTGCTGGTAGCGCTTCTGGTAGTAATCGTAATGTTCGTATTGCTCCGCTGGATGAAGCTGGGACGTAACTTCTACGCAGTCGGCGGAAACAAGCAGAGCGCATTGATGCTCGGTATCAACGTGAAGAGAACGAAGTTCCTCTCTCACTTGATCTGCGGTCTTCTGGCAGGTATCGGCGGTTTCGTCTACTTCCTGCATGTAGGTTCCGGCTCTCCTTCTCATGCGTCTGGCGCGGAGATGGACGCAATTGCTTCCTCCATTATCGGCGGTACCATGCTGACAGGTGGTGTAGGTAATGTGCTCGGTACATTTTTCGGTGTACTCTCTCTGAACACGATTCAGAATATCGTATCCTCCGTGGGATTCGATGAAGCATGGTGGACCGGTATCACAAAAGCGGTTATGCTCTGTCTGTTCCTTGTGGTACAGAGTGTGGTTATGTCTGTGAGAAAGAAGAGAAACGCAGCGAACTAAAAGATGATATGCCGGTGAGAAGGCACGAAAATAATTTTATAAAATATGAAAAAGAGGCCGTCGGGACTGGATGTGTTTCCCGGCGGTCTTTGTATGTTCTGACAGGGGTAAATATGGAAACGGCTTCTTAGGGAGACGCAATTTGGAAGCTTTCCTTGACAATTTTAAGGGGGGGGGGGTGTATGATTTAATAGAAACTTTAGGAAGAAAATTTGACAAAACAGGAGGAAGAGAAGGATGAGAGAGCTGAAAAAGCTATTCCAGGCTAAAAGAATTTTAGCGCTGGCTTTAGCAGTTGCCATGGCTGTGACCATGGTGCCGACAACAGCTTATGCCGCTCCTTCGGCTGACAGTGTGTCAGAGGAGCAGAGTACGGCTGTGGATTCGGTTGATGGTGAGGCTTCTGAGAGCCAGACAGATGAAGGCGCAGACGTCGGGGAGCCCGGTGGAAATACGGAGGCGGATGATTCGGTAAATGATAGCTCCGCGGAAGTACCGAAAACAGACGTGCCGGATGATACACCAACCGATGATCCGGGTGTCGCGGCAGATGATGCTGCGGCAGGCAATCCGGCTGGTACAGAAACGGATCAGGAGACAGAAGAGGAAGGTACTGGCTCAGCGGTTGAAGAAGAGACCAAAACTGCAGATGGTGCGGCGGAAAAAGATGTCTATGAAGTAGATGACAGCAATGTTGGCGACACGACTGCAGAATATGACGGCAGTGAACAGTTTGGGGACGCACAGGTTGTGATCAGGAAAAATGGTGAGTCTGTGGACGAGACAGACGTTGCCGGGCTCACTAAAAAATGGGTGAAGAAAGACACGACCGAGGAAGTAAGCCCGGTTGCCGCAGGCGAGTATCAGCTTCTCGTGACGATACCGGCGGGCGACCGAAATGACGCGGTGGAGAAAAGAATTGATTTTAAAATCACCGCGCAGGTGCTCTCTGTTGCAGAGGATTCCATATCCGTTACACCGGGAACCAAAGTTAAGGACATTAAAGTCGGTGTGAGTGTAGTGGATAAGGACGGCACTACATTCGCTTCTGTCTCTGCGACTGATGCGGAAGCGAATGCGGCGTCGAAACTGGCTGTTACGTCCGCAGGCGTGAAAGAGGCGATTACCGGCAATGTGCTCGGTAACGAGGACGTGCTGAAAAAGGGCGGTGACTATGCAATCACCCTGTCCTTTCAGTTTACTGATAGGGCGGACGAAGCGGAGAAAAATAACTATGCGATGCCCGCAGATCAGGTTATGGACATCGAAATGTCCGATTTGATTTCTACCTGGGTAGAGTGGGATTACACAGCGGCTTATAAGGCGGCCCATCCTGTAAAGGATGAGGAGGGAAATCCGATAGAAGGTGAGTATGAGCCCTTTACATACGCCTATACCGGCAGTGCGCAGGAACCTGTGGCAGGCACTGATTATGAGGCTAAAATTTTTAGTGATGAAGTAGTTGGCAAAGACGATCAGGGAAATGACACCTATCGGGAACTTACGGGTGAACTGAAGAAAGTCTGGTATGAATACAGACCTGGATCGGGCTGGGCTGAACTGGAACAGGCTCCTGTGAACGCGGGAGAATACGGTATCGTACTGCGTTATGAAGGTGAGGAAGGCCTTTATGATGACTGTGATAGCCCGATCATGGATGTAACGATCGAGCCGGCAATACTGGAACTTGTGCCGATACCGGAAGGTGGCACCACTTTCAGCGCTGGGACGACGGCTAAAGAAGTGCTTGAACAGGTGGACTATCAGGTTTACAGATATGATGAAAAGGCTGCCAATGGCCTGGGAGCACGTTTTGACAATACAGACGAGTTTGACAGAGATACCTTCTGGGGAACTTCTTATGCCGATTCATCGAAAACGCAGTCCTATCAGCCGGTTTTTGGAATCTTGAATGAAAAAAAGACGACAAATGAGGATGGGACGACAGAAGATTTAAGCAAGTGGCTGAAAGATGGAGACCGCTTGGAAAGCGGTAAGACGTACCGTGTCATGTTTACCGGCTATAAGGCGGTTTATAATGCAGACGGCTCTATTTCAAGTCAATCGTATATTTGTCCGATTAATGCTTATGGGGATGGCACAGACAGTGATGGAAATAGCTATCACGTAAATCTTGCGAATTCCAACAGCCTTAACTATATGGTGGATGAGGAACATGTAATTAGCAGCAAGGAAGCGCTTATCATAAATGTGGCGGCTGCTGCGGTTATTGATGTGAGCGCCATCACGCCTATCAGCAGAGAGTACAATGGGAAACCTCTGTACGAAAACAGAGCTGACTATAAGAAAGCAAAAGTGACGGTGGACGGCAAGAGTGTTGCGGAGGGAACTGCCAGCCAACTGACATATACCTGGTATGAGCAGGACGGAACGGTGTCTGAACCCGATACAAACGCTGACGGTTCTATTAAGACGGACGCGGACGGGAATCCGATATACATTGAGAAGCCTGTCTGGCGTCATCTGGGAACTGCTGCTAAGCCGAAAGATGCAGGCACATATAGACTGTTGGTGAGCTATTATGACAGCACCCATGCGAATGCTTCGGTTCAAAATGAGGTAATCTACGAAATCAGACCGAGAAAAATCAAAGTTGTTCCTTCGGGTGACTATAGGGCATATACAGGTGTTACCTCACAGAAATTCCTGTCCATGACAGATGTCTCCTATGATATCAAGGTGGTTACGGAAGACGAGGATGCCGCTGCGCTGAATGAGATTCTGGCCGGGTGGGATGAAGATGAAAATTATGAGATTACCTGGTACGTGGAGAAGAAGGACGCGGAGAAGAATGAGTGGAATCGGACAGGTAACAGCTACAGTTTTGCGGAGGGCGACCAGTTAAGACTGGCGGCTGTGCTGTCTTATTATGATTCGAATTATACCGACTACGAAGAGGTAGAGGACGGGACAACATCCACAAAGACTACTTATTTCAATGAGACAAAGGACATCACCCTGACCAAGATGGGCGCTGCTGCGCTGACGGTGACCACGGATCTGACTAAACTGGCAGATAAGTCCAGGGTGTATAACGGCGAGGCGTTTGATGTTACGGAAGCTGTGAATAACGGTCTGATCACAATTAAGGCAGGAGAGACCGTTGTGACGAATACGGTTTTGCCGAAGATGGATCAATTCTGGGTAGAAATCACAGGAAAGGAGCCGGAATACGTGGAAAAGCCGGTCGATGCCGGCACATATAAGTATTATCTTGGTTTCGGCGGAGATGAGACGTATCAGGGATTTATCGATAATTCGGATATGTTTGAAGGAGAAGACGGCTTTATCTACTCGAACTTTGTATATGAGACGGATATTGTCTATGAAATCAAGCAGGCGGAACTTACGGTAACCCCTTCCGTCAAGGATGAGGTTTCGGGAGGTACCCGGGTGCAGTATGCTTACGACGTCAACGCGGCGGTGTTTGAGACGCCTGTGGAGAAGGATAAAAATGCGTTTACCTACAGAAGGTACGAGGAAGACGGCAGCTTTACGTACGGTTACCAGGCTGTAGACGGTACGATTTCCTTTGACGTATTTGACGCAAAAGGAAGAGAACTTACATACGGCGAAAAATTAAAAGGGGCGGAGACTTACACTGTAAAATTTGACAGTGCAGAGCTGGCTGCCGATTACGCAAGGAATTATACATTAAAAGCGGGTGAGAGCAAGACCTTTACGACTGTACGCAGTAAATCCACAGTGACGGCGACAAGCCCCGACAGAAACAATGCTGCATCCATTAAGATCAACGATGTCGTTGTGTCTAAGGATGGCGCCTACACGCACACAGTTACGACGTTGCAGGCAATTCCTTATGTTTATAGTCTGAGCAGTCCTGACGACAAACACAGGGAGGGCAACTATATTGCCATTGACATTGCCATACCGGCGGAGTATGAAGCTCTTTCAGACATCAATCCGATGTATGAAAGCAGTGTGAAGAGCGCAAAAGGTCTTATTCTTGATGTGGCTGGCGACAATTCCATCCGGGTTGCGTTTGACGCGAAGGAGGCGGAGAAGGCGGAGAAGGCGGAATTTGATATCCGCTGGGAGGAAGGCTTCACAGAGCATTTTGTTCTGGATTTTGCGAACGCGATATTCGGTGACAATTTAGAGGAGACGGTAGCTCCTAAGTCTCTTGCGTTCAACGGGGCATTGAACAAGATGGTAGTAGGAGCTACCCAGAGGCTGGATGTGAAGCTTTCCAAATCTCAGGAAAGCGATGTCATTCATCTGAGCTATAAGGTAGACGAGGCTGGCAAAGACTTCCTCTGCGTTACTGAGGAGGGATATGTGACAGCTTTGAAGAAGGGCAGTGCGACGGTTTACGTCTATTCTTCCAGACTGAAGATTGACGAGGACGGAAAGCAGACATGGATACCCACGGAACCGGCCAAAGAAGCAAAGCTTAAGGTGACAATCAATGATGTGACTGCACCGAAGATTAAGACTCTGACAGCGAGAGATCATAGTCTGACTGTGTCCTGGTCCGGACCGGTTGACGGCTATACAGATGGTTATCGCAGCGAGATTTATGTAATGAAGGACAAGAAAAAGCCGCAAGATTTTGAAGAACAGATCGGCGCCATGAAGAATGGGGCGTGGAAAGGTATCTTTGAGATCGCTCCGGTTTATGTTTCCAACAACAGTTATTATAATTCGAAGACCAAATTGTATACAAAAACCTTGAGTGGAAGCGGTCTGTCAACAGAGGAGACCTATACGGTATATGTGCGCAACGTGAGTGGAATCCGTGGTCTGGATTATTGTGACCACGAGGTGCGCTGTAAGGTCAGCGAATCCTATGCAGGCGCTGTGAAAACCGCCAAGACGACGAAATCACAGCTGACAGGTCTGCGGTTTGACCAGGAGAGAATAACGGATACCGAGTATACCGAGTATGACAAAGATGGCAAATGTTATACGGTGGCATTATCCAAGGGAAGCTTGACGATGGCTCTCGAGGGTGAGTTCCGCGAGAATGTAGAGTCGGGTGCGGCGGATCAGGAAGACCGTATCTGGAAAGACTTACCGCTTTCCAAGGACGACCAGAAAAACTATATGACGTCGAAACTCAATTATGTTGTAGGCGAAGCCCGTGACACAGAGTGCTACGGGAAAGATGAGGACGGCTGTACGGGAGTAGTAGTGGATTACTATGATGCTGAGGATGAGATGTGGCATTATGCTCATCTTTACAACACGCCTCTTGCCACCATCAAGAATGAGAAGCTGACACTGAATGGGGTAGGAAAGGTAGCTGTCGTTGCGATTGATCCCACCACAAGGGGTGTGCACGCAGTAGCGTTTGTGAATATTACCGCAAAGGCGGACAATATCAAAGGCAAGACGGTCAAAATGCAGGTGGGACAGAGCATGTCCCTGTACGATATGGTGACCTATGCGGAAGGCAAAAAAGTTCTGATCGGCGATTTTGAGAAATCTATTGTGGTGGATGAAGAGCTGAAGAATGTGTTTGAGGCGGATGAACGCTTCGAGTTAGACGGCGTTATGGTCAAGGCGGTTAAGGAAGGCAGACAGCCGCTGAATCTTACGCTGAAGGACAGTGTTGTCGGCACGGATAAGACGGCGGCGGTGAAGCTCTCTGTTACGGGCCTTGATCCTGTTAAGAAGATCCAGACAACATTTGTCACCGACCAGTTTGCGGATCTTGCGTTTGCCTATACAGGCTATGCGGAGGCATTCCGAATCCAGGTGAAGGATGCGAGAGGTCATATACTGCAGAGCAAGTATGTGCCGAGAAACAGCAATATATATAATGCGAAGACGAAACTGTACACTTACAGGATCGGAAATCTGACGCAGAAATCAAAGTACGATGTGACGATAACGGCGCTGTATGGAAACCTTGCCTCCAAAGAGGCAAAAGGCAAAATCCAGACGACACTGCTCCCGGCGAGCTATCGGAGGCTGGATGACAGTATAAAAGCTGATCCGTACTATGAGGGTGGTGTAACCATTACGGCTCCAAATAATGGGAACGGCGTTATTACGGAGTGCGCTCTGTACTCGGGAAATGTTTATACACTGGGGCTTAAGGCGAGCGAGTATAATGTGGGAGCAAAGTATGCCAAGACGGACACGCTGACATGGACGGTTACGAATAAGAAAGTAGCGACTGTGAAGGCGAATGCGGGCACATATACCGCATCCTTCAAGGCGGTAGGAGCGGGCAGTACATTTATAGAAGTGCGGTCCAAGATAACAAAAGCGGTATTTGCCAGATGGGAGGTAACGGTAAACCCGGTGGCAAATGCGGACTGGTACCATGGGGATAATGAGTATCTCGGCCAGTCACCCGTAGCTGGCTCGACTCCGTCAGAAAATCGGGCATCGGTGACAAGCGTTGGCAATGACAGCTCGGTGAGCGTGCAGAAGGGACAGTACAAGTGGTTCAGCTTTACAGCGAGTATGACGGATGTATATACCTTCAGTTCAGATAATGGCAAAACTTATGCATGGCTGTTCTATGACACGGAGAGGGCTGTGATCGACCGAATTGGCAATAGCGCGGACAGAGATATACTGGACAGCAAACGCAGCGAGTATGCCAGAATGGATGTGAATGGCAAGAAGATTAAGCTTGCGGCAGGCGAGACGGTATACTTTGCAGTGGGCTATGACAAGCTGGCGGATGCGCTTGACAGTCTCGTTAGCGTAGCGGGAGAAAACGGCGGATCAGTCGGATCTGATGTGAGACCGGCGTCGGGAACAGCGTCCCTGTCTGTCGGATCGCCTGCTTATGTATCTGTGACTGAGAATCAGTTTAAATGGGTGAGATTTACAGCGTCGGAAGCAGGTGCGTACCGATTCCATTCGGCAAATAATTACGGGGATCCCAAAGCATGGTTCTTTACCCAGACAGGTAAAAACTATGTTGACAGACAAAAGGGGATTGACAGTAGTAAAATGAATAGTTGGAGCAGTTCATCTAACTATGGGTATGGGTATGATGATGATGGCGCTGATGACGGTGAGAATAATTTTGCTTATGAGATTGACAATCTGTCAGCGGGCGAAACGGTATACCTGGCAGTGGGTTACTGGAGCTTTTCTTCCTCTTTGTCTGCAGATGTCTTTGTAGAAAAGCTCTATTAGAAAAGGGTTTTCAAATTTAGATAACAGAAGGTTCACTCATCACAATGTAACGAGGGGCTTGTCGCTGGATATGATAAGTCCCCCCCTTACTCCGGAAGAAAGACTTATTCTGAATGAATGGGTCTTTCTTTTTTGCGTAGTCTTATGCAGGGAATGCATGCTGCAGAATGGAACGTTTTTGTGAAAATGTAATAAATATTCCTGTGAGAGGACTATCTTTGTGCAACACAATGTGGTATACTCAAAGCAATGCAAAAATAGGAGAAGGCAGATTGCCGCCTGTCAGCAGAATTGATTGTTCTCACATGGGAGGATTTTTACATGAGAAAGATTGGCTTTAAATTTGCGTCTGCAATCATTGTGCTTGCACTGATTTCGATTATTTCGCTGGGGCTGCTTGCCAACAGCATGACGGCGATTTCTCAGAGCAGTCAGGATATTATGAACAATGAGGTTGAAAAAATCAATCTGATCCATGGCATCTATGAGGATTATCTTGACATGTACATGAATGTGTATGCCCATGTGAATGCCAAGCTGCTTCGGACGATGGATAAGCGTGCGGAGGATATTCTGAAGCGCAGGGCGCAGATGTGGGAATCTATGGAAGCCTATAATGCGAAGATTACCTCAGAGGAGACACAGGGAGTCTACAATTCATTGGAGGGGCGGCTTGTCAGCTTCGACAGTTATGTGGACACCATTATAGAGGTGAGCAGGGAGGGCGATAAGGAACGCGCCAATAACCTGATTGCCAATAACCTCGGTATGCTGAACAATACCATTGCCAACAGCATGAATGATCTGTTGGAGTTTTCGGATGCGGAGCTTGACGCAGGCAAGACATATCTGCAGGGGAAGGCGGAGAGTTCCTATGTGCTGATTGCATCGGTTATTGTGATTCTCCTTGTGACGGCGGTTCTGGTATTGATTATTGCCAACCGCATTATCGTGATGCCGATCCAGAAAATTGCCAAAGTAATCAATGGGATGATTGAAGACATACATAATAACAAGGGAAGTCTGACCGAGAGAGTGCCGGTGCAGACGAAGGATGAAATTGCGACACTGGCTGCGGGTGTCAATGAATTTCTGGATATTCTGCAGGATGTGATCGGCGGGGTTATTTCCTGCAGCGATGAGATTAACAGACAGCAGATGCATGTCAATGAGGTAGTGGAGGAGACAAACCAGAATGCCAGCGACACATCGGCTACGATGGAAGAGCTGGCAGCCAGCATGGAAGAGGTATCCGCTACGGTCGGCTATGTCAGCGAAAACACCAGAGAGGCGGGGGCGTCTGTCGAAGCGGTGGTTAATCAGGCGGTCAGTGGCACGAAATTTGCGGAGGAAATCCGCAGCCGTGCGGAGGAGCTTCGTAAGCTGGCCCGGGACAGCCGCTCCACAGCGGACGGCATGATCAAGGAGTTTGACGTTTCTCTGAACGCATCCATTGAGGACAGCAGACAGATTGAAAAGATCGGAAACCTGACAGATGATATTCTGAGCATTGCATCCAAGACCAATCTGCTCGCGCTGAATGCGTCCATTGAGGCGGCAAGGGCGGGTGAGGCCGGTAAGGGATTTGCCGTGGTGGCCGATGAGATCCGTCAGCTGGCTGACAGTTCGAAGCAGACAGCCGGTAACATCCAGCAGATTTCGGCAGGCGTTGTAGCCGCTGTTAAGACACTGGCGGAGAATGCCGGCAGTCTTGTGAAGTTTATCAATGAGCGTGTGATGCCGGACTACGAGATACTGGAGCGGACAGGGGAACAGTATCTGAACGATTCCATTACGGTGGATCACATGATGGGTGAAATGCGCGATTCTATGGAAAACATTGGTGGAATGATGCGCAAGGTGGCGGAGTCCAATGAAAATATTGCGAGCAATGTGAGAGAGAGCGCCCAGGGTGTGGGAGGCGTAGTGGATCATACGGCGGTTCTGGCTGAAAATATGAAAGGGATTGTGGAGGCTCTGAACCAGGTTTCGGATGTGGTGAGTCATCTGTCTGAGCAGACAGCCTGCTTTGAGGGATAGATTCCAGAGATAGAGCGGAGGACAAGGCTTTGGGTGAGAATATAACAGAGAAGGAGGAGCCGTCAGAAGTGGCGAAGGTTACAGATGATGGCGGGGGCAGAAACAGAAAAAGCGGTGACACGAAAGTGGGTCTTACCCTGCGCATTCTGGTGTCTGCCTATGTGCTGTATCTGGCTTACGGTCTGATACAGGGCTTTGGTGACGCTGTGGGGAATGACAGGATATTTATCGCGATAGCGATCGTTGTCTTCTTGCTGGCCGGCGGCGCTATCCTTATCTTATCAGCAAAAAAACTGATTCGGAAGGAGTATGTGGATGCAGATGGGGGAACAGAAGATGAAGAACAGTAAGGGAGCCGGAATCAGACTCAAGATCAATGCCTGTATTCTTGGGACGTTAGTTGTGCTTGTTGCGCTGATGACGGTGGTAATCGGAAGGGCCAGTCAGTACAATGCGCAGTACTCCCAGGTTCTTGACAGCATCAGCAAGGTGACTTTCGTTAAGGACAACGCCTCCTATCTTGGGCGGACTGTTGTTGTAAAGTGCAGCACGGGCGGCGATATTGCCTCCAGCGGGCATGTGGAAATCATAGATACCATGGAGCAGTATGTGGCGGAAGTCGGAGAGAATGTGCCACAGGAGGCAGAATATTCGGAAATGCGCAACCAGTTTGACAAATTTGCCTCCGAGGCCGGAAAATTTATTGCGTCCTTCAGGGAACTGCAGGCTGCCTGCGGCGCATCCTACTCCTCGGCAGGTCTGAACGCAGCGCAGAATATGAGCGGCAGCATGAGCTTTGTCAGCACCAGCGCCGAGACGCTTTTGGCGTCGGAGATAGCAAGAAGTGAGCTGATTGCCGATGAGATCCAGAGTGATTTCAGACGTACACTTACCATTATCGTGGCGGCTGTCGTGGTTACGGCAGTCATAGTCATAGCGGCGGCATTTGTTCTGACCCAGAGCATGACTGCGCCGATTATACAGCTGCAGAAAAATCTCACGATTATGTCTGAAGGGAATCTGACAGGCGAGGATATCAAGGTAAAGAGCCGGGATGAGGCGGGGCGCGCTGCATCCGCTTTTAATAAGATGAAAGGCAGTCTGGTGCACTTGATCAGCAAAGTGGCGGCCAACATGTCGGAGCTGAAAATGGCTACGGCGACGGTCAACAACAGTGTGGATGAGAATGCCCAGGGCGGTACCCGTATTGCGGATGCGGTGGATGGAATGCTGTCCGCTCTGGAAAGGCAGCAGGAAGAAGTGAGCCGTGCCCAGGAGCAGATCAGCGATATGGGAAATATTGCCGGAAAAGTGGCGGATTATGCAGAAGCGATCCATGGAAATGCGGAAAAGACGAGGGACAATGCCAGAGACGGTATGCAGAAAATCGTGGCTTATGTGGAGCAGATGCAGGAGGTTAACCGCTCTATGCGGGATATGGAGAGCGTATTTGCTTCCTTTGGTGAAAATACGAAGGGAATGACGGAGGCGCTGGCGTCCATTTCTTCTATCGCTTCACAGACCAATCTGCTTTCGCTGAACGCATCCATTGAGGCGGCGAGAGCCGGGGAAGCCGGGAGAGGATTTGCGGTAGTGGCTACGGAAATCCGAGATCTGGCGGATGACTCCCAGGCCGCAGCCGCGCATATAGGGAAAATGATCGAGGCTGTCAGCAGACAGGCAGATCAGATGACGGAACGGTTACGGGAAAGCCTTGACCAGCTGGAGAAAGGAAACCAGATGACGGGAGAGGCCAGGGAGAGCTTCGAGATTATCACTTCGGGCACGGATGAGGTCGGCAACAGCGTGGAGGACATCATAAGCGGCGTGGAGGTTCTGAGCGAAAGAATCCGGGAAGCGATGGACAGCATGGGAACCGTGAAGGAAGCCGCAGACAGTAATGTGACAGAGATCAACGAAGTCAGTGCGGTGGTGGCTGAGCAGTCTGCGAATCTGGAAGAGGTATCTGAAGCTATGGATAAGCTGCTTGTACTCACGGGCGATGTGGAAGGGCTGGTAGGCGAATTTAAGATTTAACGGCTGTCTGGCATTGCAATCTAATATTATATAAAGTAGAAACTCCCCCGGGCGGCCCGATTCGTCCGGGGGAGTTTTTGCAGCTCCTTTAAGTTGTACACTATACAACTTGCCGAAGATGTATGCAAATACTGAATAAAACGATTGACAATTTATAGGCGCATAGATATAATGGATATATCATCTGATAAAAATGGTGGTAAAAATGTACAGAATAACTTGCGAATTAAGTGCCGATTAAGCAAAATGTCCTAATTGATAATTTGCCTTACTGCTAAAAATTTTTGAAAACTGGCAAATTGTATAGTGTACAACTTAACGTCGCGAATAGACAAGTTCTCTGTATCAAACAATTATTCAAGGGAGGAAAAAGAAAACATGAAAAAGAAAGTTTTAGGCACACTTTTAAGTGTAGCAATGGTTGCTTCCATGCTTGTAGGCTGTGGCGGCGGCGAGGCACAGACAGCAGCTCCCGCAGCGGATGCTCCGGCAGCGGATGCTCCGGCAGCAGCGGAGGAAGCTCCTGCGGCAGATGCAGAGGAAGCTCCCGCAGCAGATGCGGCTGAGGCTCCTGCAGCAGCTGGCGGCAAGAAGGTTGGCGTGGCAATGCCTACCCAGTCTTCTGAGAGATGGATCAATGACGGCGCTAACATGAAGGCTCAGCTCGAGGCTCTTGGCTACGAGGTAGACCTTCAGTACGCAGAGGATGACGTACAGGCTCAGGTTTCCCAGGTTGAGAACATGATCGCTTCCGGCGTAAACTGCCTGGTTATCGCTTCTATCGACTCTGACGCTCTGGTTAACGTAGAGGCTCAGGCGAAAGAGGCAGGTATTCCGATCATCGCTTACGACCGTCTGCTGATGAACACGGATGCAGTTTCCTACTACGCTACTTTCGATAACAAGGGCGTTGGTACCGCAATCGGTAAGTACATCGAGGAAAATGCAGGTCTTGATCCTGCAGACCCGAAGACCATCGAGTTCTTCATGGGTTCCCCTGATGATAACAACGCACATATGCTTTACGCAGGTCTGATGGAGGTTCTTCAGCCTTATCTGGACAACGGCGCACTGGTTTGTAAGTCCGGCAGAACTTCTTTCGATGATACCTGTATCTTAAGATGGTCCCAGGAGACCGCTCAGCAGAACTGTGAGAACTATCTGACAGGCTTCTACGCTGACGAGGATCTTGACATCTGCGCTACCGCTTTCGACGGTTTCGCATACGGCTGTAAGGCAGCTCTCGAGGGCGCTGGTTACACAGACGCTAACTGGCCGATGATCACTGGCCAGGACGCAGAGCTGATGGCTACCAAGAACATTATCTCCGGCAAGCAGACCATGTCCATCTACAAGGATACCCGTCTCCTGGCTGAGAAGTGCGTTACGATGGTGCAGGCAGTGCTTGAGGGTGCAGAGCCTGAGATCAACGATACCGAGCAGTATGACAATGGTAAGATCGTAGTTCCTTCTTACTTGTGCACACCTGTAGCAGTTGACCAGTCCAACTATGAGGAAATCATTGTAAAGGGCGGTTACTACACAGCGGAGCAGTTAGCTGAGTAATATTTATAAGGATTTAGGAGGGCGGCGGCAGTTTTGCTGCCGCCCTTTTTCAACAGTCTGGAACCATGCGGGTTCCCCAAAAACAGAATGCCAATGGGACCGGGCTGTCAAGAAAAATAGATGGAGAAGGGAGTTGGGAAAATGTCGGATTACATCTTGGAAATGAACCACATTGTCAAGGAATTTTCAGGTGTCCGGGCGCTGGATGATGTGAATCTGAAAGTGAGACGCGGGGAGATCCATGCTCTGTGCGGTGAGAACGGCGCGGGAAAATCTACGCTGATGAACGTTCTCTCGGGCGTCTGGCCTCATGGTACATATTCCGGCGATGTTGTGTACAAGGGGGAGACATGTAAGTTCCACAATCTGAGGGACAGTGAGGCGAAGGGTATCGTTATTATCCACCAGGAGCTCGCTTTGAGTCCGCTTCTCTCAGTGGCGGAGAATGTGTTCCTGGGCAATGAGCAGCTGGCGGCAAAAGGGGTTATAGACTGGACGAAGACCAGACAGCGTGCGCAGGAGATGCTTGCCAGGGTAGGTCTGGAGCATGAAGATGTCAATGTGCCGGTTAACTCTCTGGGTGTCGGCAAGCAGCAGCTCATCGAAATTGCGAAGGCGATGGCTAAGAAGGTAGAACTCCTGATCCTCGACGAGCCGACTGCGGCGCTGAACGATGAGGAGAGTAAAAAGCTTCTGGACATTATGCTGGAGCTTAAGAAACAGGGAATTACCTGCATTATTATTTCCCATAAGCTGAATGAGATTGAATATGTATCTGACTCTGTAACGATCATCCGTGATGGTAAGACCATTGAAACGCTGATCAAGGGTAAGGACGATATGTCCGAGGATCGTGTGATTAAAGGCATGGTGGGACGTGAGATGACCAACCGTTACCCGGTGCGCGAGGGCGTTAAGATCGGCAATACCATTTTTGAAGTCAAGGGTTGGAATGTTTATCATCCCGATGATGCGGAGCGTCAGGTTTTGAAAAATATTAACATCAGTGTTAAAGCGGGCGAGGTAGTGGGGCTTGCCGGACTGATGGGTGCGGGGCGTACCGAGTTCGCCATGAGCGTATTCGGACACAGCTACGGGCAGAAAATTTCCGGGACCGTTAAGATTAACGGCAAGGAAGTAGAAATGAAAACCGTGAAACAGGCGATTGACAGCAAGCTTGCCTATGTATCTGAGGACAGAAAGGTGTACGGTCTGAATCTGATCGGTGAGATCAAGGAGAATATGACGATAGCGGCCCGTCCGAAATTCTTTTCCAAGCACGGTGTGATCAACGGAAACGATGAGATCGTTGCGGCGGAAGAGTACAAGAAGAGGATTAATGTCAAGGCTACTTCCATCGAGCAGGTGGTTGGCTCGCTGTCCGGCGGTAACCAGCAGAAGGTAGTTCTGGCGAAGTGGATGCTGACACAGCCGGATGTGCTGATCCTGGATGAGCCTACCCGCGGTATCGACGTGGGTGCAAAGTATGAAATTTACTGTGTCATCAACGAGCTGGCAAAAGCCGGCAAGGCAGTGCTCATCATCTCCTCCGAAATGCCGGAAATCATCGGTACCTGTGACAGAACCTATGTTATTAACGAGGGACAGATCGCAGGTGAGCTGAATCACGAGGAGCTGACACAGGAAAAAATTATGCAGTGTATTATGGCACATAATAGAAAGGGTGATGGAAATGAATGAGAAGAAAAAAGTAGTCAATCTTGACATGAAACAGTACGGTATGTTTCTGGCGCTTATTGCCATCTATGTTATTTTTGCCATTATGACGGGTGGGAAAAACCTTTCCCCGGCTAATATCAACAACCTTATCATGCAGAACGGTTATGTGGTTATCCTGGCTATCGGTATGCTGCTTTGCGTGCTGACAGGTAACGTTGATCTGGGCGTTGGTTCTGTTGTGGCTCTTACAGGCGCGGCAGCAGGTATTATTCTGATCGACTATAAGCTGAATATGTGGGTGGCAATCTTTGTAGCGCTGCTGATCGGTCTTCTGGTAGGTATGTTTGCAGGCTTCTTTATCGCATATCTGGACATCCCGCCTTTCGTTGTGACGCTGGCTACGATGCTGATGGGCCGCGGACTTACATATACGCTTTTGAAAGCACAGACCAAGGGTCCTCATCCCGACAATTTTGTGTATCTGGGCGCGGGCTTCCTTCCCACAGCCAAGATCAGCTTTGGGGACGGCACACTGGATCTGGTTTGTATCGCTGTAGCGATTGTTGCTTCTGTTGCCCTGGTTCTCAATGAGATCCGCAGCATCAAGACAAAAGAAAAATACAATTTTGCCACCAATCCTATGTGGCAGGTTGCGCTGAAACTGGTGGTTATGCTCTTTATCATCTGGTTCTGCTTCCTTAAGCTGGCGCAGTACAACGGCCTTCCGTTCGTGCTTGTCATCATGGCTCTGCTGATTGCATTGTATGGATTTATTACAAGCAAGACGGTGGCGGGTCGTCAGATCTACGCGCTGGGCGGCAACAGAAAGGCGGCAAACCTTTCTGGTATTGATACGAAGAAAGTGTTCTTCTGGGTGTACACCAACATGGGAATTTTAAGTGCGGTTGCAGGTATCGTTTTATCTGCGCGTAACTCTTCCTCCACGCCGAAGGCCGGTGACGGTTTCGAGATGGATGCCATTGCATCCTGTTACATCGGCGGTGCGGCAGTGGCCGGCGGTGCCGGTACAATCATGGGTGCGGTAGTCGGCGCGTTTATCATGGGTATCCTGAATAACGGTATGTCCCTGTACGGCTGGTCTACGGATATTCAGAAGATCGTGAAAGGTGCGGTTCTTCTCGGGGCTGTAACCGTGGACGTTATCTCCAAGAGAAAGAAAGGCTGATGATCTGACAGCAGATATATAGCAGATAAGGGCAGCGGGGGAAAACGCAGACCTTAATGTACGAGGGCGGCCCGAAAGGGTGGCCCTCTGCGTGTTTACGCAGAGCCAGAAAATGACAGGAGTAAGCGATGGAAAAAACAACCCCTAAATATATGGAGCTTGTTGGGTGGATCAACGAGCAGATAGAAACAAAAAAGCTTGTTCCGGGTCAGAAGATGTATTCGGAGAACACGTTGAAAGATATGTTTGGCGTGAGCCGGCAGACTGTCAGACACGCGATTGGCGTTCTGGAAAATGAGGGGATTATCCGGCGTGTGCAGGGGAGCGGTACTTACATCAACGACAACCGTCTGGCGAATCTGACGAAGCGGATGCGGGTTTCCGTGGTGACTACTTACGTGGACGGTTATATCTTTCCACGGACCATACAGGGCATAGAGAAGGTGCTTCTGGATGCGGGGTATTCGGTGCAGATAGCTTTTACAAACAACCAGCATGGCCGGGAAAAGACGATTCTTGAGGATATTATAAGCCGTGACGAGGTATCGGGGCTGATTGTGGAGCCGACGAAGAGCGGGATTCCCAATCCCAATCTGCGCCTTTACCAGGAGATACGCAAGAAGCGGATTCCTGTTATATTTATCAACAGTTTTTACCCTCAGCTAAAGATCCCGCATGTGTCCATCAACGATCACATGGCCGGGTGGAAAATGACGAAATATCTGCTCTCTATGGGCCATGACAGGATCGGCGGTATTTTTAAGCTGGATGACGGGCAGGGACAGGCCCGGTTCTCGGGTTACATGGACGCGATGATGGACGCCGGACTCGAGGTGGAGGATGGGCAGATCATCTGGGTGGACACGGAGGAGAAACAGCATCTGGATAAAGTGACGGGAAAGGTGCTGGAGCGGTTCCGGGACTGTACGGCGGTGTTCTGCTATAACGATGAGGTAGCCTTCGGCCTTCTCGATATTTTCAGGAAGAACGACATCCGGGTGCCTCAGGATATTTCGGTGGCCAGTGTGGATGATTCAGAGCTGGCGATTCTCGGGGAAGTTCCGATTGCATCTACCCCCCACCCGATGGAGCGGCTTGGCGGGAAAGCGGCCGAAAACCTGCTGCGCATGATAAAAGATCCGGGATTTGATGCGAACTATGAGTTTGAGGTAGATGTGGTGCCGCGCAGGTCGGTACGGAAGATAAAATAGGCAGAATACAACTTGATTATTTGTATGTACAAGTAGTAAAATGTAGGGTAAGAAAAAATTTGAGTTGTGCGAGAAATGTTGTAAAACTGTATACAAAAATTGTATATGTGTACAACTTAAAACCCAGTCGCAGGAAAAACAGGCGGCTGCAAAAAAAGAAAGAGAGGGTATTGTATGATCGCAGCAAAGAACTACAAATTTTGGTTTTGCACAGGATCTCAGGACTTGTATGGGGATGAGTGTCTGAGAAAAGTGGCGGATCATTCCGCAAAGATCGTGGAGGGCTTAAACGCTTCCGGCAATCTGCCTTTTGAGGTGGTGCTGAAGCCTACGCTGCTTGGGCAGGCTTCTATCCGTAAGGCATTCAATGATGCAAACAATGATCCCGAATGTGCGGGTGTGATCACCTGGATGCACACGTTCTCCCCGGCTAAGATGTGGATTCTGGGATTGAAAGAGTTTCGGAAACCGCTCTGCCATCTGCACACACAGTTCAATGAGGAACTTCCCTATGATACCATTGACATGGATTTTATGAATGAGAACCAGTCCGCCCACGGCGACAGGGAATACGGTCATATCGTGAGCCGTATGGGGATTGAGCGTAAGATTATTGTGGGACACTGGGCGTCCGAGCGCGTACAGAAGCAGCTTGGAAGCTGGATGCGCACAGCAATCGGCGTGATCGAGTCCTCCCATGTGCGTGTCTGCCGCTTTGGCGATAACATGAACAACGTGGCGGTTACCGAGGGCGATAAGGTAGAAGCGCAGATCAAATTTGGCTGGGAAATCGACCATTACTGTGTGAACGATGTGGTTGAGTATGTGGATGCGGTTGCACAGGGCGATGTGAACGCGCTTGTGGAGGAGTATTACAGCAAGTATAAGATTATCGACGAAGGCAGGGATGCGGACGAGTTCAGAAGACATGTGGCTGTGCAGGCACAGCAGGAGATCGGTATCGAGAAATTCCTGGTGGAGAACGACTATCATGCGGTGGTAACGCATTTTGGCATGCTGGGCGGTCTGAAACAGCTTCCGGGTCTGGCAATCCAGAGACTGATGGAGAAAGGCTACGGCTTCGGCGCAGAGGGCGACTGGAAGGTAGCGGCTATGGTTCGTCTGATGAAGCTGATGACGGCGGACATCAAGGGGGCGAAGGGCTCTTCCCTGATGGAGGACTACACCTACAACTTAGTGCCCGGCAAGGAAGGCATCCTGCAGGCGCACATGCTTGAGGTCTGCCCTTCTGTGGCTGACGGCGATGTGGCGATCAGAGTGTGCCCGCTTTCTATGGGCAACAGAGAAGATCCCGCCCGTCTGGTATTTACGGCGAAGGAAGGACCGGCAGTGGCATGTTCGCTGGTGGATCTGGGAACCAGATTCCGTCTGCTGATCAACGCGGTAGACTGCAAGAAGGTGGAGAAACCTATGCCGAAGCTGCCGGTTGGTACGGCGTACTGGACACCGCAGCCGAATCTGGAAGTTGGCGCTACGGCGTGGATTCTGGCAGGCGGCGCACATCACACGGCGTTCTCCTATGATCTGACCGTGGATCAGATGGCTGACTGGGCGGATGCGATGGGCATTGAGAGCGTTATCATTGATAAAGACACCAACATCCGTGACTTTAAAAATGAACTGAGATGGAATGCAGCCGCGTATAAAAATTAAGGAGGTAAAAGGGTAAATATGGGAGCAAAAGAATGTATTGCAAGCGGTAAGGCGGTGCTGGGCATTGAGTTCGGTTCTACAAGAATCAAGGCGGTTCTGGTGGACGAGAACAACAAGCCCATCGCATCGGGGGCGCACGACTGGGAAAACAGACTGGAGAACGGCATCTGGACATACAGCCTGGATGACATCTGGACAGGACTGCAGGACTGCTACAAGAAGCTGACAGAGGACGTGCAGGCACAGTATGGAGAGAAACTTGTGAAGCTGGGGGCGATCGGCTTCTCGGCAATGATGCACGGCTATATGGCGTTCAATGAGAAGGATGAACTGATGGTTCCTTTCCGCACCTGGAGAAATACCATCACCGAGGAAGCATCCACAAAGCTGACTGAGCTTTTCAACTATCATATTCCGCAGAGATGGACGATTGCGCATCTCTACCAGGCGGTTCTGAACGGTGAGGAGCATGTGCCCGATCTGAAATTTGTCATCACGCTGGCGGGCTATATCCAGTGGAAGCTGACGAACGAAAAGATTGTCGGCGTGGGAGAGGCTTCCGGCATGTTCCCGATCGACATTGCGACAGGACAGTTTAATGAAAAGATGATTGCGCAGTTTGATGAGGCGGTTGCAGACAAGGGCTTTGCGTGGAAACTGAAGGATGTGCTTCCGGCGGTATATACGGCGGGGCAGCAGGCAGGCGCACTGACAGAAGAGGGCGCGAAACTGTTAGATCCCACGGGCACATTGCAGGCGGGCGTTCCGTTCTGTCCTCCCGAGGGGGATGCAGGAACAGGAATGGCGGCGACCAACAGCGTGGCGCAGCGTACTGGTAACGTGTCTGCCGGAACGAGCGTGTTCGGCATGATCGTTATGGAGAAAGAGCTCTCCAAAGTATATGATGCGATTGACCTCGTGACAACCCCGGACGGCAGCCTGGTGGCGATGGTGCACTGCAACAACTGTACTTCGGATCTGAATGCATGGGTAAACCTGTTTAAGGAGTATTCCGAAGTGATGGGTATGAAGGTGGATATGAACGAGCTGTACGGCAACCTCTACCGCAAGGCGTTAGAGGGAGACGATGACTGCGGCGGTCTGCTGGCTTACAATTATTTCTCCGGCGAGCATGTGACGGGCTTTAATGAGGGACGGCCTCTGTTTGTCCGCAAGCCCGATGCGAAGTTCAATCTGGCAAACTTTATGAGAGTACATCTGTTTACCTCTCTTGGCGCGCTTAAGACCGGCTTTGATATTCTCTTCCAGGAGGAGAAAGTGGAAGTGGATGAGATTTTAGGCCACGGCGGCCTGTTCAAGACCAAGGGCGTGGGACAGAGCATTCTTGCGGCGGCAATGAACGCACCCGTGAGTGTTATGGAGACGGCAGGCGAAGGCGGCGCGTGGGGCATTGCGCTTCTTGCTTCCTATATGATTAACAAAGACGCGGACGAGAGCCTTGCAGCTTTCCTTGACAGCAAGGTATTTGCGGGCCAGAAGGGCGAGAAACTGGAGCCGAAGGCGTCAGACGTGGAAGGATTCAATAAGTTTATGAAGGTTTACAGCGCAGGACTGGCAATCGAGAGAGCTGCGGTGGAATCTATGTAAAGGCGCAAAAGAGAAGGAAACGGCTCCGAAGGAGGCGTTGACTAATCTTGCGAGTCTGGAAACGAAAGGAGCTGAAACAAATGTTAGAAGAATTAAAGAAACGGGTCTACGAGGCGAATATGCTCCTCCCGAAGTATGGGCTGGTTACTTTTACCTGGGGCAATGTAAGCGAAATCGACAGGGAGAGCGGTATTTTTGCGATCAAACCAAGCGGTGTTGAGTATGAGAAGCTGACTCCCGATGATATGGTGCTTGTGGACCTGGAAGGCAGGAAGGTGGAGGGGAAATACAACCCTTCTTCCGACACGGCGAGCCATGTGGAAATTTATAAGGCGTTTGCTGAGGTTGGCGGCGTTGTACATACCCATTCTTCCTACGCGACAAGCTGGGCACAGGCGGGGAGGAGCATTCCCTGTTACGGAACTACCCATGCCGACTATTATTATGGGGAAATCCCGTGTCTGCGCTGCCTGACTAAGGAGGAGATTGCGGAGGCATACGAGAAGAATACGGGCATTCTCATTGTCAATGAATTTAAGCGGATGGAGAAGGATCCTGCGGCGGTTCCCGGAACCCTCTGCAAGAATCACGGACCGTTTGCCTGGGGTAAGGACGGCCATGATGCGGTGCACAATGCGGTTGTTCTGGAAGAGGTGGCGAAGATGGCTTACCGCGCGGAGACAATCAATGCAAGAGTCCAGCCTGCACCCCAGGAACTGCAGGATAAGCATTATTTCCGCAAGCACGGGGAAAACGCGTATTATGGACAGAGATAAGCAGTGACGGACAATAGGGACACTGCGGCTGGTTTAAAAATTCAGCGCAAGACGACATATGCCGTTGCAAGGAACCTATTGATGTGAGAAGATGATCTTATAGACAGCGGTTCGGGCGGCATATGTGCATGGAAAGAAAAGTGCGGCAAACGGCACATATATTATAATCAAATGGAGGACAGCGATGAACAAATTAGAGTTACAAAAAACAGCTAATGAAGTCCGCAAAGGAATTGTTACCGCGGTGCATGGCGCAAAAGCGGGACATCCGGGCGGATCTCTGTCGGCGGCAGACATTTTTACTTACCTGTATTTTGAGGAGATGAACATTGACCCGAAGGATCCCAAGAAAGCGGACAGGGACCGTTTCGTGCTCTCCAAAGGCCATACGGCTCCGGGACTTTACTCGGTGCTGGCAAACAGAGGCTTTTTCCCGGTAGAGGATCTGCCTACGCTGCGTCATCTCGGTTCCTATCTGCAGGGGCATCCCTGCATGCAGGAGACGCCCGGCGTAGATATGTCTTCCGGCTCTCTGGGACAGGGTATTTCTGCGGCGGTTGGTATGGCTCTGGCTGCCAAGATGGACGGCAAGGATTACAGAACCTACACACTGCTCGGCGACGGCGAAATCCAGGAAGGCCAGGTGTGGGAGGCATCCATGTTTGCGGGACACAGAAAGCTCGACAATCTGGTAGTGATCGTGGATAATAACGGACTGCAGATCGACGGTAAGATTGACGATGTGTGCTCGCCCTATCCGATTGACAAGAAATTTGAGGCGTTTAACTTCCATGTAATCAATATCGATGGCAATGACTTTGACCAGATCGATGCTGCCTTTAAGGAGGCGAAGGCAACCAAGGGGATGCCGACGGCTATCATCTGTAAGACTGTGAAGGGCAAAGGCGTTTCCTTTATGGAGAACAGTGCGGGATGGCACGGCAAGGCTCCCAATGATGAAGAGTACGCAACAGCGATGGCAGATCTTGAGAAGATCGGTGAAGAGTTAGGAGGTGCAAACTAATGGCAGATGTTAAAAAGATTGCAACAAGAGAAAGCTATGGTAATGCACTTGCCGAGTGTGGTGCAGAATTTCCCAATCTGGTTGTTTTGGATGCGGACCTTGCGGGCGCGACAAAGACGGGCGTGTTCTTAAAGGCGTTTCCCGACCGCCATGTAGACTGCGGTATTGCAGAATGTAATATGACAGGTATTGCGGCAGGCCTTGCTACCTGCGGCAAGATACCTTTTATCAGTTCCTTTGCCATGTTTGCGGCGGGACGTAACTTTGAGCAGGTTCGCAATTCCATCGGTTATCCTCATCTGAACGTAAAGATCGGCGCAACCCATGCGGGTATCACCGTAGGTGAGGACGGCGCGACCCATCAGTGTAACGAGGATGTGGCTCTGATGCGGACCATTCCCGGCATGACCGTTGTTGTGCCCTCTGACGATGTGGAGGCGAAAGCGGCAGTGAGAGCGGCGATTGAGATGGAAGGGCCGGTATATCTGCGCTTTGGACGCGCGGCAGTTCCTGTGATCAATGACAGGCCGGATTACAAATTTGAGATTGGCAAGGGCGTTCTTTTGAGAGAGGGAACAGATGTGACAATCATTGCCAGCGGCATCACGGTTTCTTCCGCTCTGGAAGCGGCAGAAATGCTTGCTGCGGATGGAATCAGCGCAGAGGTAATCAACATCCATACCATAAAGCCGCTGGATGAGGAGCTGGTGCTTGCATCTGCGAAGAAGACCGGCAAAGTGGTTACGGCAGAGGAGCACACCGTGATCGGCGGACTTGGAAGCGCTGTCTGCGACTGCCTGTCTGAGAAGCATCCCACGCCCGTTCTTCGGATCGGTATGCAGGATGTCTTCGGCGAGTCCGGCTCTGCGAATGCACTGGTAGAGAAGTATGGCCTGGATGGTAAGGGCATCTACGAGAAAACAAAAGAGTTTGTAAAATAGAAAGGCACCGAAAATGGGTAAGAAAATTTTGTCTCCCTCCATTCTGGCAGCGGATTTTGCCAGATTGGGGGAACAGATCAAAGAGGCTGACGAAGCCGGAGCAGAATATATACATATTGATGTAATGGACGGGGTGTTTGTACCTTCCATTTCCTTTGGAATGCCAGTGATTCGTTCCATACGCAGCGTTACGGACCGGGTTTTTGATGTGCATCTGATGATTGTTGACCCGGACCGGTATTTGAAAGACTTTAAGGCGTGCGGTGCGGACAGTATTACCTTCCACCTGGAGGCCACAGACGATGCGGAGGAGACCATTGATCTGATCCGCAATCTCGGATGCAGGGTAGGCATGTCGATCAAGCCTAAGACGCCGGTGGAGGTTGTACGGAAATATTTGAGCAAGCTGGATATGCTTCTGGTTATGACGGTGGAGCCGGGATTTGGCGGACAAAAATACATACCTGAATCTACGGAGCGTGTACGGCGGGTGCGGGAGATGGCTGATGAGATGGGGCTTGATCTCGACATTCAGGTAGACGGCGGTATCACGGTGGACAATGCGAAAATCGTGATGGATGCCGGAGCCAATGTGATTGTGGCAGGCTCTGCGGTTTTCGGAGGCAGCATCACAGAGAACGTAAAGCAATATCTGGCACAGTTCTGATCTAAAAATGTGCGGCGCAGTTGTTTAGACTGCGCCGTTTATTTTTCGGCCTGCTTCCGCCCTGCCGAGGAGATACAGAAAAGCGATGGCAGGGACGCGGAGTATGGGAGTGGCTGTCTGGTGTTTTGCAATACCGAAATCATCCAGCTCTTTCGTAACCAGAAAGGCATGTGTCACCTTTGCGGCTTTATCGCGGCATAATTCCACAATGGCATCTGAGGCGGGTATGTGGGAGTTGCCGCGGTATTTTACTTCACAGAGAATCTTCTGCCGGGGCAGTTCCACTACAACATCGACTTCTTTGTGATTGTCTCTGGCATTTCTGAAATATCCAAGCTGTGCCGGAGTACCCTGATAGAAGGACGTCATGTGTTTATAGACTGCAGTTTCCACGATCGCACCCAGCTCAGTCTCATCTGACAGCACGTCATCAATCATCAGCACCGCATTGCGGATAGCGGCATCGGCGATAAAAATCTTAGGTTTTCCCTTTAACGCGCCTTTGCTTCCCACGTTCATAGGTTTGGCAAGATAAATCAGGTTGGACATTTCCAAAGCTTCGATATAACTGTCAATCGTGGACACGGAAATATTTTCCAGCTCTTTTGCGGCTGTAGTCGCGCTGAAAATTTCCGTGGTGTTCATGCACAGATATAAAAACAGCTTTTCCATAAGAAGTGGATTGCGGATGTTAAACAAGGATAATACATCGCGCTTAATCACCTTATCCACGACATCTTCACGGAGCATCCGCTGTGCATACAGATCATCGCCGGAAAGGACCAGTTCCGGGAATCCGCCGATGGTCAGATATCGGTTAAAATGATTCCGCAGGGGCAGAAACCGGCTTACCAGATCGCCGAGCTGTGAATCATCCATTTCTGTGAGATCACAGGGCTGGATGGGATAGGAGGGCAAAGGGTCTTCCAGCCCGAGTATTTTGCAGTATTCATAGAAGGACATGGTGGGAATTTTCAATACATTCCACCTGCCGGTTCCGCTGTCAGTAGATCCTTTTTCCAAGATAGGGCTAGCGGAACCTGTGGCAATCATACGGACGTCCTTTTTGCTGTCATAAATAACCTTCATCCATAATTCCCAGTCATCCGTATATTGTATTTCATCGAAAAAAAGATATTTTTCCCCGGCAATCGGATACATGGATTCATAGACCGAGAGGACAGCCTCCACGCTGATCAGTTTGAGGATTGGATTATCAAAAGAGACATACAGGATATTTCTCGGATTCACGCCCTCGTCAAGCAGCCGGTCAATTATCTGGTAGAGAATTGTGGTTTTGCCGACCCTGCGTACCCCGGAAAGGACAATAAAACGGCGGATGCTTGGATGCTTCAGCATCTGAAGCGCCTCATAATAGGCCAGACGTCTCTGGGGCTTTGCGTCTTCTTTGACACTGGCGGGTGATCTCCACCAGGGATTATACTGCCATAAGACTTTTATGATTTTTTCTTCGCTTACAATGGCCATAAGGCACCTCCATCTATTGTATAAGGTAGTATTTCGGTGTAAAAGAAAAATATACTGGAGAAACAGCAGGACTGTTTGGTAAGTATATTATACTAATAGCAAGACTATTTGGCAAGTATATTATTACAATTTAAACACTATTATCATATTATAAAATGGAAATAGTATGACTGAATAGATGTTATAACACAAAAACGCACGGACTATTACAATGTTATAACATGGAAACGGTCCGTGCGTTTTTGAGATATGATATGTATTTAGTAAAATATCTAGGAAACAATATTCTGAAGCCAAATCCCTTTTTTGACTAACACAAATCCAATTACGCATTTGATCCAGTCACCCATCTGTACAAAGGCATAGACGGCTGCCACAGGCAGATTCGTATAGCGGCTCAGCAGAAAGGCGATCACAACGCTGACACACCAGATGAAAACACTGTCGAAAAGAAAGGTAATAATTGTCTTGCCGCCGGAGCGCAGAGTGAAGTAGGAGGCGTGCAGAAAAGCGTTCTGCGGCATAAAGACAGCCGTAAGCATGATGAAATAGGTTGCAAGCGTTCTCGCCTCGGTGTTTGTGTTGTAGAGCAGAGGAAAGAACTGCGCCAGCAGGAGCATGACGGCGGCAATGAGAACGCAGCTGAATACAGAAAAGGCAATCATTTTATTGTCTGTGTCCCGTGCCTCGTCCATTTTGCCCGCGCCAAGAAGCTGGCCCACAATGATTGCGACAGATTCTCCAAGTGCAATAAATACGATGTTAAATACATTGTTGATCGTATTTGAAATATTGAGTGCGGCTATTACGTTTAATCCCCGGATAGAGTAACACTGCGTCAGCATAGCCGTTCCGGCAGCCCAGAGCGTTTCGTTTAAAAGAAGCGGCATACCCTTGGTTATAATTTTTATCATAAGTGAGGCAGGCACTTTTAATGTGACGTAAAGTCCTTGGACAAAGGGATGATCCTGTGCGTGACGGTGCGTGTGGATAAGCACAATGGCGCACTCGACAAAGCGGGAAATAATTGTGGCAATGGCTGCGCCCTGTACACCAAGAGCCGGCGTACCGAATTTGCCATATATTAATATGTAATTCAGGACCAGATTGACAAAGACTGCGATTACGCCCGCTTTCATGGGGAGAATTGTTTTTCCGCATTCCCGCAGCGTGCTGGAATAGACCTGGACCAGCATAAAAGGAATCAGACCGGGAAGCATAATTTTTAAATATTCTCTGCCATAGCGTAAGGTGGCGGCTGCACTTTCGACACTGCCATCCCCCTGCAGATACCATGTAATCAGCGGATCGCCGGCAGACAGCAGAAGGATTACCGTAAAAAGAGTAATCAAAGAAACCATCCATATTTTAAAGCGGACAGTCTGCCGGACGCCTTCCTGGTTTTTTTGCCCGAAATACTGCGCAGTAAAAATACCTGCGCCGGATACGCCGCCGAACAGGCAGAGATTGTAGACAAAGAGAAGCTGGTTTACGATGGCCACGCCGGACATCTGCTCCGTACCGATCTGTCCGATCATAATGTTGTCCAAAAGACTCACGAAGTTCGTGATACCGTTTTGAACCATGATGGGAACCGCGATGGCGAGCACCATCTTATAAAAGTTCTTGTCTCCGATGAATTTGTGTCGTGTTTTTGATAAAAGTCTCATTCCACAATTCTACATTATCCGTACTGCAGATGCAACTCATTTTTGAGGAACTTATCTATCATAAAAAATAAATAAACCATTGATTAAATAGAAAATTCCAGCTTGCTATTATGTAAATGATGAAATATGATGAAATAAGCGAAAATGCATAAACTATAAACAGTTATATGATGAAAGGAGAAGATAAACATGGCGTGTCAAAGTTTAACGAATTGTGAAGAGATCGTAATGAAGACGGTTTGGGATGCAGAAACGGAACTGGGGCTGGTGGATATCACACAGAGAGTAAATGAGACATATCATAAGGAGTGGAAACCGCAGACTGTTTCCACTTTTCTGGCAAGACTTGTCAAAAAGGGATATTTGAAGCACTACAGACAGGGACGCGTGTTTTATTATCAGATACTCATTTCACAGAAAGACTATTTAAGGGAGCTGGCGGAACGCTTTGTGGAATTCTGGAAGCGGGAAAACCTGGATATATTTTTGAAAGCGCTGGAAAATTAATTATTTATATTCTGCCGGCGTATTTTTGCGGTGTGGAGGAAGAAAGAGACCGCTTCAAGCGGGTATGAAATCCCCACAACAGGTTGTAATTTTGGGAAAAATACGATAAGATGATAAGAAGGCAGAAAAGGAGTCACTGATTGTTTTGGAGATACCGTACGAGATCAGAAGCGCATACCGGGAAGAGTGGGAGGATGCCATGTCGCTGGCGTGGCGGACTTTTATGAAGTTTGAGGCGGACGTCTATGCGCCCGAAGGTGTGAAGAACTTTGAGAATTTTATCACAGATTCCACGCTTTACAGAATGTTTGTCATGGGTGCGTATCAAATGTTTGTGGCGCTTGATGGGAAAAGGCTTGTGGGGATGCTCACACTTCGCGACAGGGTGCATATTTCCCTGCTGTTTGTGGATGAAAAATACCATAGAAGGGGCATTGGGCGGGCTTTGATTCAATATGTATCAAACTATCTTCTGACGGAACTGCAGGAAAACCGCGTGACTGTCAACTCTTCTCCCTACGGGGTGGAGTTTTATCACAGACTTGGTTTTCAGGATCTGCGGCCGCAGGAGAAGAGGGACGGTATCATCTATACACCGATGGAGTTTGTGCTTTGACGGAATGGGAGACGGGGGACATATATGGAGTATATTAAGAGCAAAGACATTTATCTGCTAATGAGGGATATTCTGAAGCTGATTAATCCCACTCTGATGGAGCACGGCTCAAGGGTGGCTTATATGGTTTATAAGATGCTTCGGGAAGAAAACAGATATGAGGAGTTTGAGCTGGCGGATATCGTTATGGTTGCGACGATGCATGATATCGGCGCGTATAAGACGGAAAAAGCCAGAATCAACGATATGCTGCAGTATGAGACGAGAGACAGCATGGCGCATTCCATCTACGGTTATCTGTTCTTTAAGTATCTTTCCCCGGTGCCCGATATGGCCAAGGTGCTGATGTATCACTGCAGGGATTATGAAAAGCTGCAGACGGTTGACTACGAATATAAGGATGTAGCGGCATATGTCAATATCGCGGAGAAGATCGATATTTACTCCAATACGATGGGGGCGCAGTTTGATCCCCGCATGTTTCAAAAGCAGGCGGGCACGAAACTTTCCGCCGCGGGGCTTGACCGCTTTTATCAGTGCGACGCAAAATACGACATTCTGGATAAGCTCAAGGATGGCTCCTATAAGGAAGAACTGCGTGAGATCACAGAATACATGATCTTTTCCAACGAAGATAAAAAGACCTTCATGGATATGCTGATTTACTGTATGGGATTTGCAAGGGAGAGCACGGTGCTTGATACGGTCACTGCGATCTGCATCTGCGGGGAGATTTCCTCCCGTCTGTTTTTGCCGGATTCCGAGAGAGAAATGATTTATTATGCGGCGCTTCTGCGTGATATCGGTATGCTTGGAATATCGCTGGACGTTCTGGAGGCGCCCCGCAAGCTGAAACCGGAGGAGATCAGGCATGTACGCACCCATGTGGGCATTACGCAGGAGAAGCTGGAAGACAAGGTCGATGCCGAGGTGGCGGCGATTGCGCTGGCGCATCATGAGAGGGGAGACGGAAATGGCTATCCGAAACGTCTGACCGATCAGCAGATCAGTCTACCGCAGAGTGTGCTGCAGGTGGGGGACGCAGTCAGCGCCCTTATAAATAAGAGAAACTACAGAGAGGCGGCATCGAAGCAGCAGGTGCTCCACCTGCTGAATGAGGAAGTTTCCAGGAAGCGTTTCAAGAGGCAGCCGGTTATGGTGCTGGCGGATTCTTATGATGAAGTTATGGCGCATGTAAAGAAGGAAACTGCCAGAATCCTGAAGATGTATCAGACGCTTAATATGCAGTACCAGCAGGTCAGCACGAAGTATAAAATTTAAACAGAGCTGTTTTTACATATTTTTATGTTTATTATGGATTTTCGCTTTCTGGTGATATATAATCTTATATAGTTAAGTAGAATTTGGAGTGACAAACGTGGGCAGATTTTTGGACATGGACAGTCCCGTCATGCGGTTTTTAAATCGTATGGGGGATCTGATGATTATGAATTTTCTGATGATTCTCTGCTGCATTCCTGTGATTACCGCAGGGGCAGCCTTTACGGCTATGCATTATGTACTGCTTAAGATTGTGCGTGGTGAAGAGGGATATCTGATCAAAGGCTTTTTTAAGTCTTTTAAGGAAAATTTCAAGCAGGCTACAATCATATGGCTTCTGATGCTTCTGGTGATTGTGGTTTATGTGGGGGATTCATTTATTTTTAACTATTCGGGACTGACTTTTCCGAAGGCGCTGGTAGTGGCGGTGGTGGCGGTGGCTGTCCTGCTTGTGTTGGCGGCGGTTTATGTTTTCCCGCTGCAGGCCAGATTTGAAAACTCGGTGAAGAATACGCTCAAGAATGCAATGATACTGGCTTTTGCCAATCTGCCCAGAACGCTGCTGATGCTGGGGTGCTATGTACTGCCTGTTGTGATCGCGTACTTTTCGAATTATGCACTCCTGTTTGTCTTTCTGTTTGGCATTTCAGCGCCGGCTTACGCAGCGGCATGGATCTACAGCGGTATCTTTAAGAAATTGGAGCCGGAAACAGAGGAAATTTCCGATATGGACTTTACTCTGAGAATTGATGAGGGGAATCAGGAAATCGATGGATAATCAAAACAGGTCTAGTGTGTTACAGTGGCTTATTCCGACGGGCATCATGCTGGTGGTCGTTATTGGCATGCTGCTCAGCTTTTCGGCGAAGAGCAATAAGGAGGCTGAGATGTCCGTTTCCAAGACGCTGATCGCTTCGGCAGAGGGATACGGGGATCGCTTCCTTTATGAGCTGCATACGGTTGGAAAGGTTGGGGAAACGGCTGGAGAAATACTTGAGAGAACCGGAACCGACGACAGTGCCCGCACGGCGGAAGTGCTTGCGATAGCGGCGAAGTGTGCTGATGTGAATAAAGTACTTTACTGCAGCGCTGACGGGAAGGCGATGGATCAGACCGGCGGGTTGTCTGATATTGGGCAGGAAGCCTGGTTTGCGGAGGCTATGGCAGGTGAATTTCCCTATGTATATGTGAATGCGGAACAGGCTGTAGTTGTGGTGAAGCATATCGGACAGAACGCGGAACACGGCTATCTGATGCTTTATTATCCAATGGAACGGTTTGCAGACATGTTGATGCAGTCGGGCTACGACTCCGCCAGTTTCCTGGTGGTTGTGGATCTGGAAGGAAATATACTGGGCGTGAGCGGCGCAACAACAAATGTCTGCGTACAGAGCGGAAATATTTTTACGGATATGGAGGCTGAAAATCAAGAAAATGCCAGGACGCTGCGCAATCGCTTAAATAATAGTGCCCGGGGCAGCGTGGATATACACACAGGCAGTCAGAGGCAGGTTCTGACGTCTGTTCCGCTGGGGACGAACCGATGGAGTCTTGTGCTGGGTGTCAGTGAGGCCTATGCGGAAAGGCAGGCAAACTATCTTCGGAAGAATACGAGAGATATGGTTTTTGCTCTGGCTCTTGTGATTGTAATATTTTTCTGTGTTGTTATGGTGATCAATATTGTTGGCAAAATACGCAGCAATGACAGAAAGAAGGAACTGGAAGATAAGGCGGATACAGACCTTCTGACAGGGCTGAATAATAAGCTTGCCACGGAGCGTAAGATTAAGGATTATATGGCGAAAAATCCTGACAAGCAGTCTATGATGTTTATCCTTGATATAGATAATTTCAAGAAGATCAATGATACTATGGGGCACGCGTTCGGCGATGAGGTACTGCGCTCACTGGGCATCCAGATCGGGTCTATTTTCAGGGCGAGCGACATCATAGGACGTGTGGGCGGCGATGAGTTTATGGTTTTCCTGAAGGATATCCCGAATGATGAAACGATCTTAAAGGAAGCGAAGAAAGTGGAGACATTTTTTAAGGGATTCCAGGCAGGTGAGTACGTGAAGTATAAAGCTACGGCAAGTATTGGTGTGGCAATCTTCCCGCAGGAGGGCAACGACTTTGAATCGCTTTATAAGGCGGCAGATCAAGGGCTGTATAAGGCGAAGAAACGCGGAAAGAATCAGCTTGCGTTTTATAAGGACAGGGAGCCCGTGGAGCAGAAGACAGAATAAGGACGGTTTTGGATTTTATTATGGTTCGTGAAACAAATAAATTTTCTGGTTTAAGGCTATCCTTTGCCGGGAAGCAGAAGAAAGTAAGTAACATATTTCAGAAGTATGGCAGCGGCATCTGGTTATCTGTTGTAACCTGCTTTATGCTTTTTCTCTATGCACCGCTGGAGCTTTTGTTTTTGAATCAGGATGAGTTCTGGTTTGACGCGTATCTGCTGACACCGATTATGTTTCTTGTTTTTATTGTGGCATGTGCGGCCAGTATCACGGTGTTTGTATTGCTGCGCAAATGGAGTCAGACACTGTATCGAATCGGTCTGGCGGCATATTTTACTGCAATGATCTGTTCCTATATACAGGGAAACTTTTTGACAGGAAGCCTGCCGCTGCTGGATGGATCTACGATAGACTGGAGCTTGTATAAAGCACAGAATATGCAGTCATATATACTGTGGATTATTGTGGCCGTGATTGTCACGGTCATTTATCGTATAGGGAAACCACAGTTTTTTGAGAAACTGATCGGAATTGTCAGCATCTGTATGACATTAATGTTTTGCATAACTGTGCTTACGCTGGCAGTGTCCAACCATGGATTTGAGAAGAAACTGGGGTTGAGCACGACGAACAGGAACATGTTTCAGATGTCTGAGGATCAGAATTTGGTGATTCTGATGCTTGATGCTGTTAATGGCTATACCATGGATGAAATTCTCAGAGAGAACCCGGCATACGAGGATATTTTTACAGATTTTACATTCTATACGAATACAATGGGTGGATATCCAGTGACCAGGAATTCTGTTCCGTTTATTTTGTCGGGAGAATGGTTCGAGAATGAGGTGGAATTTAAGGAGTATGAGGCAAAAGCTTATGCAGAGTCCCCGCTGCTTGCTCTTTTGGAGAACGGGGGGTGGAGCATGGGCGTGTATGATGGAGTGATGCTTGTTGACGATGAGGGGAAAGCCCGCTTCGATAATGTGCTTCCAAGTCAGAGGGGTTTTACAAGCAACTTACTATTTATTAAGTGGCAGCTTCAGCTGACGGGATTCAGATATGCGCCGTACTGCTTAAAACCGTATATGTTTGTCAACTTAAAGCATCTTGTCTGGCTTAAGAATCCACCTGATGGTGAGACGATGTTTAATGCGACAAATGATAATTTTTATAATAGTGTTCTTAGTGAAGAGATTAGTTACACCGATCAGAGGTGCTTTCGCTTTATTCATATTAATGGAGGTCACGGCCCCTATATTTTCAATGAAAAGGTGGAGGAAGTCCCGCCGGAAGAAGGTTCCTACGAGGATAATATCAAAGCGTCATTGACGATTACGAGAGAGTATCTGGATAAAATGAAGGCAGCGGGTGTGTATGATAATTCTGCCATTATTATTATGGCAGATCATGGATCCAGCACCATATCCATGGACTACCATAACCAGCAGAATCCGATTTTCTTTGTCAAGGGAATTAATGAAGATCATGCGCTTGCCAGATCAGATGCACCGATTTCTTATGCGGATTTGCAGGAGGCGTATGTAAGACTGCTGGAAGGCGTCGAAGGTGGGCAGATTTTTGATTGGAAGAGCGGAGATCAGCGGGAGAGAAGGTATCTCTTTTATGAAGGCGGTGAGGAGGATCATATGGTTGAATACATGCAGCCGGGGCGGGCAGATGATGCGGACGCCATGTATGAGACAGGAAAAACATATGACAGATAAGTAAATGTTTTAAGCGAGGGAAAACAAAAAAGCCGGCGACCCGGCAAGACTGAGGGCGCCTGGAATTTGAAATTGCGTTAACGAAAACCATTTAGAAAAAATGGTTGATGTTATCGCAATTTTTTTGTTTTTTTGATGAAATTTAGAGAAATGGAAAATCTGACAAAGTCCGAGAAACAAAATAATATGAAAAATGTCTAAAAATTTGAAAAATATGGTTGTCAATATGGGAAATATGTGCTAGACTAACATTACGAAAACGATTAAGTAAAACGTATTCGGTAACTGCCATTATTTTAATCTTTAAAGGAGGAAATGAAAAAGTATGAAGAAGAAAGTGGTAAGTATTTTATTGGCGACATCCATGGTAGCTGCACTTGCAGGCTGCGGAAGTGACCCCAATCCTGCAGCGGAGGCTCCGGCAACGGCAGAAGCGCCGGCTGCTGAGGAGGAAGCTCCGGCGGCAGAAGCAGAGGCAGATACAGAGGCTCCTGCAGCGGAGGCAGCTCCTGCTTCCGGCGATCTGGCTTACAGCGGAAACATATCCATCATGCACTACTCTACATCTGAGGAGTCGGAAGGAAATGGCGGTTCTGACGGTTTCAGAACATGTCTTGCTAACTGGCAGAATGCGCACGGGAACATTACGCTGGATGAGGAAGTGCTGGCAAACGATGATTACAAGACACAGATCGCTACCCGCGCGGCGGCGGACGATCTCCCGGATGTATTCCTGCTTCAGGGTATGAACACCATCAGCTGGGCTAACCAGGGAATCATGTATGATCTGACAGATGCGATCAAAAACTCCCCCTATGCTGACCAGTACAAGATGGACTATATGATTCCTTTCACAGCGAATGATAAGTATTGGGCATTTCCCGCTCTGACAGGCGGTACCTGTACCGTAGTGATTTATGATGAGGCTATGTGGAAAGAGGCTGGTTTTGATACCTTCCCGACCACATGGGCTGACGTAGAGAAGGCAGCCGAGTATTTCGACGGTCAAGGCATTGATACGATTGCGTTCGGTAACTCCGGCCAGTGGCAGCTGAATTCCTGCTTCGTATCCTGTCTTGGATATCAGTACACAGGTACACAGTGGTTCGCGGATATCATTGCCGGTACAGGCAGCTTTGAGGATCCTAACTTTGTGGCAGCTCTGACAGAGACACAGCGTCTGTTCCACGACACCAACATCTTTAATAAAGACTTTAATGCGATCAATAACGAGGATGCCCGCGAGTATTATATCTCCGGCGACGCTGCTGCGTTCATCGGCGGTAACTGGGATGCGTCTTATATCTCCGCTACGCTGGAAGGCGACCCGAAGAAGGATACCACCAAATTTGCGGTTCTGCCCCAGGCAGCGGATTCCACCAAATATGAGAACTTCCAGAACATCGGCCTTGGATACGGTATGGCAATCAGCGCAAAGGTGGCTGAGGATCCTGACAAACTTGCAGCTTGTATCGATCTGTGCCAGTATATGACAGGTCCCGCGTTCTCCGAGTATGTAGGCGCGAACTACGCACTGGCTGGTTTCTGCAGCTCTGATGTGGATCTTTCCGCATTCGATCAGTACACACAGGACTTCTACAACTTCTCCTATGTGGACACCAAGGGCTGTGAGATTTACGACTCCTATGTAGACGGTTCCGTTTGGTCCGTACTGAACACCGAGATGCAGGAAATGGTTAACGGCGACAAAGATCCCGCGACCGTTGCGGCAGATACACAGGCTGCATACAAAGCGTACTTGGGACAATAACAAATTGAGCGCAGGCGCTCAATTACGAGCACTGCTCCGCAGGCTCGGCGGGAAATCGGAGAGCTGATTACTCAATTGCGGGCACTGCTCCGCGGGCTCGGCGGGAAATCGGAGAGCTGATTACTCAATTGCGGGCACTGCTCCGCAGGCTCGGTACATAATCAGTCTTTTGGGGCTGAGAAGGCTTTGTGTAATATATGAAATAGGTATGCCGCCTGGGAGAATTCTCCTGGGCGGATGCTTACCTGTAAGGGTCTTTGATTAAGCACAGGCTTAATTGCGGCGAAGCGGTAGAAAACGTCTTCGTTTCGCTTTTGGGGTATGTCTCAGATGGGGATTAAAAATGAGCATTAAAAGGAAATGGGGGCGAATCTATGCTGAAATCTATCAAACCGAAAAAATGGGTAGTAGCTGCATATCTTGCTGTGCCCGTGGCACTGTATGTGTTCACGGTATTTGCACCGCTCGTTGCAGCTCTTTTTTACAGTTTCTTTGAGTGGAAGGGCGGGCCGGTCAAAACCTTTAACGGTTTTGCGAATTATGCGCAGTTATTTAGTGATGAAGTGTTCTGGAGTTCTTTCTGGCACAATATTTTTCTGGTGATTGTGTGTATCATCGGACAGATTGGTCTGGCATTTATCGTTGTGCTTCTCATTAACTCTAAAGTAACCAAGCTGCAGGGCATCCACAGAACGTTTGGCTTTTTCCCGAGCACAATCTCAGCGGTCTGCATTGGTTTCATCTGGCAGATGATTTACGATTCCAGACGAGGTCTGCTGAATTACTTTTTAGAGAAGATTGGCAGGGAGGACTTGCAGAAAGTATGGCTCAATGAGCCGAAGCTGGTAATGCTGCTGGTGTCCATTCCTCTGATCTGGCAGTTCATCGGTTACTATATGGTAATACTACTTTCCGCAGTTTCCTCCATCAGCACGGAAGTTCTGGAGTCTGCGGAAATTGACGGTGCGACGGGAATCCAGCGCGCGCGTTACATTGTGTTACCCTTGATTAAGAATACTCTGCTTGTGTGCATTACCCTCTGTGTGGCGGGTAACATGAAAGCATTCGATAATATTTACGTTATGACATCCGGCGGACCCGGGTATTCCTCCATGGTTATGGCTATGTACGGATATAAGGTTTCCTTCGAGCAGTCAAACTTAGGCTACGGTTCCTGCATTTCCGTCGGTATTTTCGTACTGGCCCTGGCGGTAATCGGCGGTTCCCAGATTCTCATGAATTATTTCATGACAGACAGCTATGACCGTCAGGAAGCAAAGCATCTGAAACAGATTGAGAAGGAAAGAAAACTGGCGGCCAAAGCCCGCAAGGCTAACATGTAAAGGAGGGGATCTGCTATGGCTAAAGAAATGAAAATGACGAAAGTGGAAGACAATTCGGCAGGCACCCGTGCGAAAAGAGACGTGCTTACGGTAGTGATTAACTTTTTCTTATGGTTCTTTTCGCTGACCTGTATTTTCCCGCTGTTCTGGATGTTCTACTCCTCCCTGAAGGAGAAGAGGGTGTTCAACGCGGACGTTATGGGCCTGCCCAAGGATCCGACGATAGCAAACTATACGAAAATCTTGTCCAACAAGGACTATCGGCTGATGCAGTCAGTGTTCAACAGTGCAAGGACGACCATTCTGGCAGTTCTGCTGATTGTATTTATCGCGTTTATTGTAGGTTATATTCTGTCAAGAATTGATTTTGCACTGAATAAGCCGCTGTATGTAATGTTCCTCATGGGAATGCTGATTCCGATCCATTCGCTGATGGTTCCCATTTATATCATCTTTTCCAAGATGGGGCTTTCCAACCACTGGTACACGCTTCTCTTACCGTATGTCTCGTTTGCGCTGCCCATGTCGATCTTTCTGGTGCAGGGGTATGTGAAGGGCATTCCGACAGAGCTTGAGGAGGCGGCTGCGATCGACGGCTCCACGTTCTCCAAGACGTTGTTCGGCATTATTCTGCCGGTATGTAAGCCGATTCTGGTGACGGTTGCGATTATCAACGTGTTTAGCTGCTGGAACGAGTTCTCCTTCGCGTTGATCCTGATTAAGGACAGGGCACTTTACACGGTGCCGCTGGGACTGAAACAGTTTACGGGCCAGTTCACGTCGGACTATCCAAAGATCATGTCGGCTATGCTGATCACCATGGCCCCCATCGTGATTTTCTACTTCGCGTTCAGCAAGCAGATCATCAAGGGCATGGTTGCCGGAGCAGTGAAAGGTTAGAGGCTTTGCAGAGCCGGAGCGCATCTATTATATAAAAAACGACAGGCCGGGGACGGGAAAACGTCTCCGGCTTTTTTGTGCAGCAGAAACCGTTATGTAATGAGCGATCGAAAAAAATAGTTGACATATACCCGGTGGGGGTATATGATATCTGTGTAGATTATAAAAAACAGGAGAAAATACATGAGTGAAGAAAAGTCATCCGCAGGCGATGTGTGTGCCTGCTGTCGGCACAAAAGTACGCCAAGAGATACGGTAGAACAGAAAAATTTACAGAATCGGATCAATCGGATCATTGGCCAGCTAAAGGGGATTCAGGGAATGATCGAGGATAACCGCTACTGCGGCGACGTATTGATACAGATCGGTGCGGTGGAGAGCGCGCTCCAGAGTCTCGGCTATGTGATGCTGAAAGAGCATATGATGACATGCGTGGCGGAAGGCGTACAGCAGGGGAACACGGAGATCCTTGCGGAAGCCGTGGAACTGATGAAAAAGCTGAAGTAGGAGAGGGTATGAAGACAGAAAAATATAATGTGACCGGGATGACATGCGCTGCATGCAGTGCGCATGTGGAAAAAGCGGTGCGCGGGGTGGCGGGCGTCGATGCGGTTAGCGTAAACTTACTTATGAATCATATGGCGGTTTCCTATGAGGAGCCTGCCACGGCGGATGCCATATGCCGGGCGGTGGAGAAGGCCGGGTACGGTGCGGCTCTGGCCGGCGTGGACGCCGGGGAAGGCGCAGGCGGGATGAACGGCAGCTCCGGCATTCGCGGACAGGATGCCTTCGCGGATCACGAGACGCCCAAGCTGCGCCGCAGACTGATTGCGTCCCTGTGTCTTCTGCTCCCCTTGATGTATGTGTCCATGGGGCATCTGATGTGGGGATGGCCTGTGCCAGATGGGTTTGCCGGTAACCCGTGGGCGATCGCCCTGTATCAGCTTCTTCTGACGGGGCTTGTGATGGTCGTCAACCAGAAGTTCTTTGTGAACGGTTTTGCCGGACTGATGCACCGTGCTCCGAACATGGATACACTGGTGGCGCTCGGAAGCGCGGCAGCTTTTGTGTACAGCGCGGCGGTGATGTTCGGCATGGGCAGCGCATATGGCGCGGGCGACATGGAAACGGCCGTACACTGTCTGCATGACATGTATTTTGAGTCGGCGGCCATGATTCTTACATTAATTACGGTGGGTAAGATGCTGGAGGCTTACAGCAAGGGCAAAACGACGAACGCGGTCAAAAGCCTGATGGATCTTGCGCCGAAAACCGCGCATGTGATCCGGGACGGTGTGGAAGTGACGATAGACGCGGAGGAGGTCGCGGCGGGAGACACCTTTATCGTGAAACCGGGTGAGAGCATTCCCGTGGACGGCGAGGTGATTGCGGGCGAGAGCGCGGTGGATGAGGCTGCACTTACGGGCGAAAGCCTTCCGGTCGATAAGGGGATCGGGGACAGGGTCAGCGCGGCGACCTTGAACCAGAACGGAGCCCTCACCTGTTTGGCGACGCGGGTGGGCAGGGACACGACCCTGCGTCAGATTATCGACATGGTGGAAAATGCGGTGGCGACAAAAGCGCCTATTGCGCAGGTCGCGGACCGGGTGTCCGGCGTGTTCGTGCCGGTGGTTATCACGCTGGCGCTTATTACGGGCGCGATATGGCTGCTTGCGGGAGCGGGCGTCGGCAAAGCGTTATCCTACGCGATCAGCGTGCTTGTGATAAGTTGTCCCTGTTCCCTCGGGCTGGCCACGCCCGTGGCGATCATGGTGGGAAACGGCAGGGGCGCAGGGCAGGGGATTCTCTTTAAGAATGCGACGGCTCTGGAACAGACGGGCAGGACGAATTTTGTGGTGTTAGATAAAACGGGAACCGTGACCGAAGGGAAGCCCCGTGTGACGGATATCTGCCCGGCGGACGGTGTTTCTGCGGAGATGCTTTTGCGGGTGGCGGCATCTCTGGAGCAGAAAAGCGAGCATCCCCTTGCTCGGGCGGTCTGCGAGCGGGCACAGGAAGAGGGGATTGTGCCTGACGAAGCGGCGGATTTCAAAGCGCTTCCCGGATGGGGTGTGGAGGGAACGCTTGGACAGAAACCCGCTTTCGGCGGAAAAGCTGCGCTGCTTGAGGAGCGCGGGCTGATGACAGAATATTTCCTGCGGCGGGGAGAAGAGCTTTCCGGGGAAGGGAAAACGCCGCTCTATTTTGCGGGAGACGGCGCTCTGCTTGGCATGATTGCCGTGGCGGACGTGGTAAAAACGGACAGTGCGCAGGCGGTGGAGGAGCTTAAAAACATGGGAATCCATGTGATTATGCTGACAGGGGATAACCGCCGGACGGCGGAGGCTGTCCGGGCGCAGGTAGGGATTGACGCTGTGGTGGCGGATGTGCTTCCGGGGGATAAGGAGGCCGTGATCCGGCGGCTTTCGGAATACGGAAAAACAGCCATGGTGGGGGACGGCATCAACGACGCGCCTGCACTCACCAGAGCGGATGTGGGGATCGCAATAGGAGCTGGCGCGGATGTGGCGCTGGACGCGGCAGATATTGTTCTGGTAAAATCAAAACTGACAGATGTGTCGGCTGCGGTGCGCCTTTCCAGACAGGTGCTGAAAAATATCCATGAAAATTTGTTCTGGGCATTTTTCTACAACTGCATAGGCATTCCCGTTGCAGCGGGCGTGCTCGTACCGTTTACCGGGGTTTCGCTGAATCCTATGTTCGCAGCGGCGGCCATGAGCCTTTCCAGTTTCTGTGTGGTCACGAACGCTCTCCGCTTGAATCTGTTTTCCGTGCGCGGCACGGCGAAAGACAGAAGGGCGCATATGGTTCCGATGCCGGATCTGACAGACGGTTTCGTGTGGCAGGCGGGCGGCTATGCGGCAGGCGTCGCAGAAAACGCCGTATCGTGTACCAGAGCGGACTGTGGAGTCGGTTATCAAACGGACGACAGAGGGGACAGTAAAAAAGGTAATAAAGAAAAAGGGCAGGAAAAAAGAAAGGAGAATGAGAGTATGGTTAAAGTGTTGGATGTGGAGGGAATGATGTGTGGGAAATGTCAGGCGCATGTGCAGAAAGCGCTGGAGGGCGTTGCCGGGGTGACGGCCGTGGAGGTCAGTCTGGAGAACAAACAGGCGACGGTGACGATGGAGAGCGGGATTGCCGACGAGACTCTTGCGAGCGCCGTGACGGAGGCGGGATATGAGGTGAAAGGGTGCCAGACAGTGTAAAACGGCGGATATCTGCCGTCCGGCCATATATCGACGGTTGTTTGGGCAATGTGCACAGGAAAGCGGTACATTCTTAGTCAAATTGTCGTGTGCCTTAAAAAAAATTTAAGAAAGTAAGCAAAATCTACAATGTGAAACGAAATCTTTGTGGAATAGTGGTATAGTAAAGGGGACAAAAGTCCGTTATACTAATCTACAGAATAAATCGTCCGGGAAGCGATTTCCGCGGGTGAGAGGAAACTAAAAAAATAAAAATATTAGGAGGCAATCATGGCAAGTTTATCTTTAAAGAATGTCTGCAAGGTATACCCTAACGGATTCGAGGCAGTAAAAGATTTCAATCTTGAGATCGCAGATCAGGAGTTTATCATTTTCGTAGGTCCTTCGGGTTGTGGTAAGTCTACTACTCTTCGTATGGTCGCTGGTCTGGAAGACATTTCTTCCGGTGAATTAAAGATCGGTGACAGAGTCGTTAACGATGTAGAGCCTAAGGACAGGGATATCGCAATGGTATTCCAGAACTACGCTCTGTATCCTCATATGTCTGTATATGATAACATGGCATTCGGTCTTAAGCTGAGAAAGGTTCCGAAGGATGAGATCGACAAGATGGTAAAAGAAGCGGCAAAGATCCTTGATCTGACAGCTCTCCTTGACCGTAAGCCGAAGGCTCTTTCCGGTGGTCAGAGACAGCGTGTGGCTATGGGCCGTGCAATCGTTCGTAATCCTAAGGTATTCCTGATGGATGAGCCGCTGTCCAACCTGGATGCGAAGCTTCGTGTACAGATGCGTGTTGAGATCTCCAAGCTGCATCAGAGACTGGGCACCACCATCATCTATGTAACACATGACCAGACAGAGGCTATGACCCTTGGTACCAGAATCGTTGTTATGAAGGACGGTGTGGTACAGCAGGTTGATACCCCTCAGAACTTATATCAGAAGCCTCAGAACCTGTTTGTAGCAGGATTCATGGGATCTCCGCAGATGAACTTCCTTGATGCGGTTGTTGAGAAAAACGGTGATACGGCAAGTCTCAAGGTTGCTGGCCAGACCATTCCGTTACCGCCCGCTAAGTCCAAGAAGCTGATCGACGGCGGTTATGTAGGCAAGACCGTTACATTCGGTATCCGTCCTGAGGATGTATATGATTCCGAGATGTTTATCGAGACTGCTAAGTGCGTATTCGAGTCTACCATCAAGGTTTACGAGCTGCTCGGTGCAGAAGTTTACTTATACTTCGATCTCGCTGAGTTCCCGATTACTGCAAGAGTAGATTCTCGTACGACGGCAAGACCCGGTGACACAGTTAAGTTTGCTTTTGATGTAGAGAAGATCCACGTATTCGACAAAGAGACTGAGCAGACTATCACCAACTAATAGAAATGACTGCAGGGGAGGGAGGCGTAAGCACCCCTCCCCTTTGTGCGTATCATAAATAACGGAGGAATATATGATTTCAAGTCAGATTATTAAGGCGAGTATAGAGGAACTTTCGGCGATTTCCAAGGTTTCCCTTGCGGTGTGGGACCCGGAGGGAAAGGAGATTGCGGCAACCTTTGAGACAGACGATATTTCCCCGTCGCTGGTTTCGGGATTTGTGGATTCTCCTGCCGACAGTCAGGTGATTGGGATGCACCATCTTCTTAAGGTTCTGGACGATGAAGAGGTGCTTTTTGTTCTGGATGCAAAGGGTGGCAGTGAGGATACCTATATGATCGGCAGGATTGCGGTCAGCCAGCTTCAGCAGTTGATTGTTGCCTATAAGGAGAGGTATGACCGTAATAACTTTTTCCAGAATCTCCTTCTTGATAATATGCTTCTGGTGGATATTTATAACAGGGCAAAGAAACTGCATATTGAAGCGGCGGTTCCACGTGCGGTGTTCCTGATTGAGACGGACAAAGAAAAGGACGGCATGGCGATGGAGCTTCTGAACGGTATGTTCACGGCCCAGGTCGGCGATTATATTACGGCGGTTGATGAAAGCAATGTGATCCTGATTAAGGCTCTTAACCCTGAGGATGATTATGACAGGCTTGAGCAGATTGCAGACACGATTGCGGACATGATGAACACGGAGGCGATGCTCAATGTGCGCGTTGCCTATGGTACGATTGTAGAAGAACTTAAGGAGGTGTCGAAGTCTTATAAAGAGGCTAAGATGGCTCTTGATGTTGGCAAAATCTTCTATGCGGAGAAAAAGGTGACAGCATATAATACGCTGGGAATCGGCCGCCTGATTTATCAGCTTCCGATTAACCTGTGCAGGCTCTTTATCGACGAGATTTTCGGATCAAATGTGCCGGCTGAACTGGATGAGGAAACTCTGACGACGATTAACAAGTTCTTTGAGAACAACCTTAATGTGTCTGAAACTTCAAGACAGCTTTTTGTGCACCGTAATACGCTGGTGTATCGGATTGAAAAGCTGCAAAAGAGCACAGGGCTGGATATCCGCGTTTTTGATGATGCCCTCACATTCAAGATTGCGCTGATGGTAGTAAATTATATGAGATATCTGGATTCTTTGGATTATTGATGAGAGAACGGATTTGGATATAGGATTGGGGAGCGGCTCGCGGGGCCGCTCCTTTTGCGCGCCTAAGAATAAAATAGGTTCTACTTTAGGCCGGATGTGCATATATATGAAGTGAAACATTATAAATCTGTGATTTGCGTCGTCAGATCGCCCGGACGTTTCGGGATGGAGGAGCTTATGTATCAGAAGGAAATCATATATTTGGGGTTGTATAAGGATGGAGACCGTCTTGGGAGTGCGGGCTTTCTCAAAGTGGAAAAACGGGACAAGGACGGAAATCTGTCTCTGGTGGTGAAAAATGTACCACATTCCATAAACGGAAAGTACCCGGTGCGTTATTACAGCGGATCGGACTGGAAAGAGGCTGACGGTATCACGGTGCGGGAAGGCAGCGGACAGTGGGAAAAGCAGGAGACTGATTCCCTGGAGCAGATTCATCTGCAGATTATGCTGCCGGGCGGGTATCTGGTGGAGGGCGTTAGCAAAGAGGCCGCAAAACAGAAGCAGATTCAGAAGAGTGAGGGAACGGACATCAGTGCGGCCGGTGTGAAGCCGGCGGCAGATCCAGAAAAGCCCGGTGCCAGAGAACAGAACCGGGATCTGCAGGAGCAGTCTGCCGCTGTGAGGCCGGCAGCGGTTCGGCGGGAAGATCCTGTCGTTGCAGAGCCGGTTGCGCCTGTGCGGGAGGAATCTGTCACGGCGGAACTGGCCGTGCCGCTGCGGGAAGAATCTGCGGTTGCAGGGTCAGTAGTGCCTGTGCCGGGAGAATCTGCCGCCGCGAGGCAGGGCATGTCTTCTCAAGGAGCTGTCTCACGCAAGGAACAGCCCCAGAAGATAGAGCGTATCGTGGTGCAGAGACAGGAAAGCCGGGAAAGCGGCGCGATGCCGAAACAGTCGCAGAAACCTCTGATGGCGGATGCCCTTGCCATAGAAGGGCTGAAAGAAGACAAATGGGAACAGATTCTGGATACTTATGATAATATCCACCCTTACGATGATGAACGCATTTATGTAAAACTGGAACCGAAGGATTTTATTATTCTGTCGGGAAAATACCAGCATCTGGTGAACAACAGCTTTCTGCTGCATGGGTTCTATAATTACCGGCATGTGATTTTGGGAAAAGAAGGAGAGGCACATTATCTGGGGGTTCCCGGTGTTTTCTATGAAAGGGAAAAGATGGTGGCATTAATGTTCGGATTCGAGGCGTTTGAGTGTGGGAGCAGAGAATCAAAGGCAGGAGAGTTCGGGTATTATCTGAGGAAGGTGGAACTGTGAAAGTGAGGAAGGGCGGGGCCGGCAGTCAGATACCTTCACAGTCGAAATCGGGAATAAAGCTTTCTGAACAGGTTTCGCCTTCTTGGATAAATCCGTTTTCAATGCCGGTTCGGATGGCGTAGTCAACAATCCGCTCATATTCTTTGCCGGATACCCGGCGGTTTAAGGAGGGGATGGCGGAAACGTGTGAAAGGGGCGTATACTGGTTCATAATACTGACATATATGTCATTTTTGAAAGTCTCATGGAGAAAGCGGAGTATCCGGCGGCTGTCTTTACCGCAACCGGGCAAAAGCAGATGACGGACAATTACACCCCGCAGCATCAGAGAATCCTCCCCGTCGGCAAAAACGGGGACACCGACCTGGCGCACCATTTCAGCGATGGCGGCGGAAGCAGTTTCAAAGTAATCGGGCGCATGGGAGTAGGAACTGCTCAGAGCCGTATCATGATATTTTAAATCCGGCAGATAAATATCGACCAGTCCTTCCAGCATGCAGAGCGTTTCCGCTTTTTCGTAGGCGGAAGTATTGTAAATAACAGGGATGGAAAGTCCCTGTTTTTTTGCTGCATTCAATGCGGTTATGATTTGGGGAACAAAGTGGGCCGGTGTGACGAGATTGATGTTGTGCGCACCCTTATCCTGCAGTTCCAGAAAAATTTCGGATAAGCGCAGGGCTGAGATTTTCCTGCCTGTCTGTCCCTGCGCGATCTCATGGTTCTGACAGTACACGCAGCGAAGATTACAGCCGCTGAAAAAAACAGTGCCGGAACCGTTCGTGCCGGACAGACATGGCTCTTCCCAGAAGTGAAGGGCGGCTCTCGCAGCCGTAAGCTTTGCGGTCTGTCCGCAGTAACCGATTTCACCGGCATTTCTGTTGACGTGGCATTCTCTGGGACACAGGGTACAGTCTGACAGTTCCGGCCACGTTTCGTTTTTATTATTTGACTGATTCGTATTTTCCATTTTTATGACAGGAGATTTGATACATTTTGTTTTGCACTCAAAACCGTGCGCTTTATGTCGAACCGAAACCCATGTACGTTACCTTTACAGTTAACTCCGCCAGGCACCCTTACGGCACATGAAAGGTTCCACTTAGTGCTGCTGTGTTCCCACCCTGACACGGTTCATGGATTCTCATTGCGTAAGACCCAAACTTCAACGCCACTTGTAAAGGGCAGCTACGCAAGCGCAGGCCCTCGATAAAGCATCACCCCCACTAGAGCGGATTGTGGGTACAGGGCACCGCTAACGCCCCGGCTGCACGGTCTAATTAGTATACTGTTTTTTTGGGAAATTGTCAACTTGCACCCGATATTTTTGGGCAGTGTGAAACAAAAAGCTACGATACTGTACCGGCGCTGTCAAGGCAAAAAAACAGGCTTCATCAAACGATGAGCCTGTTTAGCGGAGATGGAGGGATTCGAACCCTCGTGCCCCGGAGGGCTAACGCATTTCGAGTGCGCCCCGTTATGACCACTTCGATACATCTCCGTACGAATAAGATTATATGTTGAAATGAAATCCTTGTCTACTGTTTTTCCAAAAAACTTTTCTAAAATCTTTTTTTGTGTCCCTTAAATGGTACATGTGGTAAACTATAATGGTATGAAACAAAGCGAAGCATCATCGCGGACTGCGTAGTCTGAGGCTTTGATATGGAGGTAGGCATGACACGGGATGAAAAATATATGAAAGAAGCCATAAAGCAGGCGAAGAAAGCATATGCCCTTGGGGAAGTGCCGATCGGCTGCGTGATCGTGTATCAGGACAAAATTATCGGCAGGGGATATAACCGCCGCAATACAGACAAAAATACGCTTGCACATGCGGAAATTACAGCGATTAATAAAGCCAGCCGGGTGATGAAAGACTGGCGGCTTGAGGAGTGCACACTCTATGTGACGCTGGAGCCGTGCCAGATGTGTGCCGGAGCAATTGTGCAGGCGAGGGTTACGGAAACGGTGATCGGCGCCATGAATCCGAAGGCGGGATGCGGCGGTTCTATTTTAAACATTTTGGAAATGCAGGAATTCAATCATCAGGTGGTTGTGCGCAGGGGCATTCTGGAGGAGGAATGCCAGTCTGTTTTAAAAAAATTTTTTCAGGAACTGCGTGTGAGGAATCGAATGGAAAAGCAGCAGAGGAGAGAAATGCAGGATGCGGAAGCGGTTTTACAGATAAAAATCGACGATGAGAAGAAAGACCCGGGAGGGGAAAATCTGTGAAATAAAAGTTGTGGGGCGTGGAGAAATACGCTATAATTGTATGTGGAGTTTGTGAGAGGAAGCTTTCCATCTGTTTCACAGACTTTTGCCACACAGGAGAACGCCAAAGAAAGGGTGTTTTCCACAAAAATCTGAGTAAAAGGTTATAGTAAGGAGGATGCGTGATGAAGAGAATCGGAATGTTGACCAGCGGTGGAGATTGTCAGGCGTTAAATGCTGCGATGAGAGGCGTGGTGAAGTGTCTTTCCTGCAGCAGCGAGGACGTAGAGATTTATGGTTTTCTGGATGGCTATAAGGGATTGATTTACGGGGATTTCCGAATTTTGACAGGACATGATTTTGCGGGCATTCTGACGAAGGGCGGTACCATTCTCGGCAGTTCCAGAACTCCTTTCAAACTGATGCGGGAGCCTGATGAGAACGGGCTTGATAAAGTGGAGGCGATGAAGCAGAATTATCATAAGCTGAAGCTGGACTGCATGGTAATTCTCGGCGGAAACGGTACCCACAAGACTGCGAACATGCTCCGTGAGGAGGGACTCAATGTCATTACACTGCCCAAGACGATAGACAATGACTTGTGGGGAACAGATATGACTTTCGGTTTCCAGAGTGCGGTGAATATTGCCACGGACTGCATTGACTGCATTCATACCACGGCGTCATCCCACGGGCGGATCTTTATCGTGGAGGTTATGGGACATAAGGTTGGCTGGCTCACCTTGAATGCCGGGATCGCGGGCGGCGCAGATATCATTCTGATTCCTGAGATTCCTTACGACATTAACAGTGTGATCAAGGCGATCAAGGCGCGGGCGGCGAGAGGTTCCCGTTTTACCATCATGGCTGTGGCTGAGGGTGCGATCTCCAAGGAAGATGCAAAACTGTCCAAGAAGGAACTGAAGGAGAAGATGAAGAATAATCCTTATCCTTCTGTTTCCTATGAGATAGCAGACAAAATTATGAAAAAGACAGACATGGATGTGCGTGTCACGGTTCCCGGGCACACGCAGCGCGGCGGAAGCCCCTGCCCTTACGACAGAGTGTTCGCCACCAGACTGGGTGCGGAAGCGGGCCGGCTGATTTTGCAGGGCGAGTACGGTTTCATGGTTGGATATAAAAACAGAGAGATCGTGAGAGTGCCGTTAGAGGAAGTGGCCGGCAAGCTGAAAATGGTATCACCTGATGCAACCATTGTCCAGGAGGCAAAGATGGTGGGTATCAGTTTCGGAGATTAGCTGCTGTCCACGCCATATCAGATTGTGGTACAATTACGTTTGTTCAAGGCGTAAACAACAGCAACGAATGCACACAAAATGCCGAAAAGCAGGCATTTTGGCGCTGACTCCGACACCATGCAGCAAGTGCATGGCGCGGTGTGAACGGTAACGGAGATTAACTTCATGTCATATACAGCACTATATCGTAAGTTCCGCCCGGGTCGTTTTGAGGATGTCAAAGGGCAGGAGCATATAGTTACCACTCTGCAGAACCAGATTAAGGCGGACCGTATCGGCCACGCATATCTGTTCTGCGGGACAAGAGGTACGGGTAAGACTTCCATAGCGAAAATATTTGCGCGGGCGGTGAACTGCGAGAACCCCGCAGAGGGAAGCCCCTGCGGGGAATGCGCGAGCTGTAAGGCGATTGCGGCGGGCGTCAGTATGAATGTGATTGAGATTGACGCCGCCTCCAATAATGGTGTGGACAATATCCGTGAGATTGTGGATGAGGTGTCCTATTCTCCGGCGGAGGGCCGATTTAAGGTTTATATCATTGATGAGGTTCATATGCTTTCTATAGGCGCATTCAATGCGCTGTTAAAGACGCTGGAAGAGCCGCCGTCCTATGTGATTTTTATACTGGCGACTACCGAAGTGCATAAGATACCGATTACCATTCTTTCGCGCTGCCAGCGTTACGATTTCCGCAGGATCTCGATTGAGACGATTGCGGAGAGACTGCGGGAACTGATGGAAAAAGAGCAGGTGCAGGTGGAAGAGAAAGCGCTCCGCTATATCGCGAAGACTGCTGACGGATCCATGCGTGATGCGCTGAGCCTGCTGGATCAGTGTATTGCCTTTCACTTCGGGCAGGAGCTGACATATGATAAAGCGCTGGATGTATTGGGTGCGGTGGACACGGAGGTATTCAGCAGGCTGCTGCGCCATGTGATCGGACGGGAGGTAACAGGCTGTATCGGACTTTTGGAAGAGATTGTCATGCAGGGACGGGAGCTTTCCCAGTTTGTGACAGATTTTACATGGTATTTGAGAAATCTTCTTCTGCTGCAGTCTTCCGATGACATTGAGGATATCATAGACGTATCATCTGATAATCTGCTTCGTCTGAAGGAAGAGTCGGGAATGCTGGAGTCAGAGACACTGATGCGCTATATCCGCATTTTTTCTGAGCTTTCCGGGCAGATCAAATATGCGCCGCAGAAGAGAATAGTAATTGAGATTGCGCTTATCAAACTTTGCAGACCTGATATGGAGCGGGACATTGGTTCCGTGGCGGAACGGGTCAGAGTGATAGAGGAACAGCTGGAAAACGGTGTTGTGGCGGTGACGGCTGTGGGAGCAGGAGCGGGGGAAGCTGTTTCTGCGCCTGCTCCTGCGAAGGAGCGTCCGCCTCTGCCGAAGGCAATTCCAGAGGATGTGCAGGCGGCTGTCGAGCGATGGCAGGATATTGTGGCGAATGCAGATATGCCGATGAAGCAGTATCTGAAAGAGGCGCGCTTGAGTCTGGGCGGGGACAGCCGGCTGCTTGTGGTTATGGAGGATGGCCTGGCCTCCGATTATTTTTTGCGGCAGGAGGGTCATAAAGAACTGCTGGAGCAGCTGCTGGCGGATATGACGGGCCGGGAGATTGATGTGACGGTACAGACGGTGCCGGATCGGCAAACTTTTGAGCAGAGCTATGTGGATTTGTCCCAGTTAATCCATATGGAGATCGAGGAAGAATAAAGCGTATATTGAGTATATTCAGGAAAGGAAAATGAAAGACAATGGCGAAGCGAGGTGGATTTCCGGGTGGTGGAATGCCCGGCAATATGAGTAATCTGATGAAGCAGGCGCAGAGAATGCAGCGTCAGATGGAGGAGAGCCAGAAGGAGCTTGAAACAAAGGAGTTCACAGCGAAGGCGGGCGGCGGTGCAGTGGAAGTGACCGTGACAGGCAAGCGGGAGGTTACGAAGGTGAAACTTTCCGAGGAGGTAGTGGACCCGGAAGATATTGAAATGCTGGAGGATCTGGTGATGGCGGCGGCAAATGAGGCGCTGCGCATGGCGGAGGAGGCTAACTCCGAAGCTATGAATAAAATGACAGGAGGACTGGGGTTAGGCGGAGGTCTGCCGTTTTAAAAGTCCATGGGACAATTCGGTGTTATTATAAAAAGAAATGCCTGACGAAAGGTTGAGATTTTTCAGACATGGAACTTTACAGCGGACATATCAATAAATTGATAGAGGAGCTGGCAGGACTGCCGGGGATTGGGCATAAATCAGCGCAGAGGCTTGCTTTCCACCTGATTAATATGCCGCAGTCGCGGGTGGAACGGCTTGCGAAGACAATTGTGGAAGCAAAGGAAAACGTCCGCTACTGTCAGGAATGTTTTACTTTGACGGATAAAGAAATCTGCCCGGTTTGTGCGAATGCGAACAGGGACCACGGGGTCATTATGGTGGTTGAGAATGCGAGAGATCTGGCGGCTTACGAAAAAACGGGAAAATATACGGGTGTCTATCACGTGCTGCACGGTGCGATTTCTCCCATGCTGGGAATCGGACCGGGAGATATCCGGCTGAAAGAATTGATGAAGCGGCTGGAAGGTGATGTCGCGGAGGTAATTATTGCGACCAATTCCAGTCTGGAGGGCGAAACTACGGCGATGTATATCAGCAAGCTGATCAAGCCCACGGGAATTAAAGTGACCAGAATAGCCAGCGGTGTGCCGGTGGGAGGCGACCTGGAATATATCGACGAGGTAACGCTTCTGCGGGCGCTGGAGGGCAGGGTGGAACTGTGATAAAGTGGGAATGCAGCGATTGCAGCGTCAATTGATGGAATAAACATAGATGAAGGAGGGTATGGATCGTGGGGATTGTGAAAGAAAAGTTTGGAACAATGAAGACGGGGGAAGAGATTTATCTGTATACTTTGAAGAACAAGAACGGCGTGGAAGTAAAGATTGCAAATATCGGTGCGGCGGTAGTAAGTCTTATGGTGCCGGATAAAAACGGAGAGTTTGCTGATGTGGTTCTGGGCTTTGACAAAGGGGAAGATTATTTCTCCAATCCCAGTTTTTTTGGTGTGACCATAGGACCGAATGCGAACCGTGTCGGCGGGGCGGCTTTTACATTGAACGGAAAAGAGTATCATCTGTCTGTGAATGACGGACCCAATAATCTGCACAGCGATCTGGACGACGGTTATCATAAAAGATTTTGGACGGCGGAGGAAGACGGGGACAGTCTGAAACTTACGATTGAGGGTAAAGATGGAGATCTGGGTTTTCCGGGCAATAAGAAAATCACCATGACCTATACGCTTACAGACGCCAATGAATTAAAGCTTAAATATCATGCGGCTTCGGATACGGATACACTGCTCAATCCGACAAATCATACTTATTTCAATCTGGCGGGACATGACTCCGGCAGTATAGAGGGACAGTTTCTGCGCCTGCAGGCGGCCAATTATACGCCGGTGCTTCCGGGGGCAATTCCTACAGGAGAGATTGCGCCGGTGGCAGGTACACCTTTGGACTTTACGGAGATGAAGCAGATCGGCAAAGAGATCGGCGCAGATAATGAACAGCTTAAGCTGGTGCTTGGCTACGATCATAACTTTGTGATTGACGGGGCTGACGGCACGATGCGGGAGGTTGCGGAGGCAGAAGATGTGAAGAGCGGCCGCAGGATGAAGGTGTTTACCAATCTGCCGGGCATGCAGTTCTATGCCGGAAACTGTATTGTAGAGCAGGAGGGAAAAGGCGGCGTACATTATGCGCCCCGTACGGGATTCTGTCTGGAGACCCATTATTTCCCCGATAACGTTCATCACCCGAACTTTCCGCAGGCAGTATTCGGACCGGGTAAGGATTATGAGTCGGAGACGATCTACCAGTTTTTATAAAAGGGATTGATTCGGATTTCTATTATTGTAATATCGCGTTAGGGATAAAATACCGTCGTGCAGGAGACACGGCGGTATTTTTTGCGCATAGGCAGAATGCAGGTCTGTATGTCGGAATGGGAGCTGCCTTCTGACGCTGTTTATGCACATGTTGTCAGTTACCGCGTCTTATGTCATTTTTTTCACAGCCATTATGATATACTCGCCACAAAAGATAACAAATAACAGGCGCAGGGGGAAAAGATGGAATCCGGGTCAGCAGTTGTTGGGAAAGATGATAGAAAGAAAAGGTATTATGTCTATGTGGAAGAATATGTCCTGTCATACTTGAAACGTGAGTCGGATTCGCTGGAACTGTCCGAGATTTATTTCTATGGGTTTCGTCAGGATAACGGCAGGAAGCTTTATGTTTACGGTGCGGGCCGTGACAAAGAAATCGCGGCATTTACACAGCATGAGCCGCTTCCAGAGCTGGTGTGCCGTCTCACGCAGGCGGGACCGGTATTCCTCGTGCGGGGAGCGGACGGCGAATGCAGAACAACCGGGTTTCAGGTTTTTTATGATAATAACGAAGCGATGCAGAATTATCTGCTGGAATGGACAGGCAGTCCGGGCAGGAAGGGGGATGCGGAAAAGAGCGGCACGTCGGAGATGCTGCCTGCTCCGGCAGCATTTCCGAAGGAAGGGAAGAAGCGATCGCCTCACGGTGCAATGTCTGTGCAACTATGTCTGATTTTGGTCATACTGGTGGCTATTGTAATCACTTCCACGGACAGCTATGACAAGATGGAGGAATTGAACCGTTCTGCCAGAGAAGTCTTCTTTGCCATAGAAAATCAGGAGGCGGAGGGAAAGACACAGGATACGGATTTCCGTGGAGTACAGGACGATCCGGCGCAGGATGCTGTCTCCGACAAAGCGACAGGGGAGGGGGATATTACGGTAGAACGCAAGACAGAGGAGGCCGGAGATTTGGCACAGACTTTAGATACTGATGAACCGGTGGACAACCATGCAGATGATGCGCATTCTGATACGGAGGATGCCGGTGGCGAGACAAAGGATTCCGACAATGATTCTGACACGGAAGATTTGCCAAGGGAAGAGGAAGGCATATTGAAACCGATAGAGGAATCCTCCGATCAGCCGGAGGAGCAGAAACCGGCACAGGAAAGTGAGGAGGAAAACGAGGAGGCGCTTTCCAGAAGCATAACCAGGTATTACGAGGTGGAGCAGGGGGATACACTTTACACAATCAGTCAGAAGATTTACGGGGATATTTCCCGTGTGGAAAAGATTTGTGAAGTAAACCAGATTTCAGATCCCGACAAAATCCACTCCGGGCAAAGAATAATCCTGCCGTAGAAAAGTAGGTAAGGCTGTGGTATAATGTACGCGTTGGCAATGAGCGCTGCGGCTGCAACTCGAATTTAAGGATACGACAGATGGCAAATATCAGAGAATATTTCAGAAAAAAGGAAAAGCGGGAAAAGGAACAAAAGCCGCCCAGAATCAGTTACCGGGAAAAGATTAAGAGCCATAAGTTTACCGTATTTTACAGGGTGACACTCGTTCTGGTGCTTCTTGCAGCTATAGGTGCCGTGGCTTTTATACAATGGCAGAACAAGGTTTATACGGAGAGTATAGGACTATCGAGCGTGGAAATCAAGATTCCGTCCGATGCGCAGATGATGCCCTTTGCATCGCATCTTCTCACTTATAGTAAGGATGGAATCAGCTGTATGGACACCAAAGGCAATGCGGTTTGGAACCAGACTTTTGAGATGCAGAATCCTATGGTGGATATCAATCAGAATGTAGTGGCGGTCGGTGATTATAACGGAAGAGACATTTATGTGATGAATACAGAATCTGTGCTGGGCAATATTACGACTAACCGGCCGGTACGTGATTTCTGCGTATCTGCAGGAGGTGTAGTTGCGGCAGTGCTGGATGATGTGAATGTCACTTTGATTTGTCTTTATGATGCGAAGGGGAAGGAACTGGTACGGTTTCGGACAACGATGAAAGAAAGCGGTTATCCGGCGGAGGTATCTATTTCACCGAGCGGTGAACTTGTGTGCGTTTCCTATTTGTATGTAGACAGCGGTCATATGAAGTCCAGCGTGGCTTTTTATAATTTTGGCGCGGTGGGGCAGAACAACACGGACAATTATGTGAGCGGTTATGATTACATAGATACGGTAGTGCCATTTACGCGTTTTCTTGACAACCGTTCTCTTTTTGCGGTGTCTGACGATCGGATTATGTTTTTTGGCGGCGCGCAGAAGCCGGTCAGTATAGCGGAGAAACTGCTTGACGAAGAGGTGCGCGGCGTTTATTACGGCAGTGAGTATGTGGGACTCGTCTTTAACAGCAGGGAGAGTGGAAGCAGATACAGGCTGGATGTGTACCATAAGTCGGGGGACTTTGTCAGTTCCATTGCATATGATATAGAATGCAGGGATGTTTTGTTTTACGAGGACCAGATCATTATTTATAATGAATCCGACTGTCGGATCTATAACAGCAGAGGTGTGGAGAAGTATGCGGGAAAATTTAATAAAACGGCTCTGATGCTGATACCGCAGAAAGCGTCTTACACCTATATGGTGGTGACGCCGGAGTCCATTGATACGATAGAATTAAGATAAACCGGGTTGATATTGCGATGAGACAGGAAATATTTACGTTTGTTTTTGCGGCGGCGGTACTTTTACTATTTATATGGAGAATACGGGCAGGGTACGCCTGCGGTTTGATGCAGGAGGCGGTCAACCTTTTATCGGGGATAATATCTCTGGCATGTGTGGCGTTGGTTTTTCTTGCGGTTACCAGTGCAATGAATAAATCGACACATATATTGACGGCATGTGTTATTGCTCTGATCCTGATTGGGATTTTTTTCAAACTGTGCCGTTTGGTTTTTGCGCCGCTCCTGGCAGTCGGCAGTATTTCCATAGTGAGTGGTATTAACAAATTGCTGGGTGCAGTAATGGGTGCTGCGGAGGCCTGTCTGCTGGCATTTTTTTTCTACAAAGTACTGTCTTACTGCGGGTTTTATGTGTTTTGATATATTCTTTAAAAAAATTTCAAAAAAATTCCTAAAAACCCGTTGACATCCAATTATTCATCTGCTATTATATGAAAGTCGCCTGCAGGAAATACT
>CBCOZL010000010.1:53349-101849 GCA_965114645.1 uncultured Lachnospiraceae bacterium | reverse complement strand
TCCATTTTTCGGAACGCGAAAAACTCCAATGCCCTCAACAGGCTAAAGCCCATACCAGAAAAAGTCCCTGAAACTTTAGCTCTGTTCCAGGGACTTTCTTTTTTATCTTTTTCTCTTCTTAGATCTTCCGTTCGTATACGCCGTTCTCCTTCACGAACCCGACCTTTTTCAGATACTCCTCATGTCCGTCCGGCGCATTCGGGAAGGAAAGCTTTGCAATACCCTGCCCGCTGAGCTCGCCGTAAAGGTATCTTCCCACAGAGCAGTCGCGGTACTGCGGCGTCGTGTAATCCAAAGCGATCTCCAGGCTTTTGTCCGCTTTCATCCGCCCGATCAGCACTCCTGCCGGAGTTGTGTCGTGTACAACCATGTAGGCAGCGGCATCCTCTGTCTTTCCAGGACAAAAATCCGGGAAAAATTTTTTGATATCTTCCGCATAATGGTTCAAGAAATACTTAAGTCCTGCCGCCTCCGGCTCCTCGCATATCACTTCGTAGCGCTTCGGTGATTTCAAAAGCTTATACAGGTTGTACATATTAATCCCTACCAGGCAGAGGTTCATAAGCGCTGTGGGATAAGACCCGATAATGGTCGCATACACCGTAAAAATAATCGCTCCAATGGAATTGACTATCCTGAGCCTGATCACGGAAGTCATCAGGAAGGACACCAGCACGAGCAGAGACGAAAAATAGCCGATCAGCTCCACAATCATATGTGTATCCATTTCCGTCATACTCCTTTCGCAAGCCTGCTTGTCCCAAGCCTGTCCGCACCGAGTCTGATAAACTCCTCCGCATCCTTAAAGTCTGCGATGCCTCCGGCCGCCTTGATCTTCACATGCTCTCCCACATTTTCTTTCATAAGGGCGATGTCCGCAAAGGTGGCTCCGCCCGTGGAAAAGCCGGTGGAAGTTTTGATGTACTCAGCCCCTGATTTCGTGACAATCTCGCACATCTTTTTCTTTTCCTCTTCCGTCAGCAGGCAGGTCTCAATGATAACTTTCAGGATTTTGCCGTCACATGCCTCATGCACCTTTCGGATCTCCTCCTCCACCTCGTCATAGAGGCCGTCCTTCAAGAGACCGATGTTGATAACCATGTCGATCTCCGCCGCGCCGTTAGCCACAGCGTCCTTCGTCTCGAACACCTTCACCGCCGTGGTGCTGTAGCCGTTGGGGAAACCGATCACGGTACAGATGGGCAGTTTTCCCTGCACATAGTCTGCCGCCCGCTTCACATAGGAAGCCGGGATACAGGCAGATGCCGTCTCATACTGCATACCCGCATCAAGAATTGCCTTAATCTCCTCCCAGGTGGCCGTCTGTGCAAGCAGCGTGTGATCTACCTTTTTTAAAATCTCTTTCTTGTCCATAGCAATACCTCTTTCTACCTATTATAATTTGATGATACCGCGCTTACTTCAGTTCCCCGAGCACAGACTTTCCGATCGTCCCCTCCGGCATCTGCAGGCCGAAATTGTCCGCGATGGTGGCGCCGATCAGTGCAAAGCAGTCTCCGTCAGCCAGCCTGCCCGCCCCCTGCATGGAAGGAGAATATGCCAGAAACGGCACTCTTTCCCTGGTATGATCCGTGCCTGTATGGGTCGGGTCGTTCCCGTGGTCCGCTGTGAGGATGAGCAGGTCGTCCTCCTGTAAAAGGGGAAGCAGTTCTCCCAGCTTCTCATCGAAGTTTTCAAGTTCCTTTGCGTAGCCGGCCACATCCCTGCGGTGCCCCCACAGTGCGTCGAAGTCCACAAGGTTTACATAACATAACCCGGTAAAGTCCCTCTTCGCAATCTCAATGGTCTGCTCCATACCGTGCACGGAACTCTTGGATTTATTGGACTCGGTCAGTCCTTCCCCGTCGAAAATATCAAATATCTTGCCTACGGATATGACGGAAAGCCCGGCGTCTTTTAACGCGTTGAGAGCGGTCTTGCCGAAAGGCTTTAAGGCATAATCGTGACGGTTGCTGGTCCGTTTAAATTCGCCCCGTTTCTTTCCCACATAAGGTCTGGCAATGACCCTGCCGACCTTCCACTCGTCCCGCATGGTAAGCTCCCTCGCAATCTCACAGCAGCGGTACAGCTCGTCAAGCCCGAAGGTCTCCTCGTTGCCGCAGATCTGCAGCACGGAGTCCGCCGAAGTATACACAATCATATGCCCGGTAGCAATCTCTTCCTCCGCCAGCTCTTCCAGAATTTCTGTGCCGCTGGCGCTCTTGTTGCCGATGATGGTGCGCCCGGTTCTGGCGGACAGCTCATCGATCAGTTCCTTCGGAAAACCCGTCTCCGTAAAGGTCTGGAACGGCGTGGTGACATGCAGTCCCATCATCTCCCAGTGCCCGGTCATGGTATCCTTGCCCGCGCTTGCCTCGTTCAGCTTCGCGAAGTATGCGAGGGGTTTCTCCACAGGCTCCACACCCTTGAGGGAATGCAGATTCGCCATGCCCAGTTTCTGCAGATTCGGAATGTGAAACGGATCCGTGTTCGCCGCGATATGCCCAAGCGTATCCGTCCCTGCATCGCCGTAAGCCTGCGCATCGGGAAGCGCGCCCACGCCGAGGGAATCAATAACAATCGTAAATATTCTCTTATACTTGCTCATTTTTACCTCTTTTCTTCTTACAAACTTATCTTCTACCCTTCACATAGGGCACGCCGTCCGCTTTCGGAGCCACGGACTTGCCGATGAAGAGAATCAGAATCACGATGGTCAGCACATAAGGAAGCATCGCCAGAATTTCTGTCGGAACGGCAACTGCCCCACCGCCAAGCACCACCGTCAGCGCCTGGGAGAATCCAAAGATCAGACACGCCCTGTACGCGCCCAGGGGCTTCCATTTACCAAAGATCACAGCCGCCAGTGCGATAAATCCCTGTCCTGCGATGGATGTCTGTGTAAACTGCGCCACAATACCGAGGGTCACCGTGGCTCCGCCGATTCCTGCCAGGATGCCGGAAAGAATCACACAGGCATAACGGGTCTTGTATACATTGATGCCGAGCGTATCCGCCGCCGCAGGATTCTCACCTACTGCAAGAATGCGCATGCCCCATTTGGTGCGGTAGAGCACAAACCACATCGCCACAGCGAACAGCAATGCCACAATCACCATGATATCCACATTCAAGTTCGCCCATATGCCTTCCGCACCGCTTCCGAATATCTTCGGGAGCTTATTCGCCACCGGGTAGGACATGGTCGCGCCGTCAAAGGCGAGCCGGCAGAAGAATACCGCAAGAGCCGGGCCGAGCAGGTTGATCGCCACACCGCTTATGGTCTGGTCCGCCTGACAGGTGATCGCCGCCACCGCGTGAAGCAGAGCCAGAATACCGCCGGCAAGAGCCGCGCACAGCACGCCGATCCAGGGACTGCCACTGTAATATCCCGCCGCTGCCCCGGCAAAAGCGCCGAAGGTCATCATGCCCTCTATGCCGATGTTAACAACGCCGGACCGCTCTGACAGCACACCGCCCAGCGCACCGAATACCATCGGTGTGGAGTACAGCAGTGTGACACCGAGTAACAACGTAATCGTATTCATCATCATTTTACACCTCTTTTCCCCATTTTATCAACCAGAACCGGCACCATATCCTTGAGCGCGATCAAAAATACAATCGTACCGATCAGAATACTGATAATCTCCGACGGAGCGCCTACCACATACTGGATAGACTGTCCGCCATACAAAAGGCCGCCGAACAGAAGTCCCGCAAAGATACAGCCAATGGGGGAACCGCCCGCTATGAACGCCACCGACAGGCCGTTTAGACCGTTTGACTCAAAGGCGGAAAGCTGGGAAATCCCGTGAGGATTGTTGCCCGCTATGGCGATCGCCGCCGCGATTCCAGACAGGGCGCCCGCAATCAGCATGGTCTGCACCATGTTTTTTCCCACATTGATGCCTGCAAACTCCGCCGCGTCCCTGTTGCTGCCAACCGCGCGCAGCTCATACCCCTTGGTCGTCTTGTAGAGCAGGAAAGAAACCGCAAAGGTGAGGGCAATGGCAATGAAGATGCCGGCATTGGCGTCCGTCCGCAGGATATCGCCGATCACGGGGTGCTCCTGTACAAACTCTGCCGCCGCTTCGGTGGTCTTCCAGTTCGTGAAAAAGGAGATAAATCCCGACTCGTTGATCGCGTAGGTACCGTCAGAATCCGGCTTGTGGAACCGCTCTATGTTGCACACAAAATTGGAGAAATAGAGCGCCATCCAGTTCAGCATGATACCCACAATCACTTCGTTGATGTTATATTTCGCCTTCAGCCACCCGGCAATTCCTCCGTAGAGCGCGCCCGCCGCTGCGCCCACAAGCAGCACGAGAGGCACTTCGATGATGGCAGGAAAGTCACAGACGATGCCCACCACATTGGCCGCAACCGCGCCCACAATGAACTGTCCCTCCGCACCGATATTGAACAGGCCCATCTTGTAGGCAAACGCCACGCTGACACCTGTCAGGATAATGGGTGTGCTCTTGATAATCACGTTGGAAATATACTTCGGCCTTCCGAAAATGCCTCCCAGCAACGCGCCGAACGCCTCAAAAGGATTGTAACCCGAAGCCGCCAGGATTACCGTCGCCACCAGAAATCCGCAGAATATGGCAATCAGAGTGGCGGTAATCGGTTTCTTTAAGATTTTAACTGTTTTTTCCATCTAATGTTCCTCCTGCCATAATTAATCCAATTGTCTTTTCATCCACCTCACCCTGTTTAAAGGTACAGCGGATTGCGCCGTCGTAAATGATCCCGATGGTGTCCGAAACGTTCATCACCTCGTCCAGCTCCAGCGAGATGAGAAGCACTGCCTTCCCTTTGTCCCGCTCCCTGACAAGCATCTTGTGAACGTACTCGATGGCTCCCACATCCAGTCCTCTGGTAGGCTGCACAGCGATCAAAAGGTCGGGATTGTTGGCGATCTCCCTGCCGATAATCACCTTCTGCTGGTTACCGCCGGAAAGTCCTCTGATCGCCAGCTCCTCACAGGAATCCGGGCGCACATCGTAGTCCTTCAAAAGCCCGGAGGCAAATTTGCGGATTTCCTTTCTGTTTAAAATACTCTTCTGTGAAAAAGGCTCTTTCATGTATGTGTCAAGCACCGCATTGTCCTCCACTGAAAAGTCCAGCACAAGTCCCCGTTTCTGCCGGTCCTCGTGGATTGTTGCAATGCCCGCGTCCATAGTCTCCCGCGTGGTCCTGTTTTCAATATTGTTTCCATTGATGCGGATGGTTCCGCTCTCCACCTTAATCAGGTTTGTGATCGCCTCCACCAGCTCCTTCTGCCCGTTGCCGTCAATTCCTGCAATGCCGAAGATTTCTCCCCGCCTCACCTGCATGGACAGATTCTTGAGCACATACACCCCGCGGCTATCTTTCGCAGTCAGCCCGTTGACCTCAAACACCACATCCCCAGGCTTCGCCTCCTCCTTATCCACCACCAGCTTCACCCGGTGTCCAACCATCATGTCCGCAAGCTCCTCCTGGGACACCTTCGCCACCTCCACAGTGTCAATGTACTTTCCCCTGCGGATGATGCTGCAGTAGTCGGCGGAAGCCTTGATCTCTTTCAGTTTATGGGTAATGATGATGATGGTCTTCCCGTCGTCCACCAGCTTGTGCATGATATCGATCAGGTCACCGATCTCCTGCGGCGTCAGCACTGCCGTCGGCTCATCCAGAATCAGTATATCCACGCCCCGGTACAGCGCCTTTAAGATTTCCACTCTCTGCTGCATGCCGACGGAAATATCTGAGATGTACGCGTCCGGGTCTACCTCGAGACCGTATTTTTTCACGATCCCCATGACCTCTTCCCTTGCTTTCTTAAGGTCCACCACGCCGCCCGCTTTCGTCGTCTCATGTCCGAGAATGATGTTCTGCGTCACCGTGAAATTGTCCACAAGCATGAAGTGCTGGTGCACCATGCCGATCCCGTGGGCAATCGCCACGTTGGGATTTTTCATCTCCACCTTTTCCCCGTACAGGTAAATGTCGCCCCCGTTTGCCTGATACAGCCCGTATAAAATATTCATCAGTGTGGTCTTTCCTGCTCCGTTTTCTCCCAGAACCGCGTGGATGGAGCCTTTTTTCACATCGAGCTGCACCTGGTCCAATGCCGTATAGGAGCCGAATTTTATCGTGATATCATGCATTTGAACCGCATAGTCTTTTCTTACTTCCATATGTCCTTCTCTCCTATTTCCCCAACCCTTCCACAAAGGCTTGGTAAGTTTCCTCCGATACCGGGGGTGTCAGTTCCTCGTCGATAATCATCTGCTGCAGCTCCATCGCCTTTTCATAAACCGCAGGATCCATGATCTTGTTCTCTTCAGGAATGCCCACGCACCCTTCCTTCAGCCCATAACTGTAGGTGTTGCCGCCGATTTCTTCACCGTTCATCGCCATGGTGGACACAAGCTCCACCGCAATGTTCGTGTTCTTCATGCCGGAAGTCAGTACGTTGTCCGGCGCCAGATGAGACTGGTCCGTGTCGACGCCGATGACAAGTTTTCCGTTCTCCTTGGCGGATTCGATCACGCCGTAACCTGCGCCGCCCGCAGAGTGAAAGATAATGTCACAGCCATTGGAGTACATCTTGTTGGAGATCGCCTTCGCTTTCGCCGCGTCGGAATAACTCTCCGTAAACTGCGACTGCACCTCAATCTCACGCCCCTGTACATATCCGGCGTATGCCACGCCGCCCATGTAGCCGTACTGGAACTGGTCGTTTAAGAAGCTCTTCATCGGTCCCACATAGCCCACCTTATCCGTCTTCGTGGTAAGTCCCGCGATATAACCTACCAGGAAGGATGACTCCTGCGCACGGAATACCACGCCGGTACAGTTTTGGGGACTCTCATCAAACGAAAAATCCACGATGGCAAAATTGATATCCGGATTCATCTTCGCGATGGTCAGCATGGGATCTGCCAGCGAATAGCCAAGGGCCCACACAAGATCACTGTAAGTGTCCGTCGCCCTGTCAATGTTTGTCAGGTAATCCGATGCCTGTTTGGATTCCAGCACCCTCACATCCGCACCCGTATGCTCCCCGAAACTCTGCAGTCCCTCCCATGATAACTGATTAAAGGACTGGTCGTTGATGCCTCCTGTGCCCGCCACCATAGACACCCGGTATACCGAATCATCTTTTTCAGCCATACCGCAGCCCGCCAATGAACATGCCATCAGAACTGCCGGTATCACCCTTTTCCATTTTTTCATTTGCCCACCCGCTTTCTTTCTACACTAATCGTCATGTCACAGCTTCTCTGTGACTCAAATCGGTACGGAGAATGCCGTATTTCAGGCATTCTCCTGCGCGAAACTTAGTACTTCTTAAGGAAGCAGCTTCTACTGCTGAGTTCTGGAAGTACTTTTCACGCTATCTCCAGCGCAATCTTCATCATATCCGTAAATCCTGTCTGACGGTCCTCCACCGACAGGGATTCTCCCCTGAAGGGCGCATCGGAAATGGTCAGCATGCAGAGCGCTCTTTTGCCCGCGTGCGCCGCATTCATATAGAGAGCCGCCGCTTCCATCTCGGCAGCAAGAACGCCCATCTTCGCCCACTTGCTCAGCGCGTCCTCATCGTTATTGTAGAAAATGTCCGAGGAGAGGATGTTGCCCGCCACGGTTCTGATGCCGAGACGTTCGCCGGTTTCCACCGCTTTCCTCGCCAGATCAAAATCTGCAATCGGTGCGAAGGTGCCGGGCAGGTTGTACTGTGCCGCATAGGCGGAATCGGTGCTTGCTCCCACGCCGATGACCACGTCGCGCAGGTTGACTTTGTCACTTAATGTACCCGCTGTGCCGATGCGGACGATCTGCTCCACTTCGTAAAAGTTGAAAAGCTCGTAAGTATAAATGCCAACGGACGGGATTCCCATGCCGCCTCCTGCGACTGTCACTCTCTTGCCTTGATAGTTACCCGTGAATGCCAGCATGTTTCTGACCGTGTTGACGCACTCAAAATCCGTGAGAAAATTCTCTGCGATAAATTTTGCCCTCAAAGGATCTCCCGGCATCAATACCGTCTTTGCGATCTGTTCCTTAGCTGCTCCGATGTGTGGTGTAGGTGTTTTGCTCATAATTTGTTTCTCCTTCCGTTTTTGGTTTTAGTGAATCAGGTCTGTCTCCCGATAAGCCATAAGTTTCTCGTACTGCTCCTGCGATATGCACACTTTGCTTCCCCGGCAGGAAAGGAACCCCTCCGCTTCCAGCTTCTGGATGCTCCTCTGTACCGTCCGCACGTTCATCCCGATACGCTGTGCAAGCTGTGCCTGGGTCTTTTGCAGAACATACTCTCCTGTCCCTTCCCATTTTCCATAGGCCTGGGTCAGGTACAGAACCAGACGGTCCCTGCCGTTTAGGAGCAGATATTTTCTCTCGTGAGAAATCTCCTGCGCCAGCGTCTGTGCAAAGATCCGCGCCCGCATGAAGAGCGCCCTGCTGTCCTGTCTCATCCAACGCATGTAACCGGCCGTGGGAATCTTAAGCGCCTCGCAATCCGTTACGGCGTGGATCGTGTTCTGGAACTCTGTCAGTCCTGCGAAAGGTTCATAGTCACCGACGATGATGATACTGAAACCCGAACTCTCCACAAAACTGTACACATTGCCTAACATCTGGATATCCGTTACGCTGATCTCTCCTTTGATGATCCCCCATACATAGCCGCAGTCCATCCCTGCCTGCATGATCGTCTGTCCCCTGGGAATCCTCTCATACTGTATGGCGTGAACCAGATTCTCAGGACAATCCTCAAAAAAATCAGTCAGGTACTGCCGCCGCTCTCCGCCCAATCTGGTGATCACCTCTGTCAATTCCTGCTTTGATTCCATTGTTCACCTCCTCCGTTTTTACTATTTCCATATGCCGGTTTCAAAAATCATCTCTCACATTCGTCATATTTACCATTTCGCCCGCAAGTCATATCTATGTTATATACAATTTTCCCAATACAAGATACGACATGTGTCGTATTTTTTGCATCTCATTTTCCATTCTCCATTTTAAACAATATCCCAAACGTCAGATTGGATATTTTGCACAAAAAAAAAGGAGCGCCTGCATCCGCCGATGCCTGTGCTCCGCTTCCTTACCTTTTCCTCTTTAAAATACTTTCAAATATTTCTCGTACTCTTCATAGGTGGCCGTCACCCAGCCCTCCTCGTAGTTAAAACCGATCTCCATGCCCTTGGGCGTGTAGAAAACAATGATATCATCGGATTTGAAATAATTCGTAATCTGCTGATCCGTCATATAGGTAAGATAAGAAATTTCCCCATTCTGTTCATCGCTCTTCTGCCTGAACTCCACGGAAAAATCGTCGTCAACCGCAAGGATATCTGCATTGTCCAGAACGACTCCGTTCTTCATGTCAATATTAATGCTGCGCAGATAGACGCCGCCGGTCCTGTCGTTGTACATCTCTTCCTGGTAAGCGATGCTCAGCTTATCCTCATCCATATAGGTCACATAGCCGAGCAGGGACGCCATGAAATAGTTTTCCTCACTCTCCTTGATGTGGGACTCATACTCCTCCTCAAAGAGCGTCGTCATATCATCCACTTCTGCCCTGATAGCCTTGTTGATCTTATCCAGATTAGGCACATTTTCCCCGGAAATAACAGGAATGCTCGCTATCACTATGACGTTCTCATATTCGGACTCATACTCAAATTCTTCCACTTCCACCTGATAGGACAGATCTGATCTGATTTCGTCATGCAGATTATAATACCGGTCGTCATACTCGGCATCGTCGTAATAGTCGTCGTCATAAAAATCATCCTCATTAAAATATTCATCGTAATTAAAATAATTGTCGTGGTTATCGTCATCATAATCAAAGTCGTAATCATCGTTCCCGTCGTAATAATCAAACTCATCATCATCAAAATCATATACCTCACGACGGATATCTTTCTTCTCCTTCTCGGAGAGCATATTTACCGCCCTGCTTGCCAGCGCAAATACTGCCACCAGAAACAAAACGATAATGCCGATGACAATGCCCACAATCAGCCCAGTGTTCTGCTTTTTAGGCATGGCATAAGGACTGTAAGGATCATAAGGAGGCTGCCCTCCGAAAGGCGGCTGTCCCCCATAACCACCCCCTGCCTGCGGGCTCCCGTATGGGGACTGCGCATCATAACCGCCATTCTGATTTCCGTAAGGAGGCTGTGCACCATAGACACCACTCTGATTCTGGTTCCCGTAAGAGGGCTGCGCACCATAACCGCCGCTCTGGTTCCCGTAGGGGGGCTGTGCACCGTAGACTCCTCCCGGATTCTGATTTCCATAAGAAGGCTGCGCGCCGCAGCTGCCGGCCTGCTCCTGATTCCCGTAGGATGTCTGTACGCCATAACCGCCATTCTGGTTCCCATAGGGAGGCTGCATACCGTAGGCGCCGCCAGAATCCTGATTCCCATAAGGGGGCTGTGCGCCGTAAACTCCTCCTGGATTCTGGTTCCCATAAGGAGGCTGCATACTGTAACTGTCCGCCGGATTCCTGGAAGGGGGCTGTGCGCCATAATTTCCGTTCCGGTTCCCGTAAGGAACCTGGCTGGCTGTCTGGTTTCCAGAAAAGAGACCGTGTGTGTCCGCCACAACCGCCGCAGGCTCTGTCTCCTCTACGACAACGGCTGTCTCCACCACTTCCGGCGTTGTGTAAATATCCCTGCTGCTGTCAGACACATAGGGATCCGCATAAATCTCATTCTCCCTGCCAGCGCCTCCCTGCAGCCCTTCCCACTTATCAGACTCGTTCATTCTTTTCTCCTTTTTCATTTCTCCTTGCCCCCGAAAGTCACTTCACTGTAATACTGCAGGATACATTCCCGCATCAGGGATAACGCCGCAGATACCGTACTTTCTCTGATTTTCTCACGGGTGCCGTGGAAATGGCACTCCTTCACCGTAATTCTTCCGCACACATTACAGCCGATATACACCAGTCCCACCGGTTTTTCGGGTGTACCGCCATCCGGCCCCGCAATGCCTGTGGTGGAGACGCTCACATCAGTTCTCGCAAGGGTAGCCGCCGTCTTTGCCATCTCCCTGGCAATCTGCTCACTGACTGCACCGTGCTTCATCAGATTATTTTTCTTGATTCCTAATAGTTTGCGTTTGGATTTATTGGAATACGTCACGTAGCCGGACTTAAACACTTCCGACACGCCGGGCACATTGATCAGTCTGGCAGAAAGCATACCGCCCGTGCAGGACTCCACCGTACAGGCTGTCAGTTTATTGGCCGCAAGCAGATCCACCACCGCCTTCTCCAGCGTCACTTCACTGTCCGTCGTGTAAACATGATTGCCAAAGCGTCCTTTCAGCTCCTTGACCATCGGTTTCACAAGCTTTTTCGCCTCTTTCTCATCCGGCGCCGTGGCCGTCACACGAAGGTGCACCTCCCCGGTCTTGGCATAGGTCGCAATGGTCGGATTGTTCTGCGCGCTGACCAGATCTTCCACCATGCTCTCCGCCTTGCTCTCCCCCACCCCGCAGATTTTCACGGTCTGGGAATAGATGACGCCCGACGCAAGCCCCGCAAGATAAGGCATGATCGACTTTTCAAACATGGGGATCAGCTCCCCGGGCGGTCCCGGCATCAGCACCACATGCTTACCGTTCTCAGCGATAATGATACCGGGAGCAGTGCCGCCCGGATTTTCCACCACAACAGCCCCTTCCGGCACCATGGCCTGCTTCCAGTTATTTTCCGTGATCTCCATGTTGCGCTCCGCAAAAAACTGCCGGATCGCCTCCCTGGAAGGCTCATGCAGATACAGTTCTTTCCCCATCACCTTCGCCGCCGCCTCTTTGGTCAGATCGTCCTGTGTGGGTCCTAAGCCCCCGGAAAGAAGAATGATATCCGCTCTGGTCAGTGCCAGACGAATGGTATCCATCAGCCTCTCTTCATTGTCGCCGACCACATCCTGATGATAACAGGAAAGACCGAGTTCCGCACATTTTTCAGCAAGGTAGGCGGCATTTGTGTTCACGATGTTTCCAAGCAATATCTCTGTTCCGACTGCAATAATCTCTACTGTCATAGCCAATCACCCTCTTTGTCAAAACATTACACTTGTTACCGTATTCTATTTTTTATTATCCTGCATCACGCTCTTATTCTTGATCAGATAATCTACCAGAGAAATCACCGTCAGAGCAAGCGCCACCCACATCACAATCTGTGTGATCAGGCTAAGCGGCTCCAGATCGGCAATCATCAGACAGATCATGACAATCTGGAAGGTTGTCTTAAACTTCCCCCAGTAACTGGCCGCAATCACAACGCCATTGTCGGAAGCCACCAGCCGGAACCCGCTGATGATAAACTCCCTGGCGATGATGACGATCACCACCCACGCCGGAATCCGCGCAAGCTCCACCAGACAGATCATGGCTGAGCAGACCAGCAGTTTATCGGCCAGCGGATCCATAAACTTGCCAAAATTCGTCACCAGATTATACTTTCTGGCGATATAACCGTCCAGAAAATCCGTCAGACTGGCAACGATAAAAATAGCCAGAGCGATCCACTTGTCATATACTGTGATATCGAACAACAAAAGCACCACAAAAAAGGGAATCAATATCACGCGAAAAATTGTTAATTTATTCGGCAGATTCATGTTCCAACTCTCCCATCAAATCATACTCGTGGGAACCTGTGATCCTGACCCGCACAAAATCGCCGGTCATCAGCTCCCTGTCCGTCTGTACAAACAAATATCCGTCCACATCCGGCGCATCCTTATAAGTTCTCGCCACATAGACATCCTCGTCCACTGCCTTGCCCTCAATCATGGCCATCACGAGGCGCCCCTCCATAGCCTCCGCCGCTTCAAAAGCAATCTCCTGCTGCAGCGCCATCAGCTCCTCGCAGCGCGCCAGCTTCACTTCGTCGGAGAGCTGATCCGGCATCTCCGCCGCCGGCGTGTCCTCCTCCTGGGAATAGGGAAATACACCCAGACGGTCAAAAGCCATCTCATCCACAAAGTCAAGGAGGGTTTCGTAATCCTCCTCCGTCTCCCCTGGAAAACCTGCAATCAGCGTGGTTCTAAGGCAGATATCCGGGATTTCCTGCCGCAGCTTCTTGACTATCTCAGTCAGTTCCCTCTGATCCGTCCTTCGTCCCATGCGTTTCAATACAGAATCGGAAGCGTGCTGAACCGGTATGTCAAGATAATGACAGATCTTTTCTTCTTTGCGCATGACCTGAATCAGCGCATCGTCTATCTCCTCGGGATAACAGTACAGGATTCGGATCCATACAAGACCCTCTATCCGGCACAGCTTTTCCAAAAGCTCCGGCAGCGCTTTATGTCCGTAGATATCCTGCCCGTATACCGTAGTCTCCTGCGCCACCAGAATCAGTTCTTTCACACCCTGCTCCGAAAGCGTCTGCGCCTCCTGCAGCAGACTTTCCATAGGAACGCTCCTGTACGGTCCCCGCACCTTCGGAATGATGCAGTAAGTGCAGTGTTTATCGCACCCCTCCGCTATCTTCAGATAAGCAAAATGGCCGCCGGTAGTCAGAATACGCTTTTTATCCGCAAGCGGTTTTTCGTCCAGACTGTGATAGCAGTCCTCCGCTTTTCCGGCAAAGGCAGCATCCAGAACTTTCGGAAGCTCTTCGATTGCGGAAGTGCCGATCACGGCATCCACCTCCTCGATTTCCTTCCTGATCTCCTCTTGATATCTCTGTGCCAGACATCCCGTCACAATGAGCGCTTTCACCTGCCCGCTTTTCTTCAGTTCCGCCATCTCCAGAATGGTGTTGACACTCTCCTCCTTGGCATCCCCGATAAAACAGCACGTATTCACAACCACGGCGTCCGCCTCATTTTCGTCATCCGTAAAGCAATAGCCGCTCTCCGCCAGCATACCGAGCATCCTCTCGGAATCCACCAGATTTTTATCACATCCCAGAGACTGGAACAGTACCTTTTTCTCCATAGAATAAATACCCGTTACTCCCCGTCAGCGGCATCCGCCTCCTGTGCCGTCTCCGTCTCCGTTTCCGCAGCCTCTGCGCTCTCCTGTGCGCCTTCCGCCTCAGAAACTTCTGTTTCAGACGCAGCGGCATCTTCCGTCTCTTCCACGAACTCATCCGTCAGAATCTGTATTTTGCCCTGATTCAACTCCTCCACAGCCACGGATAACGGCTTTTTGCCTCTGCCGTCCACCAGCTCGTCATCCCCGGCGATGATCTGTCTCGCCCTCTTGGATGTGGCCATCACGATCGAATAACGGCTGCTTACTACCGGGTCTTCCCCCTCTTCCACTCCGCTGTTTACTACATTAATTAAATCTGCATAAGATGGATGTAACATTAATTCTCCTCCAATTCTCTTCTCATTTTCTTTATGAATGCTTCATTCCGTCTGGGCGCATGATGTGCCGCGTCGATAATTCCATGAAGCTCTTTCACACAAGTCTCCAAATCGTCGTTCACTACGATATAGTCATATTCCTCAATACCCTCCGCTTCCTGTGCCGCGCGGCAGAGTCTCTTCTGGATGACCTCCTCCGTCTCCGTTCCCCGCCCGGAAAGCCTGCGCCGAAGCTCCGCCGCATCCGGCGTTGATATAAAAAGTAGAAGCGCGTCGGGGTACTGCTCTTTAATCTTGAGCGCGCCCTGAATTTCAATCTCCAGAATCACATCCCGGCCCTCAGACAGCTTTTTCTCCACATAATCCCGGGGCGTCCCGTAATAATTGCCGCAGTATTCGGCGTGTTCAATCAGCGCGTGATCCGCAATCCGCTTCTCAAACTGTTCCCTGGACAGGAAAAAATATTCCCTGCCGTCCTCCTCCCCCGGGCGGGGTTTTCTGGTTGTCGCTGAGATCGACAGCGCGTAACCGTCATACTCCTCCACCAGCCGCTTCATCAAAGTACCCTTGCCTGCCCCCGAAAATCCAGAGACAACAATCAATATCCCTTCATTCCTCATCTGTCTGTCCATCCTCAGTCTGCGCTCTGCCCGATATGGTTTCCGGCAGAAGCGCCGAAAGCACGATCTGGCTGTTCTCCATCACCAGTACCGCCTTGGTCTTTCTCCCCTGTGTGGCGTCGATCGCCATTCCCGTCTCCTTCGCCTTCTGCACCATGCGCTTCACCGGCGCGGAATCGGGACTGACAATGGCGATAATCTTCCCCGTGTTAACCACATTGCCAAAGCCTATGTGAATCAGTTTACCCATAGCAGCATTCCTATTCGATGTTTTGTATCTGTTCCCGGACCTTCTCGATCTCTGTCTTCAATTCGATGGCCCTGTTCGAGGTTTCCAGATCGGTGGTCTTTGAGAGGATCGTGTTTGCCTCACGGTTCATCTCCTGCGCCAGAAAATCCAGCTTGCGCCCGATGCTGCCGCCCTCTGTAAGATCGCCCTTCATGGTGGTAATATGGCTCCTTAAGCGCACCAGTTCTTCGTCCACGCACACCTTATCCGCAAAGAGCGTCACCTCTGTCAGCAGCCTCGCCTCGTCAATCTGGGTATCATCCAGAAGTTCCTTCACCTTATCTTTCAGTCTCTTCCTGTAATCCGCAATCATCTGCGGCGCACGGTGTTCAATAAATTCCACCCCCGCCAGCATGGCGTTCAGCTTCGCCAACAGGTCGTCCCGGATGTTTTCTCCCTCTCTGACTCTGGTTTCCACAAAGGACTGCGCCGCGCCGCGGACCGCCTTCTCCAGAAACTGCCAGAGTTCCTCTTCATCCACATTCTGTTCTTCCATCGTCAGCACTTCCGGATACCGGGACAACGTGGACACCCGCACATCGTTGTCCAGAGAAAAATCCTCCGACATCTGCCAGAGATATTTCATATATTCTGCCGCCAGTTCCCTGTTATATTTCACACAGAGATTGGTCTCCGTCAGATCCTCGTAGGTGATAAAAACATCCACCTTTCCCCTCTGAATATAATTTTTGAGCTCGTTTCTGATCGCCGTCTCAAAAAAATTCAGTTTTTTTGGCATCTTAATGTTGACATCCAAATACCTGTGATTGACGGATTTCATCTCCACGGTAATCTTCCGTGCGCCTTCCGCCACCTCACATCTTCCGAATCCGGTCATGCTCTTAATCATCGTCATACTCTTCTTTCCCCCAATGTATGCGTATGCGCGAAAAGACCTACGCATACAGCCTTTATTATAGAGTAAAGAGAATAAATAGTCAAGAAAGAGAAACGACGGTGTATGACCAGAGCTGCTAAGACAGGAAAAACCGGCAGCGATTGAAATACGCCGCCGTTTATGCTATAGTAGGGAACGCACAGGAACACAAAGATGTAAAAAGAAAAGGCAGGAAAAATCATGGCATTTGACGGCATCACCATAGCAAATATTACAAAAGAACTCTCAGAGACGCTTCTCGGCGGCCGCATCTACAAGATCGCCCAGCCGGAAAGCGACGAGCTGCTTCTCACCATAAAAAATAACGGCAGTCAGTATCGTCTGCTGTTATCGGCTGACGCCTCTCTCCCCATGGTCTATCTGACGGAAAATAACAAGCCCAGTCCCATGACCGCGCCGGGATTTTGCATGCTGCTGCGCAAGCATCTGCAGAACGCCCGCATCACGGCTGTCTCTCAGCCCGGACTGGAACGCGTCATCCATCTGCGCCTGGAACACTTAAATGAACTTGGCGATTTATGTGAAAAGAAGCTGATTATAGAGATCATGGGCAAACACAGCAACATCATCTTCTGCGACGACCAGGATCGGATCATCGACAGTATCAAACACATTTCCGGCATGGTCAGCTCCGTGCGGGAAGTGCTGCCCGGCCGCCTCTATTTTATCCCACAGACCCAGAATAAGTGGAATCCCCTGCGGTTTTGTGCCCGTTACACGCAAGAAACATCCTCCCTCTTTATCAAGACCCCGGAGGACGGTGAACCGTTGACTTATGTAAACTTCCGTGCCCATATGAAGGAAAAGCCCATGCCGCTCTACAAGGCGCTCTATACCACTTACACCGGGCTTTCCCCCATCATCGCCCAGGAGCTCTGCTACCGGGCCGCCATCGATGCGGACATGCCCGCCAACGTGCTGGAGGAAACTGCTCTGCAGGCAGCGTGTAAAACCCTGACAGATATGATGGAGCAGACCGCCGCCGGAGACTTTTCCCCCGTCATCATCTATGACGGCCGGGTACCCGTGGAATATGCGGCGTTTCCCCTGACACTCTACAGCGATAAAACCTCACAGTCCTTCTCCGCCATCAGCGATGTGCTGGAACGCTACTATGCGGAGCGCAGCGTGGTCACCCGCATCCGTCAGAAATCCGTGGATCTGCGCAAGATCGTCCAGACTGCCCTGGAGCGCAATATCAAGAAATATGATTTGCAGATGCGGCAGATGAAGGACACGGAGAAGCGGGACAAATACAAGGTTTACGGTGAGCTGATCAACGCCTACGGCTACAACGTGGCGCCGGAGGCCAAATCCATGGAAGCGCTCAATTATTACACCAACGAGACTGTCACGATTCCTCTGGATAACACCCTGACACCGCAGGAAAACGCACAGAAATATTTTGATAAATACGGAAAGCTCAAAAGAACCTATGAAGCGCTGTCAGAATTGACTGTTCAAGTCAAAGAAGAAATCGAACATCTGGAATCCATCCTTGCCGCTCTGGACATCGCCATGCAGGAGGAAGATCTGGTGCAGATCCGTGAGGAGCTGATCGAAAGCGGCTATATCCGCAGAAAGGGCGGCTCCAAAAAAGTAAAAATCACCAGCAGGCCCTTCCACTATGTGAGCAGCGACGGTTTTCATATCTATGTGGGGAAAAATAACTTCCAGAACGACGAACTTACTTTCAAATTCGCCAACGGGGGCGACTGGTGGTTCCACGCCAAACAGATTCCCGGTTCCCATGTGGTCTTAAAGACGGAAGGAGCCGAGGTGCCGGACCGCACCTTCGAGGAGGCCGCAAGACTTGCCGCCTACTATTCCAAGGGGCGCGAACAGGACAAGGTGGAAATCGACTATGTCCAGAAAAAACATGTGAAAAAACCAGCCGGAGCCAGACCGGGCTTTGTGGTGTACTACACCAACTACTCCATGGCAATCGACTCCGACATCTCAGGTCTTTCCGAATTTTCCTAAAACCGATGAAAGAGCCGTCTGCCGAAATCTTTTCCGGCGACGGCTCACTCTGTCTGCACACTGCACGGTCTCCCGGCCTGCGGTTCCATCCGAAAACCTTCAGGGCTGGCTCACCTGCACCTGACTGCCGTCGGATATGGCTGTGACCGTCCCCTCATCCGTGTAATACACTTCGCACCCATAATCACCCAGCAGCTCCACCGTCTCCTCCTCCACACGCAGACGCTCCGGGTCTGCGGTGAGGACGGCATAGCGGGGCTTCGCCGTCTCAAACAGTGTTTCCAGATTCTTCGTATAGTTCCCGTGATGGGGCATCTTGATCAGATCGTACCGCTCCGCCGCCGCATCGGACGATAGAAACTCCCCCGTCCGCTGTTTCTTCGCATCTCCCATGAGCAGAAACCGATTCTCTCCATTCGTAACACACGTTATCAATGAGTAGTTGTTGTCATTCTCATAGACGCTCTCCCGGGGCGCATCCACATAAAAGGCAATCCCCTCCAGCGTAAATGCATAAGCCCGCCGCAGCCTGCGGCTCTTTGTATCCGTCTTTTCCAGCGCCTGCATCAACGCGTGGTATTCCTCCGAGTCTTCCTCGTAATCCGGCATCAGCACGCAGCCCACCTCATACCGGGAAACCAGATCCGCCGCGCTGCCGATATGGTCCTTATCGAAATGGCTCAGAATCAGATATTCGATCCGCGTCTTCCCCTGTTCTTCCAGAAAGGCACAGATCGCCGCCGCATCATCCGCATCCGCCGTATCGTTCACCACCACACTCTCCCCCGCTTCGATCACGATGCAGTCCGATTTGCCTGTATCCAGAAAGGTCATTTTCAGCAAAGCGCCAGTCTCCGCTCTCCCGCCGCCGCAGCCTGCCACAGAAAGCGCAAGGCACAGGAGAATCGCCAAAAGCCGGTTCCTTTTTCTCATAACGATGCCCGCCTCTTTTTCCGTCTTTTCTTCTTTCTCCGTCTCTTTTTCCTTTTCCCCACTCCTTCCGATTCATCTGATAACAGATGTAATTTCTCTGCAATATGAACCAGCGTATACCCTCTGGGAAAAGCCTGCAGTTCCTCGCGGCTTACCCCGCCGACCAGAAGCAGCACCGCGCCGTAGACGCACATCCCGATAGCGATGGCAGCTAGCAGCACCAGACGGCTCACCGGGATCAGCAGGATCAGTCCATGATAAACGCCAAAAGCCGCCGCTCCCATGATGACCGCCGCAAAAAACGGTTTTAAAAACAATTTGACCACATCCATGCGGTACTCCAGATGCTTTCTCACGGACAGATGGTTTAAGACACACATTACCAAGGAATAGATGGCATTTGCCGCCGCCAGCGCATACAGTTCCAGATCCGTGTAGAGCAGAAGCGCGATCAGACCCGCCACCTGGATCACCAGCGCCACCGCCGCATGGATGACCGGCGTATTGACCTTCCCGATGCCCTGCAAAACCGCATTGGTCAGCGTGGAAAGGCTGTAGAGCACCACAGTCACGGACAGCGCCGCCAGCAGGCCCGAAGCAATGTCCAGCGCTTCTTTCTGGGGAAAGATAAACTGCATGATAGGTTTGGGCAGTACGGCAATCCCCACCGCCGCCGGAATCGCGATCAGCATAGTCATCTGGATCGCCCGTGTGACCTGTTTTCTCGTCTGGGCGATTGTCCCCTTCACATAGGAGGCCGCCACGCCGGGTATGATGGCGGAAGACATGGCCGAGGCAATGGCAATCGGAATGTTTACCACCGCCACTGCCAGCCCCGAGAAGATGCCGTAATGATTGCTTGCCAGTATGGCGTCTACTTTCTTATAATCCATGATGTGGGAGTAGATGGTCATATTGACCACCGTCGTACAGTTGTAGATAAAGGTGCTCAAAATGAAGGGCGTGACAATCGTAAAGATCACCTTGAAAATCTCTCTGTAGCTCTCCTCATGCCAGGATTTGTCGCGCTCCACCCGTCTTTTGAGCACGCCGCCGTTGAGCCGGTACATGCCGAACATGAAAAGAAGACCGGTCAGCACGCCCGCGCCGGTTCCCAGAGCCGACCCCGCAGAGCCGTAGATGGCGCGCGTGGTAGCGTCCCCATCCACAACCAGCCCGATCAAAAGCTTCGCCGCCAATATACTGACCGCCGCGTTTAAAATCTGCTCAATCACCTGGGAGATGGAAGTGTGCACCATAGATCCGTGGGCCTGGAAAAACCCGCGCAGTACACCTAAGAATCCAGAAAAAAAGATAGTCGGCGACAGCACACGAAGCGCTATCACCGCATTCTGATTCTTTCCCACCAGAAAAGGCGCCCCCACGAAAGTCAAAACCGAGGCGGCGCCGCCTACCACCAGAACATAGAGAAGTGCACAGACAAAAACCCTCTGTGCATTCCGATATTCCTTGAACGCAAGCCGCTGGGCGATCACCTTGGAAATCGCCGAGGGGATGCTGTAGGAGGAAATCAATAATATAATTGTATAGATATTGATCGCCGCATTGTAATACCCGTTGCCCTCAATTCCGATGATGGAGAGGAGCGGGCTTCTGTATATCAGACCGATCACTTTGACGAGCATCCCGGCTGCCGCCAGAATGCCCGCCTGAAACACAAACGTGCTTTTTTTCTTCGGATCTTCCATGTCCCTATCCAATCAGCCAGTCATACATTTCCTGATATTTCTTCGCGGAAACATGCCACGAGAAGTCTGCTGCCATGCCTCTGTCCACGATCTTATTCCATTCCCGCTTCTTATCATAGAAAATATGTTCCGCGTAACGGATCGTGCCAAGCATCTCATGGGCATTGTAATTTGTGAAAGAGAAGCCTGTACCGCTGCCCTCATACTCGTTATAGGGCTGTACCGTATCCTTCAGTCCGCCTGTCTCACGCACAATCGGCACCGTGCCGTAGCGCAGGGACATCAGCTGGCTTAAGCCGCAGGGCTCAAAGAGCGACGGCATAAGGAACGCATCGCTTGCCGCGTAAATCTTGTGGGAAAGCGCATCCGAATAATAGATGTTCGCCGACACCTTACCGTGATATTTCCAGTCAAAATGGCGGAACATGTTTTCATACTGCTCCTCGCCCGTACCAAGCACCACAAGCTGCACATTATCCTGACACAGTTCATCCATGATATAGGCGATCAGATCAAAGCCCTTCTGTCCCGTCAGTCTCGACACAACGCCCAGCATCATAGCCTTGTCATCCTGATTTAACCCAAGCTCTTCCTGCAGCGCGCGCTTGTTTTTCCCTTTTTCTTTGCGGAAGTTAGCCGCATTGTACTTAAACTCTATATGCTTATCCGTCTCTGGATTAAAGTCATCGTAATCGATGCCGTTCACGATACCGCGCAGATCTCCCGCCCTCGCACAGAGCAGGCCGTTCAGCCCCTCGCCGTAGAACGCCGTCTTGATCTCCTCCGCGTATGTATCGCTTACCGTAGTGATGGCGTCCGCGTAAACCAGACCACCTTTCAGGAGGTTTGCATCCTTGTATGCCTCCAGTTTATCCGCCGTAAAGAAATACCCTGGAAGTCCCGTGATCTCCTTGACCTCCTTCACACTCCACTTACCCTGGAATTTCAGATTGTGGATGGTCATGGCAGTCTTAATGCCACGATAGAACTCTCCGCCCTGGAAGCGTTCCTTTAAGTACACCGGAATCAGTCCTGTCTGCCAGTCGTGGCAGTGAATCAGATCCGGTCTGAAATCAATCACCGGGAGAATGCACAGCGCCGCCTTACAGAAGAAAGCATACTTCTCAATCTCAAACAGCGCATTGTCGCTGTAGGGCTGAAAGCCGTTAAAATAACTTTCGTTATCAATAAAATAATATTTCACCCCGTCGACTTCCGCCTCCAGGATTCCCACATATTCCTCTTTCCAATGAAAATCCATGTAGAAATGGGTCTTGTAGGTGAGCTTATCCTTCATTTCCTGTTTCATGCAGGTGTACTTCGGCAGGATCACCCGCACATCAAAATACTTTTTGTCAATACACTTGGGCAGAGAGCCGACCACGTCCGCCAACCCGCCTGTTTTGATAAAAGGTACGCCTTCCGACGCGACAAATAAAATTTTTTTCATGACAACCCTCCAACTGTATCATGCTATTCTTAATACATGCAGTCCATAAGAACTCCTAAACAACAGTATACAATATTTCGGTTGGCAATAAAAGGATTATTTTGAATTTTAACAGGCGTTTCCATTTATTATCGCCGATATTGCAAACGGATCTTATCCGCAATCAGCGCGATGAACTCCGAGTTGGTCGGCTTGCCTTTTCCCGTGTTGATCGTATATCCGAAAAGCGCGTCAAGCGTCTCCATCCGGCCTCTCGACCACGCCACCTCTATCGCGTGACGGATCGCACGTTCCACCCGGCTCGGCGTCGTCTGGTATTTCTTTGCGATCGTGGGATACAGAATTTTCGTGATGGAGCCGAGCATCTCCACATCCTCCACCGACATCATAATCGCCTCCCGCAGATACTGGTATCCTTTGATATGGGCAGGCACCCCGATCTCATGGATCATATCTGTCACATCCTTTTCCAGATCCCGCGCCCCGGTTTCCGTCATGTCCTCCGTATGTTCTGCCTGTTCCGTTCCCTTCTCCCCCGAGGGGACGGTGATCAGTATCCGAAACTCCTTGTTCGTACTGATTAAATTATCCAGAATCCGGTAAAACTGCTCCTGATCCCTCGCGGCTGTCACATGTAATGTCTCCATTTTTTCCTCCATTCCCCTTTTACGCGGCGTTTTGTATCTGTCTCTCTTCACACCGGCCGCCCTGATTCCGCTGTGCAGAGAATGCCGCTTTCTGGCATTCTCTTATGTGAGACTTAGTACTTCTTGACGAGGCAGCCTTCGCTGCCGGGTTTTAGAAGTACTTCTCACATTATTATAAACAATAGTTGGGGTATGGGGAATATTTAGGCATCGCATTACACTGTGATCCGTTTCACCGACTCCCGCTCAATGAGTCTGCACGGGATACTCCGCTCCAAAACGATGTTTGGCATATTTTCCTCCTCAGATTCCAGCCGCTCCAGTAAAATTGCCGCAGCCTCCGTCCCTATTTCAGTCAACGGCAGCTCCATGGTTGTCAGGCCGGGACTGCAGTACTGGGAAGATTCCTGATTGTCAAAACCCGTCACGGAGATATCTTCGCCCACCCGGATGCCATGTTCTCTGAAATAGTCATACACACCGCCCGCCATCTGGTCATTCATGCAGAAAATCGCTGTCACGCCCTCGGCGAGTAATTCACCTGCAAACCGGTACCCGGAGCTCCTCTCCCAGTCCCCGTAACGCACCCATCCGGGATTATATAAAATGTTTTCCTCAAACAGAGCCTTCTGATGCCCTCTCAGACGGCTTCCTGTATGTATGTTGTCCACCCTCCCTGCAAGGATTCCGATTTTGCGGTGTCCCATGGAGATCAGATACCTTGTCATCTCACAGGCTGCCTTTTCATCATCCATAACCACAACCGGCGCGTATGTGGCATGGGTATAGGCATAGGCTACCACCGTCGGCATTGCCATCACCTCGTTAAAATAGCGCACAACCCTTGCATGCCCCGCCACATAAAGCAGTCCGTCCACCTTGATGGAAACCATTTCCTGTACAACCGGGTTCAAGATCGAGCGGTACGCGTTGTCATTCTCGTACCAGATTTCACCCCATCTGGCATACAGGCGGAGATTCTGAATCACCGTGCGGTAATTCTTTTTCTCGCAGTACTGCATAACTCCTTCCATAATAGCCGGTGTGGAAAACTGACAGATGTCCTCCGCGATAATACCGATCATATTGGTCTTTTTCTTTCTCAGTCCTCTCGCCACATAATCCGGCTGGTAGCCGGTCTGCCGGACCGCATCCAGCACCTTTTTCCTAGTCTCCACACCCACGTTTGATTTTCCGTTTAACACATTGGATACCGTGGCAACGGAAACGCCGCACTCTGCCGCTATCTCCTTGATTGTCACCATAATCCTGCCCTTCCTTTCTTCCCCTCTTTTGTTTCCCACAAAACCTTTCACACATAAAACGGCAAACGGACGCCGGTTTTACGCCTGCGCCCATTCACTACTGTAAATCCCCCTGGATTTATCTGTGGAATCTTCCCACAATCTCTCCGAGATGATCCGCCATATCCCTGTTCTGTATAGACTGATCCTGCGTTTCCTCCGCTATCACAGCCGTAGTCTCATTTTTCTCCACGATCGTACCGATGGCAATCTGGTTCTCAGCCATAATCACACTCACATTGCTTGCGTTTTCAGCTATCTGCGCCACGGAATCCTCCAGCCTTCCGACTGCCGCAAGCATCTCGTCCAGCTTATCCTTGATCCCGCTCACCGACTGGCTGTAATCTGTGGACTTCTCCGCAAAGCCCTTGAACTGCACCACCACCTCCTGCTCAATAAAGGAAATGATGGATTCAAAGCATGTATTCACGGTAGCGATACTGCTGTTGGCCTCTCCGCAGATATCCTGAATGGAGGAGGCTGTCTCCTTGGATGTCTCCGCCAGATTGGCAATGGAGCCCGCCACCACGGCAAAGCCTCTTCCCGCTTCTCCCGCTCTTGCCGCCTCGATAGAAGCGTTGAGAGACAGCAGATTGGTCTTTCCTGCTATACTTAAAATCTCTGCAGCCAGCTCATTGATCTTCGTCAGGCTCTTGAGCTTCTCAATCGCCTCCTCAACGGCTGCCTTCGTCTCATCCAGCTTTTCCTCTCCGTTCCGATAGGCAAAATTCGCTTCGTCCTTCATATCAATCGCACTCCCGATCACCTGATCGCTGGTACTCACCGAGGATCGGATGCCGTCCAGAATCTGATCTACCAGACGGTTGATGCTGTCAATCTCCGAATTGACATTCTGAATAAGCGTATTCGTATTGTCCATGGATGCCGACAATTCCTCCGTAGCCGCAATGTTATCCGAGGTGTCGTCCGCCAGGGACTGGGCAGAATCGCGCATACTCTCGGCCTTTTCATTGAGGGAACGGGAACAGTCGTTGAGCGTGTCCGATATGGACTGCAGGGAATGGATCAGCCCGTCGGTTGCCTCCGCAATGCAGCCAAGCTCGTCACCCCGTTGGATATGTTTCTGAATCACGGCATTGTCCGCTATATTAAACTGCTTCAGCGCCACAATACTCTCCTCGATAGCTCCCAGCGGTTTCATGAGCCCTCTGATGATCACGCCGGAAACCACAAGCAGAACCACGAGCGCCGCAGCACCCATATACATCATGATGCGTTTCAGCCTGTCAGTCGTCGCAAAAATCTCATCCGACCTGTCAGACACAATAAAAAGCCAGCCCCGGTTCGCCATATAATAATAGGTGGCGATATTGTCCCTGCCGTCTTTCGTATATTCCGTAAATCCCATGTCGTTTGCGGCCGCTCCGGCGTACTGGGCACACAGCGTATGAATATATTCCTCCTCAGCTTCCGCCCCGACCTTTTCACTGTCCTCGCAGAATATGTACTGGGCATTCGCCGCATTTACCATGCAGTATTCCGCATTTTCCATTCCCTGCATGGTAAGGGAATCCAGAACCTGGATCAGTCCTGTGGTGAACACACCGCCGCCCACCAGACCGACAGGACTGCCATTCTCGTCCAAAACCGCCCGGTATATGGACACGATCTGCTGCCCACTGGCGGGTGAGATGATAATGCCTGTATTATATACGCCGTCCGCCGCGAGCAAAGCGTCCTGCAGCGCCTTTAACGGCTCCCCCTCTCTGGTGGTGATTCCCACCACCGCAGCGTTGGTGTGGGCCAGCACATGGGTGTTCCATTCGCTCACATAAAGTCCTTCCAGATTGCTCACATCAGCCGAAAACTTTTCCGTGTAAGCCTGCGCGGCCGCCACCGCCGCTTCGTCGGTGGGATTTTTCAAAACCGCCATAATCTCCCCGGCCCGGCTGTAAGCCGTGAGCGTCTGCTCTACTTCCAGCACATAATTCTCAATAATCCGGCTTCGTTCCTCCACCACCGTCTCCATGCTGTTCGTAGTGCTCCGTCTCGTATCGTTGGTAATCGCATTACCGATAAAGAGCACCATAGCCGCCATAACAATAATCTGCACCGTCAAAACACAAGCGGTAATCTTACTACTCAGTCCAAACTTCACTCTTTTCATGTCTTTCGCTCCTTGTCCTGATTGATTATTCGATTTGTATGATAGTAGATTAAACGTTTTATTGCTATTGAAAAAATTATATAAAGAAATCACTTTCTTTGTCAACCTTTGTCAATAGGAAATTTGATAGAATTTTTCATTGTACTGCGCGTCAGTGTGTCAGCATCTCTTCTATAAAAATACCATACCCTTTCGTGGAATCATTTACCAGCACATGGGTCACCGCTCCCACCAGCTTCCCGTTCTGAATGATGGGGCTTCCGCTCATCCCCTGGATGATCCCCCCGGTCAGCATCAGCAGTTTCTCGTCCACCACCCGGATCACAATTCCCCGGTTGACATTCTCGTGCTCCAGATTGACTTCCACGATCTCCACGTCATAAAATTCCGGCTCCCCGGAGACCGAGCAGATAATCTGGGCCGGTCCTATCTCAATCTCCTGCTTTAAAGCGATCGGCACAGGCTCATAGACAGAATTTGTCACCAGTTCTTCATCGCAGACGCCAAATATCCCCTCCGCCGTATTTTCCGTAATCTCACCGATCACATTGTCGCTGTCATATTCAATGTATCCCGTCAGTTCTCCGGGCGCGCCGTTAGCGCCTCTGGTAATGCCCACAATCTCCGTTCTGTAGAGCGTTCCCTCCTCCAGGTTCATCAAAATGGATGTGTCCACATCGTTGATGCCGTGTCCGAGCGCGCCGAAGGTACTGTCTGTGCCCTCATAAGTCATGGTGCCGATCCCCTGGGCGTTATCCCGTATCCAGATTCCCAGCTTCCACTCCTCCATCCGATTTTTTCCGGCATTGATACAAATATCCGTTATTTCATTATTTCTTCTGATGGTGAGCACCATGTCCTCCCCTTCGGAATCCTCCACCATGCGGATAAACTGTTTCTTATTTTCCACGGGCTCCCCGTTGCTCTCCAGTATATAATCTCCCTTCTGCAGCACATACTTGGCCGGGGATATGGTCTCCCCGCCGCTGCTCTCGAACTCACCGATACCAACCACCAGCACGCCGTCGGTCTTTACATAAATGCCGATAGGAATGCCCGAGGGGATCAGCATTTTATCCTGGATCACCTCGATATCCACATTTTTATAAGGAAACACACCAAACAGCTTCAGATCCATCTGATACGTATCGATCTCATTCGCCTTCAGCTTTACGGTATGTGCGAAATCCACATGGATGCTCTCCGCCTTTTTTTCCTCTCCCGCAAGAAGATATGCCTCGTCCCTGGCGTCCACGTCTGTCACAGACGCCACCTGCGCCGCTTCCTCTGCGTTGCGGTAAATTTCCCCGGACACGGGAACGCGAAAATCAAATTCCTGCTCTACACCGGCGCGAATCCGAATCTGCGACGGAATTTTATCCCAATAAGAAAAGTACACCGTAAAAAGAAGCGCGGTCATACCCGCCAGAAGCAGTATCCACAAAAACCCCCTGTATTTTCTCTCCTGTTGTTCAGTCATATATATTGAATTGCCCACTCTTCACATTCCTCTCCTATATTCTGTGTGTAAAACATGAAAGGACACACTTTACAGTATGTCCTTTCTAGTATGTGAAGAATCTTATTTTTTAATTTTGTATTATTTGGTTTTTCCTGCCAATTCTTTCATTTCCTGCGCATTTTTTATGGCGCTCTCCGTAATCACGTCCCCGCCAAGCATTCTGGCAAGCTCTTCCACACTCTCTTCCGGCCCCAGTTCCCTGATTCTGGTAATGGAACGATTGTCCTCCACCTGCTTCTCTATCACAAAATGGGTGTCCGCCATCGCCGCAATCTGGGGCAGATGGGTAATACAGATCAACTGGTGTCCTTTTCCCAAAATTCCCATTTTTTCCGATACTTTCCACGCCGTTCTGCCGCTGATCCCGGTGTCAATCTCATCAAAAATGAGCGTTTCGATCTCGTCCTTGTCAGCCAGCATCGTTTTGATCGCCAGCATGATACGGGAAAGTTCTCCTCCGCTTGCCACCTGTGAAAGCTCTCTGACCGGCTCTCCCGGATTCGTGGAAATCAAAAACCGCACCTTGTCAAACCCGTTTTCGGAAAGCCGCTCCTCCCCAGACTCCACCTGAATCTCGAAAACTGCCTGTCCAAAATTGAGATCTTCCAGTGCCCCGCGCATTTTTTCAGAAAGCGTCTGCGCATTTTCCCGGCGCAGGCTGGAAATCTCCTGTGCCAGAGCAATCGCTTCCTCCTTCAGCGCCGCCGTCTCCTTTTCCAGAGCCGCCCTGTAAGCGTCATAGTCCTGATACTTTTCCAGTGTCTCCAGTGCTCGCTCCCGGTATGCCAGAACTTCCTCCACCGTATTTCCATATTTTGACTTTAAGCGGTTCAACAGGTTCAGGCGCGTTTCCGTCTGCTCAAACAGCCCTGCGTCAAACTCCAGCCCCGAAAGGTATTCCGCCATTCCCCTGTTATAGTCGTTTAAAAGACTGTCAATGTCCAAAAGCTGCTTTTCGTACTCCTGCAGCGTCTCATCGTAGGAAGACACAGACCGTATTTCCCGGATCGCCCTGGCAATCACACTGCCGGCCCCGCTGTTCTCATAGCCGCACAGAGCATGGGCGCTGACCGCCGCCTCCTCGATCTTTCTGGCGTTGCTCATCCGCTGGTAGGCTCGCTCAACCTCTTCATCTTCTCCCGGCACAAGAGCCGCCTCCTCAATCTCCCGGCATTCAAACTCCGCCAGGGAGCACTCTCTCCGGCGCGTCTCCTCATCCGTTTCATTCTCGGACAGTTCCCGGCGCTTGTCACGGTACTTTCGGTAAATGCCGCACAGCCGCTCCTTTTTCTCCGAAAGCCCGCTTCCTGCATAGGCGTCCAGTATTTCAAGCTGTTTCGCTTCCTTTAAAAGCGACTGGTGCTCATGCTGCCCGTGAATATCAATCAGAATCTCCGAGAGCTGTCTGAGCTGTTTCACCGTCACCGTCTCTCCACAGACTTTACACTGGCTGCGGTTTTCCATAATCTTCCTCTGCAGGATGAGCTGTCCCTCCTCCAGAGAAAACTCCATTTCCTGTATGGCTTTGATCTGCGCAGGATCCTCCAGGGTAAATACCAGTTCTACCAGCGCGTACTCCGCCCCGGAGCGGATCATCTCCTTATCCGCCTTGGCGCCAAGCGCCAGATTGATGGAACCGATGATAATGGATTTTCCGGCGCCCGTCTCGCCGGTCAGAATATTGAGTCCGCCGCCGAACGTAACCTCTGTCTCGTCAATCAAAGCCAGATTTTTCACATGTAAACTCTGTAACATTCTACCCTCTTCTCACACTATTCTGCCGATCTTCTCCATCACGGTCCGGGCGTCCTGCTCGCTCCTCATCGCCATCATCACCGTGTTGTCCCCGGCGATGCAGCCCACGACCTCCTCAATTTTCATGGCGTCCACCGCCGCCGCCACAGCCATCGCCATGCCCGACACGGTCTTCAGCACCAGGAGATTTTGCGCCAGATCCATGGAAAGATACCCTTCCTTCAAAACCCTTCCGTACTTATCCCCCAGATGCACTTCCTCCCCGCCGAAAGCCACATATTTCTGCCGCCCCCTGCCGTTTGGAATTTTGGAAAGCTTTAGTTCTCTGATATCCCTGGAAACGGTGGCCTGCGTGACCTCGTATCCGTCCGCCCGCAGCCGCTCCACAAGCTCCTCCTGGGTTTCTATCTCAAACTGTGTAATCAGCTCCGTGATCTTCTCGTGCCTCTTCTTTTTCATAACACGCTCTCAAATCCTCTTCTATACTTCACTCATTTTTTTGTGCAGCACCGCCAGAAAACTCTCCGTGTTCAGCCTCACAATCCCTGTGGTCTTGTCCGCTCGGTGGATCACAATGCGGTCTCCCGTCTGAAGCGTTACCGTATTGCTGCCGTCAAAATTGGCCTCCACCATCTGCGCTTTCCCATCCTTCCCCTCGGGAATCTCCACCGTAATCTCATCCTCCGGCGAAAATACAATGCTTCGGGTATTTAACGTATGCGGACAGATCGGCGTCAGAAGCAGCAGTCTGGCCGACGGCTCCACAATGGGCCCGCCCGCCGAAAGATTGTAGCCTGTAGAGCCCGTTGGCGTGGCCACAATCACACCGTCCGCACAATAGTCCTTCAAAAAACGGTCATTCACATAAATGCGCACATTCAGAATCTGTAAGGGGCCGCACCGGGAAATCACAATATCATTCAGAGCATACCGCTCCTCCTTCCCTGTCATCACCCTGCCGGAAAGCATCATGCGCTCCTCCCGGACATACTCATCCTTAAAAAGCTTCTCCACAGCCTCCTCGGCACAGGCGCTCTCCACCTCCGCCAGATATCCCAGCGTACCGAGATTGATTCCCAGAAGCGGGATATCACTGTCCATCATATTTCCGGCTGCCCGGAGCAGCGTTCCGTCCCCGCCAAGCACCAGCGCACAGTCCACCCCGGCCATTCCGCTTTCCGCCAGCGCCTGCCTGTCGTTCTTGACGCAGATGGCCTCCCCGCCATGTTTTTCTATCATGGCCGCTATTTTTTTCGTAAACGCTCCCTCGGGATCCTTCACCTCATTGGTAATCAGATAAAACCTTTTCATCTGCTATTTCGCCTCATCCAGCGCGCCGTGCGCCTCCTCAACCAGCTCTTCCACCTGTCTGGTCTGCTCTTCGTTACAAGAAAGCCCTCCTCCGGCCATAGTCAGCGCAAGCAACGCGTCAATTGCCTCCTTTTCTGACATGTCCAGAATCTCCATCGGAATTTCCTCCCGTTTTTCCAGCCACATCAGATACTCAATGTTCCCCTCCGGCCCTTTAATCGGCGAATAGGTAAGCCCTTTCACCGAAAAGCCGATCAGATCTGCGTAATCAACGATCCGCCGCACCACCTCAATATGCACCTGCCGGTCCCGCACCACGCCCTTTTTTCCAACCTTGTCACGGCCGGCCTCAAACTGGGGTTTAATCAGGCAGACCATCTCTCCCCCCTGCCGCAGAAGGTTTCTCGCGGGAATCAGTATCTTGGTGAGGGAGATAAAGGAAACATCCACCGACGCAAAGTCGATAGGCTCTCTGATATCCGCATCCGTCACATAGCGGAAATTGGTCTTTTCCATACAGACCACCCGCTCGTCGTTTCTAAGTTTCCAGTCAAGCTGTCCATGCCCCACGTCTATGGCATACACCTTTCCCGCACCGTTTTGCAGCATGCAGTCCGTAAAACCGCCCGTGGAGGCGCCGATATCCATACAGACCTTATCCCGTAACGTGATTGGAAACTGCCCGATGGCCCGCTCCAGCTTCAGGCCGCCCCTGCTCACATAGGGAAGCAGTCTGCCTTTCACCTCAATCTTTATCTTCGTCTCGTCAAACAGGGTACCTGCCTTATCCTCCCGCTGGTTATCCACAAACACATTTCCCGCCATGAGGAGCGCTTTCGCTTTCTCCCTGGAGGGCGCATGCCCCTGCCTGACCAGAATCACATCCAGTCTTTCCTTCATAATCCCTGCTTACCTGTCTCTGCCCGGTAAGCCGCAGCCACCTTTTCCTCCACGGACACCGCGTCAATGCCCGTCTCCTGCTTCAGAAGCTCCACATTTCCATGCTCCACATACTCATCCGGAATGGCAATGCCAAGCACCTTTGTTTCACTGTCGAGAGAATCCACATACGCTCTCACCCGGTCGCCGAAGCCGCCGCTCGCCACATTCTCCTCCATCGTAACGATCAGTCTGTGGGTTTTACACGCTTCCCGGATCAGCTCCTCGTCGATGGGCTTCACAAAACGGGCGTTTGCCAGCGAACAGGAAAACCCTCTCTCTTTCAGTTTCTCCCGCACCGTGAGCGCAACCTTCACCATACTGCCCACCGCCAGAAGCATAATATCCTTCTCCTCAAACAGAACCTCGCTCTTCCCATAGACTATGGGCGCCCTGTGCTCTTTCAGACCGTCAAAGGCCTCCCCTCTCGGATAGCGGATGGCAATGGGAGCGCCAAGTTCCACCGCAAACTTAATCATATCGGAAAGCTCCCACTTATTCTTGGGCGCCATCACATGCATATTCGGTATGGACGACAGATAAGACAGATCAAACAGCCCCTGATGTGTCTCCCCGTCGCTCCCCACAAGTCCTGCTCTGTCGATACAGAATACCACGGGCAGATTCTGGATGCAGACATCGTGTAAAATCTGATCATAGGCTCTTTGCAGGAAGGAGGAGTAGATCGCCACAATAGGTTTTAGGCCTCCCGCTGCCAGCCCCGCCGCAAAGGTCACCGCGTGCTCCTCCGCGATTCCCACGTCAAAGAACCGCTCCGGGTACATATTACGAAACCGCTTCAGCCCCACGCCGTCCGGCATGGCCGCCGTGATCGCCACCACTTTCTCATCCCGCTGCCCGAGCTTGCACATAACCGTTGAAAAGATGTCCGTATAATTCGCTTTCGCCTTGGGCGCGCTCGGAATGCCCGTCTCGATGTCAAAAGGCTCCGCACCGTGGAATCTGGCAGGATGTCTCTCCGCCGGCGCATATCCCCTGCCCTTCTGGGTAATGACGTGAACAAGCACCGCCTTTTTAACCTTCCTCGCCTCCCGGAAGATATGTACCATCTCCTGGATATTGTGACCATCCACAGGTCCGAGGTATGTAATGCCCATATCCTCAAAGAACATCCCCGGCACAACCAGATGCTTAAAGCTGCTCTTGGCGCGTCTGATCTGGCTTACCACTTTATCCCCGTACTTCGGTTTGCCGCGCAGGGAATTATAAATCCCCTCCTTCAGATCCAGATACATGTCTGCGGTCCGAATATTGTTCAGATACTTGGAAACTCCGCCGACATTCTCGGAAATGGACATATTGTTATCGTTCAGTACAATAATGAAATTGGTCTCCAGCCGGGAAGCATTGTTTAACGCCTCATAGGCCATGCCGCCTGTGAGCGACCCGTCCCCGATCACGGAAACGATGGTGTTATTCTGTCCCTGGATATCCCTCGCCTTCACCATACCGAGTCCGGCGGATATGGATGTGGAACTGTGTCCCGTGTCAAAGCAGTCGCAGTCGCTCTCCTTCCGCTTCGGGAACCCGCTCATACCGCCAAACTTCCTCAGATTTACAAAACCGTCCCGGCGTCCTGTCAGAATCTTGTGGGTATAGGACTGGTGCCCCACATCCCAGATCAGCTTATCCTCCGGCAGGTTTAAAAACAAATGGAGCGCCATAGTCAATTCTACCGCCCCAAGATTAGAACCGAGATGTCCGCCTGTCACGCTGATACTCTGAATCAGAAATTTTCTGATTTCTTCCGCCAGTACCCCGTAATCCTCCGGCGCAATCTGCCTGATGTCATTTGTCTGCGTTATCTGTTCCAGTAACATAAGTATACCCCTTATTTTTCTCTGTAGATCAACTGCTCCACCAACGTTTCCAGAAAGACGTTTCTGTGCGGAAACCCTTTCAGAATCCCCACTGCCCCCTCAGAAAGCGCAGCCACCTGTCTCTTTGACTCCTCCAGACTATGCATTGTCACGTAGGTCAGCTTGTGATTCTTCTCATCACTCCCCGTCGGTTTCCCGAGTACCTCCAGACTGCTCGTCACATCCAGAATATCGTCCTGGATCTGAAAGGCAATGCCGATGTTTTCCGCGCACCTCTCCATCCGCTCCACCGCCTTCTCGTCGGCTCCCGCAAGCACGGCCCCGATCATCATTGCCGCCTGGATCAGCGCTGCCGTCTTATTCCTGTGGATGTACAGCAGCATCTCCTCCGTCACTTCCGTCTCCGGCTTCTCCGCCAGAAGATCTGCGCACTGGCCGCCAACCATCCCGTAGACGCCGGCCTTTCTCCCCAATATCTTCAAAGCGCACTCCGTGCGCTGATAGTCCTCAATCGTCACGGCCTTCTCAAAAGCGCGGAGCGCCGTCTCATAAGCGTAGTTTAAGAGACCGTCCCCGGCAATCACGGCGATATCCTCCCCATAAACCACATGGGTGGTCTTCCTGCCCCTGCGATAGTCGTCATTGTCCAGAGCCGGCAGATCATCGTGAATCAGGGAATAGGTGTGAATAAATTCAAGAGCCGCCATAAAGCAGGTCAGTCCTTCTCCCGCATCCCCGAACAGGGCGGCGCTCTCCCGCATCAGCAGCGGGCGCAGTCTCTTGCCGCCTGCCGACACAGCGTAATCCATGGCCTCCAGCACTCTGCGCTGAAAGCCCTCCGGCGCGGGCAGATACCGCTTCACGATTTCTTCTGTTTCCCCGGTTTTCTTCTCCAGTTCCTCTTTAAAATTCATCCAGACCTCCGTCCTCATTGATCTTAAGCACTTTTTTCTCCACCTGGTCTATGGTCTCATTGCACTGTGCCAAAAGCGCCATCCCCCGGTTATACTCCGCAAAGGACTGCTCCAATGTAATATCCTCCGTCTCCAGCCGGCCAATCACTTCCTCTATCTGTGCAAACGCATCCTCTAAAGATAACGCCCGTTCTTCTTCTATTTTATCCTCTTTCTTTTTAGCCATTCTGTTTCTCCTGTACCTGCGCCAACAGACTGCCGTCCTTCACGTAAACCCGGATCTGTTCTCCTACCGCCACCTGCTCCACAGAGGACAGTGTCCTTCCCGCCGCATCCGCCGCGTAAGCGTACCCCTGGCTCAGCTTGTCCAGAGGCGACAGCCCTTTCATCTGTGCGGCATACAGGGCAAGCCTGTGTCTCGCCTCCTGCAGTCTTCCCTCCATCGCCGCCTGCAGACGCTCCTCCAGCGATACCGACTGTGTCTTTCTCGTGCGCAGGATATACAGCGGACTCAGATAGCGCAGTCGCACGCCATACTGCTCCACCCTGTTTCTACAGCTCTGCACCGTTCTCCTGCACAGATGCTGCATGGTGGCCGCGTACTCTTCCATCCGCTCCTCCAGCTGCGCGAAGTCGCAGACCGCAAGTTCCGCAGCCGCAGAAGGTGTAGGCGCCCGCAGATCCGCCACAAAATCTGTGATGGTCACGTCTGTCTCATGCCCCACCGCAGAGATAATCGGAACGCTGCAGTCAAATACGGCCTGCGCCACGGCCTCCTCATTGAATGCCCAGAGATCCTCGATAGAGCCGCCGCCGCGTCCCACAATGATCGTATCTACCCCGCGCTTTTCCAGCGCACGAATCCCATGAATGATACTTGGCGCAGCAGCCGCTCCCTGTACAATGGCGGGATAGAGGATGATCTGTACATAAGGGTTCCTTCTTGTCGCCACGTTGATAATGTCCCGCACCGCCGCGCCCGTCTCAGCCGTCACCACGCCCAACACTTTGATATAGCGGGGAATCGGCCGCTTATACTCTTCGGCAAACATCCCCCGCTCCGCAAGCTCCGCTTTCAGCCGCTCGTATCTCTCATACAGTGCCCCGATCCCGTCCAGCTCTATCTGCCTGGCGTACAGCTGATATTTGCCGTCGCGTTCATAGACGTCCACACTGCCGCTTGCAACAACCTGCTGTCCCTCCATCATGCGGAACGGAAGCCCCTTCCTGTCAGAGGAAAACATAACACATGCTATTGCACTTTTCTCATCTTTCAGCGTAAAATAAATATGCCCGGAGGTATGATATTTACAGTTGCTGACCTCACCCCTGATCCGGACCTTCTGCATCATAAAATCCTGCGTGAACATATTTCTGATATAAGAATTGACCTGTGCCACCGTATATACATTCTGCATGCGACTGCCTGCCTTATGCAAATTTGGCCAGAACGCCGTTCACGAATCCGTAGGAGGCGTCCTGCCCGAATTTTTTGGCGAGTTCCACCGCCTCGTTGATGGCCACCCCGGTGGGAACCTCCTCATCATAACAGATTTCATAGACGGCCAGGCGCAGGATCGTCAGGTCAACCTTGCTCATCCTTCCAGTATCCCACCCCGACGCCTTCTCATTCAAAAGGGCGTCAATCTCAGCCAGTTTCTCAAAAATCTTGTGATATTTATCTGATACATAGGAGGCATCCCCAGCTGTTGCCGCGTCTTCATCCTCAAAAAACAGTTCTTCCTGTTCCGGCATATCCTCCACTTTATTAAATTCTACCCGGAACAGCAACTTAAATATCTGTTCGCGCAACTCTCTTCTGCTCATAGCCATCCACTCGTCCTATTTTTCTTTTGTCACATTGATGCCGGCAATGCGGATGTTCACATCCAGCACCTCCAGCCCCGTCATATTCTCTATCGCGCCCTTCACCTTAGTCTGCACTCTCTGGCATGCAGCCGGAATATTGTAGCCGTATTCCATAATGATCGCAAGCCCCACCTTGACCTTCTTCCCGGACACTTCCACCTTGGCTCCTCTGGAAAGCCCTCTGACGCCTACCCGGCTCAAAATCTCATTGGTGAGGTTTCCTGCCATAGCGGCCACCCCGTCCACCTCTGTCGCTGCCAGCGCCGCAATCATCGCCACCACATCATCCGCGATCTTTACTGTCCCGGCTTTCTCCTCCTGTGACTCATAACCGCTCCTTGTTTCTTCCTGTTCCATCTTTTCCTCGTTTCCGCACCGTTTTTGCGCACAATGCAATATTGTCCATATTGGGTTAAGTATATCAAAATTTCTTCTTTTTGCCTAGCCCCATCAAAGCCAGAAGCTCAGGCTGTACTGCTTTTCATTCTCCACATAGGATACCGCCTTGTCAGGGCAGTCCAAATAGCGGAAAACTCCCTGTTCTCCAATCAGTGTCTCCTGCATTTTCTGAAAGATATCGGGACCTTCACATTTCAGCGTCACATAGGTATCTCCCCGCTCATAGCCGTCTTTGAAAATTTTCGCAATCTTCTCCTCGTCAAAATCCGTGAAATAAACGCCCTCTCTCACATAAAAATTGGCGTCCATAGAAGTACACTCCGGCATCTCCACCACATTTTCCTGTGTGTGTGTCAGCTCCATCTGCTCCGTGGTCACACAGAGATAATCGTAGTTGATCGTCGGAATCTTCTCCAGGGGATAATCGCTGCCGCCCACTGCCTGATAGGACGCATCTCCCCATGTGGTATCCACATAGTAGTATTCCCCATCAATCCGTACCAGATTCCAGGCATGTCCTTCCCCTCCTACCACTCTGCCAAGCACCAGCGTTGCCGTGACACCCGCACGGTTTAAGAGATACTGTGTCGCCTTCGCATACCCCTGGCATACAGACTTCCGCTCCAGAAAAACGGAGCAGATATTCTGGCTGTCCTTTGCCGCCGCATCATAGTCCGTATGGTGGATCAGATATTCATAAACATACTTCACCTTCTCATATTCATCCGCATCTGCCGGCATACCTGCCAGGCATTGGTTTACATAATTTTCTATCCGTCTCTGTTTCTCCTCCACTTCTTCCGGGCTGAACTGATAACTGCCGGTAAAAGTAATCTTCTTTAAGATACTGCCCAGTGTGTATTCCGTATAGCTGTACCCATCTACATAGAAGATCTCGGGATGATCGTTCAACACACACTGGAACACACGGGAAATCAACTCCTTGTCGCAGCTGGAAAGCTTCACATTTTCCCGGAAATGGATCAACGCCTCCAGAATTTCCAGATAAACCTCCTGCTCCTCCTCCACCAGCTTCCCAAAGGCATAGCAGTCCTCCTGTTCTTCCCGAAGCTCTTCATCCGTCCGTGTGAGCACCTGTTCGGGCAGATTCCGTTCCGTCCCCTCCGCCGCCATATCTTCCTGTCTGCAGCGTATGCTCTCACTTTTGGACCAGCCCTGCCCTGCAACATAAAGGGCTCCTGTCAAAGCAAACATACAAAACAGCAATTTTCCTGTCACTTTCATGCGCAGTCGCCCTCCTTCCCACAGGCTGTCCTAATCTCTTACGTTCTGCCAAATTCAGACAGAATCAATCCCTCGTTTCTTTCCACTGTCATGCCGATACTCCACTGGTTAATGAACAACAGAAGCGGATTATCTTTCAAATCCTTGATTTTCTTCATATCCGAAGTTCCCGTCAGCTTGTCCAGATCAATATTCTTGTTCTCAATCCACCGTATATATTCATATGGCAGATTCTCCAGTTTAATTTCCACGTTATATTCATTTTCCAGCCGGTATTTCAACACGTCGAACTGCAAAACGCCAACCACGCCGACAATGATCTCCTCCATACCAGTATTGAACTCCTGGAAAATCTGAATTGCACCCTCCTGCGCAATCTGCATAATTCCCTTGACAAACTGCTTGCGCTTCATGGTATCCACCTGTCTGACCCTGGCAAAATGCTCGGGAGCGAAGGTCGGGATTCCCTCATAGGCAAACTGTTCGCCTGGCATACAGACGGTATCCCCTATGGAGAAGATCCCCGGATCAAACACACCGATGATATCTCCCGCGTAAGCCTCACTTAAGATTTTACGCTCGTCCGCCATGATCTGCTGGGGCTGGGACAGCCGCATCACCCTGCCGCCCTGCACATGTCTCACCTCGTCGTTCACATCAAACCGTCCCGAACAGATGCGCATAAACGCGATCCTGTCCCTGTGTGCCTTATTCATGTTTGCCTGAATCTTAAAGACAAAAGCAGAGAAATCATGTTCCACGGGATCAACCAGACCGATATCCGCCCTGCGGGGCAGCGGTGTAGTCGTCATCTTTAAAAAGTGCTGTAAAAAGATTTCCACACCGAAATTCGTGAGCGCCGACCCGAAAAACACCGGGGTCAGGTTTCCCGCCTGGACCTGCTCCAAATCGAAAGACGCGCTTGCACCGTCCAAAAGCTCGATTTCATCGGTAAGCTGCGATAAAAAGTCTTCCCCGATCTGTGCCGCCAGATTCTCTGTCTCCGCAAATGGAATCCTGGTGGCATGTCCCTCCTTCGTTCCCTTCTCTGTATCGGCGTAGGTAATCACACACCGGCTCTCCCGCTCATAAACGCCCTTAAAATTCTTCCCGGATCCGATGGGCCAGTTCACCGGGCAGGTGGCAATCCCCAGCTCCTTCTCGATATCGTCCAGCAGTTCAAACGTATCGTTGGCATCCCTGTCCATCTTATTGATAAAGGTAAAGATCGGAATATGGCGCATCACACAAACCTTGAACAGTTTGCGCGTCTGCGCCTCCACGCCTTTGGAGGCGTCGATCACCATCACTGCCGAGTCAGCCGCCATCAGCGTTCTGTAGGTATCCTCGGAAAAGTCCTGATGGCCCGGCGTATCCAGAATATTGATGCAAAATCCGTCATAAGAAAACTGCAGCACAGAGGAAGTAACGGAAATTCCTCTCTCCTTCTCAATCTGCATCCAGTCGGAAACCGCATGTCTCGCCGTCGCTTTTCCCTTCACGCTCCCCGCCAGGTTGATCGCTCCCCCGTACAGCAGAAATTTCTCCGTAAGGGTTGTCTTTCCCGCATCCGGGTGCGAAATGATCGCAAAAGTTCTTCTTCTGTTTATTTCGTCCGCATAATTTCCCACGTTTTTATCCTCCAGCCACTATTCTACAATATATATGCACCGGCAGACCCGGGGCCCGCGGCCCCGGCCGCCTAAAAGCCATACTTTACTTATAGTACCATAAAACCTTTCACAATGCACACAGGAATTCATCCGTTTACTTCTCGTCGGAATTTACCGTACTGATTACAACCGCGTCCGCGTTCACGCCGGTCTTGCGGATGACAATGTCCTCGATCTGGGCACGCTGCGCCTCCGAAAGTTCCGCTGTATTCACCACCACGTCCACACTGTCCCCGTCTATGCTGACGATGGCATCGTCAAATCCTTTCGCCTCCAGCAGAATCTCCGCCGCCGTCTCCTTCTCCGCAATATCCGTCATGGAAATCATGCTGCTCACGGCTTCCTGCTTCTGGGTCTCACTGATATTGGCGTTATTGATAATTTCCAGCAGCGTCTCTTTATTCTGTACCCTCGTCTGTTCCTTCTCAAGCTTCGCGCCGGAAAGGGCTGACGCTGTCTCTGCCGATGTGAAAACTGCCTCGCCGGGCACTTCATCCATCTGCTCCTCGGCAAGCGCCTGCGCCAGTTCCTCGTCCACGCTGCCGCTCCCCGCCATGGTCACATCACTGTCCAGACTTTCTATGTCGCCGGATACCTGTTCCATATCTTCCTCAGACAAATCCAAAAGCGCCGCATATTCCTCCTCCGCATCCTCCTGCGTAAGCCCGGTCGCCCCCATTTCTCCGCTCACACTCATCAGATCCTCGTCCGTCACCTTAGTACCCGCAAAATTCAAGTACCCTGCCACCGCGATCATAATGGCAAGCGCCGTAATCATCATCTGGTTCTTCTTAATCATATTCTTCAATTTCTTCTCCCCTTCACTGCTTATTTGTTTTCATTTTAATTATTGATATTCTATTCATGTCTACATCAAATAATACCTGAATCGCTTCAATTATGTCCCGGCGCACCTGCGCCCTGTCCGCCCCCTGCGCAATCACCACGACCCCCTCCACACTGGGAGCGATGGTCTTAATCACAAGCGGCACGTCCTGCCCCCGTTCATCCACGGTACAGACAACTGTCTTATCCTGTCTGCTCTCCTGTATATGACGGTTCCCTCCTGAAGCGTCTGTCTCCATCGTATCCGAATTCTCCTCCGCACCTTCCCTGGCAAGAATCATCTCCTCCGATTCTCCTGTATAAATCAGCACTCTGACCTTTCCCGCTCCTTCCACACACCGCAGGCTCTCTTCCAGTTTTTTTTCCCAGTATTCCACATAATCCGCACTTGCTTCCTCTTCAAACGTATGTTCGTTTTTTATTATAGTTTCAGATGCGTCCAATAAATCGGACTTTGTTTTTTCTTTTTCTACCGGCAGGGAAACCACACAGAGCAGAACGCCTGCCAGAATCAGAATCAGACACTGATCTTTTCTGAGCTTCTTCCCGCCGCAGATCCGCTCAACAAGTTTCTTAGCCGCTCCCATCCAGCTTCACCTCCACTCTCTCCTCTTCTATCCCTAATATTGCGGCAAACCGTGTCTGATAGGACAAAAAGACTTCGTCCGAAGCAGGCTCGCGCGGCGCAATCACAATTTCTTCGACTTCAATCCGCCCGTTTTCCCCCTCCCCTGTCCTCTCCCTCAGAAAAATCGTCGTCACCGGCTGGATCGTTCCTGTCTCCGCCCCGAATTCCGATGTGAGCCGGATAGAAACGCGGCTCACAATATATTTATCTTCTGCAATCTCCCCGTTTAACCGCTCTTTCAGCTCATTCTCCATCTGCGCAGTCACTTTGTCTGTCACACCATCCGTCTGCGGCGCATCTAAAAAATCAGGCGGATCCGTCATCTTCGTCCACTGCTCCATAAGCGCCTGCGGTTCTTCCCAGACTGCCCCGGCAAACTGTAATACAGGCTTCAAAAAGAGAAGCAGGATAACAATGCCAGACACGGATTTGATATATTTCTCGTACTGTCTTCCCGGCGCAAAATGCACCACGGCCTGCGCCGCTATCATAAAAATGCCAATCTCCCTGATCGCATCAAGCATCCTGTCACCTCCATTCAGTGCACAGCCTGTCCCGTGGAGTAACTGATAATAGCTACCTGAATCATAAACATTCCTACGGAAGTCAGCGCAATTCTCAAAAGCATAAGGTTGCCTTCCCCCACCCTGCTTGCACAGTTTGTCAGTCGATTGTCGCTTATGATGCCGACGAGTGCCGCGCTCAGTTTCATCACACATGCCGTCATGGCGATTTTCAGAATAGGTGCGGCGCAGAGCGCAATCAGCATAAATGTCATAAAAATCCCCAGACTGTTTTTGACCAGTACTGCAGAGCCAAGCACCATCTCAAACATCCCTTCCGTCAGTCCGCCAATTCCCGGCATGGCAGAAAGCGCTTTCTTTACCGCAGATGACTGCAGCGAATCAATAACAGGTGATACCATTGATTGCAGAAGACTGAAACCCGTAATCAGCCAGACCGAAACCTTCAGACTTCCTTTGACCGCCTTCTCCGCAAGCTCTAAAAGCAGTGCCAGTTTTTCCTCCATCCAGATCCCGTTAATCACAGTCAGCAGAACATAGACATAGACAAGAGGCACCAGCACCGTAAGATACCCCCACTCGATCAGATAGACCGCCACCAGAAGAAGCTGGTAGTACACCGAAGCCGAGAAGGCTCCCGAAGCGCCTCCAACAGCCAGTACATAAGTAGGAATGTACATTTTGACGAACGTCACCACGCCGCTCAATATTTCCTTCACCGCGCCCGCCGTCTCCCCAAAAAATTTCAAAAGCACCGCGATCAGTAAAAGATAGACAAAATAGAAGGCGATGTCCGAAACCTGGTGGTCGCGGAACAAATCGGCAAAATTGGAAAAAAGAGCCGCCGCCACTCCCAGAACGAGAATTGTAAAAAATAACGCCCGGATTTCTTCTCTCTGAAACAGAACGGCCCCTGAAATGCCTCCACCCAGTTTTTGAAGCGCCTCCCAGAGCTGACCTCCCATGATATCAGAAAGCACCGCTTTCCCGTCAAAAGAATAGGCAGGAAACAGCCTGTCGAAATCTCTGATCACCGCATCCATTTCCATCTGTTCCCACACCATCACGCTCTCCTGCGTACCCATCCGCATCCAGCCTCCCCCATTATTCTCTAATCCCCTAACCGCATACGCGAAACTTAGCACTTCCTGGCGGCCCGTCCCATGGCGGAACATCTTTAAAAGTACTTTCTTCGTTTCTCACATGATAGACTGTATGCTTTCCATCAGCGAAAACAGCACCGGCATTCCCATGGAAAGAATATAGAGCTTGCCAAGCATCTCCACCTGTCCCGCCACACCGGCATACCCCGCATCCTTGCAGATCCCCGCACAGAACTCACAGGCATAGGTAGCTCCCACAGCCTTGAACAGCATCGCCAGATAACTGTAATTCTCCCGCAGATATCCCCGCAGCGTCTCCATGCCCTCCAATATCTGCATAAAATATCGCATGATATATTCCAGCATCACAAAGCAGACGGCCAGTGCCACATAAGCACTGTATTCTGCCTTATGACTCTTCAGCGAAACCGCCAGCAACACGCCTACCACGCCGATCACACCGGCCTTAATCATATCCATCCCGTTTTCCTCCCTGCCAGACCTGCAAAGCAGCGTTTTCCAGCTATGCATCCCAGCCTGCAAAGCAGCGCCCCGTGATGAAAACGCCAGATCCACCCCTCTACATTTCAAACAACTTCTGCATCATCACAAACAGATCATATATGTACGGAACGATCCATGTTAAAACAAGAATTAACCCGGCAAGGCTGATTAGAAAGGCATGATCCTCTCTTCCGCTATGTTTTAAAACTTGATTTAATATTGTAACCAAGATGCCGACCGCCGCTATCTTGAAAATCAGACTAACGCTCATCTGTCCTCCCTGTCCGTCACAGCAGCATAATTGCCAGAAGCAGCCCTGTCAATATACTGACACTGTGTATCATTTTTGATCTGTTTTCTAAAGTTTCCTCTGCCTGCCGGAGTCTCCCCTCCAGAAAGGCTTCCACCTGTCCAACACGCCCCGCCTGTCCGTTCTCCTCCCGAAAACGGAGGTTTTTTGCAAGCTCTGTCATGGTCTTTCTCTCATCCTCCCGCAAAGGCAGCGCCCCCAGGCACTTCTCCAGTTCCTCCTCCCAGACTTTCGGAAAACCTGTTCCACGCTCCCCTGCTGTTCTCTCGTATATACGCCCGAAGCATGTGGTATAACATTCGTCATTTAATTCCGTCAACAGCAGGCAGATCTCCGGCATTGTGTGCTTTCCGTAGGATATTTCACTGCGCATCTGTTCCAATATGCGGACAAGCGCCCTCAAATGCCTCACCCGTTCCTTCTCCTGCCCCGCCAGACTGTGCCCCCATCCGGCACAGCCGACAAGAATACATAAAAACCCTACTGCCTTATACATGGTTTTCCTTCCCCGTCATAAACTTCCACGATCCGGCATGCCCCCCGTCTGCGGTCCATCATCACATATCTTTCAAACAGCCTCTGTTCCATCACATAGCGCATGTAATCTTTCTGTCTCACTTCCTCCATGGAACCGCCGTGAATTGTGGCAAGCAGCTTGCATCCACATCCACCCGCCATCTGCAGCGCCTGCACATCCGCCAGACTTCCCACCTCGTCCACGGCAAGCACCTGGGGCGCCATAGACCGGATCAGCCGCATCATGCCCTCCACCTTCGGACAGCCGTCCAGCACATCCGTGCGCAGCCCCACGTCGTTCTGTGCCACCCCCAGATAGCTCCCCGCAATTTCCGAGCGTTCATCCACCACACTCACATTAACCCCTGGTCCATAGGCAGTTCCGTCCGACACCTGTCTGATGAGATCCCGAAGCATCGTCGTCTTCCCACCGCCCGGCGGAGAAATCAAGAGTGTACTCATCACACGTCCCTCCTCAAACAGGCAGGGCATCAACGCATCTGCGGCTCCCCGTATCTGGTGTGCTATACGGATATTTAAATAACGTATGTATTTCATATTTTTAATGCGGCCATCTCCATCCAGAATCACCTGTCCGGCCAGGCCTACCCGGTGTCCTCCCTGCACAGTCAGAAATCCCTGTCTGATCTCATCGGTAAAGGCATAGAGAGAATATCTGCACAGATGCCCAAGCAGGCTCTCCAGTTCTTCCGGCACGGGTCTGGCTGCCTCTCCCGGCATGTCCACGATCCTCCCCTGCATGTCCACAAAAAATTCCCTGTTATCAACGAATATTGTCAGTGGCATTCCCGCCCGGAGCCTGATCTCCTGAAGCCGCTTCGCCTGTCTCGCCACTTCCCGCCATCTGTCCCGGCTCTCCTCTGGAAACAGTCCTAAGATCTCCTCCGCACGCATTTCCGTTCCTCCTTGTCTCATGCCGCAGGCACATGGTACGGCGAACAGCAGCTTTCTCATTACAATATATGAAACTTTGTCCAAGTTATGCTTTGAAAAAAAAACCAGTGGCATTTCCCGAAAAAAAAGGTTAGAATAAATAAGGAAAAAGGATAAAAGAGGATTAGATATGAAACTGGACATGCATTGTCACACAAAAGAAGGGTCTCCCGACGGGAAACTGGAATTGCTGGAAAACATTTCGATTTTAAAGCAAAAAGGCTATCAAGGTATGCTCATTACAGACCATAACTCCTACAAGGCCTACCGCTATTATAAAAAACTCAAGGAAAAACCGGACGATTTTGTTGTCCTGAAAGGAATAGAATACGATACCATCAACGCCGGCCACATGCTCATCATCATGCCCACCGGCATCAGTCTGCCGATTCTGGAACTGCGGGGGCTTCCCATCATTCTTCTCATAGAAATCGTGCATTTTTACGGTGGAATTATCGGCCCTGCGCACCCCTGCGGAGAAAAGTTTTTGAGTATATGCAACACGCTGCGCGGCAGATTCTACGAACATATTTACCACAAATTTGATTTTGTGGAAGGCTACAATGCCTGCGAGGACGCGGATTCCAACATGCGCGCCATGGCGCTTGCAAAAAAACATGACCTGCCCTGCTTTGGCGGCAGCGATTCCCACAAGGTGGACTGCGCAGGTTTTGGCTACACAATTCTGCAGGAAGACATTACCTCCGAGACAGATCTGGTCAACTACATCCGCGCCGGCAAGCCCACCATGATCGGTGGTCAGCACTATCTGCATACCACAAAAGCCAAGCTCGGAAAAGTGAATAATGTGCTGGTCTACTCTTTCTGGCTTTACAATAAGTTTCTTGCGCTGTTTCGCCGCAAGGCACGCAATTTCGAGCTGATGGAAAACCAGATTCTCGATTCCATCCGCGCCGGGAAACGCAAAAATCCCCGCTATATCCCGCTTGGAGACGACTAAGGCAGATACGCTATCTTTCTTTATCTGCCTTATCGTTTGCCATCTCCTTCAATTCTTCAAACTCGCTCTCATACTCCTCACTCCGCATGGTCGGATTGTTTCGGATCATATCACGCTTGTAAAAGTCCAGAAGTCTGCTATAGCCTGTCTCACGCTCCAGATAAAGGCTGAACTTGCCCCGCAGTTCGGCAATTTCTTCCCTGACGCTCTCCCCGTAAGCCGTGGGCCTGCTCAAAAGCGCTTCCTTTATCATGGAAAACCCCTGCTCCAGGCCGGAAGTCAGATCCCGCAGGCGGGTCTCTCTGCGCTCCCCCCTGTCAAGACGCTTCTGCTCCTTCTCGTCATTATTAAAGGCGATCAGCACATCCAGACGCTTCTGCATACGCATCAGTTCTTCCTTCACACCCACGAGCCTGACCATAAGATCCCGCAGATCGAGCGCAGCCTTGAAGGAAAGCGTGAAATCGGCCACAATATAAACCGTGAGCATCACTGTCAGATGATGCAGCGCTTTTTCTGACAGGGAAAACATCATCTGTTCGATGGGCCTGTGTATCACCCTTGTCATCAGAATGGTAAAAAATCCCCATGCAATCGAGGATCTCAGGCAAATATGACCTTTATAGTTCATAAACCTTCCCGAATAATCCCAGTACCGCATTTTAAACAGCGCCTCCATGGCGACTCCCGTCACATACTCAAGCGCCGTCGCTCCGACCACGCCAGCAGCATAGGTAAGCAATATGTTATCCACAAAGGGCATGGATACCACCAGCATCATAATTGCGCCGGTGCCGTACAGCGGCAAAAAGGGGCCTCTCATAAAGCCCCTGTTCACCCATTTGCGGGATTTAAGCGACACGAAAACTGACTCGAAACACCATCCCCCAAAGCAATAAAAATAGAACAAAAACAACCATTGAAATCCTGTATAACAAAGCATAGCCTTTAACCTTTCATCCATCAGACAAAGCTGATGATTTCCTCTTTTGGCGCCTTCGTCTGCTCCACGTTTAAGGCGCGCAGTACCGGGCCTTCCCCCTGATACTGTTCAAAATACGCGGTTTCCACCCTGGCCGTGACCTTCACCCACTGCTGATCCTCAAGCCCTTCCGCCTGCCCGTACTCACAGGCATATCCAAGAAAAGCCATATCGTCCGCACAGCATGTCATCGCCATACGCCCCGGCACAAAATAATTCTTCGGGAACTGCTTCGGCTTCAACACCATCCCCACAAAGGAAACCGTCTTTCCCTCATAGCGCTCCGGGTGATCCATGGAATCCAGATACCAAATTCCATATCCTTCGTTATTTAATTCCAGAACGGGCGCTTTCAAATCGTAGGGCAGATCCTCTTCCATAATCTCATTGATCTCCCCGTTAGAATCCTCAAAGACAATCTCCGCTTTCGGATTGATCGCCTTCACATTCCGCTTGTAGCTGCCAAGATCCTCCACGCCGTCGCAGCGGTTAAAGATAATCAGCTCCGACTTTCGGATCTGTTCCGCCAGCAGCGACTTCATATTGGTGAAATACATGGGAAAAGTGGAGGCGTCAATGGTCGTGACCTGCTGCTCAATCTTCCAATGCCACGGAAGCTTCATCTCCTTGTAGTTCCACATGCCGTTATACTCGATGACAATGCGCTCCGGCTTGTGTTTCTTCTCCAGTTCAATCAGCCTGTGCGGGGTAAAGTCCTCCTCCCCGTCAATCAGCTCAAGCACCGTACGGCTCCGCTTCAGCAGCATATCGTCATACTCGTTCTCCCCCTCCTCACAGAGAATGAGCAGGGTTTTTCCTCTCACCTGAAAATATGGCTGCGCCAGCGTATAGGTAATAAACTCTGTCTTGCCGCTCTCCAGAAAGCCGTTAATCATATAGACCGGTTTCAATCTTTCTTCATCCCTTTCTCATTACTTTTATATAATTTCGCTCGTTATTTATTCCCAAAAAGCGCCGCCAGTTTTTCTTCCTTCAGCCTGGAGCCGATCACACAGAATTTCCCCGTCACGCCGGGTTTTCCATCCCTGACATTGCTCTCCTCCGGCACATAATCGAAATAGATCCAGCCGCCCTCCGCACCGGCAACCATGCCCTTCGCCCGGAGCACAATGCCGTACTCCTCTTCCTTATCAAGCTCAGCCAGAATATGCACAATCTCATTTTTCGTGTATACCGCCGGCGTCTCAAGCCCCCAGCTCGTAAAGACCTCATCCGCATGATGATGGTGATGGTCATGGCCTTCATGGTCGTGATCGTGGCAGCAATGGCCATGTTCCCTGTGATCGTGATCGTGCTCCTCATGGCCCTCGTGATCGTGACAGCAGTGGCCATGTTCCCCGTGGTCGTGATCGTGCTCCTCATGGC
>CBCOZL010000010.1:0-53249 GCA_965114645.1 uncultured Lachnospiraceae bacterium | reverse complement strand
CATGTTCCCCGTGGTCGTGATCGTGCTCCTCATGGCCCTCATGATCGTGACAGCAGTGGCCATGTTCCCCGTGGTCGTGATCGTGCTCCTCATGGCCCTCATGATCGTGACAGCAATGGCCATGCTCATGGTCGTGCTCCTCATGGCCCTCGTGATCGTGACAGCAATGGCCATGTTCATGGTCATGATGGTGGTGCGCCTCCTGCATCTCCATCACCTCCCGCATCAGTTCCGCTTCCAAGTCCTTCGCGCCCTCAATGGTTTCCAGAATATCCCTGCCCTCAAGCGCATCCCAGGGCGTGGTGATGATCGTGGCCTTCGCATTGTGCTCCCGGATCAGCCCCACACAGACAGCGAGCTTCTCCTCACTTATCTTATCCGTCCTGCTTAGGACAATCGTTCCCGCATGTTCGATCTGGTTGACGAAAAATTCTCCGAAGTTCTTGATATACATTTTACATTTGCAGGCATCCACCACAGCCACAGCGCTGTTAAGCTGCACATCCCTGTCTGTCATGGCTTCCTGCACCGCCTTCATCACATCCGAAAGCTTTCCAACGCCGGAAGGCTCGATCAGAATACGCTCCGGCGCATAAGTATCCAGAACTTCCTTTAAGGATGTGCCGAAATCCCCCACCAGCGAGCAGCAGATACAGCCGGAATTCATCTCCTTGATCTCGATGCCGGACTCCTGCAAAAATCCTCCGTCTATACCGATCTCCCCGAACTCGTTCTCGATCAGCACCACCTTCGTATCCGCCAGCGCTTCCTTTAAGAGCTTGCCGATCAGCGTGGTTTTCCCGGCCCCAAGAAACCCCGAAAAAATATCAATCTTAGTCATGCCATATCCTTCCTTTCCATTAATCCAAATTTAATTTTCTGCCCATCACATACCATGTCAGCACATAATACACCACACAGCTTATGATCCCCTCAAGCAGCGCCGTCTCCCACTGACGGTCAAAATAGGAACCGTAATTCCAATAATCACTATGGGAAATCTGCTCCTGAAAATAAATCGTGACCACAAAAAATATGCTCTGCAGCATCTGCTCCACCACATAAATTCCCACATACCATGCAAAAGAAAGCAACAGCTTATGGTTGGAAGAGAGCTGTCCCAGAGAGATACATGCCCCCACCTTGAGCACTTTCGCGAATATGGAAAAGATAAATGCAATCAGCGTCATAACAACCGTGAAAGCTGAAATCCTTTCCGCGCCCAGATACTCGATCATGTCCACCATCCCCTCCATCATGGAATGGAAAATCTCACTCGATGTCGCAAGCAGAAAAATGACGGACAGATAAATAGACACTATATTAATGATCACCCATGCTGAGCTGACTAGTACCTTGGCTATGATAATATGATGCGTATCCACAGGCAGCGTATGCAGAAGATACCCCTGATCGCCGTAAGTGGACGTATAAAAGCGATAGATCAGATAGATCGTCGTGCCGATACACACTGCAAACATACTTCCCACATAGGTGAACAGCACCATGACAGCCATAAAATCCAACATCCGAAAATCACTGTGGCCCGTTTGCCCCATCAGATAAACCATACACCGCGCAAGCCCCGTCATCACCACAGTCAGAATATTCGCGGAAAGAAGCAGTTTCCATGTCGCCTTCCACTCATACTTCATCAATTTCCCTAGCATGCGAACACCTCCCTGAAAAACTGATCCACGGACTTTCGCTCGTTGCGTCTGATCTGTTCCGCTCCGGCATGCAGCACAATGCCTCCATACTTGATAAACACCACCTCATCCAGTATATTCTCCACATCTGAAATCAGATGGGTGGAGAGCAGAATGGAGCCGCAGCGGTTATAGTTGTTTACAATGGTATGGAGAATGTAATCTCTGGCGGCAGGGTCTACTCCCGCGATCGGCTCGTCCAGAATATAGAGATCCGCATCCCTGCTCATCACCATGATGAGCTGCACCTTCTCCTTCGTACCTTTGGAAAGGTTTTTCAGTCTCTCCTGCGGCGGAATCTGCAGTCTCGCCAGCATGTCAAAAGCCCTGTCCACCCGGAAATCCGGATAGAAGTCCTGAAAATACCGCACCAGTTCAAGCACCTTCATGCCTGGCTGCAAGTAGGTCCGCTCCGGCAGATAGGAAATGCGCAGCTTCGTGTCAACTCCCGGACGCTGCCCGTTAATCAGCACCTCTCCCGACGTCGGCTTTAAAAGGCCGCTCATAATTTTAATCAATGTGGTTTTTCCACTGCCGTTAGGCCCCAAAAGGCCGATGATCCTGCCCCTCTCCAGGTTTAAGTTTATCTGATTCAAGGCGATCTTTCTTCCGTATGTCTTTGTCAGCCCCATACACTGCACCACAGGCGCCATAGTATTCCTTCCTTTCCCGTCTCACGAAACCGTGATCCGATACGACGCCTCAAAAGCCGCCCCCGACAGTTTTTGTCCCCACTCCCGTTCCTTGAAATCTCCTGTAAAATCTACGCTGTCACACCGGCCGTACCAAGGCTCAATGCAGATAAACGGCGCATTCTTCTTCGGCGGCGACCAGACGCCGAACAAGGGCGCGTCAAACTCCACCGTCAGATATGGCGTACCGTCGGGTCTCGCCAACGCTACCTTGTGGGCCTGATCTCCCTCGATCACCAGCGCATCGTTGTCAAAAAGATCTCCGGTGATGGCAAGCGCCCCGCCTTGCAGCGCATAAGTTTTCTTCTCCTTACCCGCCAGTCCTGCGTCAATACACGTGGACACCACCTGCTCTTTTGCGTCAAAAAGCAGTTTATACTGGGTCTGGTCTGTCCCCGGGTCAATGGGACACAGAAATCCGGGATGACCACCTATGGAAAACCAGACCGGCTCTCCCGACTGGCTTGCTACCCGCCATTTGACCACTACCGTGGATCCGACAAGCTCATAGCCGATTTCCAAAAGGAAGGAAAAAGGATATTTCTGCAGCGTTTCCTCATTGGAGCGTAAAGTGAACCAGATTTCCGAAGCCACCTGGCTCTTCAATTGAAATTCCATATCTCTGGCAAAACCGTGCTGTCCCATGGCGTACTCCCTGCCGTCCACCCGGTATGTACCGTTCTTTAAACCACCTACAATGGGAAAAAGCACTGGTGACGTCCGCCCCCAATAGGCAGGATCACCGTGCCACATGTACTCTCTTTGATCCGGCAGGCTCTTTAAGGACTTGAGTTCCGCCCCCAAGCTGTCCACCTGTATCGTAATCTTGTCATTGCTGATCTGAAATAAAGCCATAACCTCCTCCTTTTTTGCACCCCATCATGTACCAGCCCCCAAACACACTGAAAATCTCCTGTCTTCGACCATTGTATCACAGCTTACCCAAAAAGGGTATCTTTTAATCCCCTGCGATCTCCCTGTACGCCTCTGCCACCTGATCCACCGGCACGCCCGCGATCTCATTCTGATACGTGCCACCGGCCAGCAGACCGATCAGCCGGCCGCACCCGTCAAAAATACCGCCGCCGGACATCCCCTCTCTGGCAAATCCACGCCCGTAGAGCATTTCTCCTCCGAACGTTTCAATATATCTGCCGGTGTCCTCCAGAACGGCCTCCTGAAAGATCATCTCATCCTCCTCTTTGCCCGCTCCCAGACAAAAAATGGCTTCTCCTCTCTGCAGGCCGGTGTAAACGCTCACATCCGTATAAGCGCTGCGAAGCCCGGAAACCGCTCCCAGACCAAGCGTCTCCTTTTCCACCAGCAGAAACCCCACGTCACAGCTTTCCGAACTTCCAAGTACACGGGCGCTCACATAATAGCCTGCCGGAAATCGTATGACTCCCGATTCCTCCCGCCAGTATGCCAGCACATGTCTGTTGGTGGCGACAACCACCCCGTCCTGCGTCATTCGGAAAACTACCCCGCTGCCATACGCCTTCCCCATATCGATCCGCACCACACTGCCCTCCACGTTACCACAGGCAGCCTCCAGATCCGGCTCCCCGAGCACAGGACTGTGAAACAGATCGAGTGCGATCATGCCCTCATAGATATCCTCCTCACTCACGCTCTGAATCAGATGGGGCGGAAGGGACGGTTCCTCCGCCTGAACAGACAGCACCCGAAAAAGCCATCCCAGGCAAAATATAATAACAACAATTATTTTATCAACTCTTCCGCCTTTTACCACAGGCATCTCCTTGCCATCCGCACCTTTCAAGCAGGGGCACGTGGAGGACTGCGCGCCGCTCCCCGTGCCCCTGTTCTCTTGTCTAAACACGCTATATATGTAGAGAATGCTACATTTCAAGCATTCTCTCACGCGCAACGTAGTACTTCTTGGCATTCCGTCCTATGGCGGGATGTCTTTAGAAGTACTTTTCGCGTTGATAAGCGGAACGATAAGCCGGGTTATGTCGTGAATGATCATCTATCTAGGAGTTTCGTCGCCGAAACCCTCCAGCAACCTACCTGAGAGCGAACCGGGCCGGTCATTGCTCTCTGCTTGGTCTTGCTCCGGATGGGGTTTACACAGCCCGTCCCGTTACCGTGACGGCGGTAGTCTCTTACACTGCCATTCCACCCTTACCCACGGAGTATTGCTTCGCAAAATTCCAGAGGATTGCTTGCAATCCTCCGGGCATATCGCTTACAATCCCCGGGGCGGTATTATTTCTGTTGCACTGGCCTTGGAGTCGCCTCCACCGGATGTTATCCGGCATCCTGCCCTGTGGAGCCCGGACTTTCCTCACCTGCACCCTTTCGTCTGTGCAGCTGCGATCATTTATTCCACTTATCCTGTTTTTATATGCCAATCCCTTCTATGCGGAGAATGCCCGTATTTTGGGCATTCTCCCATGTGAGAGTGATTTGCGAAGCAAATCTAATGCTTCTTAACGAAGCAGCCTCTGCTGCTGAGTTTTAGAAGCACTTCTCACACTGCTAAACTTCAAAACAGCTCCCGCCTACAAACTCCCTGCAGAGGGAATTTTTCGGCAGTTCTTCACTGCTGATACCGAGAAAATACTCCAGGAATTTCAACAGCCGTTTCGCCTCATGATACCCAGGCTCTCCCTTTTGAATGCTAAAAAGCATCGGCTCCGCATACTGCTTGATCACCGACAGCTCAAAAAGCATCGCTGAATTGAACATGGCGTCCGCTTCCTCCTGGAACGGGAAAATGTATTTTTCTTCCCCTCTCCTGACCGAAGGCCACATGGAAATGGTTCTGGCGGCGGAAGCGCCCCTTGTGCGCGCGTCCCGCACGAGTCTGCGAAGCAGTCTGTTGTCCGTGGTGGGAATACGGTTGTGCTCATCCACGTTCAACGTAGTCAGCGCGCTGATATAAATTTTATACTTACTCTCTGCCGGCAGGGAATAGGACATCTTCTCATTCAGCCCGTGTATACCCTCGATCACCAGAATGTCGTTCTCACCGAGGCTGGTCACTTTTCCGCTGTACTCCCGCTTCCCGGTCTTGAAATTAAAAGTGGGAAGCTGCACACTCTCGCCTTTCAGAAGCGCTGCCATGTCTTTGTTAAACTGTTCCACATCCAGAGCCTCCAGGCACTCATAATCCGGCTCACCATCCTCATCCAGGGGCGTCCTGTCATGATCCACATAATAATTGTCAAGCCCGATAGGATGCGGCTTAAAACCGTAGGTCCTAAGCTGGATGGAAAGCCTGTGGGAAAAGGTCGTCTTGCCGGAGGAAGAAGGCCCTGCAATCATAACGAACTTCACGCCCTCGCGTCTGGCGATATCTCTGGCAATCTCACCGATCCTTCTCTCCTGTAACGCCTCCTGCACCAGAATCATATCGGCAATATTACCGTCGCAGATCTGGTTGTTCAGATCACCCACCGTGTCAATTCCGATATCACGCCCCCACTCCCCTGTGGCTGACAGCGTCTGAAACAGTTTCTTTTGCGGCTTAAACTCCGGCATCGTCTCCGGATCCTCCTGCTCGGGAAGCAGCAGGATCATCCCATCCTCATACGCGAAAAGGTCAAACTGTCTGATGTACCCTGTACTGGGCAGCATATATCCGTAAAAATAGTCGTAATAATCACCCATGCAGTACACGTTAATACTGGAGCTTCTGCGGTAACGGAACAGGGAAACCTTATCCTTCATGCCATTCTCCGCAAAAAGCGCCACCGCTTCCGCTGCCGGATAAGCCTTCTTTGTCACAAGAAGATCCATGTCCACCAGTTCACCCATACGATCCTTCACCTTCTCGATGGTCTTTTCATCCAGTTTCAGACCGTTCCTGAACGCACAGTAGTAGCCGGCGCCAATGGCAAACTCCACCTTCACGTTGGCCGCAGCCTCCATGCCCGCCACATCCTTAATGGATTTCAGCATAAGCATGATCGCCGTCCGCACATAGGTCTTATGACCGATCGCGTCCGCGTAAGTGATAAAGCCAAGCTCACAGTCCCTGTCCACCCGTTTCATCAGCTCCTGGATCTTGCCGTCCACCGTCACCAGCGCAATCTGGCTGACATAATCGTTCTGATGCGCCTCCGCAATGATCTCGTACTTGATGCCGTCCTCATAACGTTTCTCTTTCCCTCCGATCATAATCGTAGCCATAGACTTTCCTCCTCCCTTTTTGTATGATAATCACAGACTGCCGGGCACTTTCGATTTCCCTGCAGTTTATCTTATGTAAACTACACTACAAGGTTCCTGCAAGGCGGCTCTCCTCAAGCAGCGCCTCCACCTCCACATATCTTTTTCTTCTCTTATCCTCCGCCATTCCCTGTTCCCGCAGATTGGCAAGAATCTCCTCGTACACAGCGGCCTCCCGCTCCAGAAAAGATAAAAAAACAGGTGTCTTTTTTTGCAGAAGTATGGGACCATATCTGTCCGCAAGTTTACATAACTTTTCTCCCGGCATGTCGGCGCCCTGCAAAAGATTATCTCTCTCAATCCCGCTCGAAGCGCCGCCCGGCGGTGCAGCCTGGATCACCTGATAAAACTTTCCATCCTCCACGAGCATCTCCTCGTCAAGAATCTGGTAACCGTTCTCTCTGAGATACCGCCTGAATCCCTCGATCTCCGACTGGGGCTGCAGGATCAGTTCCTGAAACGAGTCCGTCTTTTCCCGATCCGCCTTCAGAATGCGCATCATCAGACCGCCCCCCATACCAGCGCAGATCAGTGTGTCCGCCTCTCCCTTATTATAATTATGTAAACCATCAGACAGCCTGGTTTCAATCTGTCCTCCGAGTCCGTATGCTGTCACATGCTCTTTAGCCGCTCCCAGAGGCCCCACCCTCAGATCCATGGCAAGCACTTTCGGACTGATGCCCTGCTGTACAAGATAAATCGGCACGAAGCCATGATCACAGCCCACATCACAGACCCGGTTTCCGCTCGTCACCATGCCTGCCACGGTGCGCAGCCGCCCTGACAAAACCACCGGCCGCATCAGTCCAGATAGTCCTTAAGTTTCCGGCTTCTGCTGGGGTGACGCAGCTTTCTGAGCGCCTTTGCCTCGATCTGTCTGATTCTCTCACGGGTCACATTAAACTCTTTTCCCACTTCCTCAAGCGTTCTCGCACGGCCGTCGTCCAGCCCGAAACGAAGACGCAGCACCTTCTGCTCTCTCTCGGTGAGGGTTCCAAGAACCTCCACAAGCTGCTCTTTTAACAGCGTAAACGCCGCCGCGTCAGCAGGGACAGGCACATTGTCGTCCTGAATGAAATCTCCCAGATGGCTGTCCTCCTCCTCGCCGATGGGCGTCTCCAGCGATACCGGCTCCTGAGAAATTTTTAAGATTTCCCTCACCCGCTCCACAGGCATATTCATCTGTTCCGCAATCTCCTCCGGGGTAGGCTCCCGCCCCAGCTCCTGCAGGAGCTGTCTGCTCACACGGATCAGCTTGTTGATGGTTTCCACCATATGCACAGGAATGCGGATGGTTCTGGCCTGATCCGCAATGGCCCTGGTGATGGCCTGCCTGATCCACCATGTCGCATAAGTGGAAAACTTATACCCTTTACGATAATCGAACTTTTCCACCGCTTTAATCAGACCCAGATTTCCCTCCTGGATCAGATCAAGAAAGAGCATGCCGCGCCCGACATAACGCTTGGCTATGCTGACCACCAGACGCAGATTGGCCTCCGCCAGACGCTGCTTCGCCTCCAGATCACCCATCTCCATCTTCTTCGCCAGCTCGATCTCTTCCTCCGCTGAGAGAAGCGGCACCTTTCCGATTTCCTTCAAGTACATTCTGACAGGATCCTCAATGCTGATCCCATCCGGCACGGTAAGGTCGATGTCCTCCACATCCACCTCATCCTCTTCCGTCAGGATGATCTCCTCATCATCCACGTCGTCCTCTTCCGTGATACGCAGCACATCTACATTATTCTGTTCCAGCGTCTCTAAAATTTTGTCAAACTGCTCCTCCTCCAGCGTAAGATCCGTGAAAAATTCATTGATCTCCTGGTACTCCAGAACATTCTTTTTCTTCTTTGCAACAGCCAGGAGATCTTTTAAGCGCTCCTCAAACTTTGCCTGTACATTTTCATCCATGAATTGCTCCATCCTTCCTATGTTTAACCTCTGTCCGACTGTAAACGTGCCTTTTTTCGATTAGCTTACCCCGATCACAGGGAAATATGCGTTTTCTTAAGCTCCTCCAGCGCCTTTTTCCCGGATATTACCTGATTTAAAGCCTCCATATCCGATCCCATTCTGGCTGAATAATAGTTGAAACTGTTGTCTTTCACAGCCACTACCACGTCATGAAGCGCTTTCTCCCTCTCCTGTTTCGTGTCAAGCCTTTCCAGTTTCGTGTTGAAGATTGCCGCCACTTCCCGCTGCTCCTCTTCCTCCTCGAAAGCGCTGACTATGGAAGCCGGGGAAAAGGATCCCTGTTCCATTCCGGCAAACAGCTTGTCCGCCACCTGCCGGTACAGCTCCTGCGTAAAGTCCGCTGCGGAAATATAGGCTTTGATCTTCGGATAAATCTCCGGCTCCTCCGAAAGCCACGTCAGGAGGATGCGCTGTGATTTTCTGATATGATCCTCGGAAGTAGGCTTTCCTGCCATCGTGGACCTGGGTCTCTCTACCGGTCTTACCAGCCCCGTGCGTGCCGCGTAGCTGTTCACCAGTTTCCTGAGGTTCTCAAATCCGATATGATACCGCTCCGCTACCGACTCAATATAGTTTTCCCGCTCCACCTCTTCCTCAAAACCGCAGAGCTTTCTGGCGATCTCCCGGTGAAAAGCGGTCTTTGACTCCGGGTCTTCCATATGGTAATTTCTTTCCAGCACCTTCAGCTCAAAGAAAAAGCCGTTCTGTGCCTGATCGATCCGCTCCTGGAACGCCTCCGCCCCAAGATTCTTTATAAATTCATCGGGGTCTTTGTAGGGCTGCATATCAATCACCCGCCCCCGAAGTCCCGCCTCCTTTAATATACCGAGCGCACGGAGCGCCGCATTTGTGCCTGCCCCGTCGCTGTCGTAGGCAAGCAGCACCTCCTCACCGAAGCGTTTTACCAGGCTGGCCTGTCCCGCCGTGAAAGCCGTTCCAAGCGAGGCGACAGCCTGTCCAAATCCTGCCTGGTGCAGCGCAATCACATCCATATATCCCTCGCACAAAATCAGATTTCCCGTCCTCGCCGTTCTGGCAAAATTCAGACCGTACAGATTGCGGCTCTTGTCAAAAACAGCCGTCTCCGGGGAGTTTAAGTACTTCGGCTTGGCATCCCCCATAACCCGGCCGCCAAATCCAATCACCCGGTGGTTGCCGTCCTGAATCGGAAACATCACCCGGTTCCAGAATTTGTCGTGAATACCCCGTTTCTCGTCAAACCCTGTCAGCCCTGCTTCCGTGATCAGATCGTCCGCATAGCCCTTCGACCGCAGATAAGCCGTCAGATCAGATCCTGTCCCGTCCGCATAACCAAGCCCGAACTTCTTCATCGTCTCTTCCGTAAGCGCCCTGCCGGTCAGATACCTGTATCCCGTCTGTCCTCTGGGGGAGCGCAGCAGATAATAATAGTATTTCGCAGCCTGCTTATTGACCTCGAGCAGCTTTGTTCGCCTGCTCTCCTTGCGGCGCATCTCCTCCGAGTACTCCACTTCCGGCAGCACTACGCCTGCACGATCAGCCAGCATCTTAAGCGCCTCCTGAAAAGCGGCGTTCTCATATTCCATCAAAAAAGTAATCACGTTACCGCCCGCCCCGCAGCCGAAGCAATAGTACATCTGCTTACCCGGCGAGACTGAGAAAGAAGGGGATTTCTCATTGTGGAACGGGCAAAGCCCAAAGTAACTGCTCCCCTTCTTCTGCATACGCACATAACCCGAGATCACTTCGACGATATCGTTTTTTGCTCTGATCTCCTCGATCAGTTCCTCCGGATAACGCATGTTATCCCCCTTCTCAATTATTCGTGCGGAGAATGCCGCCTCTCAGGCATTCTCCCGAGTGAAACGGAGTTGCGGCGCAACTCCTGGAAGTTCTTGGCGTCCCGTCCTATGGCGGGACGTCTTTAGAACTTCTTTTCACTCTAGCCATGCCAGGTCTTGGGAATATACAGCTTCTCATACTGTGCGATGGCAAAACGGTCTGTCATGGAGCTGATATAATCACATACAATCTTCTCAAGCGGTTCCCCCGCATCCAGAAGCTTAAACAAAAAGTTCGGAAGCTGCTCTGTGTGCACCAGATAGTGCTCATAGAGCGTGATGATCAGATTTTCCGCCTTCCCCTCCTCGCTCTTTGCTATGGAATTCCTGTAAACCTGCCGGAACATAAATTCACGCATCTTTGTCATGGCCTCCGCCACCTCCGGCGACATACAGATATCATCACGGTCACGGCTGTTTGTCACAATATTATGGATAAAGAAATCCAGGCGCTGCCCGCAGCTGTAACCGATCACGCTCCCGATCTCCTTCGGCACATCCGCCTCTTTCAATATCCCGGCACGCACTGCATCATCCATGTCATGGTGAATATAGGCAATTTTGTCCGCAAGCCGGACGATCCTTCCCTCCAGCGTCTGCGGCATACTCGCCGTCTGATGATTCAGAATGCCGTCCCTCACCTCTATCGTCAGATTGATCCCTTTGCCGTTCTTCTCCAGGAGATCCACGGTGCGCACACTCTGTTCATTGTGCTTAAAACCGTAAGGACACACCCGCTCAAGCGCACGCTCTCCCGCATGACCGAACGGCGTATGCCCCAGATCATGCCCGAGGGCAATGGCCTCCACCAGATCCTCATTCAGCTTAAGCGCCTTGGCAATGGTCCGCGCCGTCTGGCTCACCTCCAGTGTATGCGTGAGCCTTGTCCTGTAATGATCTCCCTCAGGCGTCAGAAACACCTGCGTCTTATCCTTCAGGCGGCGGAAGGACTTGCTATGTATAATCCGGTCCCTGTCACGCTGAAACACAGGGCGGATGTCACACTGCTCCTCCGGCTTAAGCCTGCCCTGGGAATGCATGCTGAGCATGGCATAGGGACTCAGATATTCCTTCTCCCACTGTTCCAAACTTTCCCGTATATTCATGGCTGTGCCTTTCTTCTTGTAAAAAAACAACCGTCATATTACTATTATTCGCCCCAAACCGCCGAAATCCTTTTTTTATTTTATTTTAATTCAGAGTCCATGCTGATTTATAACCGGCAGACTGTCCATAATTGCCTCATCGACAAATATCGTAAATGAACTCTGCGTTCTGATCCATGGCCTCGTATGCCGTCTTAAAAGGAGACATCTGGAACACATGCCACATCCCTCTGAATACATCCATCTTCACACTGACATTGTCCTTCAGCAGCTTCTTGTAGAGCAGAGCCGCATCGTCGTGCAGGATTTCATTGCTCCCCACCTGGATATAAATAGGCGGAAACCCTTCATAATCCCCGAACAAGGGAGAAATCAGCGGATCTGTCAGATCCTGTCCCGCTGCGTAATTTTCAATCATCTGCTGCAGATACCCCGCGTTTAAGACAGGATCAATCTCCGCCTTGGTCACATGGGACCTGCCCGAAGCCGTCAGATCCGTCCACGGCGACATCAGCACCAGACCTCTTGGCATAAGTCTTCCCTGGTTTTTTAACTGCAGACATAGGGAAAGCGCCAGATTGCCGCCCGCAGAGTCCCCCGCCAGAATCACGTCCCTCGCCCCGTACCCTAAAAGCATCAGATAATCCCAGACCTGCATGGCGTCCTGTGTGGCCGCCGGATAGGGATTTTCGGGGGCCAGCCTGTAGTCAAAACTGAGCACATCCATGGAAGTGGAGGCCGCCAGTTTCGTCGTCAGCGTTCTGGCATAAAGGCTGCTGCCCGTAGAATAGCCGCCGCCATGACAGTACAGAATGATATATTTTTTCATATGCGCGCGGTTTACATAAATCCATTCTCCGTGAATCAGGCTGTCGTTTTCCCCGCGTGCGGCAATCTCCACATCCTCTACAATCACATCCCTGCTGCTCCCCAGAAGGGCGCCGAAATGATCCTGCGACTGCCGGTGCTTTTCAATATCCACGTTCTCCACCACACCGTGCATCCGCTTAATCAGATTCATCAGGCTGGCGTTTCTTTTATCCGTTTTATCTGTCTTTCCCATGATTTCCTCCGTTCTCTGCTCCACGCGTTCCCTAATATACAACAATTTTACCATAAACAGGGGAATTTGTGGTATACTTATTCCATGCGCAGAGAACACAAAAAAAAACAAGTGAATAAACCCGGCCTCCGGGGCAAAAAGGACGTCTGGTACAAGCTGGATCTGTCCGCCACCGTCTATCCCACCCTGCAAAGGCGGGATTTTTCCTCAGTATACCGCCTCAGCGTGAAACTGAAGGAACCGGTAGACCCGGCGCTTTTACAGCAGGCTCTGGACCTTACGCTGCCCCGCTTCCCCACCTACAAAGTGGCCATCCGAAAGGGGCTGTTCTGGCGTTATCTGGAACCGAACAACAGGCCCGGCCCCTTCGTGCAGGAGGACATCAAAAACCCCTGCATGCCCATGCATTTTAGAAGTAACAATCGTTATCTTATCAGAATATACTACTACGGCTGCCGCATCTCTCTGGAAGCGCACCACTGTCTCGGCGACGGCACCGGCGGCATGAGCCTTTTACAGACGCTGACAGCCGTATATCTGGAGTTTCTGGGGCATAAGATCACGCCCTCCGGCTTTGTGTTAAACCTGGACGAAGAGCCTGATCCCGGCGAGCTGGAAGACTCCTACATGCGCTATGCCACGGCGAAGGTCAAACCGCCGCGCCCGGCGGAAAAAACCTACCGTGTCCGCGGCACCAAGGAGCCGTTCTACACACTGAACATCATAAACGGGACTTTGTCCGTCAAAGAAGTCATGGCGGTAGCCAAAAAATACGGCGCCACCATCACGGAATACCTGAACGCCGTACTGCTCTACGCCCTGCTCCAGAAGCAGCAGCAGGAATTTCATCTGACCTACAAGCCCGTACGGATTGCCATGCCCGTAAATCTGCGCCGTTTCTTTCCTTCTAAGACCCTGCGCAATTTTATTACCATGGTATATCCCTCCATTGATCCCCGGCTGGGCGAATACAGCTTCGAGGAGATCGTGACTGAGGTGCACAATTTCATGCGTTATTATATAAACGCAAAATTCCTGTGCGGCGACATCACCACCAACGCCGCCACCAAGCACAACTTTCTGATCCGTGTCGTACCGCTTTTCATAAAGGATCTGGTGGTGCGCACTTTCTACACCCGCGTGCAGGATAAAAATTCCTCAGCCGGACTTACCAACATGGGTGCGCTCCCGGTGCCTGCGGATATGAAGCCCTATATCGACCGTTTCGATATCTACATGGGGCAGCCCTTTTCCTCACGCACCAACTGCGCCATCATCAGCTTCGAAGATATTCTGACCATCAACTTCGCCAGCAGTATCGTGGAGAGCGATGTGGAGCGGCATTTCTTCCGCAAACTGGTGCAGGACGGCATTCATGTGAAGATTGAGAGCAACCGCTCGTCCGAATTGCAATAACATATGTTCCGAAATCAGCATGTTTGAAACATAACGCAATTAAATCTTGATTTAAGAAAGGAAATTGTATGTCATACTGTGTAAACTGCGGCGTGGAGCTGGAGGCCTCCCTGCGGGAATGTCCGCTGTGCCACACGCCTGTTATCAATCTGAAGGAAGCCGGCAAAGAGTTCCCTCCTTCCCCATATCCCACTGACAAAGGACAGGTGGAAGTCGTAAAGAGAAAGGATCTCGGCATCCTGCTATCCGTTGTACTGACTGCCACAGGCGCTACCTGCCTGCTGTTAAATCTGCTGGTATTCAACCGTTCCCTCTGGTCTCTTCTGGTGATCGGCATCTGCATCTGCCTGTTTGTGTTCACCTTTCCTGTGGTCTACTACAGCAAAATGCCGCTCTTCGTCTCCCTGTTTGCAGACGGGATGGCCGTGGCGGTGTATCTGTACATGATCTCCTATCTCACCCCCTCCGCCACATGGTTCTGGGAGCTGGGACTGCCCATTGTCGCACTTGTCACACTGGCTCTGGAGATTTTTACCCTGCTTGCCAAAAAAGTGCCCTTCACGATTCTATCTGGCGCATTGTGCCTGTTTATCGAGATTCCGCTGTTCTGCGCTGCGCTGGAACTGATGATCCGGCGTATGATTCTGTCACCGCTGCGGCTGACCTGGTCCGCTGTGGTGCTGACTGTCTGCGTCATCATCGACGTGGCCCTCGTCACAATCCTCGTAAAAAAACGTCTGCGCAACGAGGTGCGCAGACGCCTTCACTTCTGAATATTTATTTACTGTACCTCTCTTCCGCCTCTTCCAAAGACTGGTATCCGTAAAAAGCAGTTTCATTGGCGATGGTCTGTTTTAACAGGCTCTCGCCTCTTTCTTTGGCTTCCTCCGTCTCCTTATGAATCAGCGAAAGTGTCCTCATGGAATAGGTGTAAAGCTCGCCGCGAAGATAGCTCTCCATGGAAGAGCCTGCCATAATACCGTCCTCCGCAGTGGTGGACACCCTGCCCCGCTTCCGCAGGTTCGGATACTCTTCGGCCATCCTTTCGTCCCACTCCAGATTGACCGCTATGATCTGTTCCACAATTTCCTTCTTTTCGGTCACGTCGGGAAGATGCACCTTAATTTCTTCATATTCTTCCGGGTAGGTGCTCTCCATCATAAAACCGTATTTCTCGAAAATCGGGTTTCTGCCCTCTTTTACCGCCTCATGACAATCCGCCTGATAGCTCAGAAGCACCTCGTCAGAGTATACCATCCACTGACTCATACGCATCTTAAAGAAAGTATCGGGATCATCCTGGCAGGAAGCCCTGCCGCCTGTATTGTAAACCTGCTGGAACAACTCCCACTCCATCTGAGCGATATCAAATATCAGTTGTTCCCGTTCACTGACCTGTGCCATGATACGCTGTCCCCTTTCTGTCTGGTGTTTACTCCTCTTCCGGCTCTGTGGCATCCACATCCGTCTCGCTTCCCGCTGCCGTCAGATACGCCATAATTTCTCTCGGCATGTCGCCGGAAATCGCCTTCGTATACGTCGCGTTGGAAGTGACAAGCGTCTCTCCTTCCACCGTTATGTACATCGCATCGGCGTCATAGTTGGAAACAAACGTATTGACGATGGATGAGATGATGATGCACTCCGCCTCCTTGGACATAGTCAGCAGATACTCCCGGAAGCTCCCGGAAAGATCCAGATACAGAAGCTTTCTCCCGTCCTCTTCCCGCTCCTCCATGGAGAGCGCCTTCGAATCCAACAGGGGCACAATATTATGTTTTGCCAGCGCATTCAGAAGCACATCCGGCGTGACCTCTGCCGGCGTGATTTCCTCCCGCGTCAAGTCGGAATCCATATCTCTCCCGTAACAGATCACCGCCGCAGGCGTATGGTTCTCATCCTCGTTCCCTAAATATGTTTCTTCCTCAGGCTCTTTTTTCCGTGCCTCTTCTGTCTCTTCCTGCTCTTCCCCGGTTTCCTCCTCAGACTCTTCCTCCAATAAATATTCCAGGGAATTCACCAGCATATCTTTTGATGACATTTCCGGCACGACAATCTCTCCCGTCGTCACCGCAGCGTCCGCCGCCCTGCCACAGGCTGTCAACAGCATGACAGCCAAAAGCGCAAGCGCCGCCATGTTACTCTTTTTCATAATTTTCCTCCCCGAATGCAAATCCTTAGAATCGTTTTATTCTATCACACTGCATCCGAAAAGTAAATTGACTTTTTATGCCTTCACCGCGCGTCCCGACTTAATCACCTCAAGAAGCGCAAATTCCCCGTCCGCTATCAGAATATCCGCGCGACGTCCAGCCAGCAGCATACCGCACTCTTCCTCGAGCCCGACCGCCTCCGCCGGATTGCGCGTAGCCGCCCTGACCGCTTCCTCCTTCGGCACACCCATCTGGATCGCCGTTCTCAGACAACCGAACAGGCAGGTTGCGCTGCCCGCAATGGTGCCGTCTTTTAATAACGCCCGGTTGCCTTTCACGATCACCGGCTGGCCGCCCAGCGCGTACTCTCCGTCCTCCATCCCTGTGGCCATCATGCTGTCGCTGACCAAAACCATCCGCTCTGCCCCGAAAAGCTTAAATGTGCTCTTCACCACACAGGGATGGATGTGAATGCCGTCGCAGATCAGTTCCACCCTGGTCTCTTCATTCTCCGCCGCCGCACCGATCACACCAGGCTTTCTGTGGGTGAATGGCGGCATCGCATTATACAGATGCGTCACATGATGCGCACCCGCCTCCATCGCCGCTTTGGCCGTCTCATAGTCGGCACAGGTGTGGGCTATGGAAAAGCGGAAATCTCCTGTGCACTCACGGATACAATCCATCGCTCCCTCTGTCTCCGGCGCGATCGCCACCATGCGGATCATGCCTTTTGCCGCCTGCTGGAGCCCCTCAAGCATCTGTCTGTCCGGCGTTCTGATATAAGCCGGATTCTGCGCGCCCTTTTTCTCCTCGGAAATAAAAGGCCCTTCCAGATAAATACCCCGCAGGACATCCTTTAAGGGAACTTCCTCCTCCACAACTTCCGTCTCCACCGCCGCTGCTGCAGTCGCGCAGATTCCCAGAAGCTGCTCCTCGGAAAGCGTCATGGTCGCCGGACAGATTGTGGTAGTGCCATGGGTCATCTCGTAGGACGCGATAGCGCGCACTGCCTCTGTCGTACCGTCGCAGAAATCATAACCCGCGCAGCCGTGGAAATGAATGTCAACCAGTCCGGGAAGAATGTATGTCTGCGCCTCTTTCTCCGTAAGCGCACCAGCCTCGCACCGCTCCACTCTCTCGATCCGTTCCCCCTCTATCGCCACTTCACCCGGTTCAAAACACATCTTTTCCGTGTAAACCATCCCTCTGATTATACGCATACCCTCTCTCCTTCCTGGCCTGTTATCGGATATTTTCGGTTTCTGACTCTGCTTATCGCAGATTCAGGATGCTTCGCATCTTTCATTCGCGTTGTTCGTCATAAACTGCCATAAACAGTCCTGCATGCAGGCATGCGTCCTGCCTCTGGCAGTTTCTGACTCTGCTTATCGCGGAAAATCTGCAAGGGCCGCCTCGTCTCCTACCAGAATCACATCGTTGTGAAGCTGTAATACGGACGCCTGCACTTCGGGCGTGATCGGGCCGAGGAAAGCTTTCTTTACGATCTCACGTTTGCCTTCTCCCGTGACAATCACCACGATCTTTTTGGCCTGCATAATGGACCCGATACCCATAGTATACGCTTCTGTAGGCACTTCATCCATAGAACTGAAAAACCGCGCGTTGGCTTCTCTTGTGGTCTCGGAGAGCGTCACACAGTGGGTCTCTTTCTCAAACGTACTTCCCGGCTCGTTAAAACCGATATGGCCGTTGTGTCCCAGACCCAGAATCTGCAGATCAATACCGCCGTGAGCCTTTATAATCTCTTCATAATCCCTGCATGCCTTATCCGAATCCGGCTCCAGGCCGTCCGGCACATAGGTATTCTTCTTGTCAATGTTAATGAAATCAAACAGGTGGGTATTCATAAAATAACGGTAGCTCTGGTCATTATCCCCGGCAAGCCCCCTGTATTCATCCAGGTTGATGCTGTGCACCCTGGAAAAATCCAGATCTCCCTGTTCGTAACGTCTGATCAGTTCCTCGTAGGTGCCGATAGGCGTAGATCCTGTCGCCAGTCCCAGCACACAGTCAGGTTTCATAATCACCTGAGCCGATATGATGTTCGCGGCCACACGGCTCGCATGGTTGTAATCTGCTGCACAATAAACTCTCATCCTTTACCTCCGTTCTGTTCCGTTCCACAGTGAGTATTTCGATATTCTCCGGCTGACATTCCTTCCATCTTCTTAAATACACGGGAAAAATGCGCCAGATCCTGAAATCCCACCTGTTCTGCCACATCGCAGATTCTTAGGGACGGATCCTTTAACAGTTCCTTCGACTGATCCATGCGGGCGCCGTTTAAGATATCAGAAAAAGTCTTTCCGGTATGCTTATTCAATAGTTTCGACAGATGCCACTGGCTGACATACACCTGCTCGGCCACGTCAGAAAGGCGCAGTTTTTCCTTTGAATTGCTCCTGATATATTCCAGGGCATTGCTGACAATAAAGCTGTTGGCCTCGCTGTTCTCATCAGTTTCCGGCTGCTCTGTAATCGCCTCACCGATTTCTTCTGCCGGCGCAAATGTCATCACAGGCGTCTGGATCTGATCCAGCCGTCTGATCACAGTGTCGACCGCCTCTTCCAATTCGCTCATTTTAGAAGGTTTCAGCAGGAATCTGGATACACCCAGCTCAATCGCCCGCCTCGCGTATTCAAATTCCCTGTAACCCGTCAGGATAATAAGCTGCATATCGGGGAACTCCGATTTCAAACCGGCAATCATTTTCAAGCCGTCCATCTTCGGCATACAGATATCCGTGATCACGATATCCGGCCGTTTTTCGCGGATCAGCTCCATTCCTTCCTTTCCGTCACCGGCAGTTCCTATCACCTGACAGTTCCATTTCCCCCATGCCATTGTCTTGGACAATCCTTCTACGATCAATGGTTCATCATCGATAATTGCCACTCTGTACATTGCTATCCCCCACATGGTATCACTACTCTAATGATACCGAAATCTCTCCCAAATGTCCATTCGTTCTTTTATCCTACTTCCATATGGGAATTTCACATAAAGTAGAAAAAAGAATATCGTCTGATTACTGCATCAACCGATATATCCTATGAACTTATAATGTACCTTGATAGACTTACTTTCTGTATCGACATCTGGCATCTCATGACAAATCCGCCGTCGGCACTGTTCCCATACATCCATGCAAAAGCTATCAATAAGAAACTGAAGGAACTCAAAGAGTAAAAGCGGCGTTTCCAAAATAAACTCAACGTCTTAAAGTTGCAGCCCCTTTTTACAGATAAAGAGAAGAAGAAGGGCGGCAGGAGAGACAAGTACGGTACAGGTCAGACGTCCGAACAGAAGCTCCGTCTGGAAAAGAAAAAGACAGCGCCGGCCAGCCGTCCTGTCATGATTCCGTAATTCCTGATATTCTTCATAGTTGTTTTCCTCTCTTTTCTGAAATAAGTAAGTTTTTATCTTCATATGCACAACCGACCGCCGTGCAGCCCCAGTACCATCGCAAAGCCTCCCATAAGCCCCGTATATAAGAGAAAACGTAACAGATACCGTATCCCCCCTGCCTGTCCTTAGATTCACAGCCGGAGGCAGTGAGCCAGCCACCGGGGCTGTGACCCGGCCTGCCTTTGGGTTTCTGCCGGGGCTGTGGTACAATGCCCCGTAAGACGGCATGGGCGTATCCTGCCTGTCCCTGAGTTCCCGTGCCGTCGGTAAGGCTTTATCAGACACAGGCACGGTAGAAAGTCAAGGGTGGCGTCCTGCTTTCGTCCGTCCACATGGGGGAGCGTGCATGTTCCTGCCGCCGTGCTCTTTAACGGACATAAAACAGGCACATCCTGCATATCCGTTTTGTACCTTTTTTATCCCCGTTTCACACAGGAAAGGGACTGGTGGACAGATTCCCCGTCCCATTCCTGCAAAATGCACAGGGAAAAAGGGGAACAGCGGAAAAAGCGGAAACCCCCGTGTTTCCTGCATCTGCGGGCACAGGCTGGAAAGGTACAGCCCCGTTTTTTAAGTCACAGGCAGGAATGGAACCGGAAATGGAACCAAGAAGAATCCAGCAAAATCAAGGCTCCCGGGATATTTTTTATATATTTACAGTATATTTTTATACATTAGTCCCATTATTTATATATTTTATAAAGTATATATGCGAATAACAAAAACATGCACAACCGGTATGTGCGTATCACCTGTGAAAGTATACAATAAGTACAAAAATAAGAGAAGATTTATTTTTATATAAAGGGTTTATGAAAAAAATGGGGAAAAGGGTCTAAATCCCTTTCTGTGCCCATAGTTAGCGGCATACCGTACACTGTGCCATGCGCCTGCGCCAGCAGGGAAACCATCTGCACAGGAAGACAGGACCCCGGAGTACGGAGTGCGGAGCGGGCGGAACAGAGCCGCAAAGCGGCGCAGTGGAGTAAGGGCCCCGGAGTGCACAAGCGCGGAGTGGGTGGAGCGGCGACAGCTGCGGAAAGTGCCTCGGCTATGCCGAGCGAACGAAGTGAGTAGCGCTCCCTTATCCTGTTAGCCATATTTTGATGCGTTTTCGTAAGAAAATGCAGAAAAGCCACGCGGCACCTGTAAATATGGGCGTTCACAACCTTCCATAAATTCAAAATGACCCTGTTTTTTCTCTTCTATAAATTCCATAATTTCCATAAATTGATTTAGAGCCCGTATTTCCGCCATTTGTTACTGAATTTATGGAAGGACGTTTTACGGCATCGCCCTCACTCTTCCATAAATTCGTGCCTGTGGCATCTTCTGGAAAAGTTACAAACAAGACGTAAAACAGGATGGCAGGAACCAGACAGACACTTCCCCCATGACCGTGCGGGGCCGTTCCCATTCCCCGCTATGATACAACCCGTCCTATCCATTGGTAAGAAAGAACAGGGAAGCCATTATCCATCCTGTGTCGGTTTGACGGTATTGCGTCAACTGTTTGTGTGCGAAATATATTCCCCTTTTGATTTTAAAAGGGAAACAGGATGGAAGCAGGACGCCCGGAGAGGGATGCCAGAAAGAAAAAAAGCTGCTACCTAGGCAGTCTTTAAAGACCGACAGAGTAACAGCTCCATAAATCAGCTTATTTGATTGTTGCTTCCGTGCAGATAACTGCGCGGAACTGTGAGTCCCTTATACTTGCAGAACGGACAGAATAAGAGAGGGGCTGTAAAAGCCCCCTGTGCGCTCCCGCAGTCAGGCAGGCACGCGATACCATAGCTGCATCCGGTGAGTCGGGAAGTGGGGCGGAAAATCGGGACGGAACCGCTCAGACGTCTGAACAGAATAAGAAAAAAGGAACCCCATGCGTCCTGCATGGAGTCCCTCAGCCTTACTTATTTTATTTTGCAGCCACTTCCGCCTCGATGTCGATGATAACTGTATCGTTGATAGTGATGTAGCTCACGCCGAGCGTATTGTACATGTAAGTCCTGTCAAGCGGTGCGCCGACGGTCAGACCAGTCGCATCTGCAACCTCGTAGTTGACAGCCCACTTGCCGTCCTCACGCTGCTTGAGGGCAACCTTTGTGCAGGAAACGGCGTTCTTTTCAGAATCCATGAGCGTGAACGTTGCAATCTCAATACCTTTGTGAGTTACCTTATAGGTGCCTGCACCAGCCTTTGCGACTGCGCGGAATGTCTCTTTGCCTGCGGATGCAGCTTTGCCTGCTGCTTTGGGAGCTGTGTAGGATGCTGTGGATGCGGAACCGCCATTAGAATTTGTCTCACCGCCATACCAATTACCGCCGGAGCCTGTTTCACCGCTCCAATCGTGATATACGCCGTCATCAGAGCTTCCGCCTGTGCTTTCGCTGTTGTTGGAATTTCCATTGTCAGAGCTGCCACTGTCAGAACTGCCAGAGCTGCCGGAATCGGATTCACCTTGATACCAGTCGCCGCCGGAACCTGTCTCACCGTCCTCATCGCGGTAGCAGCCGTCATCTGTAGCTGCATAAGCGACCAAACCTGTATTTCCTACAACCATAGCACATGCCATAAGCATAGCCATACCTTTTACTACTAAATTGTTTTTCTTCATCGAAGTTACCTCCTTAGTTTCTTGAAATATAAGTTGTCTGATGTTACTATGTTCGCCGCCCGTATGCCTGCGTGTGCGCTGCCACACCTCCCTTTTTAGGCACCGGCGGATGTCAGGACAGTTCCCATCCTGTCCATATATGCAACCGGGCTGCTTGCAGCCTGCCCACCATCCGGGGCGGCTTTCCCCGGTGTGCCCCTTATACGGTTCTCTGCCATGCGCCTCCCTTCTGCATCTGGATTCTGAATCATCCATATTCATAGTATCAGACACATGGCATGGCTTTTAGGTTTTGTATCCTTGAAAAAAATAAAAAGACCGTCCCAAAACAGGGCGGCCAGAAAGCGCCGTCCATGTGCGTGTACTTTTCCCTTAACAGTCATCCCAGAGGGGGAACAGAGATTCCCGTCCCCTCTGGATGGTTACACTGCCGGGATAAATAAAAAGACGGCGCAGGATTCATTTACCCACACCGTCATAAAGTACAGCACACAGACCCAAATCACCAGACTTCCTTATTGATAAAAGGTGGAAAATCTAGTAAAATAGGTATTGGCGCATAGTATTTATGCTGTGTTAGGAGCCAGTATCTCCTGCATAGGGGCATGAGGGACGGCCATCCCTCATGTCCTGCCTTTTTTATTTATCTCGTAACTTCAATTATACCGCACATGTGTATGTTTTTCAAGGCATAAATGCTGTCTTTCCGCATACAGGGCGGGGAGCGGCAACGCCGCATTCCCCTGTTTCCCATATGCGCTCCGGCACCTATCCCTGCACACATACAATCTTCACCCTGACGGAAGCATCCTCAGCGAACACGGTCCGCATGAGAAGGTCAAGTTCGTCCGCCATGCTCTGTTTCAAACAGAATTGTCTTTTGAATCTCTTAACCGTCGACTTTGTTCATTGAACCGCTCCTCCTTTCAAGAGAGTTGCCGGCACAGGTTTCCTGTGCAGAAAAGTGTACATTGAAAAAGGGAATGCAAAAAGCCCGGCATTTCTGCCGAGCCTGATTGCGAAGAGTATTAAATTATTTTTCTACTTTATGGAAAATTCCCATATATTATAATCTTCATCCACTGCGGAGAATGCTTCTTTTCAAGCATTCTCTTATGCGAGACTTAGAACTTCTCCGCGAAGCAGCCCCTGCTGCGAGTGGCTGGAAGTCCTTCTCGCATTAGCCTTTCACCGCTCCCGCAGTCATGCCCTTGATAATCTGCTTTTGCAGACAGCAGTACACGATAATGACGGGAACAATGATCAGCGCTACCACAGCCGCCATCAGACCGTAATCGGTTCCCTCCTTGGCGCTGATGTTGTTGAGCATCATGGTGATACTGTACATATCCGGCCTTCTCAGGAAGAAAGACTGGGTAAACAGATCGTTGTAGCTCCAGAGGAAAGAGAAGATCGCCACCGTCGCAAAAGAGGGCTTTGTCAGAGGCATAATCACCTTGAAGTAAATCTGGAAAGCGTTGCAGCCCTCCATGTAGGCCGCCTCCTCCAGCTCGATGGGCAGTCCCTTGATATAGCCGGTCAGAACCACCATCGCAAAAGCCATATTTCCGGCGATCTGCGGCAGGATTACCGACAGCATATTGAGGAACCAGCTTCCCGTGCTTGCGATGCCCCATTTGAACTCCATCTGATATACTGAAATGACCGTCGCAAAAGCCGGGAACATCATCGCGCCGACCACCAGAGAATTGATCAGGTTTGAACCGCGGAACTTGTATCTGGCAAGGGCATAAGCGCCCATACCCGCAAGCAGCACCACCATCAGAGCCACCATAGTGGAGATAAACAGGCTGCTCTTATACGCCCCGAAAATGTCCGTCGTATCAAACGCTTTTCTAAAGTTCGCCGTCGTGAACAGATCTCCTAACGGAAGCGCAAAAGAGTTCTCCAGAATCTTATTTTTAGCCTTGAAAGCGTTCTGTATCACCCAGAGTATCGGATAGACCGTTGTCAACGCCCAAATAATCAAAATCACATACACCACGATCAGTCCGGGTGACATCTTATTTTTCTTCGTCATAGTCTCTCCCTCCTCCTAGTAATCTTTTTCACGGAAAATCGCATTGACAACCTTTGCGAGAATCACGCCAAGCACCACGATCAGAACCGCCAGCGCTGCGCCGTAATCCACATTCTTCGTCTCCATCGTCTGATAGTACATATATGTACCGGTCAGAAATGTCGTCTTAAGGGGCATCCCCTTGGGGAACATTACCCAGGGCAGATCGAACACTTTGAGCGCGCCGGTAACCGCCAGAACACTGCACGTACAGATCACATTGTGGAGCATCGGAACCGATATATAACGCACCCGCTGCAGGGCTGTCGCGCCGTCGATTGTGGCCGCCTCGTACAGCTCGTCGGAAATGTTGTTCAGTCCCGTAACAAGGATGACAAAGTAGAATCCCACATACTGCCACATAACCGGCGCCATCATCGTAACAAGGGCGATCCCTTCCGCCTTCCAGTCTGTCAGATCCTGCTTGCCAAGCATTTCCAGAACCTGGTTGACCATACCCTTGTCGCGAAGAAAGATCAGGTTAAACATCAGACCTAAGGCTGTCGCGGAAATCACAATAGGGAAGAAATAGAGCGTTCTGAAAATCTGTTTTCCCCTGCCGATATTGTCAACCATAAGCGCCAATATGATGGCGATTCCCACCTGTCCCACCAGGGTGACAAGCATCATGATGATCGTATTCTTTACGGAGGTCCACACATGCGGATCGTGCAGCATCTCCTCATAGTTGGTATACCAGGGCGTGTTAAACTCTGTTGCCGTCGCGCCAAGCTGTTTCAGGTGCATAAAACTGTTGATAATGGTTTTAAAAAACGGATAATAGAGAAACAGCACCATGAACAGAAACGCCGGAAGAAGAAACGCCAGTGCCGGCTTTTTATTTCGATAAATATTAGCTCCCATAAGCCACCTCCACACTTTCCATGAAACTTTTTTCAAAAAGGGGCAGGGTAATCCCCTGCCCCCAGACTGTCAAAGAACCCCTGTTATGCAGCAGCACAGCAGAGGTTCTTTTTTAAAGCAGCAATACTCATCGCGACAAAAAACTGTCGGTGAGCTGCCTTCCATTTCCACATCGCCAGTTTCTTCAGGTTCATGGCAGCATATTTCAGCCTTACCCACATACTGACTCTTTTCAGTCCCCGGTAAGGTGTATAACGCATTCCATATTTTTCTTTTGCATCGGCAAACACCCTTTCGATCGTCTGGGATCTGAGACAGTAACTTTCTTTTCCCTGCGCTGAATGCCGGATATCCTCCGCCTGTTCTATATAATCCTCCCAGATATGGCGGGTTACTGTCTTCTGACAGTTCCTGCTCTCCGTGCACAGATGTCTCGTCTGGCATGCTTCACACTGGTAACACAGACTCTTATATTCCCTGTAGCCCTTCCGATTGGTCGTGCTGTACGGCAGGCTTTTGTATTCCGGGCAGATGACGATGTCCAGATATTCATCATATACATATTTATACCATGCATGAAACCCTTTCTTCGTCATAGGGCGTTTATAAGGCAGGGAGGGGAGCCGTCCGTCATCTATGATACGCTTGCAGATCCACGGGGTTTTATATCCCGCATCCATGGTGACTGTCCTGATCTGGGGAAACCTTCTGGTCACCTTCTCATAAAGCGCATCAAAGGCAACACTGTCATGTACATTTCCTCTTGTTACTACCGTGTCCAGTATAAAGTTATGCCTGTCACAGACTGTATGGGCCTCATACGCAAAACAATGTTTATGATCCCCTTTCCGGAACATGCCGCTCTCCGGATCAGTCGTTGATACCGTGACCTCCCGTTCCCCGGTCTCCCCGCCGCCGGAATTCCCGTCAAAAGGCTTTTTTCCATGTGCCCTGCGGTCCTCATTGATCTCTTTCAAAAGCTGCTCCTCATAGACTTTCGCCGCAGAAGGGATCGCTTTTTTCATTTTTTTATTGATGTTTGCGTTTGCTTTGATATGGGTCCCGTCCATAAACACTACTTCCGGGGAAAGATAACCGCTCTTTTGCGCCTCAAAAAGGATCCAGGTAAACACCTTTTCTATGGTATCTTCACTGAACCGGTGCCTGAAGTTATAACTGACGGTGGCAAAATGGGGGACCGGTTCATTGAGCAGATATCCCAGAAACCACCGGTACGCAATGTTCATATTGATTTCCTCCACGGTACGCCGCAGGGATGGGATTCCATACAGGTGCTGGATGAGAACCATCTTGAACAGAACCACAGGGTCAACGCTGGGCCGCCCGTTATCCGCACAATAAAGGTCTTCCACGAAATCATAAATACGGGTAAAATCCACAGCGCAGTCAATTTTCCGCAGCAGATGATCCTGCGGAACAAGCCCTTCGAGACTGACCATTTCCAGTGTATTTCTTTCCGACTTTTCTTTTATCAGCATGTCCTTACCCCCTGATTTTATTATATCAAAAAAGCCAGCTTTTGCTGACCTTTTTTGACAGTCTGGGGGCAGGGTAATCCCCTGCCCCTTCCAATACTCCCCTATGTGATTTACTGATTGTGATATGCCTCAAGGCCTTCTGCTACCGCATCCTCTGCTGCCACTCTGCCTGTCACGATCTCAGGCATGCCATCGAAGGTAGATACGCGGCAGTCGCCTGCGAACAGATCCTGTACCGCACCTGTCAGAGATGTGGTGCCTGCCATCATGTTCATCGCCTTAACCTGCAGAACATTGAATTCAGAAGCGTCAACCTCCGGTGCATTCTTCAGTGCAGATGCGCCGTGCTGTGCAAACTTGGGAACCATCTCATCAGAAGTCAGATACTCTACAAAACTGACTGCCGCCGCTCTCTTCGCTGGATCGTCCCATGCTTTTCTTGTGATAAAGTAGCCGGAGGAAAGACCGCCCACCAGATCGGTCGCCTTTCTGTCTCCCTTGCCGGGTACATAAGTTACGTCAAACTTATCTAATTTCGCAGAATCCAGGGTTGCCGGATCGTTAGGATCGGACTGGCATGCACCCACGATACCGCCGACTTTCCAGGAACCGTCGATCAGAAATGCCGCTTTGCCTTCCGTGAACATTGCGAAAGTCTCATCGTCCGTTGCGGAGAGCGTGTTCTCCGGGAAATATCCGAGTTCATACAGCTCTTTGATGTCGTTCATGCCCTGTACCCATGCCTGGCCGTTCTCATCGCCAGCGTTCTCCGGAATTTCCAGGTGAGTTGCCGGAGACTGGTTGTTAAAGATTGCGAACTCCCACCAGTAGTGAGGAATGTTGCCGAGCGCTGCCGCGATCGGAGCGTAACCTGCTGCCTTGATCTTCTCGCAGTCTGCCTTGAACTGATCCATCGTGTAGTCTGCGCCGGGCATTGCCACCCCTGCTGCCTCGAGGATCTCGGTGTTTACAAACATTGCCTCCCAGAAACCGTTTGCCGGCACGGCATATTTTTTATTGTCCACCAGGGACGCTGTGATCAGATCTTCGTTCATGTTGGACGCGTAGTCGGGATACTCTGCGCGGATCTCGTCGATGGAAACTACCTTGCCCGCCTCGATGAAGCTGTTGGAGTCTGCACCGTTGAAGAAGAACAGTACATCCGGCTCAGAGCCTGTCTCAAAGTCTGTAGCGACTCTTGTCTTGAAGGTCTCGTCTGCGGTTGCGGAAGTGTCAACTACCGCGTTGCCTGTCTCTGCCTCCCAAGCCTTTACCGCGTCCTTATAGTTCTGTGCGTTGGAATCCTCACCTGCGAAGGTGGTGGTTACAACCAGCTCTACCGGTCCTGCCGACTCTGCCGCAGGAGCTTCCGCCTCTGCGTCTGCCGCCGGAGCTTCCGCTTCTGCTGCCGCATCCCCTTCTGTGCTGGCCGCTTTTTCCGCTCCTCCGCTGTTTCCGCATGCTGTCATGGATAATACCATGGTGCCTGCCAGCATTGCTGCCATCATTCTTTTTTTCATCATACCCTTATTCCTCCCTTTCCTTTACAGATCGTTTTGTCTGTTGTTTCTTTATGTACTTATCATACTCCGCAAAGGAGGAACATAAAATTGTTGGGATTGTTCTTTTTTGCCTTTTATTGTCCGCCTGGCACATCCATTTTGAGCAAAATTGTGCTGACGGTATCATCGTTTTCATTGCTGTCTATAAATAGTCCACAATCCGGCCCGTATATCATCTTGAGTCTCTGGTCAACATTACGAATGCCCAGGCTGACACGCTTCTCTTTTGACAGTTCAATGTCCTGCGACAAAATTCTGTCAATCCGCATTCTGTCCTCCTTTGTCAGATGACCGTTGTCCTCCACCTCGATGCAAAGATACCCGTCCGCCCGCTCAAACAGTCTCAGTTCCAGCTTTCCCTGTTCGGTGATATCCATGCCGTGCTCCACCGCATTCTCCACAATCGGCTGAATAATCAGCCTGGGTACCTGCAGGGACATAAGCCGTTCGTCAATCTGCTTCGTACAGCTGAATTTCGCTCCAAAGCGCTGGGATATGATATAGAGATAGGCGTCCGCGTAGGCAACTTCTTCCGCTACCGAGTGGAACTGCGCCTCCTTCCGATTCATCGTCTCCTCCAGCATGGTGGACAGCGCCTCAATCATACCACTCACTTTATCATTTCCGTTAAGGCGCGCCTCCCAGTTTATGATCTCCAGTGTATTGTTCAGGAAATGCGGGTTAATCTGGGACTGCAGCGCCATGATCTTTGCATCCCGCAGCGCAATCTCCTCCAGATAAATCCTGTCAAACTGATTCTTAAGCTGCAGGGACATGTGGTTGAAGGACTCTTTCATGCGGTAAAACTCCTCGTTGTCCTCCCTGTTCACAATCTGTATGCCCAGTTCCCCCTCCCTGACCGTGTCAGCGGCAATGATCAGTTCTCTCAGCGGCACTGTCACCTTCTTATGGAAGAAACGCATCATCTGCACAACCAACGGAATCATAAACAGAAACAGAATCACGAAAAAGTACTGCATCACAGCCATCTCCGCATAGGTCACGCTGTTGTCCAGACTGACCATAAGCACCATCGTTCCGCCATAGGTTTTGATTCTGCGGTATGCATGGGAGTAGCCGCCGCCCTTATACTCATACACCGCGTCCTTCTCCCCGAGCGCATCCGTGATATACGCATAGCTGTGCTCCTGGCTTCCTTCATTTGCCAGAATGCCGGGCACAAGCAGTTCCCCGTTCCAGTACAGGGCGGCGTCCGCATAGCCCCATATTCCCGTGTAGCTTTTCATCAGTGACTCCTGATCCAGCTCCAGAGCCAGCACCGCGTAAGGGACAAACTTGGAGGTCACAAGGTTCCTGACCATATAAATTTTCTCCTCCACGCCTACCAGCGTGGTTCCCGTATCGAGCGTCTCCGCCACCTTCAAAATTTTGTCCCGCGCTTTGGTGTTAAAAAAGCGAATGTTCTGATAGGAGCCGCCGTTGCTCTCGTTCAGGGCATAATAGCAGCTTCCCGGCTCATTTAATACCACCAGTTCCGCTGTCCTGCAGTTGTCGTCATAGGCATACTGCTGTCTTAAAAATTCCTCCACACTGTTCCTGAATTCCGTGCGGTCCTCCACACCCCAGAACTGCCTGTAATATTTTGCGATCACCGCCATATAGGAGGCGTTCTTTGACGCGGTCTCGCAGTCTTTTAACTGAATCTGCATGATTTCAACCGTCTTCTCGACGGACGACTGGATCGTCTGTTCCACCTGCCCAAGCACATTTCTGGTCATCAGAAAAATGACCCCGCATATCATTAAGAACAACGGCAAAAACCACCCAAACACGAGCCGCCTTACCATGCTCCATCTGAGTGATTTCCGCTTTCTGTTTTCCCTCTTATCTTTTCCTGCCATTCGATTCATGGGTATCCCATCCTTTTTCCAGCGGCAGTCCCGCTTGTCTCACATGGGTTTATTATATCTGGTAATCCCGTTTTCCGCATTCCTTTCTTTTCAATGCAATATCAGACAGCGTCCCCTTAAGTCTTTCCCGAAAGACGCCGTCTGACACACCGTTCCTTTCCTTACAGTTCCAGGTACTCCTCAAACACCTTGCAGAACGCCGCCGCATCCTTCTTCTCCTTCATTTCACAGAAGATCCGCAGAAGCGGTTCCGTGCCGGAGAATCTGACCGAAATCCAGCCGCCGTCCTTCAGGTAAATCTTCAGCCCGTCCACATAGGAAACCTGCTCCACCTCATAAGGAACCTGCGGCATCTCCTTATCCACCAGCAGCCGCTTCTGGATAGCCTCCTTCTTCTGCGGGCTGAAACGGTAATCCCGTTCCTCTAACGCCATGCCGCCAAACTCCCTGCGGATCGTCTCCATAATCTCGGAGAGCTTCATGCCTGTCACCGCAATCATCTCCACCAGAAGCGCGGATGCATAAATGCCGTCCTTGCCCTTGATGTGTCCCCTCACCGCCATACCGCCGGAGGACTCGCCGCCGATGATGGCGTCCGCCTCAAACATCTTTGCTGAGATGTGCTTAAATCCAACGGGAACCTCATAACACTTCTCCCCGAAGCTTTCGGCCACCCTGTCCAGCAGATGGGTGGTACAGATATTTCTCACCGCCGGCCCGTGCCAGCCCTTATATTTCACCAGATAATAGTACAGCAGCACCAGAATATCGTTGGGGTGCAGGAAATTACCCTGGTCGTCAATCACACCGATTCTGTCCGCATCGCCGTCCGTGGCAAGGCCCAGATCACAACGCCTGTCAATCACATAGTTCTGCAGGGTGCGCAGGGTCTCCGCCGTGGGCGCCGGAAGTTTTCCGCCAAAAAGCGTATCGTGCCTTTCGTGGATGGTCTCCACCTCGCATCTTGCCGTCATCAGAATCGTTTTTAAGGAAGTCTCGCTCACCCCATACATAGGGTCAAGCGCAATGCGAAGCCCCCTCGTCTTGATCTTATCCATATCCACCGTGTCGATGATACTGTCCAGATACTCGTTGAGCGGATAGATCTCCTCGATCAGTCCCTTCTCAAGGCCTTCCGCGTAGTTCATATCGTCCACGGGAATATCCGTCACCTCGTTGATGTAACGCTCGATATCGGCCGTCTGCACCTCGTCCGCATCCCGGCCGCCATAGGTGAACACCTTGATGCCATTGTAGACCGCCGGGTTGTGGCTTGCCGTAATCATCATGCCGTAATGGTATTCATGCTTCATCACATAGAACATCACAAGGGGCGTGGGCGCCGATTTATTGATCAGACTGGCCTTGATTCCTTCCGCCGCAAACACCTGCGCCGCCCACTGCATGGCCTCCTTTGACAGGAAACGCCTGTCATAGCCAAGCACAATCCCTTCATGGGCCACTTTTTCCTCCCGCATCTTATCACAGATGGCTCTGGATAAAATCTGGATATTCTCCTTTGTAAACTCATCCCCGATCACGGCTCTCCAGCCGCCTGTCCCGAACTTAATCATTGTATACCCTCCTTCTTATCCTGTCGCTGTTCCCGCTGCTTACCGATCCCGTATCTTCTGTTTGGCGCATTTTCTAAAGCGCTTCTCCGCTGCCCGCTCACGCTCCCATGACAATTTCCACCGTATGCCTGCTGCCCGCCTCCATAGGAAGAATTTTGTCTGTCTTCACGCCGTCCACACTGATTTCCCTGACGCCCTTCATCACACCGTCGGGATTGCTCACATGAATCTCATAGACTGCGCCCCGGAATCCCCGGACCGCCCGGAACTCTTTCCAGTCCGCCGGAATGCACGGATCCACAACCAGACTGTCGTAATCCGGCCTGATGCCCAATATGTACCGGGTAGCCGAGAAGTATGACCAGCCGCCGGAGCCCGTCATAAAGGGATGTCTGGCCCTGCCGTAAGCGCTGTGATCCCTGCCCATGATAAACTGACAGTAGGAATAAGGCTCAGACTCTCTCATCTCAATCTGGTCATTCTGGTGGTAAGGACAGAGCGCATCATAAAACTTCATCGCCAGGTCTCCCCTGCCTCTCAGACATGCCGCCGCCCATGCCCAGGGATTCGGATGAGAGAAAATAGCTCCGTTTTCCTTCACGCCAGGGTACACCCTCGTGACAAAACCAATATCGTCATCCGGCACCGTGTAGGAGGGCGTGTTAAGCAAAAGCCCGTACGGTGTGTAGAGGTACTTGTCGATGGCGGCAAGAGCGGCATCCGCCTTCTCCCCCTCGGCCGCCCCGGAAAGAACTGCCCACGCATTGGATTCCAGATGCACTTTTCCCTCCGCATCCGCCTGTGTACCGATCTTTTTCCCGTTTGCCGTGATACCTCTGATAAACCATTCTCCGTCCCAGAGCTGTGTGTTGCACACTTCCCTGACCCGCTCTGCGGTCTTCGTATATGTTTCTGCGTCTGCGGGATTGCCCAGACGCTCTGCCAGCTCTATGAACTGTGTCAGCGCCCAGTAGTGCAGGAAACTGACCATCGCGCTCTCACCGCCGCCAAGATTCAGGCAGTCATTCCAGTCCGCGCGAAGCCCCTTACAGATGCCCGTCTGTCCTACCTGTTCTGTGGAGAAATCCAGAATCCGTTTCAAGTGCTGGTAAACCGACTCCGTCTCCTTCTTCCCCTCCAGGAACGTGTCCGCATAGGGAAGCTGCACAGAGGCAAATCCAAGATCTCCCGTCTCTTTGATATATTCTGTCACCGCCGCCACCAGCCAGAGCGCATCGTCGGAGCAGGCGTCCTTCAGCCCGTGGATGATGCTGTTCCTGTCAGGCTCCGGGATCACCGTAGGAGATTTGAACGGCTTTGCACCTGTATTTTCCATAAACCACTCCGGCTGGAACAAATGAAGGCCATAACCCGCGCTGGTCAGACCGCGAAGAAGCTGCTCAATCCGCTCCCGGCACTTATCCGGGTTGGAGTGGGGAATCGTCATGGCGTCCTGCGCCGTGTCACGGTAGCCCAGTCCCACTCTGCCTCCCACCTCGATAAAGGAGGCAAACCGGGAAAACATCACGTTGATCTCCGACTGGTACAGCGTCCATGTGTTGAGCAGGGTGTTCATCCCTTCGTTGGGCGTCTGTACCTGTAATTTGGAGCACTTCTCTTCCCAATAGTTTCTCAGATCTTCATAGGCCCTGTCAACCGTCCGATGATCCGCATATTTCGCACGGACGCGCTTCCCCTCTTCTCTTCTGCCCTCACCGAGCATGAAGATAAGACGAACTTCCTCACCCGGCTGCAAGGTCAGATTCTTCTGCAGGCTGCCGCAATGGTTGCCGCCCTTTTCATAGGAGGAAAAGCACTGTCCCGCAATCACTGCCGCTGGGTTTGTCTCCGTATTATAGATGCCGAGAAATTTATCCCGCATGCAGTCGAACCCATCCGGCGTAAAATCCGCCGTAAAGTACTGATATCCTTCCTCCTCATAGAACAAATCTTCCTCGATGATTCCGTCCTCGTAGGACGCGCCCGCGCAGTACAGGCTCATCTGGAAATTCTGATTGTCGATCATAATGTGGTGGAAAGAAAATTCCAGATAGGAGAACAGGCTTAAATTTCTCGGCCTGTCTCCCGTGTTCTTCACCTTCACATCCCAGAGCTGTACCGCCTCTCCTCTGGGAATAAACATGGTCTGTGACGCCTGTATCCCTTCATATTCACACGCATATGTCGTGTAGGACATGCCGTGGCGGCAGGTATACTTCGCCTGATCCAGCGGTTTGCCCACCGGCTGCCAGGATATGGACCAGTAATCCGCACTGTCATTGTCCCGCAGATACACATAAAAGCCCGGCCTGTCCATGGGCACTGCATTTCCCCGGAACCGGCTGATCCTGTGGTACTCCGGCGTCTTATAAAAGAGATATCCGCCAGCCGTGTGGTTCACCACCGCCGCCATATCTTCCACGCCGAGATAATTCGTCCAGGAACAGGGCAGATCCACCCTGTCGATGACGTACTCCCTGTTTTCATTGTCAAAATGTCCGTATCTCATATACCCCCCTGTTCTAAGACGTCTCTCCGACGTCTTCTGCCCCTTTCTGCATTCTTGTTTTCAATTATAAAGGACACTTCCTCTCTTGGAAATGTCCTGTTCTGTGATAATTTGACTTTTCTTGGTTCTTTTATAAGGGTGGGGCGGGATGCCGCTTTCTGGCTCTGCCCTCTCTGACGTATAAGCAGGCTTGAAATGCTTCGCATTCCAAGCTCGCGTTGCTCGCCATAAATCGGCATAGACAGGCTTGCGTGCGAGCACGCAGCATGACTCTGCCGCTTTCTGGCTCTGCTTATACGCGCAAAAAAAGACACCGCCGAAGCGATGTCTTAGGTCGTGCAGGAAAAGAGACTTGAACTCTCATGGTATTGCTACCACACGGACCTGAACCGTGCGCGTCTGCCAATTCCGCCATTCCTGCGAACAAATGTTATTCTAGCGTTTTTTTTGTCAGATGTCAAGCCTTTATGATAAAATCTTTTTAAAACTTTTTCTGTAACCTTTTTTCCCTGCATACGATCTAATCTATATCAGACATAACCGGCAGCGCGCGCATATCTGCCATGTCGATGACCTCGCGGGAAAATAACGAAAGGAAAAGACACCGATGAAGGAAGATACCATCAAGCTCGTAAAGCGGGCCATCAAAGGCAATATGGACGCCTATGGTAAATTAATTGCCGAATACCAAATCTACCTATACAAAACAGCCTTTTTATATGTAAAAAACGAAGCGGATTCCCTGGACGCCGTGCAGGAATGTGTCATAAAAGGCATGCTCGGCATTGAAAAGCTAAGGGAGCCGCGTTACTTTAAAACCTGGATTACAAAGATTCTTCTCAACTGTATCTGGCAGGAGCGGAAGTCGGTTCCTACCATTTCCCTGGAAGAATACGTGGAAAAAGGGTGTGAAAATTATCTGATCGAAGAGAAGGTCGATCTGTATGACGCCATTGATTCGTTGAAGGATCAGTACAAGACGGTAATCATACTCTTCTATTTCCAGGAATTGAAAATCAAAGAGATCGCACAGGTTCTGGATATTCCCGAAGGAAGCGTCAAAGCAAACCTGTACCGTGCGAAAAAACAGCTCAGCAAGTGTCTCTCAGGCAGTACCGATAAGAAAAAGGAGGTATCGCGTTATGCAAAATGATAAGTTTGATGCAATCCCCATCCCCAAAGAATTGAATCAGGCTGTAAAAGCCGGTATCAAAGAAGGCCTCCGTCAGAGAGGGAAACTTCGCCGCAAAAGAACCGCTTTCCGCTACAGCGCCGCAGCCGCCGGCGTTCTGGCTGCCATCTGTGCCGGAATGCTGCTGGCATCCAATCCGGCTCTTGCCGCAAAACTGCCGCTGATTGGACGCATCTTTTCCTATGTCCAGGAAAAGGTCAGCTATAAAGGCAATTTCAGCGATGACGCCGAAATCTATATCAAATACAACTCCCCGGAAGAACTTTCGGACAGCAAGACGCCTACCGCAAAAGAAAAGGCCGATAAATCCTCCGGGAAGCAGACTGAAAATCTCCTCGTGCAGACCTCCGGCGGATTGACCGTCACTGTCTCAGAGGCTAACTGCTCCACACAGGCACTGTATCTGGCGCTCTGTATCGAAAATGAGGAGGCTTTTCCCGCAGATTTTATAAAGACCAAAAACATGGACGGCTATTTGCCGGACTATGACTCGCTCTCTCTGGAAAGCAACTCCTACTATAATGTGCCGGGACTTACCAAAAAAGACCGTCCCGCAGGCGGCGGATATCCTACGCCCTACTATATAGAAGGCCAGTTTGTGGACGACCATACGTTTACCGGCATTATCCGGGTTTCTCTGGACGAAGACCTGAGAAGCAGCGCAGCTGCAGGCACCGATACCACTCTGTCCTCGGACCAAAAAACCACTGCGCTTCCGGCAGAATTCATGTACTACCTTGAAATCTCGGATATTTACGCCGATCTGCTCCAGTATGAGGAAACGTATGCCACGGATCCCGAGACCCATGAGCAGGTGGCCCTGTCGGAACCGTTGAAAAAGCATTATAAAGGCAAATGGAATTTTGCTATTCCCGTCTCCATGAACAAAGGCGACGCCCAAACAGTCAACATTAACAAGAAGAACGAAAACGGCGTCGGAATCGGCTCCGTAGAAAAGACGAATTTTGAGATCAAAGCAGAGCTTTTGCTCCCGAAAGACGCGCAGCCATACGACTACATTGTGGCAATCTGTGATGCAGACGGAAAACGGCTGGAAAGCCAGGGTGACAATTCCGAAGTTTTTTCCACCTACGGCAGGGATACCCAGACTGTGTATGTCTATGTGTGTGATTATATCAAGTATATGGACGAATTAAAGGGGGATGACCGAAAGCTCGCGGAAAACGCTCTGTTTGAAACAGAGGTGCATTTTAAGTAACCTTGAGAATGGAGGCGGCCTGTTCAGAGTCCGCCTCCCTCTTTCCTGCTTTTCTGGATTCGTCAAAATTCGGAAAATAATTTTGAAAAACATATTGACTTTTTGGGATTCCAATAGTAATATATTATTTGCGTTGTGAACGTATGCGGAAGTGCTGGAATTGGCAGACAGGCTAGACTAAGGATCTAGTGGTGGGTTCATCGTGTGGGTTCAAGTCCCATCTTCCGCATTCTAGTTAGAGGGTTGAAAGTATGGATTTATCAGGGCTTTCGGCTCTTTTTATTTTTGCGAATGGGATGATGTTTTGATCACTTTGATCACTTTTTGCATCATTTTGAGGGTCTAACGCATTCAGCACCTTGTTATCTGTCTCCGTGCTGTCCTCAATATTATAGATGTAATGCTTCAAAGTCGTTGACTCATCCGCATGGCCTAACATGTCCTTTACAATGCTGAGATTAACGCCGTTATGCAGTAAAGTTGAAGCATACGTCTTTCTGATCTTGTGCATCGTCTTTACCGGAATCCCTATATGCTCACACCCTCTTTTAATCTGTGCATCAATCGCGTCCGGTGTAAGGCACTTGCCGTCCTTTACAAACAGGAAATCCTTGTATCTATGACCATATGTTTCATTGATCGCATCTATCCGCTTAATAATCCTTTTCGCCTCATTAGTCAACGGAAGCCATCTGTCACCATCTTCTGACTTGGTATAGTCCACAACATGAAATCCCTTGCTTTTCATATGATTAAGATCGCTTGTGTCAAATTCCTCTACAAGCTGTCTATGTATGTGAATCCTGTTGTCAACGATATCAGACTTACAGATTGCAAGTATTTCTCCTTTTCTCGTCCCAAGTTCAAAATCTAGCATAACAGCCAATGGCGCGGTGTTGGACGGATTATTTTGCAGTCTCCGTTCCATTTCATCAAGAAGCATTACCTTTTCATCGGCTTGAAAAACCTCTTTCTCACTCGGCTTCTTACTGCTGCTAACAAGTTTTTTCCTGTTGATTTTGACACGGTAGGGGTTTTTCTCAATATATTCAGCATCCACAGCATATTCCAATGTCTGTTTCAGAATGCCACACATATTATAAAATGCTTTCTTTTTTAGATTATATTTCCCCAATACCAAATTAAAAAAGTCATCAACGTCAATTTTAGTAAGGTCTTTTACTGGCATCGCAATAAATTTTTTCTCAGGCTCATAAAACCTTGTCCAATCTGCCATCATCCGTTTAACCGTGCCGCTATTAACTTCATTTGCTTTATGCTTCATGAACTCGTAGAACATGTTTTCTACCGATAGATCCTTCTTTTTTGAAATTTCCGCATGTTCACTCTGCATTGACAAATAGTAATCACAGATCAACTCCTCTAAATCTCGTTTCCTTTTTCTCTTAATTTTTCTACGATTGTTCGATTTAGAATCATCTGGAAGATAGCTATACCATACATTTTCTTTACTATTATGCCATATAGAATATGGATGTCGTTTTAGTAGCTCCTCTCTTTTCTTCATTTCAATTTGCTCTTGCACATATGATAAATCAATCATACCGTTTTCGGTTATATATTTCAACAGATCGTTTGCATTACTTTCCTTTATAAAAACCACACTCCAATTCGTATAAAATCTATATAAAATGCACCGCCACAATTGCAGTAATGCCATATTGTTAAATCTATATTTAATTTTGTACATTCGTTTTACCTATATATAAGGAACCTGACTTGGTATAATACCTTATCAGGTTCACATCGACTTTGTTTACAGTTACATTATTTACATTGCACTTTGAAATTATCTTCTTCTGCCTGATTTACCTGTATTTCCTACCACGTTACAGATATGCAATTCATTCAATTTTCCCATAGGTTCTTTTACATAGACACTCTGCCCCGGTCTTAATTCAACATTTGGAATACCACACGGAACTGTCCTATCCTGTCCCGCCTGATCTGTAATCACATAGCCGTTTTTATTAACTCCTTTTATGACTGTTCTGTAAGTACGGTCTGCCCTATAATTCTTCAATTTTCTATTAATCATAATTTGGATCGTCTTTATTAACTCTTCACCAAGACTCATATACTTCCTCCACATATAAACCGCACCCATATTTCAGAGTGTGGCTTCCTATATTACATCGTTTATTTGTACCCTTGTTCTCATTATATAACTAATGTTCTGACTACATAAAACTTTTCTTCCGTGATAGAATATGTACATATTTACCATAGGAGAAATTTTACACACGAAGAACTGTCTAATTTCAGATATTTGGAGTTATCATTAGAACAAACTTGCAATATATCTATAGATACAAATTCCACATCCAACAATTCCAATACCGATGATTGATTTTAATATTATATCAATTGCGTTTATAATGAGAAATATATCCAATATTCTATATCGTAGTGTATTTTTATATAAATAATTCTCAATATCTGATATTCGCGTTTGATTATCTATGGTTTCTAATATTCTTTTGCCATTTTCTAATACCAATTCCTTAAATTCTTTTTCATCCATATGATATCACCAGAACCGCATAAGATATTAATCTTAGAGACGGTTTCCCTTTCTTTAAATAGAAAATATCTTTGTGAACAGAAGTTCATTTCAAATGAAGGACTCAACGATGATTTGATTACGATCATTGAGTCCATCAATGAAACTACATTACCTCCGATGCATCTCTTGTAACATAGCATTAGGTAAACGTGTCTTTATTGCATGGGCAAGTCCGTTTACATCCTGTACACCAGTAAGATGAATGTCGCCGACCTGTATTGTTACTGGCTGTTGCACATTCCGATTATTATTCACAACACTGCTAATTGCAGAGTTATTCGTTATCTCATTTGTCCATTTTTCAAGTTGTTTCTGACCTTCAAATACAGCATTGGATATAAATTCTTCCCCACTGTCTTTCCACATCTGGATGAATTTTTCTCCTGCTTCTATCATCCAATAGCCATCATCACCTGGCTGTAATGGTCTTACCTTACTGCCATCTGCTAAAGTAGTCCAAATACTATCATCTGTACCATCAGCATGTGCATTCCCGCTTGCATCAATCTTGTTATCCATAATCTTTTTGGTTTGTTCTTCATTATAGATAACCGTATCTTTCGGCAAATCCATCATGGTCGGTTCGTCTGTAATAATAGTCTTGCCGTCTGGAAGTACAGTCATTTCAGTCTGGCCATATTCAGATACTAATGCGTTCTTTTCAGCTTTCGGAAGTCCTTCATATTTACCAGTTCCGTCAGCAAAGGCTTTCCCGTATTGGGCGGTATATTCGCCACTTTCAAGATTCATGGAACCAAGGACAGTGCCCTCTGCATATGCGTTGCCATTTTGTTTTACATTTACTGTAATAGTACATTCGACTTCTTTTCCATCAATCGCATCAAGTCCGTCAGATATGCTATATACATGTTCATCTGCTTCTTGGATCGGTTCCTTAAATTGTTCAAATCTTCCAATGACACCTTCTCCGCCTGGTTCACCTAATACTTCCACAGTCTTTTCGCCAAGGTCTTCGATAGAACCGATGAGAGTACCTTCGCCTTCTGTGGCTTTACCTAATCCCGTACTGCCTTCTGAATCCCCTGTACCAATCGCATCACGCACATCATTGACAGCGGTTTCCATAGAACCAAACTCACCAATAACAGTGCCGTCACCTTCTGCATCAGGTTCTCCTATAACTTCTTTGGCGGTTTCACCCATGGATTCGATTGCACCAGTGAGAGAGTTGCCACCACCTGATTCACCTTTTCCTTCTGAGCCTTTACCACCCTTGCTAACTTGTTTACCACCAGAAGACCCAGATGCACCGCCAGAGCCTTCACCTTCTGGGGATTCACCGCCTCCACCACTGATAGCGGCTGTAACAGAGTCTATAGCCGTTTTAAGATTGGTGAACTGTTTGATAATACTTTCATCCAGTGTGATAGAGTTAAGCTGTACAATAGCAGACATAAGGCTTCCAATGGTCTGGGCTTCTGATGAACCGATTGTCTCTATAACATCTAAGATGGCCTGTTTGAGTAATGTAAACTGACCGATAATACCTTCTGTTTCTCCGCCTAGTGTGACAGTGTTTAGTTCAGACATTGCTTGGAATAATGTACTGACCGCTTCACCTTCGCTGATACCGAGTGCTTTTGCGACTTCTCCGATCTTAGTTGCCAGTGTTTCAAATTCGCCAGCTAATCCAGAAACCTTGCCACTCTCTGGCATCTGGTTTAACCCGTCTACAACCGTCCCAACGTTTGTAGCTACAGTGGATGTGGTTAATGCCGTTTCGCTAAGAGAGGAGTTGACGTTATCAACACTGCCAGCCGCATTTGAAAGATTGTCATTGGCTTCTGATGCCGCAGATGATAATGTACCCATGCTTTCTTCTACATTGCCAATAGATTCTGCCAGAGGGTTTAAAGAATCCCCGATACCGCCGAGGCTGTCAATATATCCCTGTGTAGCGTCAAGGTAGGAACCCATCTGATCCACACTGCGTCCCGTTGTATCGGAAAGTGCAGACAGCATGGAATCATTGCCAGAATAGATATCTGCAAGAATACCGACATAATCATCCTTGAACTTAGAGAACGCCTCCTCTGACATGCCGAGGACATCATCAACTTCAATGCCTAATGCCTGTAACGTTTCGATTACTTTGGCGCTTCCCTCGATCTCGCCAAGTTCTTCCCAGCGTGACTTATAATCCTGCATGCCACTGATAATATTATTCCAGTACTTTTCTGTGTCAGCAATCAACTTACTATAATACTCATCTATCTGATCTATCTGCTTATCTAACAGGTCAATATTTTCATTAACGCCGTCTTTCTTTTCATTAAGGAGATCAATTTCTTTTTCAATGAGCTTGATTTCCTTTTCCTTTTTGGAAATTTCGATTTCAAGTTTGTCATCTTCAACCTTCTGTTTGGCTTCTCTGACTCCTGAAGTATCTGTTTCAAATACAATCTGTCCATCTTTATAAACCTGTTTTGACCGCTGATTAAGCATCCGCTGGAGGTTATATTCATCCTGCTGCAAATTTATAGCCTGCTTTTTTTCAGCATTGGCAGAGCGCATGGCATCTATTTCATCTTGCACTTTCTGGATTGCTTTTTGCTTGGCCGCGATCTGTTTATCAATTAACTCAATTTCCTGTTCATAGCGTTCTTTCTCCGCTTCCTTGGCTTCAATCGCGGCATCGCGCTGTGCTTCAAGACTTTCCACTGCGGCATCACGGGCATCGCCATAGGCCGATATCTGCTTATCCAGCATTGATGTAATACCTGACAATGCGGATTCATAGAGCGATTTCATGCCCTGTAAATATTCATGTTCATACTTGGCATACTGTTCCGCGTACTTCTTTTTATCTTTGAAGAACTTCTGATAGAGTTTGCGGAGATAATCAAGGTATTGCTTTTCCGTTATCTTACCTTGGTCGCGTAATGTTTGGAGTTTCTTTAACTCTTTCTCAAACGCATCTACATAAGCATCGCCCGCCTTTTTACCAGATTTACTTGCCGCTGACTTGCCACCACCAATATTTCCAAAATCAACTTGTACATCATCCAGATTTATGTTGCTTACTACGTTAGCAGAAAATTCACGAATCGCACGGTTTAATTCTGATACAGCACGAGAATCACCACTTTGTACCGCCGCATCTCTTTGTGTGATCATATTCATTAGTGTCTGCAACTGTTGTAACTGCTGGATACCAATATTAGCGGCTTGTGCTAATGCCAGTATGTTCTGGCAGTCGGCGGCTGTTGTGATCGTTGACTGGTTTACTAGGATCTTTTTTAGCTGTAATAACGCTAATGCTTCACCACAATTACCGGCTTCTATCTGTTCAAAAATAAATGCCGTTCTTTCTTCCTCTGTAGCGGAAGCCAGATCCTTTCCTGTCTGGGCCAGATATTCTTTCGCAACAATAAGTTCTTCTGTTTTGGCTGTCAGAGCGTCTGCAACGATCTCTGCCGCATTCTGTACGCCCATCTCCTCTAACTGTTTCTCAATGGCATCCGCTGTTTCAGCATTTAACTGTTCCAATGTATCTGTACTATATAAATAAGCTGTTGCAAGTTCATTAAATGCTTGTCGCACCTGTTCTGCTGTGGAATTGCCATTTGTAAGGGTATCAAAGAATGGTTCAAGTTTAGAACTGTCAAAGGCCACCCCCACTTTGCTTTCAATTTCCGCAAATGTCTGTCGTAAGCTCTCAAGCATAGAATTGTCTATGCTGTCAAGGGAGAATTTCTCTTTACCGTTATCATCTAATTTGAAGATTTCCTGGTATACTTCACCTAATTTCGCGAATTGCGGTTCAAGTTGGGTCGCTATCTGCTGGATTGATGATGAGATTGTGGCGGGAATAGATTGTGTTGTATCTGCAACCGTACTTGCTACATTTCCAATATCCGTTGCCAAACCTGAAAAATCAGTCATAAGTAGCTCTTTGAATCTATCCTGTAAATCACCACTGGAACCAGCAGCCTTAACTAAAGCAACTTCCATTGCCTCATATTCTTCTGTCGTGTCCGGAATACCATTCTGCGCCATATAATTAAGTTTTTCTTCTTCATACAGCTTTTCGATATAGGTATCAAGGATTTCAGACATGCTGTTGATTGCAGTATTCAAATCCTCATAGATTTCTGTATCAAGCAATGCTTCATCGTCTTCTGAAGCTAATACTAACTTCTCACGCGCTTCTACCAGAGAATTATAATACTCTAATGCTTCTGTCGGATCATCACTGGATATATCCCATGAAATATTTTCCCAAGTTCTATTGATAGTCTGAAACTCTTTCAAAGAATCAGAAACAATATCTACCGCTTTTTGTGCTTCATTTGATAGAGATTTGCCTTTTCTATTTGAATCAATGGAAACTTTAGAACCACCCAAATCACTCCAAATATCACCCTGTAATTCTTCTTCCGCTGATTTTCTACCAATAGTAGCGGTAACTGCTTGTGATTGTAATTCTTCCTTTGTTGCCCTAGCAAGCGCGTCCGCATATTCATCTGTTCCGGCTGTAAGGTCTTTTAATATTTCTGCTTTATCGCCAAGGGCAACCGTAATATTCTCTAACGCTGTTTTAAATGCTTCTTCCTCAGAAGTCGTTCTATTCTGTATGGATGCAAGACGATTGTATTCGTTATATAAATCTTTAAGTTTGTCTGCATTTTCTGACGCTGTTGTAGCCGATTCTATGTTGGCGCGTCTGGTTTCTTCCAGTTTTTCGTTCGACTTGCTGATTGCTGTTGACAACATACTGATTGTTGTTGTTGCCAACATGAGTCCAATACCAATAGGATTACTAGCGAATATGCCTTTGATAGTAACTCCAACTTCTTTAGCCGTTGCTTTCAATGACAACATTGCATTTTTCAACGTTCCCGTAGTTGCCGCTTCTGCCACGTTTGCCGCTGTCTGTGTTTTGGTGACAGAAAGTAAACCTAATTTCTGTAATTTAAGTTGCACTTCTTCATCTGTAAGATTGTGCATACTCAATATCATTTCTCTATCACTATCTTTTAATTGCCTTTGTGATAAAAGCAATTTTAAATTCTTTTCGGTTAAAGATTTTGTAGTATTTCCTATTTGTTCTAATGCGTCAACCCGTAATGCTTCATCAACTGGCAGACTCTTCACCTGTTGCAACGCATTACCAAGTGTATTCATCTGCTTTACTGTAGCCGCTACTGACGCACCAATAGAAGTGATACCCTTACCAATGTTTAACGAAACAATACCCACAAGACCATGACGCAAAAGGTCAGTAGCATTTACCAAATCTAATAGTCCACTACCCATATCGGCGGTATACTTAATCAAATCACCGCTCATGAATGTAGAATATGTCTCAGCTAACTTTTCCTTAAAGATAGTAAGGCTTGCTTCTGCTGATTCCATGTATTTTGAATATTCTTCTGCCATAGAATTAGCCGAATTAATACTATCGTTCTTAATTTTCTCTAACTCTTCATAATTAAGAAGCAGTGAAGCACCTGCACTGGCGCGCTGTTTACCAAACATAACTTCTAGCAAATCAGCCTGTGAACGGTCATTTAATGAATCAAACACCTCACCGATTTCAAGTATCATCTGATATGTACTTTTCAGGTTTTCATCATCTTCAAAGATATTGACCTTGTTTCCTGTCAATTCATAAACCTGTTGCTGGATTTTCGTAAGGTCTGTTGATACACCTTCTGCATCCTCAGTCATTTCTTTCAGGGCATCCACCTGTCCCCTCAAACGCATCGAAGCGACTTTGAGCATGTTACTTGATTCAGAAGGATCTTGGAAGATTTTATTTGTTGCTGTGATCAATGCGATTGTTTCGTTTAAATCGTTTCCTGCAACTTTTAATGCCGCGCTTGCATTTTGTAACCCATCGGCAATTCCTTCACTATCTATCGCATATTTGTTTCCGATAGCATTGATTTTATTCCCGACTTCTTCAACTCTCTTAACATAATCATCTACACCAAGATCATCAATCTCTGTAAATGCCTGCGCCGCTGAAATTAATGTGGAAGTAGCTTTTTCATTAGAAATTTCCGCTGTCTTTTCAAATATGGAAGTAATCTCTGCCAACTGTTCCGACATATCCAGATTAAATCCAATCTTAGACCATTCCTCCATAGAAGAAATCAGGCTGTTGGTTGTGACTGCCAAATTCTGTGCTAACTTATTCCATTTGGTCAGCAGTCCCGAAAACTGGTCACGACTTGTAATCTGATCCTGCACCTTGTACAGATTTGTCATTGCTGTATCAAGCTGTAGAAAAGATGATACCGCCTGTTTTACCTGTGAAAATATCAACGTGACTGCACTTGCCGCTGAAAATAAATCTTTTGCACGGTCAATAAGCCTTTTCCACTTGTCACCCAAAGATTGTGAAGCTAAATTATTAGCCTTTAGCTCACTTGTAAATGCAGCGATCTGCGCTCTGACATTAGATAGCTGTTTAGCATCTGTAATCCCATATGCCGCATCCAGAATGTTATTGTATTTTGCAGAAGCGGAAGCATTTGAAAAGAGTTTGGAATATTTCTTTGCCATATACTCCAAATCCGCAATCGCTTTTTCTTTCTTCACTTCTATATTAAAATCAATGGATGTCCTGTTTGCTACCCTCTGACCTTTATTCCTTGCTTCTGTAACTGACCTTGCAATATCGGAATCTTTTGTATGTACTCCAATCTGAAGATCAGATATGCTGTCCTGTAATGTTTTAATCCTGCCCTGTAATTTCTTCTTTAAGGCACTGTCTATCTTTAAATCCGCTCCAACCTGTAAATACAGGTCATTCAGTTGTTTCAAATCCTTCTTTAGCTGGCGTTGGGATAACCCTATTGATAACTTGGATATTACCTTTACGAACATGGAATTATCCATGCCCTTTAACTGTTCTTTAATCTTCTTCTTTGATAACTGCTGATTTAATAACGCTATTATGTCTAATAAAAATTCTTCGCCCAAACGTTTACCTCCTTTGGCATACAAAAAGACAGTCCACTATGAACTGTCCGTTTGTTATTATTTTATATTTTCTGTATTCAATTTTTCATTTAGAATTTACTGCCACATATATCACATTTATATGTTTTTGATACATGACCTGCCGCAAGTACACCGAATGTCAACGCTGATACTGCTTTATTGGTCATGCTGATTTTATGGATTTTGGTGGAATGGCATATTGGACATTTGGGAAGATTATCATAATCTTTTTCCCACATATTCAACTCACGCCACCCATCAGGTCTTTTCGGGATAACTGGATTAGTTACTGCTTTTCCGCATTCTTTACAATGTATTTCTATACCGTCTTTTAATTTCACATATTCAGAATTAATAAGAATAAGTTGATTACATCGTATTGTATTAACTTCTCTGCAAGATGTACACTGACACCGAATTCTTCTTAAATTTTTATCCTCATATTTATCTTCTGAATCAATAGAATAAAAATACATATCAGGATGGTCTAAATCTATCTTTTCTTTTTCATCATGGGTAAAAGTCTCATTATCTTCATCATCAAAAGAAGCATTGCATACTGGACACACTGTAAAATCTTTTGCTTTTTCAAATGGAAAAATCGTCCCACACGATTCACATACAATCTTCTTACCCATAACAAAATCCTCATAATCTTCTTACTTTTGTTTTAGTTTATTCTACCACATCTTTCTTTTCATCACAAGCAAAATCCGAACAAACATTCCCATTTTCCTGTACAACATTTTCACCAGTATAATATTTATGTTCAATCACCGGCAACATATCATACAGCCTGTTCATTCCATTATAAATATCTAACTCTCTATGTAATGTTTCTGAAAAGTTATTCTTCAACTGCTCTCTCTGTTCATTACTGGAAACATTGATAAATTCTAAGATAGTGCTGACTTTTATGTTTTCCAGAATATTGATAGCTTCCTTATCTGGCAACTTACTCATAGCCGCCAATAAATCCTCATGTGTATAAAATTTCTTCTCTGTCATTGTTGTTACCAATACAAAACTACCTCCATACTTTATAATTCTCTCAATCAGACTCCACAAATCCGATTTCTTTTCCATATTCAGTTTTTCTACATTATTCAATTGTGTTTGGCTTAATTTGATTTTTTGCGGCCTTGATTTTATGTCGCTTTGAATGTTTCAGATTATAATTGAATTTTTAATATGTGTGTGTTTGTTGACGGTTACTCTACAAATAATTTTCTACTTACGCCTACTTTGCATAGACTTCATTTAGAAAATTCTTGATACGGCTAATAAGTTGATCTGAAAATTCTACGTTGTTATTTATCCATTTATAATAATAAGTAGGACTTATTTCTATTCTTTTACAGAAAGCTGTAACTGTAGCTCCCGTATCAATTAAAAAAGATTTTACTTTTTCTTTTAAGTCCAATGTTTGCACCCCTTTCCTTATCTATCCCTATTTGTTTATGTAATAGTGAATAAAAAAATATCATACTAACATCCAATAACAGGTTCTTGAGTCCTGTCACTGGATGACCTGCATATGTGGTGTATGCAGGATTTTATGTTGTTATTGTGCATCCAGATTGTGGAGTTCTGGACGAATACTGAATATGGCCTTGACACACATATTCAGTCTTGATTACATTAAATGGATGAATTTATAGAAACTTCATAATGCAGTTATTGGCATTACCTAAAAAACTATTTTGCTTTCTTGTCCCTCTACTTATATGTAGTAATCTATATAACTAAGTGCACCTTTTAGCCAACATCATCTATAGAAATTTCATGATTTTTATTTGATCTACTAATGACACGTTTATTTTTAGGTACACTATAATATACTTTTCCTTCTGTATCACAAAAATAGAAATTTACACATCCGCAATAAACTATTAAATTCTCTGTATTTATGCTATTCTGAATAGGCTTTTTTACATCTCTACTTGATCTCAATTTAATTTTTAAAATCTCACCTCTCAATTCGGCTTCCCAATATTTATTTCTCCAATCAGCAAATCCCTTCTTTTTATAATCTTCTAACTGATTCTTTCTATATTTCTCTTCTTCATTTTGGTAAAATACTATTACTGTTTTCGCTATATTAATCAATGTTTCCATTTCATCATCCACTAAATCATCATTTTCAAGTATTAAATTAACCATATCATACTTCTTTTTCCCTTTTTCTAAAGAAACAATATCAATAACCATATCTTCATATTTTTTTACCGTCCTGAAATAACTGTCAAAATCTTTGCTATTGATAAATTCAACACTTTTATCATATATCTCATAACTTATCCTACTAAATATTTTGATATATGCATTCTTTTCCAGTTCGTACAAAAACCGCTCAGATTCCTTTTCATAAATCCCTTTACTTTCCGTTGCTTTATCAATCCTATAATTTAGCGAATATAATAGATGATCTAACAAACGCTGCTCTATAATTTCCAAGTCTTTCGATATATTTTCCTGTTCAATGTTCATATTGTGTCTGGATTTGATTATTTCTTGCAGCATTTCCTGTTTCACTAAACGCATACCAAATCCTGCTTCCTTATCACCTGACATATCTTTTATAAAAGTATCTTCTCGATTCATTATCGTTTCAATAATTGCCTTGATATCACAGGCATTCTCTTTAAAAAGTTTATGTACATCATTTCTTTTCAGCCACTCTAAATATTCTGCATATATTGCTAAATGTGAGAAACCTCTTCCAGATTCTATAAACTTTTTAAATGCATATTTGTCAAAACTCGAAAAATCTGTTCCAGATTGTTCGTAGCAATATCCCATATCAAATATATCCAAATAACTATTCTTTGCTCTTTTATTTATTTTCCTCGAAGTAAAATATGATATATTTTTTAATAATGATACACCATCACATATCGGATATTCCTTATTTTTCTTCCCATCTAATGTCAAGCAATTATTTCCATCTGTTTTCTCATTAAATATTTCTATAACTGTCTCATACATCAACTCATTAAAATCTGAAACATCATACCCGCCTTCATAAAACTTGCTATGACCTATATTCTTTATCTTTTTACCATTTTCATAACCTGTTTTCTTTGCATTTAATAAAAAAGTTTTCTTCTTTTTATAAAGCAGCTTATTCAAACAAGAAAACTGGAAAGTCACATTTGAATATACAGAATCTATCCAATCCTCTTCTTGCTTATTTTTTTCATTTTCTAAAACTAATTCCGAATCAAGTACATTATCCATATGAGATATTCGGTATTTTTTATTTATTTCATCAGCTTTATTTATCTGCTTACTATCTACAGTCTTAAACATCTCATTCAAAGCAGCTTTTTCACCTGATTGAACACGCAAATAAATCTGAAATAACTTTTCTGCTTCGACCTTATTTATCAATAATACATTCTTATTCTTATCTGAATTATTCAATAATCAGTTCCCTCCACAATTTATAAATCTAAAATCCACAATAGCAACAAATTAATAGCTTTCACTTATTACTTCTCCTTCCACCACAAAACTTTTCTCAAAATTTCTTCAAACTTCAAAAAATCGATGGAAATTTCAAATTTTCCACAAAATCCAGAAATAAATTCAAAAAAACCGTAACAAAAAAGCAATCCCAATTCTGAAACTGCTCTAAATCTATCCATCTACTACAATCACTATTAAATTTCTTACATAATGGAATCTCTGAATCTGTGTGTTGTATGTATCAAATATCAATTTTCGGATGTCACTTTCCTTGACATCCAAATCTTCAATATCACTCATACCGCCAATATGAGTGATATTTACGCCTTTAGTTTCGAACTTATGTTCTGTATTTTAAATTATAGTGAACATACGTTTGTTTGTCAAGCGTAAAAAAATACCAGCCATCTTGTTTTAGTTATAATGGCTGGTATATCATAATAATCAATATTTTTATTATTCAACTGAGTAATCCTTATGATAGTTCTCTTCCAACTCCTTCTTTGTCTTTTCTAATACTTCTATCGCCAAATCTTTATCTGAACTCTTCATACTATCTATAATTTTTATAATTTCTTTCTGCGTATTCAAAATTTCCTCCATCTTACTTTCTTGATCTTTTTTCAATATTTCAAGTTCTTTCTTAGCCTTAATATGCTTTTTATATGCTTTAATCGTTCCAAATAAAGATACAAATAAAGATACAATAGAGCCAGACAACATACTAACACATAAACCAGTAATTATCTCATTCATCTTCTAGCCCTCCTATTATTTGTATACATATTGACAAGATAACACAAATTACCGTAAATATTATCGACAGTAGATTTATTAACTCTAACTGAAGTTTTAAATTAGGAATATTACTATTCAGCAATAGTATTCCATATATTACTGCTTGAAAAATTAAAAGTATTACCACTGAAACAAATAAAGTATCTTTAGCTTTTTTATTCTTTTCAGTCTTTTTTATATCATACAACGTCTTCAAACCGTCTGCATAAACCATTACATTAAAAAAGAAAAGTTCTGGACTTATAACAGAAATAGAAATTTCACTTTTTGTAACATACTTTATAATTAATATAAATAACAATGGAAAGATTCCAAGTGTAACCGTAAACCCAAGCCAAAGACATATTCTTTTGTACATTATATATCTCCTGTCACATTTTGATAAGTTGATATTATCATACTAACCATCAACACACAATCACCAAACAAGATATATTTGCCTCAAAATCTTTACACAGCTTATAGGTCAGAAATAATAAACACGTAATTCTTTCATTGAATCTGTAAGATTACGTTCAATTCTCAAAACACGTCTTAAATTACCAGTAGACATATTAAGTTCTTTTGCAATCTCATCGAGAGTAGAAGTGCCATTTTGGCATGTCTTCTTTCTACCATTTCCCATTTCTCCATGTTTATATCCTTTTAACTCAACATAAGTAGCCAACGCTTTTCTATCCTTAACAGGATCATTCTTTCGCCGACCAAAGTTATTTGATATCAAAGCACGAAGTTTTGAATACCTGTTTCAACCCAATCTTGTAATTCAGGAACCAGTTCTGTGAGTTTTTTGTAATTATTAAGTGTATCTACAGAAATACCAATCATTTCTGCGATGTCTGATTGATATAAGACATCCCCACCCGAAAGTTTCGGCTCGGATTGACCAGCACTGCCATCTCTAACTCCATAAATTCGTTCCAGCTCCTTAATACATCTACCTAATTTAATGGGATTAGGGTTCCCAATACCTCTTTGACGAATATTTGTTTCAATGAGATTATTCCGCAACACTCTCATTCTCCCAAATACCTCTTAATCCCACTCACTCATTAAAAACATCACCCAAATCGCAAAAGTCCCTGTATGGTCAAAATGCAACGTCACAGGGCATGTTTATGTTGTCGTTTATCCACTTCTTGAAAGAGGGATTTTATTGGCATAATATTATTCATCACTCAGACATATGGATAAACTATCCCGTTTTCCTCTAGCTGAATTTCAATATCTATTATTTGGGAATCCAAAGCGTTACATATATCTTCAGAAAAGGGATTCATTCCCCCATCGTGCATAATAGCTTGTTCCATTATTTTCTGTTTTCTATTTTCAAGTCTTTCTAATTTTTCAAACATTTCCATTTTTACTTTTTTATCCATACTTTTCCTCCATCGTTTAATCCCAATGGCAGAGATAAGGAACCCCCTTGTAATTCTCTTTACCTGTCTAACTGACAGGCCATAATGTATACTTCTTCATCCAAAAAATTATCAAAGTGAGTAATCGTCAGATTGCGAAATATCAATACAGTACCCACTTCATCTTTTCTATAAATCCCTCTCTATCAGCAACCAAAAATTCATTAGCGTCCTTATATTTACCATACATATCACTATTAACAATGTATCTTTGATTCAATTCAGCATCCGCAAGTTCCTCAATAAATTTACCCGTTGCACGTTTGCCAGCTTTATCATTATCCAATGCTAGTACAAGTATTTTATTACTTGGTTTATTTTTTAATTGCTCTACCAGTTTAGATACTTCATTCACACCGCCAAGCCCAATAGCATCTAACCCTATTTCCATAAAGGACATTGCATCAATCTGTCCTTCTGTGATATATACATAATCGCTATTACCAAAAAGCCATACATTTATCCCCACTTCATAAAGCGCATTCATATTAAAAATTTCATTCCCGTGTTTGTAATACTTGCTACTGCCATCCCACAAAACCCGATCCACATATCCTTTATAGTCTGAATTATATGGAATCGTAACAAGATGCTTTTCTGGATCATATCCAAGATTGAACCTATCAACCGTTTCCTCACTTAATCCACGATTACAGAAATAGTCAGTTTGGTATACGTTCTCATGACATTTATGTAGATATTCTGTATAATCTACTATTTTAGGCATCTCTGGTATCCTTATGGATTGATTTTTTACTGGTTTATTGCCTTCCAAATACGGACGCATAATCTTAAGAGTACGATTATAATGTTTCTTCCAGTCAGACGGTAGATTCTCTATGTGTGCCACAAGATCAAATATATCTCCATGCTCAGAACAGGCGAAACAGTTATATCTTGTCCCGTCTATATGAAATGCTGCCGTATAATTCTTTTTATCTCCTGAGTTACAAAAAGGACAGACATAATATCCTTCTCCCCTACTTTCTATCTTCCCTTGATCTTCTAATAAATCTAAGTAATCAGGTAATAGCTCTTTCAATTCTTCTTTATACTCAAATCCCATTTATTGATAATCTCCTTCAGTATTAATGTATAGCCTACGGCGTTGCCTAACGGTATGTTCGCTGTCGCTCACATACCTTGCCATGAAAATAAAAAAATAATATGTGTTGTTGTGAAATGCTTTTTATCTGGGAATTTTGTGCTTGAAAATCAGCCAAATTATTATGAATCAAACCAAATTATCATAAAATCCTGCGAACTAATCATAAATACATATACATTTTTTTATTTCAAGGCAGACAACGGCGTAAGCCGTTGGATGGGCAACGCCGTAGGCCATATAACCAGCTTATTTACTTGCTTTTTCAAAAATTGAACATTTATATCGTAAGCGCTAAGTAATAGGGTATCTTCCTTGGAAAAGTCCGGGAGTTTCCCGGAT
>CBCOZL010000009.1:0-107714 GCA_965114645.1 uncultured Lachnospiraceae bacterium | reverse complement strand
ATAATTATATGCATATATTGTATGACCATCAGGATTTAGATTTACAGACAGTGTTCTTGCTTGATAGGGTTCAAAAAGGTTTAGTGATAGAAAAAGAGGATGTAGACAGATTGCGGGCATTGAAGCTGGTAGAAGGTAGGATAACAAGTTTATATTTATCGGCATCGGCAGCTAAAAGCATTGATGAGAGTACAAACTATATTAAAAATAAGGGATTTGATGACAAGTATTATAAGGATTTGATTGTTGAATATCTGAAACAGTATAAAAAAGCCAAAAAGAAAGATATTCGGGAATTGTTATGGGATAAGTTGCCAAATGTTTTGAGTGATACTCAAAAAGAAAATAAGATTCATAATTTGCTTGCTTCATTGAAAAAGCAAGGAATTATTGGTAAGGATTCCGAAAATCAGCAACAATCTAATTGGGTATTAAGGTAATGTCTTGGGTTGAGTATGGTTTACTCAAGATTTTACCCAAGGTTATTCAAGATTTAAACAATTAAAATTGTTGAAAGAAACAATCATAGGGTAGCGGGAATAGGTAATACGGAATCGTTATATGAAGTCCGCGTGTAAATCGCCAGCCAATGGCTGGCAATTTAAAGACGAATGATGAAGATAAATTAACCCAAGCGGTATCCAAGGTTTACCCAAGACTTACTCAAGGTTTATCCAAGCTCGTGCTTCTAAAATGCTTCTAAAATTTTTAATAATCAGAAAAATCAGATGATATTTGGGATAATATAGATAAAAAAATCCCCATTTTATCATGGTTTACGATATAGACAAACACACCGTAGCAACGTGAGGGTGGTAGAACAGTTGGTTCTGGTCGTGTGGCTACTATCATTGAGTACTATAAATAATATAGTAATTTCAAGGCTTCTAAGGTTTTCCTTGAGAGCCTTTTTACGTCTGTATAACAGTGAAAGTGTGATAAGCGGTGCCAAAACCGTGTCATGAGCACAGACAATGCAATAGGAAATATCGTATATGAGCATAGAGAATTAATAGGAAATGAGAAACTTAGAGATAAATATTATCATATGAAACTTATGGGGGCGATGTATATGACTAATGAGGCAGCGGAGAGACGGCTTTTAGGAATTGATTTTGGAGCGCATGAACGAACTCTGCAAGGAGTGCAATAGCTTGTATGAGAAGTAAAGCGATTTGAAATGGCAGAAATGGAAGATTGAGAAGTCTTTGGAGCGATTAGAAATGATAAAATATAATCGATACTATGAATTCGGGAGATGTTAATGTGATAGGAATATACGATTGTTTTGGGTATGGTTTGGGATATGAGGTATCTTTTGAGGAAAGATACAGATTGATTAAAAATGCTGGTTTTGATTGTGTAATGCTTTGGTGGAGCGATAAATTTGGTAGAGGGGATGGCTATCAAAAAGATGTGCAGTTTGCCAGAAATGCAGGATTGTATATAGAAAATATACATACGCCGGTTCATGAACAAAATTATTTATCATTAAATAATTTGGATGGAGAAAGTGTACTCCAAAATTATTTACAATGTGTAACTGATTGTATTCAATTTAGTATTCCAACTATGGTTATACATCTTCCAAGTGATGAGTATCCCATAGATAATTTAGGGTTGGAAAGATTAGGGATAGTTATTGGAGAAGCAGAAAAAAGTGATATAAAGATTGCTTTTGAAAATTTATCTAATATTCAAAATTTGGATTTAGTATTAAGTTCATTTCAGTCAAAAAATGTTGGTTATTGCTATGATAGTTGTCATCATATAAATTATGTGCCGAATGATGATTTACTGAAATTATATGGAGAACGTTTGATGGCATTACATTTACAAGATAATGGTGGAAAATATAATCAACATCAGTTGCCGCTTGATGGAAATATAGATTGGTTGACAGTTATGAGAAAAATATCGCTAACTGGATATAAAGGTGCTACATCATTAGAGCCAATGAATTGGGATTATGAAAATTTGTCAATTCAGCAGTTTTTAGAGTTGGCATATCAAAAAGCCAGAATAATTGATGATATGCGGACAATATAGATTCCTTTTGGAGAAGAAGATGAGATAATGTTTTCTTTAGAAATGATTTGAACATGGTGCTAGCACCGTGTAATATGAGTTAATAAAGGGAAAGTCGATATTTTCCTACTGGCTCAATTTTGGCTCTAAAATTTTTCAGAACAGCAAAAACGTAGGGATAAATTGGATAATATAAAGAAAAACAAGCAGGAAAACGCAGTAAAAACGTTCAGATTTCATTTCCAAGAGCTCGTGCGGGCATTTGACGAATGCCCGCGACCGAGGAAATGCGAAGTATTTTCGAGGTGCGCTTATGGGGCTTTCCGAGAAATCGGAAGCCCTTTTTGAAATTTTGCAACAGTGAAAAACGAAAAACGGGGCCATAAAAAAGAACTCCGAGGGAAATTGTTCGTATTTGGATATAATCAAAAAAGTTTTTTATCGCTTGAATGATATTGTAAAACGATAGAGAGATTGACGATGCCATTTTATAACAATATAATGAAAATGACTGTATAATGAAGTCGAAAACATGGATTATACTTTGTGTCATTATAATAAAATCGTAAAAAGAATTTGTAAATATCACAGAAAACACGCAATGCTTTACTAAGCGTTAGAGAAAGTATTCCGTTTTTGATAAACGGGAGAGGAGGAGCGATGTGTATATACTATTGTTTATCTGGTTTGTTATAGATGCGGTGCTTTTGTTGTTATTACCCTCTAGAGAACAGATAGCGAAATATCCAAATATGATGTGGAAACGTTCTATAGAAAGGGTAAAGAAAACAAATGAAAGAGTAATGGATGTTTTGACAGAAATTGGATCGCTAATTTTCCTTTGGTGCTTTATATATATTATTATTCTCTGTATTCCAAACATAGGAATTCAAATATTCTTAGAATGGTATAAGGGTATATTTATTGTTGCCCTATTTCCTATGCTGTTCAGCTGGTTTAAGGGAAATAATTTTAGCGTCAAGTCAAAAGAAATGGTAAGCCTTTTGGTTCTGGTGATTTTCATTAGTATGGCAGGAACTCTTATTGATACAGAAAATGTTGAGTCGATTGTACAATACAGGGGTGTTCTAAATGTACTGATAACTATGTTTGTAGTGATATTTTTGGTGGTACTGTATAGGATGCAAATGGGAAGCGAACATTATTATTCTAAAAGATTGCCTAAGAAGGGTATAAGAAAAGATTTATACTATAGAACGCCGGGATTGATAGTAAATGTATCAAATGCTGATTTGATTAGGCATTGTGAGAGATATTTTGACGAGTACATATCCAGATATAGGAGAGTGAAAGAATTACATACAATAGAATATGTAAACATGGCGGGAATATATCGAAAACTATGGTATGAAAAGTCGGCGTATTTCATGAAGACATTTGTGTTGGTAACTATATTTATTGTGATAATAAGTATGAAGTTTGATATTTCATATAAGCAATTTGGGATTATTGGGCTTCTGTTAGCATTTTGGGTTCTGATTAGTGTATATAAGCATACTGATTTGGAATGTTTATATCGGATGGGAATTCGATATGCTTATGATGAGTGGGGGTATTACCTTACCTGTGTGGGCAAAAGAAAATTCGTTGGGAACGTTCAGATAATGGCAGTTTCGAAATTTCATAAATATGTTTATTCTTTTCTTGATATTGCTGCGCTATGCAGAGCGGTGGCATTTAGTGATAAAATGAGTGGGGAGAATAGAATATGTATTATTACAAGAAATCTGGGCGAATTATTTGTTAATTATACTGACTATGAGCAGAGAAAGAATTGGACTATGGTAATACCACTATGGATTGCAGCTTTATTTGAATTTTATGTTACAGGGGAAGTAGAGACGGAGATAAAGAAGATATTATTAAAGTCTGTTGATGAAAGTGTGAGAGCTGATATAAGTATTTTTTTACAAAGCTTTTGGGCTGATATGGAGAGAAAGGGATTAAAAAATGGGGTTTTGGATTATCTGAAATTATTTAAAGATAACTGGTATATTTGATGTCGTATTGGATTATCCTTTGCCGGAGGGATTTCATTTCGTTGGTTCCGATGAGTATGATATGGACAAGAAAAGTAAGTGCTGTTGGAAAGGGTTTGATCATGAACAAAATGAGGGCTTATGGGATCACCAATACGAGCAGAATAATTATTTATTAGAGGTAGCGCCACATGCAACAATGGATCTGGCAGTTACCATTGCTGATGAAAAGGGAGAATATGCGTGTTATGCAGGAATGTGGTGGATTCCTGAAAATAAACTGGCGTATATGGAACCGCTTTGTACCATTTCGGAATACCGCCGCAGAGGGCTTGCTTCGGCGGCTTTGTCCGAATTATACCGAAAGATGAAACCCTTGGGGGCGACGCATATGGCAGGAGGATTTCATGATTTTTATAAAGCCATCGGTTACAAATCGGTAGTAAAGTGGACATATTGGAAGAAAGAATAAATGAAGATATGATTTGAATGTCTGTGTGAATATACATTTTCAAGAATTTGCTTTACGGTTGGCAAATGAATTAGAAATTGATGTGAATGTAACCGATCAGAGTGCAGAGGACGGGCTTGCCGATACGGTAAAGCCCCGGTTGGAGCAGGCAGGGGCAGACTGTGAGAAAATTTCGCTGCCTATGATGAAGATGTAAAGTGGTAAAAAATCTGACTATCAAATGCGTGCAACTTACAGAACAAGGCAAGAAGCTGGCCGCCAAAGCGGACGGGCAACAGAAACCGAAGATTAAGAAATCGTTGGAGCGATAAAAAATGAGAGTGATATAATCAAAAATAAATACTTGTGGATTTTGAGCAGAAATTATATAGAGAATTTATTATACAGATAAGGAAATAAAGAATATGGATAAGAATATTTGTGAAGAAATTAGGCTTATTGATAATATTTTACAAGCTGAAGATTTTATAAGATTACGCATACAAGCAGGATTTGTTGAGATACCGGTGGAGCATGCCCGAAAGGCTTTACAAAACGGTTTAGTTAATGTTTCAGCAATATATAATGGCGAACTTGTGGGAATGGGGAGACTTGTTGGCGACGGTGCTATGTATTGGTATCTTCAAGAAATAATAATTTTGCCCCGATTTCAGCGAAAAGGTATTGGTACAATGATTGTTAATCACTTAGTGGATTATGCAAGAGAAAATTCTGCTACTGGAAAATTTACAACAATCGGAGGTGTTTCAGCCAAAGGAAAAGAACCATTTTATGAGAAAATAGGGTTTGAGGTTATCTCAAATGGGATTAAAAAGATGATAGAAATTAAATGAACAAAAAGTGCGGGATAACTAAGGGATATTTATTACAACATTTTCTTGTGTTTATACAGATATTTTCATGTAAAGGAGAGGATGTGATATGAAAAATAATGGTAGTTGTATTCAAACGCGGAGGGGGTCATTCCCTTTGTTGTTCAAAAGATCTTGAAAAGCCACTTGCCGGAATTTCATTGAAAATGGCTTGTGGCTCTATTTTTATTCGCTGTTGCTCTGACTTTTCTTAAGTTGCCGCTCCAAATGTTCATTTCGGAGTTTCATTCTTATAGCATTGTCTATATCTTCATACACTTTCTTTGTCACTGGCAAGGAGGAGTAATGCTTGTTTTTTGACCTACTGGAGGTTGGGATATAGGTAATCCTTTCAAGTTTTGGCTACGATGACCAAAAGTCAAAAATATAGGATAGTTATTCAGTAAAATATATCATTTTGGAAAATGAATGTAAAGAAGAGGGGGAGATGTTCGTGCGGCAGGTGAATAAGTCCTAAATAACGGACATGTTAAGATTTATTATGGTGTTGTGTATAGGAGGAACTTTGAATGGACAAATTTGTTTATTGGATAGAAAAGACATTCAATCAAAATTAGAAATATTGTAAAAGCTTCTGTGTTATTGGTAGATACTATCATACATGTAAGAACGATAATGTGCTAGACTGAATTTTTGAACTATTTACTAATAGGAATTGGATTATCAAATAATGCAGTTGAAAAATTCACCAAAAAGTTTTATACTAAAATAGTATTATTAAATAATCCGATTTGTATTGTATAGGAAAACAAAAATGATTAAAAATGACATTGAAATTGATACCAAGATTAAGTGCTTAGAAGCGAAAATGACACAGCAACAATTAGGGGAAGCTGTGGGGACAACAGGACAGTATGTAAATCGCATCATCAAAAAAAAGGACGGAGTGGTAAATAAGACTTTTGTTCAGATGATGGAAGCCTTAGGCTATGATATTGTATTGACTTACGAAAAAAGAGAAGAAAAACAGAATGTTTAAAAATGAGGAGTTTTCATGGTAGAAAGAGTTTGTCCGAATTGCAAAATACCTATGAATGTCGACAAGTGTGTGAAAGCATCCTGCCAAACTAAAACAATTATGTCTACAACATTATACTGGTGTGATGATTGTAATATTCCGGTATTTGAACCGATGTGCCCAAGATGCGGAACAGCGGGTAAGTATATTGCAACTGATGTAAGGCCAGTATTTCCAGAGGAAAGATTACTTCTTGCATTGATACAAGGAAAACGGCATCCGCACTGTTATGATACGGCATCTGTGTGGTATGGCAGTGGGGCATATTTCATAAACGGAAAAAAAGAAAAAATCTCTACAACTGAAATTAATAAATGGTCTCTTGAGAAGATTAAGTCCATAAAAGAGGCATATGACGAATTAGTGGACAATATAGATACTACTTATTTTGATGAAAATATAGCAGTATTTGTTGAAGCTAATAGAGATAGATACAACTATATCACTGAAGAGGCAATGCGATTTGTATTGTCCTATAAAGACCAGTATGCTATTAAAGATATGATGGTTTCCTTTAGTGGAGGAAAAGATTCGACAGTTACCTCACATATTGTAAATACAGCATTTTTGATTGAGGTTATCTCGAAGAAACCGTGGAATAATAATCGTATTTCTTTATACTTGGCTAAGATGTGGGGATTATCCGAAAAAATATTTGAAAAAGAAGCGGATGATACATCTGTTCTTAATGTTGTTGATGCACCAGAAGAACAGTTTTACGAATTGCTGGACTATCAGTATTACATAAAACAGAGAACATTATATAATTTAAATTCGGGGAATGCTCAAGAAAGAATGCTGATTCATATGCCAACCGGTACAGGTAAGACCAAGACCACAATGCATATCATAACCAATTATATTGAGTTTACCATGCATAAAAAAGGGGTGGTTATATGGGTGGCACATACGATTGAGTTATTAGAACAAGCCTACAAAACATTTTGTAGTGTTTGGGGACATTTGGGTGATGGAGAAATAACTGCATATAAGTTATGGGGAAATCATATGATACAAGATACATCAGATGAACTCAACGGAATTGCATTTTGTGGATTGTCGAAGCTGATGTCATTATATGACTCCAATCCTGCTTTGTTTGAACGATTAAAAAGAGATTGCCGATTGATAGTGTTCGATGAAGCACATAAGGCTGCTGCTGATAAGACGAAACGTATAATTGAGAATTTAATGCTTATGCCACAAAGTTATGAGAATAGAGCACTTGTGGGTCTATCTGCAACACCTGGTCGAACTACAGAAGCATCTTATGATAATAATTTGTTGACAAATATGTTTGGAGGAAAACTTATTCATATTGATGCTGACGTAATAAACCAGATAAATATGGGGAGGCTTAGAGCCTTGAATTCGATAGCAGAAGAAAATATTATTAAGTATTTCCAAGAGCGAAGGATATTGTCCAAGATTACATCAGAAAGATTAAAATATAAAAGGGAGTTAGGGAACAATATCAGAATGTTGAAGTATGCGATGAGGAGAGGCGATATGGATGGAGTGAGGAGATTCAGAAATTATTTAATCCTAAGATAACCACTTTGTTTTCATATGAACTTCCAGATAAGAACTCTGTGCAAACAGGCGAATATATTTCGTTCTTAGATTTGTGGTACAATGATGATTTAGCGTATGTAAAAAACGTGTTTAGATGGAGTAATGCATATCTGTGGTTACTGAACGTGTTGAAGGAAAATGACGGTTGTATGTACTTTGGCGCGATATCAGAGAAATTACATAATTCACTTGTATCAGACCCCAAACCTTACAGGAAAGATGTAAAACAACTATTAGCAAATCTGTTATCAATGATTAAAACTTTTAATATGGACGAGATAGTAATAGATAGACCGAATTATTCGCAAAGAATACGGTTAAAAGAGATTTGTTAATTGAAAGGCGGTGTTTATATGATATGGGAAGAGTACTATAAGAAAATAAACGATTAGGCTGCTAATACCTCTGTTAGTAAGATGTCATCCTTTGAAGATGTGGGCACACCAGATAAAGTGGTTGATGCCCTTAATATTATTGTGTTTGAAGATAAGAAGGGAGCTGCAAGGCTTCTAAATAGAGCTGTGCAGAGTGGCGTGAAGTTTTCGGAGAGAATTTTGTGTATGATTCAGCCAGATAAAGTGAAAGAAGAAGCTAAGAAAAAAAGAAAACGAAAATTTTAAGTTTTGTACTTTCTTAAAATGTCATGCAGACGAGGACAAGTTAGATAGGCAATTAATTATTTGCAGATTACGACTGCAACAAATGCAGAAACTGTTGCAAAATGTATAAAGGAAGTATTCCGGCGGAAAATAGTGACAGGGATGCACAATATTTAGAAATCACACTTGAACAATTTATTAATACTTACTTGCAAAAAGAAGAGTATGACATGAACTATCAGACCAGGCATAAACATTGTGATTTTTTAGAAGGATGAAAATTGTAAATTGGGAGATTGTAAGTCAGATAATTGTAAGAAATATCCGTATACGGATCAGCCAGAAAGTTTATCAAGTTTGCTGAGTATATTGGATACGATAGAAATATGTCCGATAGCTTTTGAGATTTTTGATAGATTAAAGAAGGAGTATGGACTTAGAGCGCGTAAAAAAGTGATTAGGAAGAACGTAAAGCATTAAAATAGAATCTTTGACAGGAGGGCATATATTTGACAATAGCCGAGTTTGAGCAGATTCTTTCAAAAGGGGAGAATTTAACCGTTGAATTTAAAACATGGATATATGCCAAGGATATGCGGGAGCGCATTTCTTTAATAGTAGATGAACTTGTAGCATTTGCCAATGCAAAAGGCGGTACTGTTTATATGGGCGTTGAAGATGATGGAACAGTGACAGGCTGTAACAAATATGATGCACAGAAAATTATGGAATCTGTCTATGACAGGACTCGCCCGGCATTATTTACGGAAATAGAAGTGATTCACTATGAAGGAAAAGATGTGCTGGCAATAAAAGTGGAGAGGGATGGAACGACATATGCCACTTCGGATGGTAGGTGCTTAAAGCGATTAGGCAAGAATTCAAAACCCTATTATCCGGACGAAATGAGTAATAAGTATGCTTCTATTCAAAGTCCTGACTTTTCAGGACAGATTTTGGCGGATAGTACAATAGAAGACATAAATGTGCTGGAGATATATAATCTAAAGGAAAAATTGAAAGTGCGTGATCCGAAATCTTCCTTATCTGAATTGGAAGATATGTCTTTTTTGAGAGATTTGGGATTGATAAAAGAGGATGAAGGTGTTGGCAGGCTTACGATTGCAGGATTGCTTTTTGTGGGTAAAGAAACAGCGATTAATCGGTTGCTGCCGCAGGCGGAAGTGATATATCTTCATTATTCAGCGGACAATATGGAAGAGTATGATTCCCGATTGGACTTAAAACAGCCGATAATATCTGTGATTGACCGTTTAACGGAGAAGATACAAAATACGAATAAAATCGTAAATGTACAGGTAGGGCTATTTCGATTAGAAGTTGAGGACTTTTCAGAAAAAGTATTTCAAGAGGCACTCTTGAATGCGTTATCACATAGAGATTATCTGAATATGGGAGCAGTATATGTAAAGCATTATCCAGATAGAATTGTGATTGAAAATCCGGGCGCGTTTCCGGAGGGAGTGAATGAGAAAAATATAATTACGCATCCGTCCACGCCAAGGAATAAATTGATTGCGGAGACATTACAAAGGCTGAAACATGTGCAAAGAACGGGACAAGGCGTTGATATTATCTATCGTGAGATGATTTCTTCAGGGAAACCATATCCGCAGTATCATGCATACAATGAAGCAGTAACACTGACTATATTTAGTGCGATTGATGATGTGAATTTTGTTAAATTTATAGCCAGTGAGCAGGACAAGTTGCAAAAGATCCTGCCATTGCCGGAACTAATGATATTGCGGTATTTGACAGATAGTAAAAGAATCATATTGTCTGAGGCACAGGAATTGACTCAGTTGCCTTTGACAGAGACGCGAAAAAGCTGCAATAATCTTTTGCGGGATGGTTTGATTAGATTATCCGGTAAAGAGTATATGTTGACAGCTAAAGTTTATGACGCAATTAAATCAGATGTAGAATACACTCAAGATACCGTGATTCGATATGTAAAAGCCAAAAGTCTGATAGAGGAGTATTTGCAGTCTGCTGAATTTATTACGAATGAAAAAATCCGGGAATTGTGCGGATTTACCAGAAATCAGGTTAGAAGAACGGTAGATAAGATGCTTCAGGAAGATATATTGAAAATGGAAGGGAAAGGACGTTCAGCAAGGTATGTAAGAAAATAAATTTGAATGCGCCATAAATGCGTCAATGAATGTACTTGACGCATTTATGACGCAATAAATATTAAGAGTTTAAACTAAGTAATGGATGGATTTTGGGTGAGAGTATTTTATAAAACAGATGTGTGATGATAAATGCTAATGTGACTTGAAGCTGTATAAAGATTGAGATGGCACTTTGTTTGTATGATACAATAACAATATAAAAAGGGGAGATCTGTTTTGATGAATTTAAATCTGAAAGAAATTAATGGAATTATTAGTTGGTGCGACCAAATGATAGACGTAGTGCAAAAAAATGGATACATTAAATCAAATCACGATTACTATCGTACATATTGTGAAAAAATTGAAAATTTTTGTAGTACGCATAATCTGAAAGATAAGAATTACGCACCGTATGCCATTCTGAACATGTATTGGCAACCCTTTTCGGATGCTAAGTTGTTTAAAAGTGAGATAGTAGAGATTAGGCATAATTTAATTTTGCTAAAGCACGAGTTGTTTAAAGATGCTTATGAAAAAATATTTATTAGTCACCGAGAGAAAGATGCTGATCAAGTTGCTGCTTTTGTAGAACTTCTTCATGTAATCGGAATCCCACGAACAACTGTACAGGATTCGGAAAGTATAATTTTTTGTACCTCTCATCCTGAAGGATATATTAAAAATGGTGAGCGAAATCTGGATAAAATCCGGGATATGCTTACCACTGATAAACATGTTTTTTATATTTTATGGTATACGGACAGATATTTTGAAAGCTCCGCTTGTCTAAATGAGGCTGGAGCTATTTGGGCGATGAAGAAAAAATATCAGGAAATTTTGGTACCAAATTTTGATGCCAATAAAATAAACGGATTAATGGATAAGCAGTCTGTATGGTTCAAGACAGATAATAAAGCAAGACTAAACACTTTCAAAGAGCAGATTGAAGCGATGTTTGGATTAATTCCGATTGACTTTAATGTATGGGAAAATGCAAGAGATACATTCATTGAGCAGATTAATGATATCATCGGCGCATAGGAGAAATATTTTTCGTGATAAAGAAAAGCTAAATTTTCAACATATTACAATTAATGTATTTATTCCAACTGTTATCAAGATATATAGTAACATCAACAATATACTTTGCCGTATTGCTAAGAATTTATCAGAAAATGATTAAAATGAATGACAGCAAACATGATCTGGCATTGACATATCCGCTGAACATATAGTTAGCAGTTAAATGAAGAAAAATTGGCAGACATATGATTTTTAAGGCTTTTTAGGGAGCAGAATTTAGGAAAAAGAGTTCGCAGTTGGTTTGACAAGTGGCAAAAGAGTGTAATGCTGCGAAAAGCAATTTGGTCTGTGATAACACCATGATAACAAAAATCCGTAAAACCTCAGATACAAGATTCACCTCAAAGAAAAACCATCGAAAAATCTCTATAAACCACACAAAATCACCCCAATTTCCTTCATAGAAAACCGTGAGGGCGGTAGAACTGTTGGTTCTGGCCGTGTGGCTATAATCATCGAATAATTATAATTTATTCAGTAAAACTAAGGCTTTCGGGGCTTTCTCCGAAAGCCTTTTAATATACCACCATAAGACCAAACGCATTTCTGATTGTCTTTTGAAGCAAGGTTTGGTATAACAATATAAAAGCATGATATCTCAACAACAAATAGTATAAGTGAGTGAGATGAGTTATGGATTTGGAAAGCTATAAAGTCCTAATGATAGATGATGATGAAATGATAGCCACGGCTACTTCCGAATATTTCAATATGTTCGGCGTAAAGACTTCCTATGTAACAAGCTATGCTGAGGCGGTAGCTTTTCTGGAAAAACACGATGTTTCATTGCTCTTGCTTGACATCAATCTCGGCGAAAGATCAGGCTTCGAGCTTTGCAGGAAGATACGGGAAAACTATGACCTGCCGATCTTCTTTATAAGTGCCAGGACAAGCGATGATGATGTGCTGATTGCTCTGAACATAGGCGGCGATGATTATATCAAAAAGCCCTATACACTCAGCGTTCTGCTTGCCAAGGTGAAAGCCGCCGTTTTAAGATACGACAGGACGCGGAATCACACGCACACTGTTCGGAATTTTCAGCAGAATGAGGACGGTCTTGTTAAACTGACAGGCGAGGTGTACCTCAACACAAATATCCGCAGGATCGTTGCAGACGGCAGGGAGATCACGCTCAAAGCACTGGAATACAAGCTGCTGTATTATCTTTTCACGAACAGGGGCAGGGTTGTTTCAAAGGACGATCTGCTCAGAGATGTGTGGGAGGATGAACATATTAACGAGGGTACCATCGCGGTACATATCCGGCATCTGCGTGAAAAGATCGAAGTTGACCCCAAAGAACCGCAGCTCATAAAAACCGTGTGGGGTGTGGGCTACATGATGGAAGAGGCAGCGCTATGAAAGGATATTGCAGATTTATGGCGCTTCTTGTACTGCTGCTTGCTGCAGGGCTGTTTGTTGTTGTGAAGCTTACAGGCACAGATGATTTTTCACAAAATAATGAGGACGTGCTTTTGCTCAATGAGATCGCACATAAGATGGTTCTGGACGAAATGATGCCGGAATACACAGCATCGGAACGGGAATATGTAATACTTGACAGAAACGGGAATGTTATTTATGATAACCGTTCCGACCGTTCGGAAGCGATAACTGTTGAGACGGCAATGAAAAGGCGTTATTCCTATATCTATATCACAGAGAATAATCAAATAACAGGAAGTGTCGTACTCACAGACAGCAATAAGCGTTTTGACCGTCTGCGTACAAATATCATCACAGTTTACTGTGTATGCGGTTTTCTCCTGATCGGTGCGGCGGCGGCCGCAGGAGTGTATATCCGCAAAGCGATCATACGCCCATTTGCAAAGATGAAAGATTTTGCATCTTATGTGGCGGTGGGCGATCTTGACCGGCCTCTTGAAATGGATAAGGGCAATATGTTCGGCGCTTTTTCTGAAAGTTTTGATATCATGCGGGAGGAACTGAAAGCGTCCAGAGCAAGAGAACTTTCCTTGCAGAAAAGAGAGCGTGAGCTGATTGCATCGCTTTCTCACGACTTGAAAACGCCTGTGACGGGTATTAAACTCACATCTGAGCTGATGGCGGCGATATTCTCTCAGAATGAGGGGCGGGAAATAACAGTCACGGAAGATATGATCGGGAAGATAAACAGCATCTATAAGAGAGCCGATGAGATCGGGGTGCTTGTAGGCGACCTGTTTTCCTCCACTTTGGAGGACTTAGGAGAGTTCAAGGTAGAATGCGCGGACGAAAAATCCGCTGTGATAGCAGAAATCGTATCCGAATACGATGACAGAGGGCTTTTGCGTATATCTGAAATACCGCAGGTCGTTGTGCATATTGACAAGCTGCGTTTGTCGCAGGTCATTGGCAATATCATATCCAATTCTTACAAATACGCAGGTACTTCCATAGACATTTCTTTCTGTCTTGATGAGAGCTTTCTTGAGGTGCTGATCAGTGACTGCGGATCAGGCGTTCCCGAAGACGAGATAGAGCTTATCACCAACAAATTCTACCGTGGAAGGGAACATGGCGACAAGGAAGGCAGCGGTTTGGGGCTGTATATTGCAAAGATACTCATGGATAAAATGGGCGGAGAGCTGTCTGTCAAAAGTGAAAAAGGGCTGTGCGTAACGCTGCTCATTCCGCTCAGTTAAGAAAAAGACAAGAATTTGACAAGATTCTGACAAGGAAATCATAAACGGGATCATATATAATACTATCATAAGATACGAAAATCATGTATTGGAAAGGTAGTGTTATATATGATCCCTATTTTGCATACAGAAAAGTTGTGCAAGTCTTTTTCAAACGGCGCCTCGCAGCAGCACGTGATCAAGAACCTCGATCTGGAGATCATGGAGGGCGATTTTACGGTCATCATGGGCGCTTCGGGCTCGGGCAAGTCCACCCTGCTCTATGCTCTCTCGGGAATGGATAAGCCCACTTTGGGAAAGGTATTCTTCGGTGATACCGAGATTCAGGACTATTCGAATGATCAGCTTGCGGTGTTCAGGAGAAAAAACTGCGGATTCGTTTTTCAGAGCATCTATCTGCTGGAAAATCAGAAGGTTCTTGACAATGTGCTGACGGGCGCTTTTGTCGTGCAGAAAAATTCACCCGAACTTATCAAAAGGGTAAAGAAACTGCTCGAAAAGGTCGGGCTTGATGAGGCAATGCAGAAAAAATATCCAAACCAGCTTTCCGGCGGCGAGGCACAGCGTGTCGGAATCGTGCGCGCTGTGATCAACGAGCCGAAGATTCTTTTCGCGGACGAGCCTACCGGTTCGCTCGACTCTTCATCGGGCAGGGACGTTCTTGACATCTTCACAGAGGTACATGGGAACGGTCAGAGCATCGTTATGGTAACGCACGATATCAGGACCGCACTGCGTGGAACACGGGTCATTTATCTGCGTGACGGCAAAGTTGTCGGCGAACACAGAATGGCGAAATACGGCGGGGATGACTTGAAAGTGCGCCGTGAAAAGCTGACAGGATTCCTTGATGAGATGGGATGGTGACTTATGAAGATATGCAGATTATCCTTGTTTAATTTAAAGCGAAACAAGCGTGAGGCGGCAGCCATTGTCTTTCTCACCCTTATTACAGCATTTCTCATGGCGACCTTTGCTGTCAGCATTACACAGATCGGCAGCGCTTTTGACCGCTCTTTTGAGGAAACAGGCTGTGCTGATTTTATATTGTTGTTTCAGGATGATAGATACCGCGATATCTATCGAGATATTCTGGAAGAGGAGTACCATGTGACCGATGTCCGGGAAAGTAGTGTACTTTACGGTGCTGGTGCATCGGCACTATCAAAGAAGGGTGAAAGTATCGCCTATAATATGATCTTTGCGGACGAAAACACAGAGCGGAAGATGGAAAATTTCCAAAAACTGAATGCCTTCCCCGATGATGAGATTGAAAAGCTGTCTCATCCAATATGGCTGCCCCAGTATTTTGAGATCACAGCCGGCTATGCCCCAGGGGAAACCTTTACTTTTGTCTCAGGCGGCAGAGATTACCCCTTTACCATAGCCGGTTTTTACAACACGGGTTTATATAATTCCAGCAGTATGTTAAAATGTATCATTTCAGAGGATGACAGGGTGCTGTTGTCCGCTGTCTATGAGGAATACCGCATGATCGCATTTGACACGGAAAGGGAATTCTCCTATGAGGAATACTATGAAAAATGCGCCGCAAAGTCAAATGAGAATGTTTTAAGTGCAGTACTGCCACTTGATAAAGATATGGAGAAAATGGTAGAAACCGCTTATCTTGCTGTTTTTCTGTATATGAGCGTATTTCTTTCCATTGTCACCATGATATCTGCACTCTTCCTGATCCTTCACAAAATCTCAAAGGACATGGAGGAACAGATGGTGCAGATCGGCGTGCTGGAAGCATTGGGGTATACAAGCCGTGAGCTTTCGTTCTCCTACATCTGTGAATATATCTTTACAGGGGGAATTGGCGCGATCATAGGCGGCATAACAGCGGCAGCCTTTTCCCCGGTCATGGATACGCTCACAAGGGGTATGATGAACCGCAACGTGCATACGGATGTGAATATTCTCCGCATTCTTATCGTGGTAATAGCGATCATAGCGCTCGTCACGCTTTTTGCGCTGTCAAGGGCGGCAAGGGTGAAAAAACTTCCTCCCGTCGTGGCATTTCGCAAGGGCATAAAAACCCACCATTTCGGGAAAAATATACTTCCGCTTGAAAAAATGAGACACAGCATCAATATCCGGCTTGCATTCAAAGGCATATGTAACGATCTCCACTCGAATATCGGTACGGGTATCTGTATGATTGCCGCAGGCGTTGCCATCATGTTCAGTGTGTACCTCTTTGACTTTTTCAAGAGCGGTTATAACGGACTGATAGGCGTTTTGGGAATGGAAACTCCTGACATAAGCATCATTATGATGAGCGGAGTGAATGGGGAAAGTTTCTGCGATGAGATCCGTAAGTTCCCCGAAGTGGAAAAGGTTCTTCTGACTCGCGCAATGGGGGATTATGTGGAAATAAAAGGCTGCAATCAGAGTGCGGCTGTCTTTTCTTACGCCGATTTTTCCCTCACGGATAATATCCGCCTGAAAACGGGACGTTTCCCCGAGTACGACAACGAAATCATGATCTCCGCAAGGAGAGAGAAAACAGAAAACCGGCACATAGGCGACAGTATCATCATCAAGGGCGATGTCTGTGAAAAAAGCTATATCATAACAGGCATTGTAACCGCCATGAACAACAACGGCATAAGCGTCTACATGACCGAGGACGGTTACCGGCGCATTCGCCCAAACGACCGCCCGAACGCAGTGGAGATCACGCTCAAAAACGAGGAGGACCGCTCTGCCTTTACGGATAAGCTCACCACCCTGTACGGTGCGAGCGCAAAGGACACGGCGTATGCACAGTCTGCACAGGGAAGTCTTGAGGAACGTATCAGGGCGAAAGCGGACGAGAAAATGGCGGTGCTGATCTCTCAATACGGCGTTACCGACGTTGACTATGCGATCAGAATAGGCGACACCATCATTAGCGGAAACAGCAGCCATTTCGTGATAAAGGAGATATCCTCCATGAAGGATTTTTTGAAATCTCAAATGGAATCCATAGCTGCGGTCACAAAAACATTCTCGTTCTGTGCCGTGATATTCATTGCTGTTGTGGTGGCGGTAATATTGGGCATCATAGCCGCATCTGCCGTAAAAAGACAGCGCAGGGAATTAGGTATCATGAAAAGTATGGGCTATACGTCAAGGGATCTTATGATACAGCTTACCCTGCGCATTCTCCCTGTAACGATCATCTCCTCCTGCATCGCCGCGGTGTTGTCGGTATGGGTACAGCGTGCATTCTGGATGGCCGCGTTCGGTGTACAGATTCCCGAAAGCCTGCCGCTGATCATCGGTACGACGGCAGCGCTTGTGTTATTCTGCCTGATTGTTACCTACATCAGTGCAGGCAGTATCAGAAAAATATCCGTGACCGAGCTTATGACGGAATGAAAGTGGAGGTGAATCATGGTGAAGAAAAAGATGATTGCGGCAATATCTGCCTTGTGTATGGCGGGAACGGTATACGCATCTGCTGGAAACGCGGTACATGCTGAACCTGCACAGTCGGAACTGACAGCCGAAGCAGCCGCTTCGCAGGAAAGGATCTATTGTATTGCGTCTGTAAGCAAAATGTATTCTTCCCTGGCAGTCATGCAGCTTGTTGACGAGGGAAAGGTCGAACTTGACGCCCCTGTCACAAAGTATCTCCCCGATTTCAAGATGAATGATGAGCGGTACAAGGATATCACCGTGCGTATGCTTATGAATCACACATCGGGCATATCCGTGGGCCTGCCGATAAACCATTATCTTTATGAGGATGTTGACAGCTTCGTGCATGACAGTACATTTGATATCGTGTCGGGGCAGCGTTTCAAAGCTTCTCCCGGGGAATATGCCTGCTATAATAATAAGGGCTTTGAGATTATGGAGCATATCGTAGAAAATGTCAGCGGTATGAGCTTTACGGATTATGTGAGGGATAACATCGCTTCAGAGATAGGCGCGGACCATACGGGAACGGCATGGAGTCTGTATGCGGGCGATTTGGGCGATGCGCGGGTATCTCTCTATCGCGGCTTTCTGCCAATCGAATACCCATATGAAATGGCGGCAGGTACGGGCGGCATCTATGCCACCGCTCCTGACGTGGCAAATTTCGGCAGCGCTTTTTTTACGGGAAATGATGTGCTGCTTTCCGATGAGGCAAAAACACAGATGTCTACCCGTTGGAGCGATGACGCAAAATACGAGAGCTACGGTCTGGGCTGGGACTTTGTGGAACAAGTCAAGTACGAAAAAGAAAACATAAAGGTCATGGGCAAGGGCGGAGATGTGCCGTATATGCACTCGTACCTCCTTGTCGCCCCCGATGAACAGATCAGCGCTGCGGTACTGACTGCCGGAGATGACAGCAGCAGCCAATATGCCGGGCTTATGGCGTTTGCGCTGATGGACGTGGCGCTTGCAGAACGGGGAATGGCGGTAAGCGGTCTGACTTCTCCCGAGCCGAAAATAATGGACACCATCCCCGAACAGTATAAAAAATATGAGGGTTTATACTGCATCGGCGGATTATACAGCAACGGAATATGCAGGATCACATTTGACGATACCGCTATGTACAGGGAAGACTTGGGCACTGACAACGCATCACCCGAAAGATTTAAGATTACCGGGGACGGAGGCTTTGTCAGGGTAAATGACAGCGGCAGGATGACTGCAGACAGGGAAATCGTTTATTTTGAGGAAAAGGACGGCAAAATATACATCAGAACGGATCTGTTCACCGTATATCCGGGGCTTGGGATATGCCAGAACTTTGGAAATGCGGCAGAAGGTATGTACACAGGGGAAAAAATGGAGGAAAATTCCGTTCCACGTAGTGTACAGCAAATCTGGGACGAGCTTTCGCGGACATTTTTTGTCAAATATAACGAAAAATGGACCTCTCAAGACTATGAAAGTCCGTTTTACCGGGTCGTGACAGACGAGGCATTCCCCGGCTATATTCTGGTAAAAAACAGCGAAGGGGCAAGAGCGGAAAAACTGACCAATGAAAATCATGCCCTTTTCTTTACCTCCATACCGAGCAGTACAAACAGAGATTTGTTTGACATAGAGATTACCCGGCAGACCTATGCGGATCAAACATCGGCAGCCTCCCTTGATCTGAGCAACGGGGCGCGATGCCGCAGCGTGGACAGCCTCCCGGTGTTTACCGCTGACATCACCGAGATATCCCTTCATAGCAGTGAAGCCGCATGGTATCGGATCGGGAAAGATATGGGCGGAGAGAGTATCGCTGTCGAACGTCCCGACAACTCTGCGGTATTTGTCTACAACAAGTTTCGCGAGCTGCTCTACAGCACCCACGTCAAGGATGCAGTCAACGCCATCGACCTTCCGCCGGGCGGCTATATCGCTTTTGCAGGTGAAACCGGCGGCAGTGTGAACATATTTAGGTAGCGCTGTCAAAATCGGCAATGACAATGTTAAGACTGCTATTTATCCTATGTTATTATCCTCCTGTGAGTTAGAGAGGATGGATAGGACATGACAGACATGAAGATTGAAAAGTCGCTTCAACGATAAGAAATGTGGGGCATGGCGGTTGCTATGCCCTGTTTTTTTGTGGTAATATAGAGAAGAAAAGGAATACAGCTATGCATTATATGAAAGAAGTTTTGAAAAATAACAAGAAATGGGTAATGATCTATCTGTTAATCGGCCTGTTCAATGCGTTTATGTCAAACTACAAAGCTGACTATTTTCAAAAGGTTGTAGACGGACTGGCAGACAGAACAATGACTGTTTATGGGATTTTGTTTTATGGTGTCATTCTTTTTGTCAATTACGGAATGAACTATATAGACGAATATCCGTCTGCAAAACTTGGGAATGAGATCTACCTGGATTTCAAGTTATTGGCGCTGCGTAAGATTGGCAGAATGGATTATTCTGAATACCAGAAGTTAGGGACAGGAAAGCTGGTACAGCAGATTGAAAATGGAGCTGATGCAGGAAAAGGTGTTCTCTATGATTTTTGGTTCTGCGTTGTCAGAAATTTACTTCCAACCATTCTTTTCAGCCTATATTTTATCTGGAAAATAGACAGAACGATCACATATTTTCTTTTGGCAGGATATCTTGTTGTGTTTTTAGTAACAAATCTGCTGCTGAAAGGATTGTATCAGATAAAGGAAAAGATCCTGACAGGCGAGGAAGAGTTAAATCATTTTCTTGTGCGCGGTTTTATGGAAATGCCGGTTTTCCGTATGAAAAATCAATTTCCTAAGGAAGTAAAAAAGGCATTGGGGGCAAAGCGTGTAATTGTATCGTCAAAAGTGAAAATGACTATGATACACGAAGCGTTTTTTACCATATTTGCATTGTTGGTCGCCTGTTTAGATGTTGGGATTTTAGCTTATGCGTGGAGAAATAACCATTTATCTATTGGTTCTGTAGTCGCTTTAATCGCATTGATTGATAATGCGTATACTCCTATCGCAATTTTTAACGTCATTTATGTGCAGTACAAACTGAACAAAACGGCCTGGCTTCGGTTTGCGGGGCTGCTGGATTTAAAAGAAGATACACAGCTTGGACAAGGCACGGATTTTGCCATGCCTTTAAAGGAAATCCATGTCGAGGACTTATCATTTTCCTATGAAAACAAAGAAGTGCTTCAATCTGTCAGTCTGACTATTAAAAGGGGTGAAAAAATAGCATTTGTCGGAGAATCGGGTTCGGGAAAGTCGACATTGACAAAAATACTGGTTGGACTGCTCAAGTATGATACAGGAAGTATTCGGTTTGATGATGAGCCGCTCAAAAATATTTCACTGGAATCGCTGTATGAAAAAGTGTCCTATTTATCTCAGGATACCCCTGTTTTTGACGGCACAATCAAAGAAAACCTGGTATTTGACAATGAAGTTTCAGAAGCCGATATTCATGTATGCCTTGAAAAAACACAGCTGTTGTCAATGCTTGCAGCATTGGATAAAGGCATAGAAACAAGAATAGGTGAGAAAGGAACCTGTTTATCGGGCGGAGAAAAGCAGCGATTGGCATTAGCCAGACTTTGGTTTGATCATTCTGATATCGTTGTTTTAGACGAAGCAACATCAGCACTGGATCATATGACCGAAGGCATCGTTATGAAAAATGTTTTGGAGCAGATAAAACATGCTACCGTGATTGCTGTTGCTCATCGTCTGGCTTCCATTAGAGAATTTGACCGTATTGTTGTATTCAGAAACGGAAAGATTGTCGGTAATGGGACTTTTGATGAATTGCTTGGAAATAACAATTATTTTTTCGACTTATACAGGAAAGAAAAAGAAAACTCTAATTAAATAAGACGGTAAGCTTCTCTCTTTTCCTTGTTTTTCTGAAAGCATTGCAGCCAGTTTATCAATTCTTATCTATTTTGTGTTAGAATATTTAATCGGAATTTGATGAAAAGGGAGATATGAAATAACAGCGGAGGAATTGCATGTACCAGTCGGTTGATCCAGTGAAAACAGGTTTGAAACCATATACAGATGGTTTAGTGGAAAAATTTTGCCATCGGTGGATCATTTATGTGCTTTGAGCAGACTGCTGGATGTGCACATGGAAAATCTGCTGGTTTTGCAGGGGCAGTCTTTGGAAGATGAGATGGTTGTAAGGATGGAGGACATAAAAACGAAAAGGCTGTTATCTTACAGGAAGTATTTACGGGAATCCGCGTAGTGCCATTTGACTATCCGGCCAATGACAAATGATATCTTGTAGAGTATCCTCTTGCTAATAGACGGGAAACTGTCAATGGCAGGAGGCTTTTTGTGTCCGGAAATTTTGGCCAATATTCGGAGACCATAGCGGGATTTATTATGTTTTATTTGGGAAATGCAGGGGGAAAGGAGAGAATGATTTATGGGATACAATATTTATTTAAGGGATCCTGTGACAGGAAAAGCGGCGGAGGTTCCAGGACATTTGATGGGAGGTGGAATTTACGTGGCAAATTATCGGCCGGAAAGCGGAATGTTTACAGCGGCATGTAAAACAGAGGCGCATGTAAATATTACCTATAATTATGGCCGCCATTATTATGAAATTTATGAAGAAGATGAGATCCGGGTTATTTATGGGATGTCTGGTGTTGACAGTATTTCAGTATTGGAAAAATGGTTACTTATCTGCGGGAGAAATATAAAAAACGGAGGATTACTGGCTGGCAACTGCGGCGAATGCCATAAGGCCGCGCTACCAGTTGACTGCTCTGGCAAAAATGAGACCCGGCTGTATATGGGATGGGACGAATACATTCTTTTATCTGTTTTGACTACCTGTGAAGCAGCTGTGTGTGGTAAAATGAATAATAAAGAATTGCTACAGGTGTATTGTGGTGGAATGCTGAAAAAGGAATTATTTATGAAATAGAATGCAGAAACATCACTGCGCACAAAACAGATACGCAAGAGGTAAAAAGATGAAAGTTTCACAGCCGGTTATCAAAAAATACAGGATAATTTGAAAGCACTAAAGGACTTTAAAGAGAGAGAACTTCCAAAGGAGGAAGAACAAATACAGGAAGTGATTGCCCTGTTTCCAACAGTATATGTTCATAATTGGAAGAAGACTGGGGCGTATGAAGTGTATATTGGAGAGTCTAATGATGTCTTTGCGCGTACGCGCCAACATTTTAGTGCGGGAATTAATGATGAAAATTCATGGAAAAACGAATTGCGGCATAAGTCTGCCAGCGTATATATTATTGGGCATGAGCACTTTAATAAATCAATGACACTTGATATTGAAAACAGATTGATGCATTATATGGTCAGTGTACCAAAGGTACGAAGGATTCACAATCATCGTGGAAATCCACAAAAAAGCTATTATCCAGTGAGTGAACTGGATGATATTTTTTCTGCAATCTGGAGAGAACTTGGACGAGACAACAGCGATCTTTTTCCGCCTGAAAGTTTTATAAGAGATTCGGCGATCTTTAAAGCATCGCCGTTACATAAGCTTACATATGACCAAATGAAAGCAAAGGATCTGATCATTGAAAGAGTGAGAAATGCATTGCAAAATGCTCAGACGGGTCAGATTGTTTTTATAGAAGGTGAGGCAGGCACTGGAAAGACTGTTCTAAACAGCAGTACCTTTTATGAACTGTTTTGTCAGACAGAAGAACGTGGTGGTCAGGATGTAAGGTGCAGTCTCATTGTGAATCATAAAGAACAGGTAACCGTATATGAACAGATTGCTTCAAAACTGGGTTTGACAGAAAAATACGGTGATGTAGTTTATAGACCAACCAGATTTATTAATACACATTCACCAGAAAATCCAATAGATGTTGCATTTGTCGATGAGGCGCACCTTTTACTGACGCAGGGTAAACAATCATATAAAGGGAAAAATCAGCTTCAGGATATCATGGAGAGAGCGAGAGTAACGGTTGTCATGTTTGATGAGAATCAGATATTGACAACAGAGCAGTTTTGGGAGATGAAACTGCTTGAAAAATATAAAAAGCTGGCAAAGGATACACACAATTATCTTACACTCAAAAATCAGTTGAGGATGCAGGCAGATGAAAAGGTATTGGCGTGGATAGATTCCTTTACAAAAGAAAGAATGGTTCAAAAGATACCGAAATCCTCTGTAAATTATGAAATTCGAATTTTCGATTCACCAGACGAGTTAGACTGTGAGATCCGAAAAAAGGCAGCTGTTGACGAAACGTCTTTGTCGCGGCTCATTGCAACTTACGATTGGGATTATAATGCCAGTGAGAGACGAGAGGATCGCCTGAAAAAATATTGGGAAGTTATGATCGGAGACTGGCATAAACCGTGGAACAGAGAATTAGAACAGGAACTCAGTAATAAAGAAAAACGTACAATTAGGAAATTATCATGGGCAGAGCAGCCACAGACAATAGGTGAAGTGGGATCAACGTTTACGATACAGGGGTTTGATTTAAATTATGCCGGGGTAATACTCGGCCCATCTGTGAAATACCGGGATGGGAGAATTGTTTTTGACCCGAAGGAAAGCTGTAATGCAAAGGCTGTTCGAAACAGAACTTTATCTGACGGATCAAAGAAAAAATATGGAGAAATATTGTTGCAACATGAGGTGAGGGTTCTTATGACGCGGGGCGTAAACGGATTATATATTTATGCATGTGACAGAGAACTTAGGGATGCACTGTATCAAGCACAAAGATAAGGAGCAGCTATGAATCAAAAGACAATCGACAGAATTAGGCAATTCACAAAGGAGCGCGACTGGAACCAATTTCATTCCCCGGCCAATCTGGCCAAGTCTATTATGATAGAGGCGGGGGAGCTTTTGGAATGTTTTCAATGGAGTGAGAAAGATTATGACATAGAGCATGTGAAAGAGGAACTGGCGGATGTTTTGATTTACTGTTATGATATGCTGGACAATCTGGGATTGGATATCAATGAAATTGTGAATGATAAAATGGATAAGAACGAGGTGAAATACCCGGTTGAAAAAGCGAGAGGAAATGCGAAGAAGTATGATGAATTGTAAGAAGATAAAAAGCATCCCGTATAACAGGCAGGAGGCGTCAGTGTGATGGATTTGCATATATGAAGGGAAAAGTGGGAACCAAAGATGAAGCACAAGTTAAGCCGGAAAATTATTGTAGCGCTTGGATTGGTAATTTTTACGATTATCATTATATATACAATCGTGTTCAACTTCCACTATAATAAATATGAAGAAAAGATTCTGGGAGAGGAAAATATTAAGGTACTTCATTCACTGGAGACCTCGTTAAACTCTATTTTAAAAAACGCGGACGACTATTCCAAGATGCTCATTGCAGATAACATCGTGCAGTCACAGATGGCAGGAGGTGATCTGCTTTTCAGTGTATCGGGGCAGTCCAATGTGATCAAGAAAATATATTCTATTTTTCAGTTTTCCGATTATGTGGAATCTATCTGGCTGATTGACGGGAAAGGGCAGAAACTGACTGTCGGGGGAAGCGCCAATTTTCATATGGAGGATGCCAGCGGGGGTTACGATGAGCTGAGAAAACCATATGGAAAGTATGAGATACGGACAAGCAAGTCAGCGGATGACAACAGCATCTCGTTAGTCAGGTCTTACAACAGTCTGGACAATTTTGAAAGCCTTGGTGTGATTGGCGTGGATTTAAGCTGCGAGTTTTTGAACCAGATTCTGGAGGACGTCATTGACCCGGAATCGGAGCAGATTGTGGTACTGGATGAAAAGGACGAAGTACTCCTGGTCAGAGGAAACATTTCGGAGGAGAGTGAGGGGCGCTATATTGCCGCAGAACTGTCGGAAGAGAATACGGAGTATCTGCATAAGACGGTAATACACGGCAGGGAATATATGGCGGCGGGGGTTCTGGCTCCTTACAGCGGGTGGAAGATTATCCGATATACGCAGGTACAGCCGAACCGTGACGTCAGCGAAATCGTCAGGTTTAATATCGGCCTTATCGCGGCCATTGGCATTCTGATTCTGATCGGTGCAGCGGCCATTTCCACCATGCTTACCCGGCCGATTCAGGATATGGTGCAGGTGATGGAGGAGATGGAGCATGGAAGATTCAGCCGGATTACGAGCAAACCACTGTTAGATGAATTTCAGATACTGTTCAAGGGGTATAACCGCATGGTGGAGCAGATTGAACGGCTGATCCAGAGCACGATCGACAAGCAGAGAAGAATCCGGCAGGTAGAGATGAACGAGATGCAGGAGCAGATGAAGCCGCATTTTCTGTATAATACGTTAGACTCCATTCAGGCGCTTGCCATGATGGGAGAGAGCCAGAAGGTGTGTGAATTGGTGGAGGCGCTTGGGAAATTTTATCGCAAGTCGGTCAGCGGCGGGCGGGAGATGCTGTCTCTGGGGGAAGAATTTCAGATCGCGAAGGACTATGTGGATATCATGAAAATTCGGTTTGAAGATTCTTTTGAATGTGAGATCCAGATGGAAGAGTCCTGCGAAAAATATTTGCTGCCGAAGCTGACCATCCAGCCTCTCATCGAAAACTCATTCCAGCACGGGATCAGAGGAGAGGAGCGATATGGCATTATCGGTCTTTCGGCCTATGCGCGGGAGGAAAATCTGCATATTGTGGTAAGAGACAATGGCGCGGGCGTGCCGGATGAGGTGATCCGGGATTTGAACCGAAGCGAGGAACCGAAGCGGGGCAAAAGTCTGGGGCTTCGCGGGACGATCGAGAGATTGCGGTTATTGTACGGTGAAAATTTTACCTTTACCATCAGCAATGGAGCATATACAGAGATACATCTGCAGATTGGGCTTTGTAAATTAAAGGAGCAGAAAGATGGACAGACTGAGAGTGATACTTCTGGATGATGAGGTGCTGATCAGAAAACTGGTTCGGATGAAACTGAATACGGAAGCGCTTCATCTGGAGATTGTGGGGGAGTTTTCCAGCGCCGGCATGGCGGTGGAGAAGCTGGAGGAGCTGAAGCCGGACATTATCATAAGCGATATCTGTATGCCGGGCGTGGATGGGATCAGTTTTAGTGAACAGTGTACGGGAATCCTGCCCGATATCAAGATTATCATACTGACAGGATATAATGATTTTGAGTATGCGAGAAGGAGTGTGAAGGCGGGAGTCAATGATTATCTGATGAAACCGGTGCAGACGGAAGAGCTTAATGCGTCCGTGGAGCGGCTGGCGAAACAGATCAGGGAGGAAAAACGCAAGAAAGAGGCGCACCGTAAAATGCTGGAAGAACAGCAGAATAATATTCCGCTGCTCAGAAATACCTATATCAGCAGACTGCTTTTGAGCGATGAGATCGGGGAGGACATCATACAGAAACTGTCTGAATACGGGGTAAGCTTTGCGCAGGAGGAAGAGCGGGTGCAGCTTGGTGTGGTCATGGTACAGGAGAGTCTGAGTGACCATGAATGTCTGATGCACATTTATGAGGAGGCGCAGCAGTTTTTTAAGGACGAACAGGACATTCATGTGGTTGCAGATCCCTGGGGCAGGATTATTTTTCTGGGAATCGGCGAAAACGACTCTTTCTGGGAGTGCTTTGATCTGCTGCTGGAGCTTTTGCGCGAAAAATATCAATATCACTTCCGATACGGGACGAGTGCGGGAAAAGTCGGCATGGACGGCGTGCGTGCCCTGTATGTGCTGGCGCTGGAAGATATGTACAGGAGATACGACAAGAAACAGGCTGTTTATGGGACAGGACTTCTTGAAGGCTGTGAAAATGATGAGTTTCAGACGCTGGTGGATCACATCAACGGGGGGAATACGGAGGAGGCTCTTGCCGCGCTGCCACGTTTTCTGGATTGCCTGGGAGGTGAACGTGCAGACGCGGTATGTTCCAGACAGGGTGCGGAACAGATTTTAGAGCGTATTTGCATCAGAACGGGACAGCGGGAGGAACTGGCTCACGTGGAAAAAGTCCTCACATGGTGCCGCTGCCGCAGTGATTTGGTGCGGTGTCTGGAGCGGACAACGGCAGCGCTTGCCATGAACAGAGCGGTGCAGGCCGAACAGCAAAAGGGAAGCACCATGAGAGAACTGATGGCGTTTTTGCAGGAGAATCTGGACAACGCGGATATCAACATGAATTATCTGGCATCCAGGTATGCCATTAGCGGCAGTCTCTTAAGCCGGATGTTCAAGCGGTTTACAGGGAGGTCTTACAGTGAATTGCTGTCCGAACTGCGGTTCTGGAAGATGCTGGAACTGCTTGCTACGGATGCAGAGATGCTGGACCGGGATATCGGCAATCGGATTGGGATCAATGATCCTCATTATCTGAGCATCTGGTTTAGAAAAATGACAGGATATTCTGTCACGGAATATCGGAAGATGAGTCTATAGAATAACGGGGCAATGAAAAACCGCAGGCAGCGTGGCGTGTCTGCGGTTTTTTATGTACAGATTGCAGGCAGTCATTCCGAATTAGTGAAAGTGATGTGAAAAAAGTGAAACTGTGACAGGAAAAATAAGGAAAAGTGAAATAAATAGATATGTTTATGAATTTTTTTTTGAACACGGGCGTTTTACAATGGGAGACATAAAAAGCATATGTAATGTGAACATGTGCTGGTTTGATAAGGAGGGTAAAATGAAGAACAGGATGAAAAAGTTACTTGCGTTATTTGCAGCGGCATCCATGATGGTGCAGCTTGTGGGATGCGGCGGCGATGCGGGAAATGCTCCGGCCGGTGAGACAAATGCAGATACATCTGCACAGGTGCAGGACCAGGCGGCGGCGACACCGGCAAAAGAGGAAGAGGCAGCGGCGTCTTCCGAAGAGGAAATTACCATCACGATCTGGCACCAGTCTGTGGCAGACACGGATCCCGTCAAGAAGATTATCGAAGAGTCCGTGACAGAGTACCATGAGCTCCACCCGAATGTGACAATCGTACAGGACGGTGTTACGGGAGAGCAGTACAAGACGAAGATCAAGACCGCTTTTGTGGCGGGAGAGGCGCCGGATATCTCATATATGTTCAGCGGCGGCAGTTTCGTAAAACCTTATATTGATGCGGGATATTTACTGCCCATAGATGAGTATTTAAGCCCGGATACGAAGAGCAAAGTGCTGCCCGGCACACTGGATGGATGTACGTTTGACGGCAAGGTATATACGCTGCCTACCATTACGTTTCTTGCAAACCTTTACTGCAATACCGAGATGTTTGACGCGGCAGGGGCAAAGATTCCGACCAACTGGGATGAGCTTTTAGACGCGGTAGATAAACTGAACGCAGCCGGATATACACCGATCCTTATGGGTGAGAAAGACAGATGGCCCGGCATGTACTGGTATGATATTATCTCTGCGAGAACAGCCAGCAACGCAGCGATCATGGAAGCGTTCGGCGATCCGTCCAAGTTCAATTCGGAAGGCTTTGTCATGGGTGCGGAGAAGTTGCAGGAGCTGGTGAAGGCAAATGCGTTTAACGACAATATGATGAGCATGAGCTACGATGAGATGATCGAGGGATTTGCGGCAGGACAGGGCGCGATGGTTTTCCAGGCAAACTGGGTGCATCCTTCTTTCTGGGCTGACACGGCAGCGACAAAAGGCAAAGTGACATGTGTGCCGTTCCCGGTTATCGACGGCGGCGCAGGAAGCATTACCGAGTTCTCGGGCGGCAGCTCCGATGGCTACTATATCAATGCCAACTGTGAGCATCCGAAGGAGGCGGTTGAGTATCTGGAGTATTTGAGCGAGAAGATTGGCGTCGTTGGTTATCAGCAGGGCGCAGGACTTCCCTGCTGGGATACGACAGGCGTAGATACCTCCACACTGACACCGCTTGACACGGAATCGGCAGCGCTGATGGAGACGGGAACGTCTTATATCAGCTGGTGGGATAACATTCTGTCCGCGGAAGATTCCGAGACATACAAGGATCTGGTTGCACAGGTGATGGCGCTCAAGATTACGCCGGAAGAATTCGCGGAAGCGATGTCCAAGTTACAGCCTTCGGAATTTTATTAAAATAGTAACAGACACCGTTGTGGGCGGCCGTGTTTGGCGGCGGCCCACAACTTGTTTATGAGATAGGTGGGACGATGAAAAAAATATTATCTAATAAAAAAGCGATTACGCTGTTTGTATGTCCGACAATCCTCATCATGCTGGTCATTGTCGTTGTGCCGATTTTCATATCCGTTTATTATAGTCTGCTGGACTGGGACGGACTCGGCAAAGGGACATTTGTCGGACTTCGCAATTACATGGAACTGGCGGGAGACGAACGCTTTGTAAATTCTATCAAAAACTCCTTGCTGTATGTGTTCTTTTCCCTGTTTATCCAGCTTCCGATATCCCTTCTTCTGGCGTTGATTGTGGCAAACATAAAGCGGGGCGAGAAATTCTATCGGACGACATATTTTATTCCCGTTATCATCTCAGGCGTGGTGATCGGCCAGCTCTGGCAGAAAATCTACAACGGAGATTACGGCCTGTTAAATGCCATGCTGGGGAGTCTGCATCTGGAACATTTGCAGCAGGACTGGCTTGGACAGGAGACCACAGCCCTTATCGCCGCATTTATTCCCAATTTATGGCAGTATGTGGGATATCATATGCTGATTATGTACGCGGGTATCAAATCCATTTCGCCGGAAATTTATGAGGCGGCGACCATTGACGGGGCAAACAGCAGACAGATTGCCTTTAAGGTGACCATTCCTCTGCTGAAACCGGTGCTGGAGGTGTGTGTGACATTTTCCCTGATCGGTGCGCTTAAGATCTTCGATCTGATCTATGTCTTGACGGGCGGCGGTCCTTTCTTCACCACAGAGGTGCCGACGATTTATATGTATAAGACAATTTTTGATTCCTTCCACTATGGATATGGAAGCGCGATTTCTATCTTTATTATTCTGGAGTGTTTTGTCTTTACCATGCTTTTAAAACTATTTTTCCGAAATAAGGAGGAGCAGGCATGAGAACAATGAAAAATGTAAAAAGCGGTGTTCTGCATATCTGTCTGATGGCGATTGCTTTTCTGCAGGTGTTTCCTCTGTTCTGGCTGTTTGGCTTTTCCTTAAAGGACAACAGCGAGATTTTCGGCGGGAATATAGCGGGACTTCCGCAGAACTGGAGATTCTCCAACTATGTGTCTGCCTTTAATCAGGCGAACGTGTTACAATATTTACTGAACAGTATTCTGGTTACCGCGGCAACCATTGTGATTACGATTCTGTTTGCGGCGACGGCGTCTTATGCGATCCAGCGAATGATATGGAAAGGGAGAGGCGCTGCCATGAAGGGCATCCTTGTGGGAATGATGGTTCCGATCCATGCCGTTCTGCTTCCGCTTTTCCTCGTACTGAGCAAGATGAAGCTGCTCAATACATACTGGGCGCTCATCATTCCTTATGTGGCGTTCGGGCTGCCCCTGGCGGTTTACCTGTTCAGCAGTTTTATGGTATCGATACCGAAAGAGATGGAGGAGGCGGCAGCAATTGACGGCTGCGATATTTATAAGCTGTTCTTCCGTGTCATGCTGCCGCTGATCCGGCCGGCTATCGCGACAGTCAGTATCTTTACCTTTATTTCTTCCTGGAATGAGCTGATGTTTGCGGTGACATTTATCAACAAACAGCAGTACAAGACATTGACCGTAGGCATTATGTCTATGGTGGGCGCTTACACGACCAAGTGGGGTGAGATCGGCGCGGGGCTTATGATTGCCACGGTGCCGACTGTTGTCATCTATCTGCTGCTGAGCGATCAGGTGCAGAACAGCCTGGTAGCGGGCGCGGTGAAAGGATAAATGGTGTATTTTGGAAACCTCCTGCTTTCAGCCGGGAAACCGGCGAAATCAGGAGGTTTTTTGTGCGCAGATTTGGGCTTATTTTACGCACATAGGTTTTCTGATAAAGCAGTAGACTTTCATCCAGGATTCTGATAAAATAGAATAATATATGAATCTCAGAAAGACAGTGGCATATATCTTGCGATTTTAAGGCTATCTCAAGATATATGCATTTCATTATGAATCAGGAAAGATTGGTAACGGCTATGAGTGATTTGGGCGGGGAAAAACAGCAGAAACTGCATTTTCCCATGATGGAAAATGACGAGTATCAGAAAGCGCAGCGACAGGAAATCAAACTTGGGAAAGAGGAAGGTCTGGATGTATCTATTTATTCCAACCCCGAATTTAACTGGCTGCAGATGGAGCAGATCCGGATGGGGCTCAAGGATAAGGTGGATGCCTCTGTGTATGCCGATCCTGCTTACAATTACGAGACCATGCGGCAGATCAGACTGTCCCTCTACTCGGCCATAGACTTGATTCCCTATCTGAAAAGGGGATTTGTGGATGACGACCTGGAGGAAATCCGTTTTGCGCTGATGAACAGGCTGCCGATTGACAAGTGGCTGCATGATATGATGTGTGCGCCGCAGATCCATGAAATCAGGATTGGCCTGTGCGAGGATATCGATATCACGCCTTACGCGAATATCAAATATAACTGGATGCAGATGAAGGAGATTCGTCTCGGGCTTGAGAAAAAGCTGAATGTGTCGCTTTATACCAATCATCTGTTCAACCATGCGCAGATGAGGGAGATCCGTCTTGGACTGGAGGCGGGGCTTGATGTCACATCCTACTGCAGTCTGGTTTACTCAGCCACAGATATGAAGGAGAAGCGGCAGGCGATTATCAACCGCAAGCGGGCAAGCGGCACGGCCGCCCCGGAGTCTCCGCAAAGCGAAAGCGTGGAGACGCAAAAGACGGCGGAGAGGGAACCGGCGAAAAATGCGGACAAAGGAAAGACGGCCGTTTCGCAGGAGAAGAAAGGGAAAAGTTCTCTGGCTGCTTCCCTTCAAAAGAAAGAATTTTCTATATCTATAGAAGAAAACGGAAACAAGGCGTATGCCTATATCCCTTGGATTCCGGGCAATATCGTCACTCAGGAGGACATCTATAAAGATCTGGAGAGGCGGGAGATTGTTTTCGGCATCAAGGAAGATGCGATTGCCGACATGATTGACCGCAGGCGGCTGAATGAAAAAATACTGATCGCTGAGGGGATCCCGGCCCAAAAAGGAAAAGATGGCTGGTTTGAATGGTTTGTCAGACTCGATCTGCCTCGTATTCCGGCGCCGCTGCCGGACGGCGGGGTTGACTATGTCAATATTGAAGCGTTCGAGATGGTGGACGAGGGCGAGAAGATTGCCTTTTATCACCGGGCGGAAACAGGCATCAGCGGCAAAAATATATATGGGGAAATGATTCATGCCGAGAATGGTATGGAGCTGAAACCGTTAAGGGGAATCGGATTTGCGATCGAGCCGGACGGATGTACTTACACGTCTAAAATGAACGGGAAGTTCGAGTTTACGGCAGGGCGTATTCTGATTACCAATATGCTGATTGTGCGTGAGGATGTGACCGCCGTGACGGGCAAGCTGGAGGTGGACGGCTCCGTCTATGTGGTAGGCAGTATCTATTCCGGGGGTTATGTCAAGGCAACCGGGGACATTATTGTCGAACATAATGTGGAGACATGCAGGCTGATCGCCGGCGGAAACGTTATGATCAAAACGGGAAGCTGTTCCAAGAACGACTGCTTTATCGATGCAGGCGGCGAAGTTTCCGGAAGCTTTTTTGAGGCTGCTAATATCCATGCGGGAGGCAATGTCAAGGCCAACTACATTATGAACAGCAGTATTAAGACGATGGGAAGGGTGATCGTATCGGGAAGCAAGGGGATGCTCCTGGGCGGTACGGTCAGCGCAGTCAGAGGCGTGGAAACCTATAATCTGGGCAACAGGCTGCACTTGAAAACTGTGCTTGACATCGGCCGGAACGAACTGTATGAAAAGGCACATGCGGAATATGAGAAAAAGCGGGAAAAACTCCTTAGCGATTTAAAAGCGCTGGAGCGGGAGTGGGGAAAAATCGTACAGCTTGAGGAAGCCGGAAAAGAGGTGCCGGAGGAGATACAGCGTAAAATTTATGCGGCGATTGAAGTGCAGGGACAGAAACTGGCGGAGATTGACGGCGAGGAGTCAAAATTAGCCAATCTGACAGGACAGGCAGCCAAAGAACCTGTCTGCGTCAGAGGAAGGGCCTATGAAGGCAGTGTGGTTATCATAAACGGGATCAAATATACACTGTCGGCGGAGGTGCGCAGGGTTCTTTTTAAACTTCGCAACAAACAGGTAGTGATGGTAGCTTTGTAATGTGTGCGGACTGCACGGCAGATGGAACACGATGGGCAGCACGGCGCATTCTCCAAATAAAGAATGAGAAGGTACAGGTAAATTATGAAACGCGATACCATTTTAATATTTGAAGACAACGAAATTGATCGTGCAATTCTGGTCGGATTGTTACAGTCGGATTACAAGATACTGGAAGCATCTAACGGCAAGGAGGGAATTGCGCTTTTGAATTCCCATTTTGCGTCGATCGCCATTGTGCTGCTTGACAATCTGATGCCGCTGATGGACGGTTTCTCCGTGCTGGAAAATTTGAAGGAAAAAAATGTACTCAATAAGATTCCTTTTATCATGATTACCGGAGAAAGCTCGCCAGAGATGGAGAGAAAGGGCTACGAGTACGGAATCGTAAGCTATGTGAAGAAACCGTATCAGTCTGACGTGGTGAAGCAGGTGGTGCAGAATGCCATCGGCTGGTTTCAGTACAAAATGCAGTTGGAGATGATGGTCAAAAAGCAGAACATCAGTATCCAGAAGCAGAACAGTGTACTCCGGCAGCAGACGAAGAAGCTGAACCATGTAAACGAAATTCTGATTGATTCCCTGAGTAACCTTGTGGAGTTCAGAAATATGGAGTCAAAACGGCATATCAAAAGGATACGGGAGTATTCCATGTGTCTGGGCAAGAGCGTGATGAAGCTTTACCCGGAGTATGAGCTGACGCCGGAGAAACTGGTGCAGATCGGATGGGCGTCCTCCCTCCATGATATCGGGAAGATTGCCATTCCAGACTCCATTATTCTGAAGCCGGCCAAGCTGACGGCGGATGAATTTGAGCTTATCAAGTCTCATACGACGAAGGGCGCGGAGATCATCCAGCAGCGGGTGCGTCTGAACGACCGGGCAATCTACGATTATGCCTATGATATTGCGAGACATCACCATGAGAAATATGACGGGAAGGGCTATCCCGATGGGCTTAAGGGGGACGAGATCAGCATTGCGGCGCAGATTGTTTCGCTGGTGGATGTGTACGATGCGCTCACCTCGAAGCGGGTTTACAAAACAGCTTATGAGTCAGATAAAGCATACCAGATGATACTGAACGGACACAGCGGAAACTTTTCACCGAAGCTGCTCAAAGCCTTTACGGAGGTGAAGCCGAGCTTCGAGCATCTGCTGGACATGTACCACGATGAGGAGTGAGTCATATTGTATTTTAATCGAGTGCGCAGGCACTCGATTTTTTTAGAGATAATTTAGAGATAAGGGTGGTATGCTGAATATGTGGAAGTATGTGTTGCTTTATTTGTGTAGAGGACAGCCTGTAAAAGGCGCTTCGGAATGGAGGTTGACATGAGAGGGAGAAAGACAGGAAAGAGGCTGGCGGCATGCCTGCTGGCGGTGTCTCTGACGGCAGGCATGCTAGCCGGCTGCGGCGGCAAAGGCAGTACAGAAGCCGGCGTCGGCGAGAGCAAGGATGGAACCGATGTGGGCACAGACGAGCAGGGAACTGCGATGGGACGCTATGTGGAAAAGGATGTGGAACTGAACGGCAGCGCCCTTACCGACTGGAACAGCCGCCTGTTTAAGCAGGCTGACGGCAGTTATCTTCTGGCGGATAACAGTGGGTTTGTGCTGCGGTCTACAGATAACGGTGCAAGCTGGACGAAAGCGGATCTGCCCTGGCTTGCCAAAATGAAGGCGGAGAACAAATATATCTTAAGCATGGCGATCGGCCCTGACGGCACGGCTGCCGTGATATGGACGGAGCCGGAGGAAGGCACTGAGGACAGCGGCAGCGGGGTGCAGCTCAAGATGGATATGCAGCTTACGCTTGTTAAGACCGATGGGACAGAAACTCCGGTGGAAATAAAGCTGGGAGAGGATGAGTGGTGGATAAACGCCGTGTACATATCGGATGACGGCAGAATCTTTGCCACCGCGTCCGGGTCGAATCTGTATGAGGTGAAGGAGGATGGCAGCAGCGAGAAGTATCTGACAATAGACGGTTACAGCATCGACTTGCTGCAGTTCCACGGAAATATCATGCTGATTGACGGCTTTCAGGTCGATGTGCCGCTGCTCTATGATATGGAGGCGAAGGAATACATAGAGGACGAGGTGCTGGCGGAGTTCGTAAAGGAAAATTTTCAGGACAGGGATGGCTATGCGGGAAAAAGCCATGATCTGTTTCTCGTATCGGGCGGCGAAGATGCCATATATCTGGCAGGGAACAGCGGGGTGTACCGGCATGTGCTGGGCGGCAGCGCTATGGAACAGGTGATTGACGGGAGTCTGAATATTCTGGGAAATCCGGCTTACCAGATTATGGATATGCTTGTTGCCGAAAACAATGAGTTTCTGGTGGTGCTCACAGGAGAAAAGATGACCCGCTTCGTCTATGACCCGGCCGTGCCTTCCAGACCCGAAGAGAAACTGCAGGTGTGGAGTCTGGAGGATGAGGCGGTGATCCGGCAGGCGATCAGCAAGTATCAGAAAGATAATCCGGCGGTTTATGTGGAGTATGAGATCGGCCTTGCGGGAAATTCCATGACCAGGGAGGATGCCATCAAGAATCTGAATACGCGCACCATGGCAGGGAAAGGGCCGGATGTGCTTGTTCTGGATCATTTGCCGATGGACTCCTATATAGAGAAGGGCATACTTATGGACATCGCGCCGATTTTGGACGGCGTGAGCGACAAGGAAGCGGTTTTTTCCAATGTGGTGGACGCTTTCAGAAATGACGGACATGTCTATGCGGTGCCCGGCAGGATCCAGCTTCCCTATATCTGCGGTATAAAGAGCGATCTTGAAAAAATGACAGATCTGTCATCTATAGCGGATGAGATGGAATTGATGCGGGAGAACGACCCGGACGCCTACCTCATGTGTGTTCCGTCGGCAAAGGGAATTATGCGCATTTTCTCACCGTCATGTGTTCCGGCGTGGCGGACCGAAGACGGCTCGCTGGACAAGGATGCCGTCGCCGATTTCCTGACGCAGACAAAGCGGATGTACGATGCGCAGGTGAACGGTCTTCCCGAGGAAGGCGTGCAGAGCTGGGAGGCAGATGCGTCATACTATCAGGAATTTGAAAGCCCGAACGGGGAAGCGTTTGAGGATGCGGACGGGGTGCGGACACGCCATGAGGCGACGCATCTGCTGGGCGGGCGACGACAGTTTGTGGCAGGCGCGGCAGAAGATGTCTGGAACTACAACATTCAGATATCCGTCTCGAAGATGGAAGGGTTCGGAGATTGTGTGAGCGTCCCTATGAATGGACAGTGTGACAACGTGTTCTGGGCAAGGACGATTCTTGGGATCAATGCATCCTCGGCCAATACACAGCAGGCGCAGGATTTTCTGAAAACGGTACTTGGAAATGAGATACAGTCGGAAGTCCTGGGTGGTTTCCCGGTAACGCTGAAAGCGCTCCTGGACAACTACGAAGACCAATGGAGAGTTTACAAGGATAACGACTATGTTTCCGGGCAGGGAGGAACGACAGATCTGAACGGAGAGGAGATCCTCATGCCGATCCGGGTGCCGGATGAGAAGAAGGTCAGTGAACTGATTAACTGGATTGGATCCTTGGACACTGCCTATGTGGAAGACAAAACTTTTGAGAATGTTGTCTATGAGGAAGGAGAAGGTTATATCCGTGGAGACAGGAGCCTGGAGGAGGCCATGAATGCGATTGAGACAAGGCTTGGCATTTATCTGGCTGAGTAAGCGCGGGCAGGCAGCAGGACAGCTCGCGAACATCAGTCTGCTCCTTATGAGTGTCGCCGTGCAGAAGCCGGAGTTCATTAATTTTCTGAGATTTCAGGCGGAATGCAAACAGACCATTGCATTTCCGTCGCTGTAATGCTAATATAGATTCGTTACAAAAAGTAGGCGATACAGTACGGAATGGAGGAGATTTATGAAAAAGAAAGTAGTAGCAGTTATGCTTGCGACGGCAATGGTATGTTCTCTTGCGGCTTGCGGCGGCGGTGAGGAAGCAGCTGCGCCGGAGAGCACAGAGGAAGCAGCTCCTGCGGCGGATGCGGCAGAGACGGAAACGGCCGGTGAGGAAGCTCCGGCAGCGGAAGGCGAGACGGCGGCAGGACTGAAGATCGCGATTGTGTCCAGTCCCTCCGGCGTGGATGACGGTTCCTTTAACCAGGACAACTATAATGGTATTCTCACCTTTATTGAGAGCCATCCCGACAGCACGGTGACGCCCGTGCAGGAGACAACGGGTGACGTGGCGGCAGCCGTACAGGCGGTGGCTGATATTGTGGCCGACTATGATGTGATTGTGTGCTGCGGATTCCAGTTTGCGGGCATTACAACGATTGCACAGGAGAACCCTGATGTGAAATTTGTACTGGTGGACGCTTTCCCTTCCGGGGAAGATGGAAGCGATGTGGAAGTGGACAACATCTATGCGATGCAGTTTGCAGAGCAGGAGTCCGGCTTCTTTGCAGGTATGGCGGCAGCGCTCGAGACGAAGTCCAATAAGGTGTCTGTGGTGAACGGTATCGCTTATCCCTCTAACGTGAATTACCAGTATGGTTTTGAGTGCGGCGTGAAATATATCAATGATACGGAAGGAAAGTCTGTTGAGCTCGTGGAGCTTCCCTCCTACGCAGGTACGGACGTGACCGGCGCAGATGTGGGCGGCAACTATGTAGGCTCTTTTGCGGACGAAGCGACCGGCAAGGTAGTCGGCAACGCGCTGATCGCAGAAGGTGTGGATATCATCTTCGTGGCAGCGGGTGCATCCGGCAACGGTGTCCTCACTGCGGTGAAGGAAGCTGACGGCGTTTACTTTATCGGCTGTGACGTAGACCAGTACGATGACGGTGCAAACGGGGATGCCAATGTGGTTCTGACCTCTGCGGTAAAGGTGATGCATCTGAATGTGGAGCGTGCGCTGAACGCAGTTGTGGATGGCAGCTTTAAGGGCGGAAACGTTACGCTGCATGCGGACACGGATTCCACAGGATATATCAATGCGGACGGCAGAAATCAGCTCTCCGCTGACTCTATCACAAAGCTGGATGCGGCATATGAGCAGATCAAGAGCGGCGCGATTGTTCCGGCAGCAAACTTTAACGGTGTGACCCCGGAGGATTTCACCTGGTAGGAAGCAGAGTTTGTGCGCAGTCCGGCGCACGGAAAAACAGTATATGACAATGGATTGGACTGCGGGAGTATTTTTCCCGCAGTCTTTCTGCTTATTTCATAGGAAATTGCGACAGTGTAAACCATTCAAGGAGAATGCGAAGCATTCTCTGAATCGAGCGTGCCGACGCTCGATTTTTTATCCGCGGATTCAGAAAAACGGCAGAAGCAGGCGCAAGTATATATCTTGCGGGATGTGCCGCTTTGCCTTATACTATAAACAGATACGCGTTAGGTTGCAGAGAAGGGCAGGAGACCGCATATGTCTGATTATATTATTGAGATGAATCATATCACGAAGCGTTTCCCGGGTATTGTTGCAAATGATGATGTTTCCATTCAGGTTAAAAAGGGTGAGATATATGCCCTTTTAGGGGAAAATGGAGCGGGGAAGTCCACTTTGATGAGTATGCTGTTCGGCATGTATGAGCCGGACGAGGGGGAGATCATTATTCGGGGAGAAAAGGTAAAGATTGCCTCCCCCAACCATGCCACCCGGCTGAATATCGGCATGGTGCATCAGCATTTTAAGCTGGTGAGCAACTATACCATAGCGGAAAACATAGTTATGGGGATGGAGCCGGTCAAGAAACACCTTGGCATTTTTAAGACGCTGGATCAGAAACGGGCCAATGAAGAGATCAGAGCCTTGTCGGAAAAATTCGGTCTGGAGGTGGATCCCACCAAGGTGATTGAAAATATCAATGTCTCCATGCAGCAGAGGGTGGAAATATTAAAGATGCTGTACCGGGAGGCGGAAATTCTGATTTTTGATGAGCCGACGGCGGTGCTGACGCCTCAGGAGATCGAGTTTCTATTGGAGATCATTGAGAGTCTGCGGCGTGACGGCAAGACGATCATCCTGATTACCCACAAGCTGGAGGAGATCAAAAAGATTGCGGACCGCTGTGCCATCCTCTGCCGGGGGAAGCTGATCGATGTGCTTGATGTGAAGGAGACGGACACAAAGACGATGGCCAATCTGATGGTCGGCAGGGAAGTAAACTTTTCCGTGGACAAGCCGGAGCCGGAATATGGCAGAGAGATCCTTAAGGTGGAGCATCTGACGGTACAGAATGAGGACAAGTTCGAGGTGGTGAAGGACGTCAGTTTTTCTGTGCGCGGCGGTGAAATCTTTGCGGTTGCGGGCGTTTCCGGCAACGGGCAGGTGGAGCTGGCCGATGCAGTGGCCGGACTGTTAAAGCCTTCGGGCGGCAGCATTACCTTAAACGGAAAGGATATCACCCACGCGGCGATCCGAAGCCGCAATCTGGAAGGCATCTCCTATATCCCGGAGGACCGGCAGAATGTGGGACTGGTGATGGATCTTTCGCTGTCGGATAATCTGGCTTTGAAAAATTATTTCATGCCGCCTTTTTCCAGAGGATCGGTGATAGCGGGTGAGGCGTTTACCAGATACAGTGACGAGCTGATAGAGAAATACGACATCAGAAGCGGACAGGGAAGCGAAACGGTTGTGCGTTCGATGAGCGGAGGCAACCAGCAGAAAGCGATCATTGCCAGGGAAATTGAACTGGATTCCTCTCTTCTGATTTTTGTACAGCCAACCAGAGGACTGGATATCGGGGCGATTGAGAACATCCACAGGCAGATTGTGGAGCAGCGAAACAAAGGCAAGGCAGTGCTTCTGATTTCGCTGGAGCTGGATGAAGTGATGAATCTTGCGGACACGATCGGCGTCATCTATAACGGCAGAATCGAAAAGATTGCGGATGCGGGAACGCTGACCCCGGGCGAAGTCGGGGAATTTATGATGGGAGTGGGGGGACGCCATGAAAAAGCATGATCTGATACCGTTTTTTACGGTCCTTTTAAGCCTGGTTCTGGGAATCGTGGTGATAGCGCTGCTGGGGAAGAACCCGTTTCTGGCATACTACAATCTGCTGCAGGGATCGGGGCTTGCGCCGAAGGCGTCCTATGCGGGCCATAAGGGAATGATTACGGACTTTACCAGCTTTCTGAATGCGCTGACGCCGATGCTTCTGGCTTCGCTTTCCGTGCTGATCGCCCTGAAGGCCGGGTTGTTTAACATCGGTGTTTCGGGACAGATGCTGGCGGCGGCCTTTGTGGCAACGGTTCTGGTGGGCTACTCGGAGCTGCCCGCTGTGCTGGCGAAGCCGCTTGTGATTCTGATCGGTCTGACGGTAGGTGCGCTTGTGGGCGGTCTGGTCGGATATCTGCGGCATCGCTTCAACATCAATGAGGTGGTCTCCACCATCATGTGCAATTACATAGTGCAGTTTGTAGCCAGCTTTTTTATCAATGTGTTCTTTGTGGATCCGGTTTCGAGACAGTCCAAAAACATAGGCGCAGCCAGCAGGCTGACGCTTGTGGACACGGTGGTGGGCGATTATAAGATGGATATTCCGCTTGGGATTCTTGTAGCGGCGGCAGCGGTTGCGGCCACGGTTTTCCTGCTCGGGAAAACCACGCTTGGCTTTGAGATCAAGGCGGTGGGCAGCAGCAGCCGGGCGGCGGAGTATGCGGGCATCCGCGTGGGACGCACCAGAGTGCTCGCCATGATGCTCTCGGGAGGCGCGGCCGGACTTGCCGGCGTGACCTATTATCTTGGGTATTTCTGCTCCATGCAGCCGAGAGTGCTGGCCAGTACAGGATATGACGCCATTGCTGTGGCGCTGCTTGGCAACAGCTCCCCGATCGGCATTATTTTCTCCTCTTTCCTGATTACCGTGATCTCCAAGGGGAGTACCTATATGAGTTCCACGGCCGGGGTGCAGGCGGAGATGGCTGCCGCCCTTACGGGAATCATCCTGTTAATCAGCGCATGCGGCGCTTATGTGAGAGAAAGATTAGACAGATGGAAGGAGAACAGATGATATGAATACGATCATAATTGACGGCTTATCCTTTGCGCTTCCCCTGTTTATCATGGCAATCGGCGGTATTTACTGTGAGCGGAGCGGCGTGACCAATCTGGCGATAGAGGGCCTGCAGGGATTCGGGGCTTTCTGCGGCGCGCTGTTCGCGGTCTGCATTGCGCCATATTTTGCAGGCGATTCGCCGGTGCCTTTTTATCTGGCAATGGTATTTGCCTTCTTGGGAGGTACGCTCTTTTCCCTGCTTCACGCGATGCTTTGCATCCGCTTTAAGGCGAACCAGGTCATAAGCGGTGTGGTGATCAACATTCTGGCTATGTCACTGACGGAGTTTATGACGAAGCAGATCAACGCCAGCATCTTTAAGGCGGCTTCCAACAAGTTTGTGCTGGGCGTGTCGGCCCGCGTGACCGTGCCGGGGATCTCATCTGTTCCTGTGCTGGGGGCGGTCTTCACCAATCTGTATCCCTTTGAGCCGGTGATTGCGCTGATAGCGGTGATCGCCTGGTATGTGCTTTACAGGACGCCTTTCGGCCTGCATCTGAGAGCATGCGGTGACAACCCGCACGCGGTGGACGCGGCAGGCATTGAGGTGGGAAAGGTGCGTCTGATTGCAGTCCTGGTTTCCGGGGCTTTGTCGGGACTTGGAGGCATCTGTTTTGCCTACTCCATTTCCGCGAACTTCTCATCCAATATCTATTCGGGGTACGGGTATCTGGCCATCGCGGCGCTGATTTTTGGCAATTGGAAGATTCTGCCTACGCTGGGAGCATGTCTGCTGTTCGGCTTTGCGAGATCGGGCGGGTATGAGCTGGTAAAGATTCTGGAAATGCCAAGCAGTTACCAGGATCTGGTAATGGTGCTGCCCTATGTGCTGACGCTTCTGATGCTTGTATTTTTCGGTAGAAAGAACCATTCGCCGAGGGCGCTTGGCGTGATCTATGACAAGGGTGCACGGTAGGAGAGAGTAACATGAGTATTGCGTTTATCGGACTTCAGATTTTGGGAATATGCGCTGTCTTTTTTGCGCTGGCGCTTCTGCTGAACGGGGATGGATCCAGGGAACAGAAGATGATGGAATACTTCCTGATGGGAGCCCTGATACAGAACATTGGTTATCTGCTGGAACTGACGGCGCCTACGATGGAGGCGGCTATGGTGGCGGTGAAGGTACAGCATCTGGGAACGATGATCATACCTGTCTGTTACTGCTACTTTATCTATATTTACTGCTTTGAGGAGGCGCCGCTTAAGGCGTTGAAGCTGCTTGGCTTGATTGACGCGGTGCTTCTCCTGTTAATTCTGACCTGTGATTACCACAGCCTTTTCTACAGATATCTGGACTGGGAGACAACGGCGGATGGACACTCTTATCTGTTTTTGGAGTATGGGCCGGGGTATGCGGTCTTTATCATATGTGCAACGCTCATCCCCTATGTGATGTCCCTGCGTGTGCTGATCCGTGCCAAATCCAGAAGGGGCGAGGATGCAGTGGACCGCAAGTACGGGCTGATTCTGATGTTGTCTTTTCTGCCGGTCATTGCCCTGTATGCCTATGTCACAAAACTGACGCGCGCCTTTGACTTTACGCCGGTTGTCCTTGGGCTTGTGCTTTCGAGTGTGGTGATTCTTGTGTGGAGCAGGAAGGTTTACGATTTCGGAAGTCTGGCATCGGGCACGCTGCTCAACAGAATGAGCGACGGCGTGATTGCACTGGATGAGCGGGGACGGGTTGTCAACTATAATCCGGCGTCGGCCGCCATTTTCACGGGACTGAACAGCCGGGCCATCGGCAGGAGGGTCGGGGAGATATCGGATTTCCCGGAAATTGTTCTCGGGGAGGATGTGCAGGACGAGTTTTTTCTGAGGAAGCGGTATTACCAGAGCCATGTGGAGCAGATCACGGATCGGTTCGGGGTGGTAAAGGGCTATGTGGTACGGATCCTGGACATGACGGAAGTGAGAAACTACATCGAGGAGATCAAGCAGATCAGAATACAGGCGGAGCAGGCCAACGAGGCGAAGAGTGAGTTTCTGGCGAATATGTCCCACGAGATCCGCACGCCCATGAATGCCATCGTGGGATTGAGCGATATCATTATGGAGGAGAGCAAGGGCAGGAAGGTGCACGATTATGCCTGTGACATCAAGTCGGCTTCCCGAAATCTCCTGGCGCTCATCAACGATATCCTGGATCTGTCCAAGGTGGAAGCCGGGAAGATGGAGCTGGTGTGCACGGATTATCATATTAAGAACATCGTGGATGAGGTGGTTAATATGATGGACGGTGCGGCGTCAAAGCGGGGCATCCTGCTCAAATGCGAGTTCGATATGTCCATACCGTGCCGGTATCACGGCGATGAGGGAAGGATCAGACAGATTTTGATCAATCTTCTGAACAACGGTCTGAAATTCACCAGGGAGGGCTATGTGAAACTCTCTGTGGGCGGCGGACCGGGAGAGACTGCGGATACGGAGCTTTTGCACATTGAGGTGAGGGACACCGGCTGTGGGATTAAGGAAGCGGATCTTGCAAAAATATTTGAGAATTTCAGCCAGGTGGACGCGAAGCGAAACCGCACCGTGGAAGGCACCGGGCTCGGCCTGTCTATCACCAGGCATCTGGTGGCGCTGATGGGCGGAACGATCCGGGTGGAGAGCGTGTACGGGGAGGGAACGACCTTTATTCTGGAGATACCGCAGACCATTGTGGACCGCAGAACACTGAATGAGGCGCCCCGGGAGACCGTCAGCGAGGAGGATGAGATCAAAACGTTCCAGGCGGAGGACTGCCGTGTGCTGGTGGTGGACGACAATCTGGTTAACAGGAAAGTGGCGAAAGGTTTTCTGCGGCCTTACGGATTGATGATTGACGAGGCGGACAGCGGCCAGAAGTCGATCGAATGTGTCAGAGAGACAAGGTATGATATAATTTTCATGGATCATATGATGCCGGAGATGGACGGCATAGAGGCAGTACAGCGGATCCGCAGGGAGTGCGGGGAAAACGGCACGCTGCCGGTCATCATTGCGCTGACGGCAAACGCGATGGAGGGCGTGCGGGAGATGTTTCTGGAAAACGGCTTTCAGGACTTTATCACCAAGCCGCTGGACAAAAAGGCGCTCAATGAGGCTCTGAAGAAGTGGATTCCCGAGCAGAAGAGACGGGAGCCGGATACCTGGGAGCACAGTGTGGAGAAGATGAGAAAGGCAAAGCCGGAGGAAAAATAGAAGAAAGATATAGAAGAAATAGGATGTGGAAGTGTATTTGAGGCAATAGTGCCAAAAATACACTTTCTTTTTTGGAATGGGTTACGCGATTAACCTATTGTGTTTATGGGATAAGGGGCATACACTGATCTTAGCGAAAGCCAGAATGGAAGAAAGGCCGGTGCAGGGAAAATGGCAGAGCGGGTGAGGATTGCGGATCTTGCGGAAGAGCTGGGAGTGAGTACGGCTACGGTTTCCAATGTGATCCACGGAAAGACAAAAAAGATATCGGATGAGACGGTGAAGCGGGTGCAGGCGCTTTTGGAGGAACGGCAGTATATTCCGAGCATGGCAGGGATTCTGCTGGCAAGAAACGATTCCCGTATCATCGGCGTGGTGGTGAACAACCATGAGAAATATGAGGGAAAGGTGTTGGAGGATGCCTTTGTGTCCGCCTCTCTGAATGCCCTGCTCTTTGAGCTGGAACAGTCGGGATATTTTATGATGATAAAGGCCACGCAGGACTGGAGCGAAGTAGAACGGTTTGCTTCCATGTGGAATATGGACGGGATGGTGCTTCTGGGATTTTGCGACAGCGACTATGAAAAACTCCGGGCGAGAATGCACATTCCTTTTGTGGTTTATGACGGTTTCTTTGAGAACGATCGGGGGATCTGCAATCTGACAATTGATAATTTCGATGGCGGCCGTCAGGTGGGCGCGTATCTGAGAGAGATGGGGCACCGCCGGGCAATTCTTATCTCCGACAATGATATCTGCATGGATGCAGAACGGATGGCGGGCTTTCTTGCGGGTTTCTCAGATGGAGAGACAGACTTTATGGAGGTGCCCATGAACAGGGCGGGACGGCGTCTCCTCTACCAGGAACATTTGGAGCGGATACGGGCGTGTACGGCAGCATTTGCCGTTTCGGATGTCTATGCGGTGGAGTTTATGCACTTTCTGACAGAACAGGGGATTTCTGTGCCGGAGGAAATGTCGGTGGTTGGATTTGATGACAACGCGCTCTGCGTCAGCTGCTTTCCCAGGCTGACAACGGTGGGGCAGGATGCAGGAGAGCGGGCGCGGATGGCAGTGCGTGCCCTGAAAACCTTGCGGGAAGGGCATGGAGAGCCGGTTGTGGAGGCGCTCCCGGTGAAACTGATCATACGAGAGAGTACAGCAAGGCGCAAGGGGTGAAATGCCTTGTGTGTAACACAGATCGGGTGATGATCGGCACCCTAAAACTATGACATAAAGGGAGAGATAGAGTGGCTTATCGGAATTCCAAAAAGTTAATGAGGGTGTGGATTTGTGATAATCTCTCCCATTAAGGTATAGAATATGATCCGTATTTTATACTTTCGCTGGAGGAGGTTTTCCGGCTTTTTATTTCGCTGGCCGTTTTCCGAAAAAAGAGTTGGATGAGACGGCTGTAAACCCTAAACATTCGCACAGATCTGGTCGATATAAACTATAACTGGATTGTGGCAAACGGATTTGCCGCGTTGACAGCGTCATGGAGGATACGTGTATGGGCATAAAAGTAGGTACGAATCCGAGTCCGAGCCAGCCTGCGGCTGTGGAGAATGAACCCTTTAAGCAGAGGACGAAGCAGGATATTAAGAATGAGTGCGCCGGCATTGCGGCGAGGCAGACGGCGAACGCCATCAGGATTCAAAAACAAAAAGCGAGTCAAAAGAAGAAAAAGCTGAATTATAACTATAAAAAGATCTCGAGACAGATTACCATGAACAACACCTCGACGGGTGCACGCAGGGTTATTACGAAAGCCCGCGAGGAGGTGGTCTCCCTTCTCAGAAAGCAGATGAGCGGAAAATATGATGAGACAGATCTTCGTCATGCGATCATCCATGCCAGAAAGATGGAGCGGGTGGCGCGCAGGAAGAAGAAGCATCTGGAGGAGGAAGAGAAGGCTGCTGCTACGGGCAAGGGCCTTGTTGAGCAGGGGGCAGCGTCGAACGAGGATGAGCGGATGAAAAAGCTCGAGGAGTCCATGGAGAATCTGAAGGAAGAGGAACTGGAGCAGATGCAGGAGCTGATGGAGGAGTACGAGCGGCTCATGCAGGAGCTTGAGGACACCGGCGGGGTCAACGATCTTATGAAGGAGTATATGGGCGCGTCAGAGCAGGAAATGTCGCCGGAACAGGTTGACAAGCTCCGAAAGAAACACCGCGCCGATGAGATGAAGGACATCGTGGAGGCGGATATGAAATATCTGAAGGCGATGTTCAATAAGCTGGAGAGAGAGAAGCAGGCGGTAAGCCAGCAGGCATTCCAGCAGGAGACGAATCCGGCGGTATCGCTGGAACTGCAAGGTGTGGATATTCCGGTTTCCCCGGATACCGGACAGTCGGGGGCAGAACTGGTGCAGGGCGCCAATGTGGATGCGCTGGCGTAGAGAGAAGAGCAGGGAGCCTTTGCTATGAAGGATAGCAGAGGCTCTTTTATGCACACGTTTTGCATCGGAGGGTTAGCAGTCAGAGCGGGGGACAGGCCGTACGGCGGAAAGGCCCGCGCAGGATACAGATTTCAGGAGAATGAAATGGCAGATTTTCTGAAAACCGAAAAGAAATACGGGTTAACCGGCGCCGTGTTAAAAAATACAGCGTATATCACAATGTTGATCGATCATTTTTTTGCGGTAGTCTTCTTGAATTATATGCAGGCGTACACGGTGGACGGCAGATGGGATCCGCAGCTTGAGCCGGTTTATCGTGCAGGCAGGGCGGTGGGAAGAATCTCCTTTGTTCTTTTCACATTTTTAATTGTGGAGGGATTCTTTTATACAAGGAGCAGAGTGTGGTTCCTGCTGCGCCTTTTTCTGTTTGCGCTTCTCTCGGAGATTCCTTTTGATCTGGCCATGGCGGGAGCCGTGTTTGACTGGGGAGGCCAGAATGTATTCTGGACCCTGTTTCTGGGAGTGCTGGTGCTGACGCTGTGGGACTATCTTTCTCAATATAGGAATGTTTTTGCGGCGGTGGGACGTCTGGCGGTGCTGCTGGCAGGGTGCACGGCGGCATTTCTTTTCTCAATGGATTATCGCTTTATGGGAGTCCTTCTCATATTTGTCATGTATTGGACGAGAGAAAAAAACGCGGGCGTGCAGTTTATGGCGGCGGGGCTTGTCATGCTGTTCGGGACATGGGGCTCTAATCTGATCCGCTATGCGGGAACTTTTTCAGCGGCTTACCTGTTTCAATTTTCTATGCGGGAGATGTACGGACTGCTGGCCTTTGTGCTCATTTTTCTGTATAACGGGGAGAAAGGGAGACAGATGCCCAAATCATTTTATTATGCGTTTTACCCGGTGCATCTGCTGATCCTGTTTGTGATTGCGAGGATGATAGGAGTTATGTAAATATATACAAAAGGAAAGAGAATCCCGGGATGCAGCAATATCCCGGGATTTATTGCATATTATGTAAACCATCTGCCAGAGGCACCGCATGGAAGCACAAGTCCGTTCGAGGAGACAGGCAGACCGATTTCCGAGGATTCCACATGACCGCCGAACGTGGGAACGAGGGCAGTGTGCATCATATAGGTGAGCACTGCAGGCTGGAGCCCGGTGGTGTAGGAATTGACAAGGAAAAACAGGGCGTTTTCGGACAGCAGTTTTGCGGCCAGCTGGATCAGGGGAAACACATTTTCCTCAATCTTCCAGATTTCGCCTTTTGGGCCTCGCCCATAGGAGGGCGGATCCATGATGATGCCGTCGTAGGTGTTTCTGCGGCGGATTTCCCGTTCCACGAATTTGACGCAGTCGTCCACCAGCCAGCGGACCGGCGCATCGGAAAGCCTTGAGGCGGCAGCATTCTCCTTCGCCCAGGTAACCATGCCTTTTGAGGCGTCCACATGGGTGACTGCCGCGCCGGCAGCGGCAGCGGCCAGCGTGGCGCCGCCGGTGTAGGCGAAAAGGTTCAGGACTTTGAGAGGCCTGTCGGGGGCATTGGTTTTTGCTTCCTTTATAATAGAAGAAAACCAATCCCAGTTCACTGCCTGTTCCGGGAAAAGCCCGGTGTGTTTGAAACTGAACGGCTTGAGCCGGAAGGTCAGATCCCGGTAGCGGATGCTCCACTCCTGCGGCAGATCGAAAAATTCCCATTCGCCCCCGCCTTTCTGGCTGCGGTGATAGTGGCCGTTTTTCTTTTTCCAGCGTTCCTCTGTCTGCGGCGTGTCCCAAATGACCTGGGGATCGGGGCGCACTAAGATATATCTGCCCCAGCGTTCCAGCTTTTCTCCCTTTGAACAGTCTATCACTTCATAGTCTTTCCAGTTGTCTGCGATCCACATATATACATGTCCTCTTCCGCGATATGATGGGTGTAATTTGTCCGGCCGTACCTTTGCCAATCGAAGGTAACGTGTGATAAGTCATCTTATGCTTTCCATAGGATAGCATATTTTCCGGGGTTGTACAACAGGGTATGGGAGTTGACGGGTTGTGCGGGAAGAAAGAAATATGTATTTGTTTCTTTAATTATATATAGTATAATAGATGACATGGAGGACATGCATATGGGGAAAGCATATATGAAAAAGATCGTGTGTTTCGGAGATTCCAATACCTATGGCTATAACGCAGAGACGATTGACCGTTTTACGGAGGAGGAAAGATGGACATGCCTTCTTTCGAAGCATTTAGGAGAAGGTTATCATGTGGTGGAGGAAGGCCTGGAGGGGAGAACGACATGTCTGGATGATCCGCTGTTTGAGGGCCTGTGCGGTTTTCAATATCTATACCCGTGCCTTATGACGCATAAGCCGGTGGATTTGCTGCTGATTATGCTGGGTACCAATGATGTGAAACAGCGTTTTTCCTGTACGCCTGCGAATGTGGCCAAGGGAATGGAGAGGCTGGCACAGAAAGCCATTGATTCCAAAATTGCATTCAGGGACGGCAGACCCAATATTCTGCTGATTGCACCGCCTGCGATTGCACCGAAGTATAGAGACACGAGTGTTTACGGAGAAATGGGAGATGGCTGTGACGTAAGAAGCCGCGAACTTGCGCCTCTGTATGAGCAGGTGGCGGAAAATCTGGGATGTCACTATTTAGATGCGGGACAGATTCCGGGAGTAGAGATGAATCCCTATGACTTTATGCACCTGAGTTTACAGGCGCACAGCGCATTTGCAAAGTATCTGGCGGAGAAGATTCCCGGCATGCTTTAGAAGCCGGAAAAGGAGCATTCCATTGGGATGCTCCTTTTTTAACCTGAAAAATATTTTCATCTGAATGTGTCTGCTCCAAATCATGGAGCCGTCAGATAACAGACTGCGACGCTAAATAGTTGGCGCCCCACATGCCGGCTGAATTGCCGAGCGCGGCAGCGATAATATGTACATGGGAAAAGCTTGGCATAATAAACCGGCTTTTTTTCTCCTCGATCTTTTGCAGGATCAGTGGCTGGGACATGACGCCGCCTCCAAGAATGATGCAGGAGGGATTATAAATATGGGTCAGCGTTGCAAGTCCGAGCATGATTTCATCTACCCATTGGTCAATGATGCTGACGACCGTATCATCGTGGAGCGCATCAAATATTTTCCTGCCTGTGTCAAGATCCGGGCGACAGGACTTTACCATTTGCACAAGCCCGGTCGTGGAAGCATATTTTTCATAGCATCCGTCAAAGAAATCACTGCTTGAGAGCCGTGCGTCGCTGTGTGTAATGATGGCGCCAAACTCGCTGGCGGAATAGCTGGAACCGTGGAAGACTTTTTTGTCGTTTATGACAGCGCCGCCGATCCCGGTTCCATAGGTCAGCATCAGGAACTGGTCAAAGTCCTGACCTGCGCCGTAAACTGCTTCGCCCAGGGCAGCAGCATTTACGTCATTTTCCACGGCGACGGGAACATGGAACAGTTCCTCCAGGGTCTTTTTATATTGGATGCCCGTGTATCCGGGAACATTCTGATTGGCATAAATAATATACCCGTCTTTGGCATGAACCTGCCCAGCAGTGCTGATACCGATGGCATCATAACCAGAGTGATCCTGAATCAAGGAAATGACAGTTTCCAGTATGTGCTTGCCGCCTTTTGGGGCCTGGGTGGGAACTTCTCTGGTATCGGTCAGTTTGTTGTCCTGACAGACACCGCATTTGATGGAAGTGCCTCCGATATCGAATACAAGATTTTTCATAAATATTTCTCCCGTTAGAATTAAATATGAACCTTGCAGACCGCTTTTTTAAGGAACATATCGTCGCTGACAGCGATGTTTGGCTTGTGGGGTTCCCCGGCCATGCAGATGATGAAGTTTTCCGTGCCGATCAGACAGCTTCCCAGATCGGCCGCCTCTGCATTGCCTACATCGGCTTCCTCGTTATAATTGATATATTTTGCGTTCGCGCTGTCTCCGGTGTCCACCCGCTCGGTTCCAGCCAGATCCATCTGAATATCCATATAGTTTTTGTGAAACTCATACTGTCTTTCCTCGACAGGAGCGGCAGAGGTTTCCATGACATTGATAAACACATTGTCTTGATCCACGACCGTTTTGCCGACAGGCAGCCCGTTCAGATCATGGGAAATGATAAAGTCAATGGCGGTATCCAGATTTTTGTTCATCCCTTTATACAGCTTAAGATTAGACATTTTATCATAAATCATAAGAGTCTCCTATTTGATGCCGTTATAAAACCGCTGGGCTATTTCCAGAGGTCTGGTGATCGCGCCGCCTACAACGACTGCGTGTACGCCGAGGGAAAGCATTTTTTTGGCCTGTTCGGGCGTATGGATTTTTCCTTCGGCAATGACAGGAATTGTCAGAGCGGATACCAGTTTCTCTGCCAGTTCAAAATCGGGGCCGTCCGTTTTGGGCGAGTAGTCCGTGTAACCGCTCAAAGTGGTGCCTACAATCTGCACACCGCATTTGGCGGCGTTTATGCCCTCTTCAAGGGTAGAAATATCCGCCATTAACACAATGTCAGGGTATTTTTCCCGGATCTGTGCAATAAATTCGTTAATGGTACTGCCGTCGCCCCGCGTTCTCATGGTGCAGTCGAGTGCAACGATGTCCGCGTCGGCCTCAACCAGTTCGTCTATTTCTTTCATGGTTGGAGTGATATAGGAAGCATAGCCTTCTACTACGCGTTTTACCAGACCGATCACAGGCAGGCCGGTGGCTTCCTTGATGGCAATGACGTCACGGATGCTGCTGGTACGGATGCACTTGCTGCCCGCCTGTCTGGCGGCGTTGGCAAAAAACGGCATGATAGACATCTCTTGACAGTACATAGGTTCGTCCGGCAGAGCCTGACAGGATACGATAATAGAACTTTTGGTGGCAGCTAGTATGTCTGCTAAGGTTGCTCTCATAATTTCCTCCATTCTTTCGATTTTGGTCGAATAGTAATTCCTTGATGCGTTGCTTCCATTTTAGCATGAAAAAAATTTTCGGGCAAGAAAAAATAAAAAAATATTCACGAATAAAATTGTGATGAAAATTTTTTTTAAATTTATATTGACAAAGCACCTTCATACACAGTAGAATTTAAATACGCAATTGTTAACGATCATTGCATACATGAAAGGAGAGGAATATGAAAAAGTTATTGGCACTACTCTTAATCGGAGCTATGACCCTTTCTACAGTGGGATGCGGCGGTTCTGGCGCGCCGGCTGCTGAAGAAACAAAACAGGAAACTATGGAGCAGGCTCCCGCAGCGGTGGAGGAGACTCCTGCAGCCGCAGAAGAGGAAGCTCCTGCAGAGGAGGCTTCCGCAGGAGGCGATGCAGCTTCCTCGATCACTCTTTGGACTTACCCTATCGGAAAATGGGGAGATGAGGCTACGGTAAAAGGACTTACCGATGCTTTCACGGCAAAGACTGGTATCGTTGTAAATGTAGAATTTTTGGCTTATGCTGACGGCGATGACAAAGTGAACACCGCGATCACGGCAGGGCAGGCACCCGACCTTATTATGGAAGGACCTGAGCGTCTGGTTGCAAACTGGGGAGCAAACGGATATATGGTTGATCTGTCCGATATGCTGGATGATACCGACAAGTCTGAGATCCAGGCAGCGCCTCTGGCAGCATGTACGGCGCCGGGCGGCGAAGTATATGAGTATCCCCTTGTTATGACAGCGCATTGTATGGCAGTTAATATGAACGCTTTCAAGGAAGCGGGCGCTGACCAGTATCTGGATTTAGAGACACATACATGGACAACCGAAAACTTTATCAAGGCTGTTGACGCTCTCTATGCACACTACAATGATACAGTAGCAGCAGTTTACTGTGCAGGACAGGGCGGAGACCAGGGAACACGCGCACTGGTGAATAATCTGTACGGTGGTTCCTACACGGATGAGGCTCATACCGCTTATACATGGAATTCTGCAGAAAACGTGAAAGCTCTGGAACAGTTAAAGGGCATGAACGGTATTGCTTTTGACGCTTCTTTGGCAGGCGGCGATGAGATCGCTAAGTTCTATCAGGGTATTTTAAAGATGGCATTCTGCTGGAATATCGCACAGCAGTTAGACCCTAACGGAGCAGGGACAGGCGCAGGCCTTACCGTTACAGGCGAAGAGATCGAGTTCATGAGCTTCCCCTCTGAGACGGGTGAATCCAAACTCCAGGGTGGTATTTGGGGCTTCGGTATTTTTGATAACGGCGATGCAGCGCGTATTGAGGCATCCAAGCAGTTCATCAAATATATGGCTGACTCTGAGGCTACTGTGGATGCGGTGAAGGCAGCGAACTACTTCGCAGTTCGTTCCACGGCAGAAGGCACAGACTTATCTGCAATCTGGGCTGACAATGAGATCATGAATGAATATCAGGTTCTGATGCCTCAGCTTGGTGACTATTATCAGGTTACTCCCGGTTGGGCAGGACAGCGTACTGCATGGTGGACGATGCTTCAGAAGATCGGATCCGGCACGGATGTAACGGAAGCGCTTACACAATATGAAGGCGAAGCGAACGCGGCAGCGGCTGAATAATCGAACGGCATACTGTTCTAAACAGACGGTTCGGTAAAGGCGCCCCTTCCACTGGGAGTGGGAGGGGCGTTTTCATTAACAACAGGTAAATCATACAATCTTTTACAGGCAATGGGGAAAGGGGGCGCATTTTCTTGAGTAGTCAGGTTATGCAAAAAAGAAGCCGGGCATTACAGCGCAGAGAAGATATAGCCGGTTATGGTTTTATGCTGCCCAGTCTGCTTTTTTTTGTAGGCTTTGTTCTGATTCCGATGATCATTTGTATTTGGCTGAGTCTGACGGATTCTAACATGCATACGCAGGGCGGCGGTAACTTTATTGGATTAACGAACTTTAACAATCTGTTTAAGGATGAGGTGTTTCTGGATGCGTTATGGAATACATTTGTCATTGTATTTGTGAGTGTACCGACCGTAACGGCATTCTCTCTGTGGGTGGCCTCCGCTATCTATAAATTGAAAATGCCTGTTCTTTCAGCATTCAGATGTATTTTCTATCTGCCCGTGGTTACCGGTTCTGTAGCGGTAACGGTAGTCTGGAAATGGATGTTTGATAATTACACGGGTATTTTGAATTCTGTATTAAAGACGACCGGCGCTATCGACGCCAACATTAACTGGCTGGGGGATGAGAAATATGCGCTCTGGTGTATTATACTGATCCTGTTTACCACATCGGTTGGCCAGCCGATCGTACTGTATGTGTCGGCGCTCGGCAACGTGGATGCATCCCTGGTGGAAGCGGCGCAGGTGGACGGGGCCACAGATCTGCAGGCTTTCTGGAAGATCAAATGGCCGCAGATTATGCCGACAACCTTGTACATACTGGTCATTACCACGATTAACTCCTTCCAGTGTTTCGCACTGATTCAGTTGTTGACGCAGGGTGGTTCCGGAACACAGACGGTAATGTATTACATCTATTATACAGCCTTTAAGCTTACCGAGCAGTCAGGACATTTCGGCTATGCCAATGCAATGGGCGTTGTTTTGGCTATCTTCATAGGTATTTTGTCGGCTGTTCAGATGCGGCTGGCAAAAGAGAAGTAGAGGAGGAGAAGCGATGGAAAATAAAACAGGAAACAGTAAAGTTTATAAAATAATTTCGCTGATCATACTGGTGGTTCTGGCGCTCCTTTTCTTATTCCCCCTCTATTGGATCATCACCGGCGCGTTCAAGCCGCCGGCAGATATCTATGCGCAGAAGCCTGTCTGGTGGCCCAGCGAATGGGTAACGACGAATTTTAATAATTTAATGAATAAGCGCAGTGCCCCTATGTGGGAGATTCATCTGCCTTTCAGCAGGTTTTTCACTTCCGGCGGAGAAAGTATCACGCTCTCTACGGGACCTACCGTTCCCGCGGTGTTCAGGTGGCTTCTGAATACGATTTTCATGGCGGTGGCGGCAATGTTTCTTACCTGCTTTACCGCTACGATGGCCGGTTATGCGCTGGCGAAGAAACGCTTCCGTGGACGCAGTATTTTATTCGGACTGATCATATGCGCTATGGCGCTGCCCAAGCAGGTCGTGTTGATTCCCCTGTTGAAGGAAATGTCCGCCATTGGTCTTTATAATACCATTTGGGCGATCATATTTCCGACGGTAGGATGGCCGTTTGGCGTGTTCCTGATGAAACAGTTTTCGGAAAGCATTCCAGGGGAGATTCTGGAAGCCGCACGTATCGACGGCGCGGGAGAATGGAATACTTTTGTGACGATTGTATTTCCGATGGTAAAGCCCGGTGTGGGTGCATTGGCAATTTTCACCTTTATCAATTCATGGAATGATTACTTCATGCAGTTGGTTATGGTGAGCAGCAACGTAAATTATACGATCTCTCTGGGAATTGCTACTTTACAGGCAGAAACCTCTATAGATGTGGGTATGCTGATGGCCGGTGCCGCTTTGGCGTCCGTTCCGATTATCGTTGTATTCCTGATGTTCCAGAAGTATTTCACGCAGGGTATTACGATGGGAGCGGTCAAGGGATGATCACAGCTGTCTGTGCAGCTACTATGGAAAAACGAAGGCTCTTGTGGTATGGTATAGAGAAAGGATGATGTGAGAATGGACACGAAAAAATTTCAGGGAATTTTCCCGGCGCTGTATGCGTGCTATGATGAAGACGGAAAGGTTTCAGCCGACAGAACGAAAGCGCTTACAAAGTTTCTGATGGATAAGGGAGTACAGGGACTTTATGTGGGCGGCTCTTCTGGAGAGTGCATCTATCTGAGCAAAGAGGACAGAAAGAAAACGCTGGAGGCCGTGATGGAGGCTGCCGGAGGGAAACTGGTGATCATCGCCCATGTTGCCTGCAATAACACCGAGGACAGTCAGGAACTGGCAGCTCACGCAGAGAGCCTCGGGGTAGATGCCATTGCCTCGATACCGCCGATTTATTTCCATTTGCCGGAGTATGCTATTGCCAGGTATTGGAATGACATTTCCGCAGCGGCTCCGAATACGGATTTTATCATATATAATATACCGCAGCTGGCAGGCACTTCCCTGACACTTAGTCTGTTGCGGGAAATGAAGAAAAATCCGAGAGTGATCGGCGTGAAAAATTCTTCTATGCCGGTACAGGATATCCAGCTTTTCAGAGACGAGGGTGTTATTGTATTTAACGGACCGGACGAGCAGCTCGTTTCCGGGCTGGCCATGGGGGCAGTCGGCGGGATCGGCGGCACTTATGGCGCCATGCCGGAGCTGTATCTGAAAATTTATGAGCTTTTCTCTCAGGGAAAGATGGAGGAAGCAAGAGAAATTCAGAATGCGGCGTGCAGGATCATCTATAAGATGTGTTCTGCCCACGGCAATATGTATGCTGTAATCAAAGAGACTATCCGCTTGCAGGGCGGGCCGGATGCAGGCGGCGTAAAAGCGCCGTTAGCGGATCTGACAGAAGCGGATCGGGCGGTCTGCAAAGAGACTGCAGATATGATTGCGGAAGCGATTCAGAAATATTGTTAATAAAAATAGCATGGGTAACCATGCTATTTTTCCCCCTCGGGGAATCGGGAAAAGAAAGGGATGCTGATTTTGAATACGACTAACTTGCTGCAGGATATTCAATTAAATTATAATCAATTTACCAAGACAGAGAAGAAAATTGCTGATTTTGTAATCGGGAATGCGAACAGGGTATTGTTCATGTCCATTACGGATCTGGCGGAAGCCAGCGGTGTGGCTGACGCGAGCGTATATCGGTTTTGCAGGAGCGTGGGCGCAAAAGGATACCAGGATTTTAAGATGAAATTGTCCTTTAGCGTATCGGTGGATGAAGCGGATGAGGCAGAAACGGAAAATTTTAAGATAGATTCCCTTGAATATACGTTGGATAAAATACTGCAACATCATATCGGCGTGTTAAAGGAAACCCGGATGTTAATAAGGCAGGAGGGGGTCAGAAAAACACTGCAGATGATGGAAGAGGCAAAAAACATATATTTTTTTGGAATCGGAGATTCCCTGCTGACGGCCAAAGAAGCCAGAAATAAATTTTTGAGAATTTGTAATAAGGTAAATTCCATTGACGATCCCCATATGCAGGCAATGACCGCTTCCATGGCAGGGCCGGAAGATTTGATCTTTATCATATCCTATTCGGGAGCGACGAAGGATAATGTATATGTGGCGGAGATCGCCAAAAGGGCGGGGGCGAAAGTGATAGGCATAACCCACTTTATCAAATCCCCGCTGACAGCCTACACGGATGTACTCCTGGTCTGCGGATCCAATGAAGGCCCGCTGGACGGCGGCGCCATGGGCACAAAACTGAGCCAGCTTTATGTGATTGACGTGCTGTTTCACGAGTATTATTCCCGCAACAGGCAGGTGTCCGTGGAAAACAATAAGAGAACCTCAAGAGCCGTGGTAGACAAGCTGTATTGAAGGCCTCGGAGGCGTTTTGACGTTATCAGAGCCGCTTTTTGGTGTGCTGAGGCAGGTGAAATAAGAAAAATCGAAAAAAAAGAGAAATTTCTCTTGCAATTCCCAAAAACTTCATATATACTAGTTTGTGCTGTGGCATGATAGCTGTGAAGCGTGAGGTTGCTGCCTGCGTGGCAGGTTTTCCGTGGAGCGAATGTCAAGTTAGGAAACTGACGACAAGTCACTGTACAGACAAAATGTCCGGTCAGCCGGAAACGACGTGTTGTAGTTCGATATGAGAACATTTAGGACACACACGGGAGAGTGTACAGTCACCGCTTGTCGTACTTATTCTTTAAAAAGTGCGAAAAGGAGGCGACTTTTTTTATGGCAAGTCAAGTAATGAGAATCACCCTGAAAGCCTATGACCATCAGCTGGTGGATGCATCGGCGAAGAAAATCATCGAAACTGTTAAGAAAAACGGATCCCAGGTGAGCGGCCCGGTGCCTCTTCCTACCAAGAAGGAAGTGATCACGATCCTGCGTGCGGTTCACAAGTATAAGGACAGCAGAGAGCAGTTCGAGCAGAGAACCCACAAGAGGCTCATTGATATCATCACCCCCACCCCCAAGACGGTGGATGCGCTCCAGAGACTGGAGATGCCTGCAGGTGTGTATATCGACATTAAGATGAAGAACAAATAAAACCCCTACTAGAAAGACCCGGAGTAAATCGCTTCGCAGATTAACTGCCGCAAATTCTCGTGGAATTAGCGGCTGAAGAACCGCAGGCGGTTCTTCCCGTTGGCGAAAACAATTTACGGTTTTGAGGGTCCGCTGTAGAATGACAGGAGGTAAGAAAGAAAATGAAAAAAGCAATCTTGGCAACAAAGGTCGGAATGACCCAGATCTTCAACGAAGACGGCACACTGACACCGGTTACCGTGCTTCAGGCAGGCCCCTGCGCAGTGACGCAGATCAAGACCGTTGAGAATGACGGTTACAGTGCGGTGCAGGTAGGATTTGTGGACAAGAAGGAAAGAATCGTCAATAAGGACAAGGGCGGTAAGAAGGAAGTGATCCACCGTCACGGTGCGAACAAGGCACAGAAGGGGCATTTCGATAAGGCAGGCGTTTCCTGCAAGAGATTTATCAGAGAGTTTAAGTTTGAGAACGCGGACGAGTATACACTCGGCAGCGAGATCAAAGCGGATATCTTTGAGGCTGGCGACAGAGTGGACGCGACGGCAATCTCCAAAGGTAAGGGATTCCAGGGCGCGATCAAGAGACATGGCCAGCACAGAGGACCTATGACACACGGTTCTAAATTCCATCGCCATCAGGGTTCCAACGGCGCGTGCTCTTCACCGAGTAAGGTGTTCAAGGGCAAGGGGATGCCGGGACACATGGGCTGCGTGAAAGTTACAGTGAAGAACCTCAAAGTAGTGAGGGTTGACGCAGACAAGAACCTCATTCTGGTAAAGGGCGCGGTGCCCGGTCCCAGAAAGGCCTTAGTAACCATCAAAGAGACAACTAAGGTTGATGCGAAATAGTGGCTTGGGTCACAGATGAAAGGAGGACCATTCAGATGGCAAACGTATCTGTTTATAATATGGAAGGTAAAGAAGTCGGCAAGATGGACTTAAATGATGCGGTGTTTGGTGTCGAGATCAATGAACACCTGGTACACATGGCTGTAGTCCAGAACCTTGCCAATAAGCGTCAGGGCACACAGAAAGCCAAGACACGCGCGGAGGTTTCCGGCGGCGGCAGAAAGCCCTGGAGACAGAAGGGGACAGGTCATGCGAGACAGGGTTCGACCAGATCACCCCAGTGGAAAGGCGGCGGCGTTGTGTTTGCCCCCACCCCCAGAGATTATTCCTTCAAGTTAAACAAGAAGGAGAAGAGAGCGGCGCTCAAGTCTGTGCTGACAAGCAGGGTGCAGGACAATAAGCTGATTGTGCTCGACGAGCTGAAGCTTGATGCAATAAAGACCAAAGAGTTCAAGAAGGTTATGGATAATTTAAAGGTTGGCAAGGCGATGGTGGTGATTGGCGGACAGGATGAGAACGTGATTCTTTCCGCGAGAAACCTTCCCACAGTCAACACGGCAGTAGCTGAGAATATCAACGTGTATGACATTCTTAAGGGCGACACACTGGTGCTCACCAAGGATGCTGTAGCTAAGATCGAGGAGGTGTTTGCATAATGGCAGCGATTCAGTATTATGATGTGATCCTCAAACCTGTGATTACAGAGAAGAGTATGGCAGGCATGGGCGATAAGAAGTACACCTTCTTGGTTCATCCTGAGGCAAACAAGACACAGATCAAAGAGGCTGTGGAAAAGATGTTCGAGGGTGCAAAGGTGGCAAAGGTAAACACCATGAACCAGGTAGGTAAGACCAAGAGACGCGGCATGGTTTACGGCAAGACTGCCAAGACCAAGAAAGCGATTGTACAGCTTACCGAGGACAGCAAGGATATTGAGATTTTTGCAGGACTCTAACAAGACAAAGAGTTATTCTAAGGCGATAAAATACATCGCCTAAGAACAACTACAGCTTTGTCTGAGAGAATCGCAAGCGATTCTCTGTAGACTCGGGTAAGCGAATCCCAAACGGTTCTTTACAAGATCCGAATAGGAGAATCTCAAACGGTTCTTTCGGGTTGCGAAATAAATATTGAAATAAAGGAGAAAGAGATCATGGCAATCAAGACATATAACCCATATACACCGTCAAGACGTAACATGACCGGCTCTGATTTCAGCGAGATCACGAAGAAGACTCCCGAGAAGGCGCTTTGCACTTCCCTTAAGAAGAATGCGGGCCGCAACAATCAGGGTAAGATCACGGTGAGACACCACGGCGGCGGAAATAGAAGATTATACAGAAACATTGATTTCAAGAGAAACAAAGACGGCATCAGCGCTAAGGTAATCGGCATCGAGTACGATCCCAACAGAACGGCTAACATCGCGCTGATCTGCTATGAGGACGGTGAGAAGGCATACATCCTTGCACCGGACGGATTAAAGGACGGCATGAAGGTTATGAACGGACCCGAAGCCGAGATCAGAGTAGGTAACTGCTTACCTCTGTCTGAGATCCCGGTAGGTACACTGGTTCACAATATTGAGCTGTATCCCGGAAAGGGCGGCCAGATGGTCCGCTCCGCAGGCAACAGTGCACAGCTGATGGCTAAGGAAGGCAAGTATGCAACCTTGAGACTTCCCTCCGGCGAAATGAGAATGGTACCGATGGTATGCAGAGCTTCCATCGGAACAGTGGGCAACACAGACCACAACCTGATTAAGATCGGTAAGGCCGGACGTAAGCGCCACATGGGCATCCGTCCTACCGTACGCGGTTCCGTTATGAACCCGAACGACCACCCGCACGGCGGCGGTGAGGGCCGCGCTCCGATTGGACGCCCGGGCCCGTGTACACCCTGGGGTAAACCGGCACTCGGTCTTAAGACCCGTAAGAAAAAGAAAGCTTCCAATAAGCTGATTGTGAGAAGAAGAGACGGCAGAGCTATTAAGTAGAGTAGGAGGATAGATAGATCATGGCAAGATCATTGAAAAAAGGACCGTTTGCAGATGCGAGCTTACTGAAAAAAGTAGATGCTATGAATGCGTCGGGACAGAAGCAGGTTATCAAGACCTGGTCCCGCCGGTCTACGATTTTCCCTTCCTTCGTGGGACACACCTTTGCGGTGCATGACGGAAGAAAGCACGTACCGGTATATGTTACAGAGGATATGGTTGGACACAAGCTCGGCGAGTTCGTGGCTACCAGAACTTATAGAGGACATGATAAGGACGAGAGAAAGTCCAAAGTTCGCTAATTTGAAAGGAGGCTTCAATCTATGGCTAAAGGACATAGATCCCAGATAAAGAGAGAGAGAAACGCGAACAAGGATGTCAGACCTTCAGCGAAGCTGTCTTACGCTCGTGTGTCTGTACAGAAAGCTTGTTTCGTGTTAGATGCGATCAGGGGGAAGGATGTCGAGACAGCGCTCGGAATCCTTGCGTATAATCCCAGATATGCGTCCAGCATCATCAAGAAGCTGCTGGAGTCGGCTATCGCAAACGCTGAGTACAAATACAGTCAGGATCCCACGAAGTACCCGAATCCGGAGAATCTTTACGTGGCTGAGTGCTACGCGAACAAGGGCCCTACCATGAAGAGGATTCAGCCGAGAGCGCAGGGTAGAGCTTACAGAATTGAGAAGAGAATGAGCCACATCACGATCGTTCTCGATGCAAGATAGGATCAGATTAGGAAGGAGAACAACATGGGACAGAAAGTAAATCCGCACGGATTGAGAGTCGGCATCATCAAGGATTGGGATTCCAGGTGGTATGCTGACGGAGAGTTTGCTGACTTTTTAGTAGAAGATTACAATATCAGAGAATATTTGAAGAAGAAGTTATACAGCGCAGGCATCTCTAAGATTGAGATCGAGAGAGCTTCCGACAGAGTGAAGGTTATCATCTACACGGCTAAGCCTGGTGTCGTAATCGGTAAGGGCGGTGCAGAGATCGAGGTAACCAAGAAGGAACTTTCCAAGATGACAGGCAAGAAGGTTCTTGTGGACATCAAGGAGATTAAGCGTCCCGATAAGGATGCGCAGCTTGTTGCGGAGAACATCGCGCAGCAGCTTGAGAACCGTGTGTCCTTCAGACGTGCGATGAAGTCCTGCATGGGCCGTACCATGAAGGCAGGCGCAGAAGGTATCAAGGCAGCCGTTTCCGGGCGTCTTGGCGGCGCGGACATTGCCCGCACCGAGTTCTACAGCGAGGGTACCATTCCGCTGCAGACTTTGAGAGCAGATATTGACTATGGTTTCGCTGAGGCGGATACCACTTACGGTAAGCTCGGCGTAAAGGTTTGGATTTACAAAGGCGAGGTACTTCCGACTAAATCTAACAAGGAAGGGAGCGATAAATAATGTTAATGCCAAAAAGAGTAAAACGTCGTAAACAGTTCCGTGGTTCCATGGCGGGTAAAGCGACCCGCGGCAACACAATTACCTACGGTGAGTACGGTATCGTGGCAATGGAGCCCTGTTGGATCAAGTCCAATCAGATAGAGGCGGCACGTATCGCTATGACAAGACACATCAAGCGTGGCGGTAAAGTTTGGATCAAGATTTTCCCGGATAAGCCCGTTACTGCGAAGCCGGCAGAGACACGTATGGGTTCCGGTAAGGGAACTTTGGAATACTGGGTAGCAGTTGTTAAGCCCGGCCGCGTGATGTTCGAGATCGCCGGAGTGGCTGAGGATGTGGCAAAAGAGGCGCTGCGTCTCGCAACCCATAAACTTCCCTGCAAGTGTAAAATCGTTTCTAAAGCAGACTTGGAAGGCGGTGTGGCAAATGAAAACTAATAAATATGTGGAAGATTTAAATAAAAAATCAGATGCTGAATTAGCACAGGAGCTGGTAGACGCTAAGAAAGAGCTTTTCAATTTGAGATTCCAGAACGCAACGAACCAGTTGGACAATACGGCCAGAATCAAAGAAGTGAGAAGAAATATCGCCAGAATCCAGACAGTGATCACGCAGAAGGCAAAAACTGTATAACATGGCGAGAGCGTAAGAGCTGCGAAGCGGTTCTTGCAGATTTCGCTGAAGTGAAATCAGTTTCGCTGAAGTGAAATCAGTTTCGCGATAGCGAAATCAGAGGAAGGAGAGATATCAATCGTGGAAAGAAATCTGAGAAAAACTCGTACCGGCAAGGTTACAAGCAATAAGATGGATAAGACCATTGTGGTAGCGATAGAAGATCACGTAAAGCATCCGCTTTACAAGAAGATCGTAAAGAAGACCTACAAGTTAAAGGCGCACGACGAGAACAATGAGTGCAGCATCGGCGATACCGTAAAGGTAATGGAGACCAGACCTTTGTCCAAGGATAAGAGATGGAGACTCGTAGAGATCGTTGAGAAGGTGAAATAACAGACTGAAGAGATTTTCTAGGGCGTCAGAGAACGCCGCCTAAGAAAAACTACAGCTTCAGTCGCGAGGTTTGTTTCGCAGACTCGGATCAGATTGACCAGACAGATCTATATCTGGCTTGGAAGAATTTTTTCAATATTCTTTCGGACTCGAATAAAATCAGTTAGTCAGATTGAAGAGTTAAAAGATTAAGATAAGGAGAAGATAGCATGATTCAACAGGAAAGCAGATTGAAGGTTGCTGATAATACCGGTGCAAAAGAACTCCTGTGCATCAGGGTTATGGGCGGATCTACAAGAAGATATGCGCGTATAGGTGATACGATCGTCGCTACGGTCAAAGATGCAACACCAGGCGGCGTTGTAAAAAAAGGCGATGTCGTGAAGGCTGTCGTTGTGCGTACTGTGAAGGGCGCAAGACGTAAGGATGGATCTTACATCAGATTTGACGAAAATGCTGCTGTTATCATCAAAGATGATAAGACTCCAAGAGGAACCCGTATTTTTGGACCAGTAGCAAGAGAGCTTCGTGATAAACAGTTTATGAAAATTGTTTCACTGGCTCCGGAAGTATTATAGGAGGTGCCGGTATGTCAACGTTTAAGATTAAGAAGGGTGATACCGTCAAGGTAATCGCCGGCAAGGATAAAGACAAAGAAGGCAAGGTTATTTCCGTAGACAGGAAGAAAAACAAGGTTCTTGTGGAAGGAATCAACAAGATTACCAAGCATGAGAAGCCTTCTATAGCAAACCAGAACGGTGGTATCGTTCAGAAGGAAGCTCCTATCGATGCTTCCAACGTGATGTATGTGCACAAGGGCAAGGCGACCAGAATCGGTTTCAAGATCGAGAAGGATAAGAAAGTACGTTTCGCAAAGTCCACGGGCGAAATCATTGATTAAACGCCCTGCAAAGGCGTTTGAGATGCACACATGCTGTATGGTGTGTGTACGGACAGCGCAGTAAATGCGCAGTCCTGATTTGAGAAGAGAAAATATTTTTGAAAGGAGATCCATAAGCGTGAGTAGCAGACTTAAAGATATGTATAAAAACGAGATCGTAGATGCTATGATCAAAAAGTTTGGATATAAAAATGTCATGGAAGTTCCGAAGCTTGACAAGATCGTGCTTAACATGGGCGTGGGTGAAGCGAAGGAGAACGCGAAGGTGCTGGAGTCAGCTGTTGGTGATATGGAGACCATTACCGGTCAGAAAGCCATCATCACGAAGGCAAAACACTCCATCGCAAACTTCAAGATCAGAGAGGGACAGTCGATCGGCTGTAAGACTACGCTTCGCGGCGACAAGATGTATGAGTTTTTAGACAGACTCGTAAATCTGGCTCTGCCCCGTGTGCGTGACTTCAGAGGCGTGAGCGCCAATTCCTTCGATGGCAGAGGCAACTATGCGCTCGGTATCAAGGAGCAGATTATCTTCCCTGAGATCGAGTACGATAAGGTTGATAAGGTGAGAGGTATGGACGTTATCTTCGTCACCACAGCCAAGACGGATGAAGAAGCCCGTGAGTTGTTGAGATTATTTAATATGCCATTCGCCAAATAGAAGGAGGTAAATTCATGGCTAAGACAGCAATGAAGATCAAACAGCAGCGCAAACCGAAGTTCTCCGTGAGAGCGTACAACCGCTGCAAAATCTGTGGTCGTCCACATGCTTATTTGAGAAAATACGGAATCTGCAGAATCTGCTTCCGTGAGTTAGCATATAAGGGACAGATTCCCGGCGTTAAGAAAGCCAGCTGGTAACAAAGCGAAAAGAATTTCTAAGTCAGCAAAATACGCTGACTAAGAAATACTATGTTTCGCTTGCGAGTTTGCAAAGCAAACTCGGGTGGCGAAAAGAATTTCTAAGGCGTCAAAAACGCCGCCCAGGAAAATCTAAGTTTGGTTTGCGAGTCTGCTTCGCAGCCTCGGTGGCGAAAAGAATTTTTGGAAAATTAGGATTAGGAGGAAAAATCATGACAATGAGCGATCCGATTGCAGATATGCTTACAAGAATCCGTAACGCAAATACTGCAAAGCATGATACAGTAGATGTGCCCTCATCCAAGATGAAGCTGGCTATCGCGCAGATTCTCTTAGAGGAAGGGTATATCAGAAAATTTGATGTGATCGAGAACGGCAGCTTCAAGACCATCCATATCACCTTAAAGTATGGAGAGGACAAGAACGATAAGATCATTTCTGGTATTAAGAGAATTTCCAAGCCCGGTCTCCGCGTGTATGCGGGCAAGGAAGAACTGCCCAGAGTGCTCGGCGGCTTAGGTGTGGCAATCATTTCCACAAACCAGGGCGTTGTGACTGATAAAAAGGCAAGAGAGCTTCAGGTAGGCGGCGAAGTTCTTGCATTTGTGTGGTAACAAAACCAAAAGATTTACTAAGGCGTCTGAAAAACGCCGCCCAAGAAAATCTATGTTTGGTTTGCGAGGCTGCAAGCAGCCTCGGTAGAGCGAAAAGAATTCTTAACAAATAAAACAGGAGGTACGGGCATGTCACGTATAGGAAGAATGCCAATCGCGGTTCCCGCAGGTGTGACTGTGGAGATTGCAGAAAATAATAAAGTGACTGTAAAAGGTCCCAAGGGAACGCTTGAGAGAACGCTCCCGGCAGAGATGGAAATCAAGATGGAAGGTGATCAGATTCTGGTTTGCAGACCGAACGACTTAAAGAAGATGAAATCTTTCCATGGATTGACAAGAACACTGATCCACAACATGGTGGTCGGTGTGACAGACGGCTTTGAGAAGAAGCTGGAGGTAAACGGCGTTGGTTACAGGGCCGCTAAGTCCGGCAATAAGCTGACACTCAACTTAGGATACTCCCACCCCGTAGAGATGACAGACCCCGAGGGTATCGAGACCGTTGTGGAAGGGCAGAATCTGATCATCGTCAAGGGAATCGATAAAGAAAAAGTAGGTCAGTTTGCGGCTGAAATCAGAGACCAGAGACGTCCTGAGCCTTATAAGGGCAAGGGCATCAAGTATGCTGATGAGACAATCAGACGTAAAGTTGGTAAGACCGGTAAGAAATAACAGATAAGGAGAGTATGGAAATGGTTAAGAAAGAATCGAGACAAAAAGTTCGCGTAAAGAAACATAACAGAATGCGTAACCGTTTCAGCGGCACCGCTGAGAGACCGCGTCTGGCTGTGTTCAGAAGCAATAATCATATGTATGCTCAAATTATTGACGATACAGTGGGAAATACTTTAGTTGCTGCATCCACCCTCGAGAAGAGTGTGGGAGGCGAGCTCAAGAAGACCAATGACGTTGAGGCGGCAGCATATGTAGGAACAGTGATCGCTAAGAGAGCAATTGAGAAGGGCATCAAAGCCGTTGTATTTGACAGAGGCGGTTTCATATACCAGGGCAAGATTGCAGCATTAGCGGACGCGGCCAGAGAAGCTGGCCTGGAATTCTAGGAAGGGAGAAAGAAGATCACATGAGACGTACAATCATTGACGTAAGTCAGTTAGAACTCACTGAGAAAGTTGTGACAATCAAGCGTGTAACCAAGGTTGTCAAGGGTGGTCGTAACATGCGTTTCACGGCGCTTGTAGTAGTCGGCGACGGTAACGGCCATGTTGGCGCAGGCTTGGGAAAAGCGACTGAAATCCCTGAGGCGATCCGCAAAGGCAAGGAAGACGCGATCAAGAATTTGGTTTGTGTTGCGCTGGATGAGAAGAACAGTATCACACATGATTTTGTCGGAAAATTCGGCTCTGCATCTGTTCTGCTGAAGAGAGCTGCAGACGGTACCGGTATCATCGCCGGAGGCCCTGCACGTGTGGTATGTGAGCTTGCGGGCATCAAGAATATCCGGACAAAGTCCCTGGGGTCCAACAATAAGCAGAACGTAGTGTTAGCTACGATCATGGGCTTAAGCCAGTTAAAGACTCCTGAGGAAGTGGCTAAAAATCGTGGAAAATCCGTGGAGGAAATCCGCGCATAACCAGTACGAAAAGATATTCTGACGCCGCAGCAGGGGCTGCTTCGCAAGGAATATCCAGGTTTCGTACGAGAGAATGCCCCTAAGCAGGCATTCTCTGTACAGATTTCAGATCAGGAGGAAACAAAATGGCAGCGAAAGAGGCAGATAAAAAATTAAAGATCACTTTAGTCAGATCTACAATCGGCCAGGTTCCTAAGGCACGCGCTACGGTGGCGGCTATGGGACTTCGGAAGCTTCATCAGACAGTGGAACTGCCTGACAATGCGGCGACCAGGGGTCAGATTCAGAGAGTAAGACATATGGTCAAAGTGGAAGAGGCATAAAGGAGGTGTGATAGATGGAATTATCGAATTTAAGACCTGCTAAGGGCTCTGTGCATAGCGATAACTTTAGAAGAGGCCGCGGACACGGATCTGGAAACGGCAAGACGGCCGGCAAGGGCCACAAGGGTCAGAAGGCTCGTTCCGGCGCGCCCAGACCGGGCTTCGAGGGTGGTCAGATGCCCTTGTACAGACGTCTCCCCAAGAGAGGCTTTACCAACAGAAATACGAAGGAGATCGTTGCTCTTAACCTGAGCGTTCTCGAGGTATTTGACAACGGCGCGACGGTTGATGTGGACGCATTGATCGAAAAAGGAATTGTAAAGAATCCCCGTGACGGTGTGAAGATTCTTGGAAACGGAGAACTTACTAAGAAACTCGATGTGAAGGTGAATGCCTTCAGCGCATCCGCGAAGGAGAAAATCGAGGCACTTGGTGGAACAGCAGAGGTGATTTAATGTTTACAACCCTAAAAAATGCATTTAAGATCAAAGAGATCAGAAATAAGATTTTTTTCACATTTCTCATGCTGGTTGTGATCCGTCTCGGATCACAGCTCCCCGTGCCGGGCGTTGACAGAACCTATTTTGCAAGATGGTTCGAGAGCCAGACCGGCGATGCATTTAATTTCTTTGATGCTTTTACGGGTGGATCTTTCCTGAATATGTCTGTTCTGGCGCTTAACATTACGCCGTACATCACATCGTCCATCATCATGCAGCTTATGACGATAGCAATTCCGAAGCTGGAGGAGATGCAGAAGGACGGTGCGGACGGACGAAAGAAGATCGCATCTATTACGAGATATGTGACAGTTGCGCTTGCGCTGATTGAGGCCGGTGTCATGGCAATCGGCTTTGGTCGCCAGGGCCTGCTTGAAACCTACAACGCGATGAACATTATCACAGTGATCGCGGCGCTCACGGCGGGCAGCGCGTTTCTGATGTGGATAGGCGAGCGGATTACGGAGAACGGAGTCGGCAATGGTATTTCCATCGTGCTGACGATCAACATTCTCTCCCGTATGCCGCAGGATATCGCACAACTCTTTGAACAGTTTGTGATCGGCAGATCCATTGCCAAGGGCGTGGTGGCAGCGATCATTATCATTGCAATTATCGTGCTGATGGTAGTGCTTGTAATCGTTCTGAATGACGGTGTGCGCAAAATCCCGGTACAGTATGCGAAAAAGGTGCAGGGCAGAAAGATGGTGGGCGGACAGACAACGAATATTCCGCTGAAGGTCAATACTTCGGGCGTGATCCCGGTCATCTTTGCATCCTCCCTTCTGCAGCTCCCGGTGGTGATCTGTTCTCTGTTTAATGTGAATGGGGCTGGTTTCTGGGGAGAGATCCTCAAAGGCTTAAACTCCAATTACTGGTGTAATCCGGAGCATCTGGTTTATTCCATCGGTCTGGTGGTGTATATTGTGCTGGTTGTGTTTTTCGCCTACTTCTATACGTCCATCACCTTTAACCCGATGGAGATTGCGGATAACATGAAACGGCAGGGCGGATTTATTCCGGGTATCAGACCGGGCAAGCCTACCAGCGATTATCTGGCAAAGCTCTTAAACTATATCGTGTTTATCGGAGCCATTGGTCTCACGATCGTATGCGTGGTGCCGTACTTCTTTAACGGCGTGTTTGGCGCACAGGTATCATTCGGAGGGACCAGCCTGATCATTATTGTCAGCGTGGTGTTGGAGACGGTTAAGCAGATCGAATCACAGATGCTTGTCCGTAATTATAAGGGCTTTTTAAATGACTAATGGATAGACAAGACAGGTAGGGACGGCGGATATCAGCACGTCCCTAGCCTTGCGTCTGTCTTATATGCGATGGGAGAGACATAAAAATGAAGATTATAATGCTGGGCGCACCCGGCGCCGGAAAAGGCACACAGGCGAAAATGATTGCCGAGAACTATCAGATTCCCCATATTTCGACAGGAGACATGTTTCGTCTGAACATCAAGAACGGGACAGAGCTTGGCATGGAGGCGAAGAAATACATGGATCAGGGACTTCTGGTTCCTGATGAACTGACGGTGCGCATCTTCCTTGACCGGGTGGCGCAGGATGACTGCAAGAGCGGCTATGTGCTGGACGGATTTCCGAGAACGATTCCTCAGGCCGAGGTGCTGGAGGAAGCGCTTGACAAGCTGGGAGACAGTATTGATTACGCCATTGACGTGGAGGTGCCGGATGAGAACATCATCCGCAGAATGGGCGGCAGACGCGCGTGCACATCGTGTGGCGCGACCTACCATATCGAGCATGTTCCCCCGAAGAGCGAGGGCGTATGTGATCATTGCGGAGAGGCACTTGTGCTGCGCGACGATGACAGGCCGGAGACGGTGGAAAAGCGTTTAAGAGTATATCAGGAGCAGACTGCGCCGTTACTCGAGTTTTATAAGGCGAAGGGCGTGCTCAGAAGCGTGGATGGAACACAGGATATGCAGGATGTATTTAAGGCGATTACAGAGATTTTGGGATGACAGTTCAGCCAGACCGAATTGGCGTGGCTGAGCTTTGTGTGAAGGTAAGGACGATGGCGGTCACGATCAAAGCGGCGTGGGAAATAGAAAAAATGCGGCAGGCGGGTATACTGCTCGCACGGGTACATGAGGAGCTTGCAAAGGTGATACATCCTGGTGTGTCAACGAAGGAGATCGATACGGTCTGTGAGGAACTGATCCGGGGATACGGCTGTACACCAAACTTCCTGCACTATCAGGGATATCCGGCAAGCGTCTGTGTCTCCGTAAATGAGGAGGTCGTGCACGGGATTCCCCGGACAGACCGTATTCTGCGCGAGGGAGATATTGTGAGCCTGGATACGGGGCTGATTTATGAGGGATATCATTCAGACGCAGCCAGGACTTACGGCGTGGGACAGATCAGCCCGGAGGCGGAGAAACTGATCGGGGTGACAAAGGAGAGTTTCTTTCAGGGAATTGCGATGGCCCGCGCCGGAAAGCATCTGCATGACATCTCCAACGCCATTGCAGATTATGTGATACCACACGGCTACGGGATTGTACATGATCTGGTAGGACACGGGATCGGGACGAAACTCCATGAGCCGCCGAATATACCGAATTTTCCCCAGAGGAGAAGGGGAATACGGCTAAAAGCCGGTATGACTCTGGCGATTGAGCCGATGATCAACATCGGAACCGGCGAGGTAGACTGGCTTGATGATGAATGGACGGTGGTATCGGCGGACCGGTCGCTCTCCGCACACTATGAGAACACGGTGCTGATTACAGATGGGGAGCCGGAGATATTAACGCTGCTTTAGTTATAGAAGAAATGGGACAGAATATGGAAGAAAATATCGTGGGAATGCTCGCCGCTTCCAAGGCAGGGCATGATAAGGACTCCGTGTATGTCATCATACGGGAGGACGGCGAATATATATATGTAGCTGACGGCAAAAGCAGAACTGTGGAACGCCCGAAGCGAAAAAACAAAAAGCATGTACAGCTTATCAAAAAGAAAAGAGCGGCGGAATCGGAGAACGGTTTCACCGATTTGGAAATGAAAAGAATCATCAAGGAATATCTGAGAGAAAGAGAGGAAGGAAATGTCAAAGGCTGATGTAATTGAGATCGAAGGAACTGTAATTGAGAAGCTACCCAATACCATGTTTCAGGTGGAACTGGAAAACGGTCATGTGGTGTTGGCGCATATCAGCGGTAAACTGCGCCAGAACTTCATCCGCATTCTGCCAGGCGACAGGGTAACGCTGGAGCTTTCCCCCTACGATTTATCCAAAGGGAGAATCATCTGGAGAGATAAGTGAGGTCATGCAGAGATGATTGCATAAAATGACCGTGGGAGCTTGCTCACAAAGGGTAATTTGTGCAGTTATTTCTATAGGACGAACATCCGACATGAAATAAGTTGTCGTGCAAAGAAAAATATTGGTAAAAGCTTCAAACGACAACTTATGAATGGCATGATGGAACAATATATAAAATTTACAAAAGGTCTTGCCACTGGCAGGATTTGGTGTTATAATGTAAAACGGTCTTTTTTGAAAGGAGGGTTTGAGATGAAGGTTAGATCATCAGTAAAACCGATTTGCGAAAAGTGCAAGATCATCAAGAGAAAAGGAAAGATCAGAGTTATTTGTGAAAATCCGAAACATAAGCAGGTACAGGGTTAATAGATAGAGAGCCCACTTTTTGATACCAACTTATATGTTTGGAAAGATCGGATATCTGATCCGGTTGGGCAAAGCATTTTGCCTCAATCAATTAGTGTCACGCGTGCGGCGTGCACGCGAAGCGCATGAAAATGCAAAGGAAATGGAGGAAATGTAAATGGCTCGTATTGCAGGTGTTGACTTACCGAGAGAGAAGCGTGTGGAGATCGGCTTGACCTATATTTATGGGATAGGCAGAGCAAGCTCCAACAAGATTCTGGAGGCGGCAAACGTAAATCCTGATACCCGTGTCAGAGAATTGACCGATGACGAGGTGAAGAGACTGGCAGAGGTAATCGAAAAGGATTATATGGTGGAAGGTGACCTGAGAAGAGAGATCGCTCTCAATATCAAGAGACTTCAGGAGATCGGCTGCTATAGAGGAATCCGTCACAGGAAGGGTCTTCCGGTTCGTGGTCAGAAGACAAAGACCAATGCAAGGACAAGAAAAGGTCCTAAGAGAACTGTTGCAAACAAGAAGAAGTAAGATCAGAATTAGAGAAAACATAGGTAAATAGTTGAGAAAGTAGGTTAGTTTATTATGGCAAAGAAAGTTACCAAAAAAGTGACAAAAAAGCGTGTCAAGAAAAACGTTGAACATGGACAGGCACATATCCAGTCTTCCTTTAACAATACCATCGTTACGCTGACAGATAACGAGGGTAATGCATTGAGCTGGGCGAGTGCCGGCGGTCTTGGTTTTAGAGGTTCAAGGAAATCTACTCCCTATGCGGCTCAGATGGCTGCAGAGACAGCGACAAAGGCTGCTCTCATCCACGGTCTGAAGACTGTGGACGTTATGGTTAAGGGTCCCGGTTCGGGCCGTGAGGCTGCGATCCGCGCGCTGCAGGCATGCGGTCTGGAAGTGACCAGCATCCGCGACGTGACGCCCGTGCCTCATAACGGGTGCCGTCCGCCGAAGAGACGTCGCGTATAACCGATCAAAAAGAAAATCTAATCGCTCACAGCAGGGGCTGTTTCGCGAAGATTTTCTAAGTTTTGATCTGGAGAATCGCAAGCGATTCTCCGAAAGAAATTCTAAGGCGTCAGAAGACGCTGCTAAGAATTTCTATGTTTCGATTTAGAAAATGTAATCGCTCACAGCAGAGGCTGTATCGCGGAGATTTTCTAAGTTTTGATCTGATAACCGTTTGGAAGAAGGTGCCGCTTAAGAAAGTGGTATTGTAAACAAAAACAGAAAGGAGCCAGAATCATGGCAGTAAACAGAGTCCCGGTATTAAAAAGATGCAGATCCCTTGATCTTGACCCTACTTTTTTAGGGTATGACAAGAAATCCAACAGAACATCCGCGAGAGCGGGTAAGAAGATCAGCGAGTATGGTCTGCAGTTGAGAGAGAAACAGAAGGCTAAGTTCATCTATGGTGTGCTGGAGAAGCCTTTTAGAAATTATTATGAGAAAGCCGACAGAATGAAGGGCCAGACAGGTGAAAACTTGATGGTTATGCTGGAGAGCAGACTGGACAGCGTTGTGTTCAGAATGGGCTTTGCGAGAACGAGAAGAGAAGCGAGACAGGTTGTAGGCCACAAGCATTTCCTCGTGAACGGCAAGCCTGTACAGATTCCTTCCTACCTGCTTAAAGCGGGCGATGTAATCGAGGTAAGAGAGAAAGCAAAATCCCTGCAGAGATACAAGGATATTCTTGAGGTGACCGGAGGCAGACTTGTTCCCGAATGGCTTGAGGTGGATCAGGAGGCAATGAAGGCAACCGTGAAATACCTTCCGACCAGAGAGATGATTGACGTTCCAGTAAATGAGATGCTTATCGTCGAGTTATATTCTAAGTAAAATGTGTTCTCAAAAGGAGGGTGCTTGAGTGTTTGAATTTGAGAGACCGAATATAGAAGTAGTAGAGATCTCCGAAGATAAGAAATACGGCAGATTCGTAGTGGAACCTTTAGAGAGAGGTTACGGCATTACCCTCGGCAATTCACTTAGAAGGATTATGCTGTCTTCCCTGCCCGGTGTGGCAGTAAGCCAGGTTAAGATTGAGGGCGTCCTCCATGAGTTCAGCTCAATTCCCGGCGTGAAGGAAGACGTGACGGAGATCATCATGAACGTTAAGAGCCTTGCTATCAGAAGCAACAGCGATGCGAACGAGGTGAAAACCGCTTACATCGAATATGAGGGCGAGGGTGTTGTGCGCGCTTCCGATATTCAGGTAGATCAGGATATCGAGATTTTAAATCCCGATCTGGTGATTGCTACCCTGAGTGGTAAGGATACAAAGCTTTACATGGAACTGACCATCACAAGAGGCCGGGGCTATGTTGGAGCGGATAAGAACAAGACGGATGATCTGCCGATTGGTGTGATCGCGATTGATTCGATCTACACGCCTGTGGAAAGAGTCAATGTTACCGTTGAGAATACCCGTGTGGGCCAGATCACGGACTACGATAAGCTGACACTGGATGTGTTCACGAACGGTACGCTTGTACCCGACGAGGCTGTCAGTCTGGCAGCAAAGGTGCTCAGCGAGCATCTGAGCCTTTTCATCGATCTGTCTGAGAACGCTAAGACCGCAGAGGTTATGGTGGAGAAGGAAGATGACGAGAAGGAGAAAGTACTTGAGATGAGTATTGACGAGCTGGAGCTTTCGGTTCGTTCGTACAACTGTCTGAAGCGGGCAGGCATCAATACAGTGGAAGAACTGACAAACAAGACTTCTGAAGATATGATGAAGGTCAGAAATCTGGGCCGCAAATCTCTGGAGGAAGTACTTGCGAAATTAAAAGAATTAGGATTACAGCTGAATCCCAGCGATGAAGCGTAATTTAGAGGTAAGCCCGAAGAGCACTCGGAAAGGAGCCAGTCATGGCAAAATACAGGAAACTCGGCAGAACATCTGACCAGAGAAAAGCATTACTCAGAAACCAGGTTACCGCTCTTTTATATAACGGAAAGATCGTGACCACTGAGGCGAGAGCAAAGGAAGTGCGTAAGATTGTTGAGCCGCTGATCACGCTTGCGGTTAAGGAAAAGGACAATTTCGAGACCGTTAAAGTGACCGCAAAGGTGGCACGTAAGGATAAAGACGGCAAGAGAGTGAAGCAGATCGTGGATAGAAACACGAAGGCAGTGCTCTCTGAGACACACCGTGATAAGGACGGCAAGATCCTTAAGATCGAGAACGGCATGACCGTTACGGTGTACGATGAGGTGGAGAAGGAGATCAAGAAAGACCTGCCTTCCAGACTTCATGCGAGAAGACAGATGATGAAGGTGCTTTATCCTGTCAAGGAAGTGCCGAACACACCTGCAGGCCGTAAGAAGAACACGAAAGAGATCAATCTTTCAGATAAGCTCTTTGATGAGTATGGCCCTAAGTATGCGAACCGTAAGGGCGGCTATACCAGAATCATCAAGATCGGGCCCCGTAAGGGTGACGCAGCGATGGAAGTTGTTCTGGAGCTTGTTTAATTTAAGACAACACAGGAAAGGTCGGGTGAATAGGAGCCCGGCCTTTTTTATTTGTAAAAAATTCTGGCAGCACTATTTAATGGGATTGAAAATCCCCAGATTATGAAATAATAGTAGGGAAAGTGTCAGTTCAAATGAGCGGCATGTTCCCTGTCTGACACATAAAAAAAGATACAACATTTTGTACTAAAATGTTGCATCCTTCTCTGTTCAAAATATATATCGGAAAACAATCAGAATACTTAACCCCCTTTTTGAAAAATTATAAATTTATTTGTAGATAGACTTGATCCCGCTCGTCCTGACCGATACCGAGATAGCGTTTTGTGATCTGGTAGGAAGAGTGATTGTACAAATCCATCAACATGGCCGGAGGCGTCCCCTGTTTCCAGGCGTAGTAGCCGAAGGTTTTTCGCAGGGAATGACAGCCAACGTGCTCGGAGAGTCCGCAGCTTTCCGCCGCCTTTTTGACGATGCGGTAAGCCTGGGAGCGGGAGAGAGGGCAGGATTTGTCGCGGGTGCTCGGAAACAGAAAATCCTGCGGAGCGGTTCCGGGACAGCAGCTTCTATAGGTGTCCAGTGTCTGACGCAGAACTGTGTTGATGGGAACCGTCCGGGTTTTCCCGGTTTTTTGCTCGGCGACACAGATATGCTTCCGCAGAACGCCATCCGTATGGCATACATCCCGCCATTGGAGCTTTAGCAAATCGCCGACGCGGAACGCCGTATTCAGTCCCGTGACAATCAGAGAGTAGTTGCGCGGATTCGGATTTGTATCCTTATAGTAATCCCGGAAAGAATGCAGAGCTTCTTTGTCTTTGATCGGATAAGTCTCACTCATAAAATTTCCTCCTTTTGCTTGATTGTGAATGATTCGTTTCGTAACGTGTCCCTACATACAACATTCTAGTACAAAAAGTTGCATTGGAAAATGCAAGGCGGCATCCTCGGAAGAGGAGGAGGCAGGGAGGTCTGAAATGCTTAGAATGACGGTAAACACAGAGGAGTACATCCAGATTGGTGACGATATCCGAATTGTTTTTCTGGGAGGAAGCAGAAATCATACACGGGTGATGCTGGATGTGCCAAAGGAGATCGACGTGGTGAGAAGCCGTGCACTGGAAAATCATGCGAAAACAGCGGAGGACAGGGAAAAGATTTCCCACTACCACGCGGTGCCGGAGCTGGAGGAAAAGTACCGCAGAAAAAAGATTTCCATGAATGACGGGGCAAAAGCTTTTTCAAGGTAAACGGTAATAACCCGGGGCTATCCTAGGGGCTTCGGGATTATTATATCGTGTCAGCAGGAAATCAGGCGTTGGCGAGGCCCGTATTTGATCTCACCTGACACGGCAGCGAGAGAATCTTTGTGTGTGGAGCGTGGCAGACGCGCACCGGCCGGATTCTTGCGTGAAATATAGTAGCTAAGAACAAGCAAACGGCGGTAAAAGGATTTACCGTCGGCAACCACAAGGAGGTAAGTTTTATGATCGTTAAACACAATATCACAGCAATGAACTCTAACAGAATGTTAGGACTGACCACTTCTTCTCAGGCTAAGTCCACAGAGAAGTTATCTTCCGGCTACAAGATCAACCGTGCGGCAGACGATGCAGCAGGTCTCTCTATTTCCGAGAAGATGAGAAGACAGGTGAGAGGTCTGACACAGGCTTCCTCTAACGCACAGGATGGTATCAGTGTAGTACAGACCGCTGAGGGCGCTCTCAACGAAGTTGAGGATATGCTCCAGAGAATGAACGAGCTGGCAGTTAAGGGTGAGAACGGAACCCTGACCACTTCTGATCGTGCTTCCATCCAGGCTGAGATCGGTCAGTTGATGAGCGAGGTTGACCGTGTACAGAGCACCACGACCTTCAACGAGATGAACCTGTTAGACGGCGCATTTATCAAGGGTATCCAGGTAGGCGCAGAGGCAGGCCAGCACATCGATATCTCCATTGCCAATATGAGTATGGCAGGTCTTGCACACTATATTGGAACCGGCTGGGAAAAGGGAAGCAGTGAGAACAGCAAACTGTACGGTGCAATCACCTTTAATGCATTAGTGGAGTCGAAGAATGTAAGTTACACGGCTACCACTTACACGCTGGAATCTGCGAGCGGTTATACAGGCATTAAGGGTACGGGCACGAATACCCTGCAGGGTAGTATCAATGATAAGGCGACTACCACAACGTATTCGACTGTAAACCCGGATACGAAGAAGTATAATTTGAAGGCTCTGACAAGAGAGATGGCCAATAAGGTTGTCAGCACCTTCCAGAACCTTGAGGGTGGTAATGCGAAGACCGTTGCGACAACCAAGGACTTCAACTCTCTGAACGCATTCATCAAGGGCGCTCTGCAGATCGTATCTTCCCAGAGATCTGACCTTGGTGCTATCCAGAACCGTCTGGAGCACACCATTAACAACCTGAACAACATTGTGGAGAACACCCAGTCCGCAGAGGCTGCGATCCGCGATACGGATATTGCTACGGAGATGGTTCAGTACTCCAACAACAATATCCTCCAGCAGGCAGGTACATCCATGCTGTCTCAGGCAAATCAGGGCAACCAGCTGGCACTGTCCTTACTCGGCTAATACCGCATGAGGTGAGAATAGCTGGCAGATATGTAATATTGTGTGGAATCAGCCGCCCACCCCTTATTTTTATGGGGAGGGCGGCTGTCTCTGCAATATTTTTAGTTTATTACTTTCTGAAAATGCTGGTAGTCCTTGGAGGAATTCCAATTACCGCCCCATGTGAAGCCGCGCCCGGTAAAAAGGCGGTAGCACAGATCATTCTCGTCGATCTTATAAGGGAAATTCTGACTGCGGTCGGCATAAATTTCACTGCCGGGCGGGGAGATATAGTCGCTTCCGTCAGCATTCCTGTTAAAAACCACGTAGGGATTATAGTAGGGGTTCACATCAATAGCCAGTCCGTAGGCGTGTTTGGATAAATTAGTGGTACCGTCAACGACCCTGTAGTTAAAGCAGGAGGTGTTATTTTCCGCCATGGAGGCGGTATCGTCTCCGCCATACTCGTCGATCAGACGGACGCTCTCGAGCCGGTACTCATTGCGGTAAAGCTCGTAGAAAATTTCTGTCATATCTTGCGCAATGGCTTTGTTGCAGATCAGTTCGCCGGTCTGTTCCTGTCCGTTGAAGTCAATATACTTAAGTCCCACATAATTTAAATCTTCATAGGGAACGGTACAGCCGCTTTCCGGGTAGGAAATGCCGGTGATTCTTTCTTTTACTGATTCAGTCAGCGGTTCATAGTAGAATCCATCCTCGTAGGTGATGCGGTCGGGGTTGTGCTCCATCGTGTCAGATTCCTCCACAGGCTGGGCGGTATCCTGGTCGTTTCCGGCGGAAGTTTCGACGGAGGTGTCCGGGATAGGGCTCTTTGTGCCAGTATATGCATCAGGCTCATCCGATGTGACAGAGCTGCCGTTTTCCGCAGTAATGGAAGAATCCGCTGTTTTGCCGGTAGATGACATGGATGTCGTTTCTGACAGGGAGGAATCGACTGCATCAGTCGGCTCTTTTTCGGGCAGTTTTTCTCCGTGATCAGACGGCTCGCCGGAAATAGGCATGTCCCCGGCATCGGTCTGTGTGCCGTAGGCCTGCCCGGGATTCTTTTGGGCATATTCTAACAGGGTTTCATCTCCTGTCAGGTAGTGCGCAAGAAAGGCGCATATGAAAATAAAAGTCAGCAGGAACAAGATAGGTTTTGCAGCCTGCCGCAATAAAGTTTTTATATCAGACATAGGAATGACTCCTTTCCACACGAATAGTATAGCACATTTTGAGAGGGAGGGAATGCCTGTACTTGCTTTTTTCCCGGCAATCCAGTAAAATAGGCGGTGGTGAAACGCCGTATCCGGGCATCATGCGGAACAGTTTGCAAACAGACAGAGGAAATGCGATGGGAATCATAAAGACGGATAAGCTGACATTTGAATATATACGACGGGACGAGGAGGGCAATGTGGAAGGCATTACCCGCGCCGTGGACGAAGTAGACATGGATATCAGGCAGGGCGATTTTATTGCGATTCTGGGGCATAACGGTTCCGGGAAATCTACGCTTGCCAAGCATATCAACGCGATTCTTTATCCGACGGAAGGGACAGTCTGGGTGGACGGGATGGACACACAGGATGAAAACCATCTCTGGGATATCCGCCAGGAGGCAGGGATGGTATTCCAGAACCCGGATAACCAGATCATCGGCCAGGTGGTGGAGGAAGATGTGGGATTCGGCCCCGAGAATATGGGCGTGCCCACGGAAGAAATCTGGGAGCGCGTGGAGGAGAGTCTGAAGGCGGTCGGTATGTATGAGTTTCGCAAGCATTCGCCCAACAAACTTTCCGGCGGACAGAAGCAGCGGGTATCTATCGCGGGCGTCATCGCCATGCATCCGAAGTGCATTATTCTGGACGAGCCTACGGCCATGCTTGACCCGAACGGACGCAAAGAGGTGGTGCGGGCCGTGCGTGCGTTAAATGACGTGGAAGGGATTACAATTGTATTGATTACCCATTATATGGAAGAAATTATTCATGCGGATATGGTTTTTGTCATGGACCAGGGGCATGTTGCCATGGAGGGGACACCAAGAGAAATTTTTTCCAGGGTGGACGAATTGAAGGAGCTGCGGCTGGATGTACCGCAGGTGACGCTCCTGGCGCATGAGCTGAGGCAGAAGGGTGTCAATCTGCCGGAAGGGATTCTGACCATAGAGGAATTTACGGAGGCGCTCCTGGCGGTCTCAGGGAGTAAGTAAGGTCAGGCAGATCATGGTGACAGGAAAAGAGTAACAGGCAGTCTGTGCATCTGATGTGGAGAATAAGGATAAAGAGGAAACGAAAATCATGTCGCTGATTTTGGATCATGTAAATTATGTATATGGAGAAGACACGGCACTTGCGGTGCATGCCTTGAAGGATATCAATCTTGTGATTCCAGACGGACAGTTTATTGGGCTGATCGGACATACCGGCTCTGGAAAATCGACGCTGGTGCAGCACTTAAACGGGCTGATGAGGCCGACAAGCGGGGCAATTTATTATAATGGTGAGGATATCCACGACAAGGATTACGAAAAGAAGAAGCTGCGCAGCAAGGTTGGGCTGGTCTTTCAGTATCCAGAACATCAGCTCTTTGAGATAGATGTGTTTAAGGACGTGTGCTTCGGGCCGAAGAATCTGGGACTTTCCCAGAAAGAGACAGAGCTTCGCGCTTATGCGGCTCTGAAACAGGTGGGGCTTGGGGATGAATATTTTTATCAGTCGCCCTTTGATCTTTCCGGCGGGCAGAAGCGCCGCGTCGCAATCGCGGGTGTGCTTGCCATGAAGCCGGACATACTCATTCTGGATGAGCCTACGGCGGGACTTGATCCCAAAGGACGGGATGAGATACTTGATCAGATTGCGAAACTGAAAGAGGAGACGGGAATCACTGTTATTCTGGTTTCCCACAGCATGGAGGACGTGGCGAAATATGTGGAGCGCATCATTGTTATGAACCGGGGGAGTGTTCTTTACGATGATGAGCCGCGCCAAGTTTTTCAGCACTATAAGGAGCTGGAGCAGGTAGGACTGGCGGCGCCCCAGGTGACGTACATTATGCAGGCGCTGGCAGGACAGGGCATGAAAGTGGACACCGCCGTCACGACAATTAAAGAAGCGGAACAGGAGATTCTGAGGGCGCTGTCCCACTGAGAGAAGTGTGAAAAGCAGCATTTCACGCAGCGGTCCGGGCTTGCAGGAGGCGGCTGCTGTGGATGCTTCGGAATGGAGAAAGAATGATTCGAGATATTACATTGGGCCAGTATTATCAGGCGGATTCCGTCATTCATAAACTGGACCCGCGGGTAAAACTGGTGGCTACGATAGGTTTTATTATCTCCCTGTTTGTGGTGGACAGCTGGGTGGGCTATGTAGTGGCAGCTCTTTTTCTGGCGTGTATGATAAAACTGTCAAAGGTTCCTTTTGGCTATATGGTGAAGGGAATGAAGGCGATTGTCTTTATTCTGCTGATTACGGTGGTGTTCAATCTTTTTCTGACACCGGGGGAACCGCTCGTCACCTTTTGGAAACTGACGATTACAAAGGAGGGGCTCAGAATTGCGGTCATGATGGCGGTACGGCTCTCTTTTCTGATCGTAGGTTCTTCACTGATGACACTGACGACTACGCCGAACAGTCTGACGGACGGTATGGAAAAGCTGATGGGCCCTTTGAAGTATGTAAAGGTGCCGGTGCATGAGGTGTCTATGATGATGTCCATTGCCCTGCGGTTTATCCCGATTCTGCTGGAGGAGACGGATAAGATCATGAAAGCGCAGATTGCGAGAGGGGCGGACTTTGAGAGCGGTAATCTGATTAAGAAGGCGAAGGCGATGGTACCCCTTCTGGTGCCGCTGTTTATCTCGGCTTTCCGACGGGCTAACGATCTGGCGATGGCAATGGAGGCCAGGTGTTACCGGGGCGGCGAGCATCGTACAAAAATGAAGCCGCTTCGCTACCGTGGTGCGGACAGGGCGGCATACTGCGTATTGCTGTTGTATTTTGCGGGGTGTGTGGCAATACGGGTGTGTCTGTAAAGAGGCATGATGTGACGGAAAGCGGGAGAAAATGAAAAGAGTTATGTTAACTGTTTCCTATGACGGGACAGCTTACCGTGGATGGCAGATACAGGCGGGACAGGAAACCATAGAAGGGGTTTTAAACCGATGCATCAGTGAACTTACCGGGGAAACGGTGGAGGTGACCGGCGCAAGCCGGACGGATTCCGGGGTGCACGCTATGGGAAATCTGGCCGTGTTTGACACGCAGAGTCTGATCCCGGCGGAGAAGTTTTCCTATGCTTTAAATCAGAGGCTGCCGGAGGATATTCGGATCCAGAACTCGCAAGAAGTGGCAGCGGATTTTCATCCGAGGCATTGCAGCAGCCGGAAGACGTATGAGTATCGGATTTATAACGCGCCTTTTGCGCTTCCTGTGAAGCGTCTTTATTCCTACTTTACTTATGTACCGCTGGATGTGGAGCGGATGCGGGAGGGAGCAGCTTTTCTTGTAGGCGAGCATGATTTTAAGAGCTTCTGCAGCGTGGACACGCAGGCACAGACTACGGTGCGGCAGGTGGACAGCGTGGAAGTGTGGGAGGAAAACGCTTCCGGCATGGTGGATATGGCAGAAGATGCCGTGCATGGCCGGGAGATGCAGCGGCCGGGCAGGGAGATTGTGATCCGCGTGGCAGGCAGAGGCTTTCTATATAATATGGTAAGAATTATGGCAGGAACACTGATGGAAGTCGGCCGGGGAAAGCTGCCGCCTGAATGTGTGAAGGATATTCTGGCAGCCTGTGACAGACAGGCCGCGGGACCGACGGCTCCGGCCTGCGGTCTCACCTTGATTGGGTATGAATTTTTATAGCCGGCAGCCGCGAAGCGGTGGATGCACATGCAGACTCAGGAAAATAGAGGAAAATGGAGGAAAATTCGGGTAAAACCAGTTGACACACGCGGTGACGTATAATATAATATTTAACTGTGACGAATTGGTTATAAATGTCTGACCAAAGCCCCGGTAAGACATTTTATATGCACACACCGCACAGCGAGTATCGCTGCTGATGCAGTATGCGTGTGGTGCGGCGGACGGGAAGAACTGCCCTGTCCGAAATAGAAGAAATACAAACTGCCGTGAAGGGATGCCAAGTGTGGCCGGACATCTGCATGAGGGTCTTCGGGAGCGGTACAGACAGTTACTATGGAGGTAATATTGATGAAAACTTTTATGGCGAGCCCGGCTACGATCGAGAGAAAGTGGTACGTAGTTGATGCGACAGATATGACACTGGGACGCTTGGCATCCGAGATTGCCAAGGTGCTGAGAGGGAAAAATAAGCCGATCTTTACCCCCCATATGGATACAGGGGATTATGTGATCGTTGTCAATGCGGAGAAGGTGAAGGTAACAGGTAAGAAGCTGGATCAGAAGATCTATTATCATCACTCCGATTATGTGGGTGGCATGAAAGAAACGACCCTGAAAGAGATGTTACAGAAACACCCGGAGAGAGTTGTGGAACATGCGGTTAAGGGTATGCTTCCCAAGGGACCGCTCGGCAGAGAAATGTACAAGAAGCTCTTTGTGTATGTGGGACCCGAGCATAAGCATGCGGCACAGAAACCTGAGGTATTAACATTTTAAGAAAGGGATAAGGAATCATGGCTAAAGCAGATAAATCAGCAAAATATTACGGAACCGGTAGAAGAAAGAAATCTATCGCCAGAGTATATTTAGTGCCCGGTAAGGGTGAGATCACGATCAACAAGAGAAACATCGATGATTATTTCGGGCTTGAGACCTTGAAGGTTATCGTACGTCAGCCTCTGACAGCAACTGATACGGTAGATAAGTTCGATGCGATTATTACTGTAAAGGGCGGCGGCTACACAGGACAGGCAGGTGCAGTGAGACACGGCATCGCAAGGGCGCTGCTTCAGGCAGATCCCGATTACAGACCTACCTTGAAGAAGGCAGGCTATCTGACCAGAGACCCTCGTATGAAAGAGAGAAAGAAATACGGTCTCAAAGCAGCGAGACGCGCACCGCAGTTCTCGAAGAGATAATTATAAGAAGAATAAGAGATTATGTAAAACCCTTGAAAGTCCAGCATTTTCGAGGGTTTTCTTTAATCTAAAGTTTTCTGGAATTGTGGTAAAAAGTGCAGAATTTTGAAACGTAGTACATAAGTAGACACAAACGGGGGCATAAAAATCTTGTGTCTTGACGGTTTGCATTAACGGAATTTATTCTTGAATTTATCCGGGAGATATGCTATATTATGATTAAACAGAGGGAAAGCCAGAGAAGCGGCTACCCCTCACAATAGCAAACTAAAACATTTTTACAATGTTCAGCCGTCAGCTACTGGGAATAGTTGGCGGCTACTTTCTTTTGTCCTTAAAAATCTGATAAAGCAGACTAATAAGGGCAACAATGAACGTACAGAACAAAAAGAAATCCTGATATGTAATCATTGCATCGCCCTCCTTTCTTTCGTCTGGAGGGCTTTCATACCCTCCGAGTAAAATGAGGGGTTGCCGCCTTTGGCTCTCTGGTTTCCCATGTCACAAAGTATATCATAAGACCGTCTATTCATCAACCACATTTTGATATTGAGCATAGCATATCATATTTTTTTATTGATTTTTTTAAATTCCATGCTATAATTTTGGATATGGGGATATAGCTCAGTTGGGAGAGCGATACGTTCGCAACGTATAGGTCAGGGGTTCGAGTCCCCCTATCTCCACCTTGGAAGCATAGCTCAGCCGGGATGAGCGTTCGCCTCACACGCGAGAGGTCATGGGTTCGAGCCCCATTGCTTCCATTATCTTAAGAAGAGAAGTCGGAATGAGACGGTGCCATTCCGGCTTCTTTTTCCGCGTATGGAAGCACGGAGCAACGCGAACGAGAAATGCGAAGCATTTCGAGTCTCTGCTTATGTGCATAAGGCTGGCCGGAAACCGGCAGAGGCAGGGCGCAGCAGGGGGGAATATCTATGTCAAAACGGAAAAAGATCATCAAGGAATATGTTCTGATTACGATAGCGGTGATTCTCTTGGACATCGGTGTCTATGTCTTTAAGTTTCCGAACAACTTTTCTTTTGGCGGGGTTTCGGGTCTGGCGGTGGTAGTGACGCACTTTACACCCTTTACGGCTTCCCAGATCAACCTCATTATCAACATGATTCTGCTGGTATTCGGCTTTCTGTTTCTGGGAAAGAATTTCGGGGTGAAAACGGCATATGTGACAGTAGTGTCATCTTTGTTGCTGAATCTGATGGAAGCTCTGTTCCCCATGAGCGCGCCGCTTACCGATGAAACGACGCTGGAGCTTTTTTATGCCATTGCGCTTCCCGCGCTTGCCTCGGCGCTTTTGTTTTACGAGAATGCTTCGGGCGGGGGCACGGATATCATAGCGATGGTATTAAAGAAATATTCAACCATGGACATATCGGCGGCGCTCATGGCGGTGGATGCCATTATCGTGGTGGTGGCCTGTTTTGCCTTTGACACGAGGACGGGGCTTTTTTCCATCTGCGGACTGATGGCAAAGTCGCTTGTGATTGATAAGGCGATTGAGCGCATGAAGCTGAGCAAATATTTTACAATTATATGCAGTAAGCCGGAACCGATCTGCGATTTTATTATGAAGGATCTGCATCGGAGCGCGACGGTTTACAAGGCGGAGGGCGCTTACACGCACAAAGACCGGGTGGTCATACTTACGGTTATGGATCCGAAACAGGCGGTGCTCTTAGAGCGGCATATTCAGGCGGTGGATCCGGAGGCTTTTCTCATGGTGACCAAGAGCAGTGAGATTATGGGTAAGGGATTTAAGAGGTACATTTGACGATGGCGATATATGTAAAGAATATGACTACCGGGAAACCGGGAAAGCTGATTCTGGCTTTTTCTCTTTCCCTTGTGGCGGGCAACGTTTTCCAGCAGTTATACACGGTAGTAGATACTATGGTGGTTGGAAAATATCTCGGGGTAAGCGCGCTGGCGGCGCTTGGCGCCTCGGACTGGCTGAACTGGCTGATGCTTGGTGTGATACAGGGACTGACGCAGGGGTTCGGAATCAGGATGGCGCAGGAGTTCGGCGCGGGCAGGACGGAAGAGTTAAAGAAAAGCGTGGGGAGTGCGGCAGTGCTGTCCATGCTTTCTGCTATTGTACTGGTGGCGGCAGGGCAGCTTTTTGCCAGACCCGTGCTGATGCTTTTGCAGACGCCCCAGGAGATCATTTCCTATACGCTTCTCTACCTGCGGATTATGTTCGCGGGTGTGCCGGTTGTGATGCTCTATAACCTGCTGGCGTGCATCCTGCGCTCCCTGGGAGACAGCAGGACGCCGCTAAATGCCATGATTGTCGCTTCTGTGACAAACATTGTGCTGGATTATCTCTTTGTGCTTGGCTTTGACTGGGGCATTGCGGGCGCGGCGGCAGCCACCTTGATCGCGCAGGGCGTTTCGAGCGCGTTCTGTTTCTTCCATATTAGGAGGATAACCTTCCTAAAGCTTGCGCGAACGGATTTTTGCCTGCGGAAGGAGCTTTCTGCCAGATTGTTTATGCTGGGACTGCCTATGGCCTTTCAGAATGGTATTATCGCCATTGGCGGTATGATCGTGCAGTTTGTGGTGAACGGGTATGGTGTGATTTTTATTGCGGGATTTACGGCGACAAACAAGCTCTACGGCCTGTTGGAAATCGCGGGCACTTCATACGGCTACGCGATGGTGACCTATGTGGGGCAGAACCTGGGAGCAGGCAGAAATGACCGTATCAAAAGCGGGATGCGTGCGGCCATGGGGATTGCTATGGCAACATCCGCTTTCATAGCGGCGTGTATGCTCGTTTTCGGGAAATATCTTCTGGGATTATTTATTTCCGGGACGCCGGAAGTGGTGGAGCAGACCATGCGGATCGCCTACTTCTATCTGGCGGTTATGAGCGTCTGCCTGCCGGTTCTCTATGTACTGCATGTGACCCGGTCGGCACTGCAGGGCATGGGAAATACGATTCTGCCGATGCTGTCCGGCATAGCGGAATTTGTGATGCGCACCTTGTCGGTGATTTTCCTCCCCATGCTTCTTGGAGAAACCGGGATTTTCTTCGCGGAGATCGCGGCATGGCTCGGTGCGGATGTGGTGCTGGTGATCAGCTACTTTGCCCAGATGAGGAAACTGCAGGGATAAAGCGGCGGAGAATGCCGTGTTTTTCGCGTTTCTCACGTTTGCCACCCCCCGTCCAGAGTGATGACCTGGCCGGTCAGATAGGTGGGTGCATGGACAATAGAGAGCAGAAGGGAAGCGACTTCCGATGCTTGACCAAAACGGTCAGCAGGTATTTCATCCTGCAAAGCACAACGCTCTTCCTCAGAAAAGCAGCGGTTCATGTCTGTGTCGATGACGCCGCAGGCGATGGCATTGACCTGGATGCCGCTGGGAGCCAGTTCCCTGGCCAGCGCTTTCGTGAATGCGTTCACACCGCCTTTGGAAGCTGAGTAGGCCACTTCCATGGAGGCGCCTGTATTGCCCCAGACAGAGGAGATATTGACGATCTTTCCTGCGTGATGTCTGAGCATCATGGGTATGGCCAGACGGCACGTATAGAACAGCGCGTTCAGGTTGACGTTCATAAGTGTCTGCCATTCTTCCGCTGTCATTTCATGGAGCAGACCGATATGAGAGATGCCGGCATTGTTGACCAGCAGAGTCAGATCATCTATCTGTGCAAACACATCATTGACGGCCTGCATGTCTCCCATATCCGCTACAATGGGCGTGCACACGATATTGTAGGTTTCTGACAGATGATTTGACAGATCTGTCAGTTCCTTTTCGGAGCGGCGGCAGGTGAGATACAGACGGTATCCCTCCTCGGCCAGAGCCTGGGCGATGGCGCGGCCGATGCCCCTGGAAGCTCCTGTGACGAGGGCGGACCGGGGCACGGGAGCCGGAGCGGTGGCAGAGCTGTTTTCATATTGGTTTACAGTGGGCGTGTCATCTTGTTTTTTCATATACATTGCAGTCCATTCTTTTAAATTTTTAAATTTATTAAAAATAATCTCATAAAAAGAGTATACTACAGATGACAGGAAATAGGAAAGGAGTACGGCAGTTATGTATGATCTTATTATTGTCGGCGCGGGCCCGGCGGGACTGTCGGCGGCAGTTTACGGCAGGCGTGCGGGGCTTGACCTTATTGTGATTGAACAGACGCCTATGGGCGGCGGTCAGGTGGTGGATACCTATGAAGTGGACAATTATCTTGGCATGCCGGGCGTCAATGGTTTTGACCTGGCACAGAAATTCCGCAGTCATGCAGACGGGCTTGGCGCGGTATTTAAGAGCGGCCAGGTTACGGCGGTCAGGGACGAGGGAGAGAGAAAGATCGTGGAAACGGCAGACGGCGCGTCCTATGAGGCGCGGACGCTGATCCTTGCAGGCGGTGCGGAGCATGCGAAGCTTGGCGTGCCGGGAGAGGCGGAGTACAGAGGGCAGGGCGTGTCTTACTGTGCGACCTGTGACGGCGCTTTCTTTAAGAAGAGAGATGTGGCGGTCGTTGGCGGAGGCGATGTGGCGGTGGAGGACGCCATCTATCTGTCACGATTCTGTAACAAGGTGTATCTGATCCACAGGCGGGACAGTCTGCGGGCGGCAAAAAGCTTACAGGAAAAACTGTTTTCCTGTGAAAATGCAGAGATTATCTGGAACAGTACCCTGCAGAGAATCAAGGGGACCGATCTGGTGGAGGGAATAGGCATCCGGCAAAACGGGGAGGACACAGAGCGGGAACTCGCGGTAGAAGGCGTCTTTCTTGCGGTGGGTATGCGTCCCAATACAGAGATCTACCGCGGGACGGTGGCCTGCGATGAGAGCGGTTATCTCCTTGCGGGGGAGGACTGCGCAACCAGCGTTCCGGGCATTTTTGCTGCGGGGGATATCCGCACAAAAGCGCTCCGCCAGATCGTAACTGCGGTGTCCGACGGGGCGTGCGCGGTAGCGTCGGCGACGCAGTACCTGCGTTTATGACCTTTATCTGTGTGAGACTTAGTGCTTCTTATCGAAGCAGCTTTTGCTGCTGAGCTTTAGAAGTACTTCTCACACTGTTACAAAAATATTACGAAGCTGTAATAGGTAAATTGTGCCATGATTTGACTGAAATATTTCGCCTAAAACACTGAAAAACCGGGCTTTTTGAAAGAATAGCACAATAACTTGCGTATCAGTTTGCGCTTTGATGGTAGATGATGTGGTTGACAAAGCGTTAATTCAATGCTATATTAGAGCCAGATGTAACAATTCTGTAACAAATGAGGTGTTTTTTATGAACAAAAACAAACTTAAATGGACAGCATGTGCACTGGCGGCAGTAGTCGGATTTACCAGTACGGGACTTGAGGCGGAAGCAACAGGAAATGTGGGAAGCGTCCTTCCCTCAGCAGGTATCGAGTTTTCCCTTCAGGATGAAGAGAAATCCACTGCATTATCAAGTTTAAAAGAAGAGTCGGATAAAGAAGCGGCACAGCAGGAAGAAAACGGCGGTGCAAATGATTCCTCTGAAATTGAAAACGAAGGCATCAGCGTTGGGAGTGTCCAGGTGGGCGGGTTTTCTGATCTTGCCAGCACATCCGATAAGGTGAGCAAAGCTCCCGAAAAGAAGATTGCAGATACGATTGTAGTCAGCGAAGGCTACACCAGAGATCTGAAGGCGGCGGCTGGAAGCGGCCTGTCTGAGGAAGAGGAAAGCTTTAAGAATCTGGTTATCGCGAAAGTAAATGATTATGTAAATGTGCGTGACATTCCGAGCGAAGACGGTGAGATTGTCGGTAAACTTTACAACAAATCCGTCGGCAGCTTCATCGAGGAGGAGGACGGCTGGTATAAGATCAGTTCCGGCTCCGTTGAGGGATATGTGAAGGGTGAGTATTGCGTGACAGGCGATGATGCCGTTGATTATGCGAAGGAAGTGGGAACCCGTATTGCGACCGTTACGACCACGACATTGAAGGTGCGTGAGAAGCCCGGTCTGGATGAGGCGGTTCTCGGTCTCGTTCCGATCGAGGATGAACTGATCGTCACAGAGGAAATGGACGGCTGGGTTAAGGTAAATATCGAGGAAGGTGACGGCTATGTTTCCATGGATTACGTTACCCTTTCCACTGAGTTTGTAAAAGCAGAGTCTGCAGCCGAGGAGAAGGCGAGACTTGCCAAGGAAGAAGAGGCGAGAAAGGCAGCGCAGGCTGCGGCCAGAAAGAAGACATCAGAAAACGCAGCATCCGGCGGCAAGACCGAGGAGGGCGGCAAGACATACGCGAACCCGACCGGAAGTACGGGAGCCGATGTGGTACAGTTTGCGAAACAGTTTGTGGGCAATCCCTATGTGTACGGCGGTACCAGTCTGACAAACGGTGCGGACTGTTCCGGGTTTGTTATGAGTGTATATAAGAATTTTGGCGTCAATCTGCCCCACTCTTCAGCGGCGGACAGAAGCGTAGGCGCGGCAGTGAACGGTCTGGAAAATGCACAGCCCGGCGACATCATCTGCTATTCGGGTCATGTGGGAATTTATGCGGGCAACGGTCAGATCGTGCACGCATCCACATCCAAAACGGGTATCATTGTATCCAGCGCAACCTACCGTTCCATTCTTTCTATCAGAAGAATCCTGTAATAAGAGGAGCGGCACGGAAACAGAAACCAGGCAATATAGGGAGACGGTTCAGACAAGAACCGCCTCCCGTTTCTATTTGCGGCGGCAGGAAGGGCACAGCGCCTTTGTCAGCGAGGCTTTTGCATGTCATTCTGAGGGATGGCAGAACCCCGGTTTTATCTACATTGCACAAAGATATTGGGAAATAAAGAATGACAAATATAATTGAAAAGCGGGTTATACACATAAAAAACGCATGGGTTAGGCATAAAATGGTGTTATACACGGATTTATCCACAGTATCCACAACTTTTTGACCGGGTCGATCATTTCATTTATGGAAACCGAAGGAACGTACGTTTTGTGAATTTCCTATAATTGGGAGCAAATTGTTGCAATAAAGGAGGCAGATATGCTATACTGTTCACAAAGCTTGAACATTGCAGCTTATTACTCCAATTGGAAGGGGATGAGTGAGATGAAGTTTAATATTGTCGGAAAAAATATCGAGGTTACAGAGGGATTACGGGCAGCAGTGGAGGACAAGATCGGTAAGCTGGAGAAGTTTTTTACCGAGGATACGGAAGTGCATGTTACGCTCAGCGTGGAGAAGGATCGCCAGAAGATCGAAGTGACGATTCCTGTGAAGGGGAATATCATCCGTTCCGAGCAGGTCAGCAGCGATATGTACGTGTCGATTGATCTGGTTGAGGAGATTATCGAGAGACAGCTTAAGAAGTATAAGAACAAGCTGGTAGATAAGAAACAGGGGTCGGGCTTTTTCCGGCAGGAGTTTATCGAGAAGGATTACATGGATGAGGAGGAAGTGCAGATTATCCGCACGAAGAAGTTTGACATCAAACCCATGTATCCGGAGGATGCCTGCGTGCAGATGGAGCTTCTCGGCCACAGCTTTTTCGTATTCTGTAACGCGGAGACGGATCAGGTGAACGTGGTTTATAAGAGAAAGGGAAATACCTACGGGCTGATTGAGCCTGAGAATTGAGAAACAGTTACACAGGAACAGATTACGGCAGGGCAGAGCGATCTACCCTGCCATTGCTTTTGCAGGAAAGTCAGGTCTGCCGGTGCAGCGTGAGTGTTACACGGTCTGCGCCCAGTTCGATGTCGGCGCGGTCTATCATCATACCAACTAAGAGAAGCTGGCTGCTTTCGCCGGGGTCGCCGCTGCCGGCCAGCTCCCAGTAGATATCGCCCATACCATCGTTCTTCTGGCCGTTCAGATAGTGATCCAGATGGGCAAGTTTTTCGGCGAAGGATGGATGGAAATCCGCTTCCAGACGGATTGTGACATGCTGTTTTTTACGCTCGATCCGGGTGTCGATATAAGATGCCTCCAGCGCAAAGAAAAACATGGTCAGCTCCTCAACGATCTTAGCGGTCTTTTTTTCTTCGTGTGTCATGGTAATCTCCATTCCGCGCAAAATCAGCGCTTTCTTTTTTGTTCCTTTTTGGTCTGATATCCTTTGATAAAACTTTCGAGAGCCGGCACCAGCACGATGGCAACCAGGCCGGTGGAAAAACCGTTGTTGTACAAATTCAGTCCGCCGTAGAGGGAGGACGAGCATACCGTCACTGCGGCGTGCAGCATGCCGGCGATGATTCCGGCCCGAATGCCGAACTGTCCGGCAACGGGAGCCAGACCGACGGCGGATACGGCGCCCATCTGGATGCCTGGTGTGGTGGGCTCCATGTGCGTCACAAAAGTGGAGAGAAGGACACCCGTCAGTACCGGCAGGTAATTTCTCGCGTGGACGCCGAAAGCGGCAAAGCCGAAAGCAGTCAGAACCGCGCCCACAACGGGGCCGGACAGATCGCCGCCGATCAGCAGGATATAGGAGGTGCACAGAAGACCGATGATTCCCATGTTAACCAGTGTGGCAGGCACGCCGTCCATCAGCACGAAGTCCGCTACCGCGCGGCCGGGATGCTGCATCAGTCTGAGGAGGGAATGCAGGCATTTTTTGTTCAGAAACAGCCCGAAAAGCAGGGCGGCCGCAAAATACAGGTAAAGGCCGATGAGCAGCCAGAGGGGCCTTCCATAGCTCCAGATAAATACGCTGCTGCTTTCCAGGCTGAAGGACTGCAGGACACACATCATCACAAAGGCAAAAAGACCTCCGGCAAACCCCATGTTAAAAAGATTGTAGCCCATGTGCATGGAGGCGGTATGTACGGAGAGCGGCGGCAGAACAAAGCCGGAAAAAATGCCCACAGCGATGGCAATTCCCAGATTGGCCGCAAAAGAGAACGGCAGAAGGTAAACAAGTTCCGTCACCATAGGAGCCAGACAGGAGCCGAAAAGGGCTGTGTAGATATAGCGGTTCATGCCCGAGCGGTGGAATTTCGCATAGAGCCATGTCCCCAGCAGCATGGGGAGGACATTGATGGGATTTTTGCCAAAAAGGGCAAACCCCGCGTTGATAAAAAGGACAGCCATTGTGAGGCCTGTGAAAGGAATTTTCTGCAGGCGGATCAGAAGGATGGCCATGCTCATTACCAGCCCCGCGTTGAAGAAAGCCGCGCCGAAGCCGGCCAGCTCGAAATAATCTGTCACAAGGGCGTCCCTGGTAAGCACAATGGTAACCATGCCGCGCAGGAGTTCATCCGGCGAAGCCAGAAGAAAGGCAGCCAGAAACAGGAGCAGGGCTGTTGCGGCGCTGAAGGCGTACATCTCTTTTCCTTCCAGCGCGTTTCGGATTTTTTCAGTCATAGGCAGATCCTCCGGCAAGTGCATTGCGATATATTTCTATCATAACAAGATATGCGGCGGGGGACAATGTGATCTTTGCCTTTTGCCGCGATTCCGTCAGCAGGCTTCTGACATAACAGCATTTTAACATACATATATTAGAGTGAAAAGAACTGCTAAAGCGCGGCGGCGGAGGCTTTATGAAACAGAACGGGGAATATAACAGGGGGTGGGGACGTAGAGGGACGGCCGTGAGGATCGGGGCGCTTTTGCTGCTTGTCCTCGGCTGTATCTGCATTGCGGGGGAGCTGACCGGGAAATGGCAGACACCCGTCTGGCAGGGAATCGGCGGTGAGCAGACAAAGGGGCAGGCGGTGGAGGTGACAGCCGACGGAAACTATATCAAGTGGGTGGAGTTCCATGTGACCGACGAGGCCCTTGCGGCGGCCTATGACCTGGATGTGGAAACTTACAGGGATGAGGTTCACCTGAACTGGATTGAGCTTCTTTCCTATGTGGCGGCAAAGACCGGCGGAAAATTTGAAAAGGGCAGTGTCCGCAAAATCCAGGAGGCGGCGGAAAAGCTGAAAAGCGGTGAAGCAACGATGGAGGAGCTGACAGAGGGCGTGGAGTATTACGATTATTATCTGGAGGCTTACACGGCGGTGCTCGGCGGCATGACGGGAGAATTTACGCTGGACGGCAAACGCGTCTATGGGCTGAAAGCCTTCTCCCCCATTGCAAAGGGGTTTGACTACAGCCACTATGATGATTTCGGGTCTTCACGCAGCTACGGTTATGCCAGACCCCATCTGGGCCATGACATGATGGGGCTGATCGGCACGCCCATCATCGCGGTGGAATCCGGCTATGTGGAGGCGCTTGGCTGGAACCAGTACGGCGGATGGCGGATCGGTATCCGAAGCTTTGACGGGAAACGTTACTATTATTATGCCCATCTGCGCCAGAATTATCCTTACGCGGAAGGACTGGAGGAGGGCAGCGTTGTGACGGCCGGCGATGTGATCGGTTATATGGGGCATACGGGCTACAGCACGAAGGAAAATGTGAACAATATCAAGACCGTGCATCTGCACTGGGGCCTGCAGCTTATCTTTGACGAATCCCAGAAGGAGGGCAGCAACGAGATCTGGGTGGACTGCTATGCACTCTCCAAGTTTCTCTATCGTAATCGGTGTGAGGTGGAGAAAGTGGGGGATACCAGAGAGTGGAGGAGGGCAGTACCTATGACGGATCCGGCGGCGGATGCATACAGAGAGAAAATAGAAACGCCTGTTCTATAGGGGTGTTAGCAAAATGCACGAAAAACAACCCGGAGCAATAAAATAAATTGTTGAAAGTAAGTAAAAATTCAGCTATACTTTATTACAAAGCTATCTATTTTATACATATGCTTTTGGTAACTGAAGACGGGTTGTAGGAGAAGGATTATGGGTAAAAAGGAAAACGGATCATTAGAAAAAAGAAGTCAGGCGGCGCAGTTGAAAGGGCTGGTGCAGCAGGCGCTGGTTTCGGTGGCGGTGGGAGCGGTTCTGCTGCTTGGATTTATCTTTTTTAACATCTGCATGTCCAACATATTCAGCGCACAGGTGAACACAGCTGTGGCTTTGAACCAGTACAGGACTGCTTCCAAGACGCTGACTTACGATATACAGTCCTATGCTGTCACGGGGGATCAGAGATATTATGAAGGCTACATGAAAGAACTGAACGAGGATAAAAACAGGGAGCAGGCCATTGCCGCACTGGAGAAATGCGGACTCAAAGAGTCGGAATGGACGAGCTTAAACCAGATCGCTACCATGTCCAATGAGCTTGTACCCTTAGAGGAGCAGGCGATCGCCCATGTGCAGGCAGGCGACCTTGAGGCGGCGCAGGCATGTGTGTTCAGCGCACAGTACGGAGATTCGGTAGATCAGATCAACGAGCAGACGGATAAGACAATCCGGGAAATTCTGGACAGGAAAGAGAGCAGGCAGACAGGGTTGAAAATTTTCCAGTATCTGTTTGAAATTCTGTTTGCGCTGTCGTTTTTGTATCTGGTGAAAGAGTTTATCAGAACGATACGATTTTCGGAAAAAGAACTGCTTGAGCCGATTCTGAAGGTATCGGACCAGATGGCGGTGCTTGCAGGCGGAGAATTTCATGTGGAGCTTGATATGGAGGCGGATGAGAGCGAGGTCGGGAAAATGGTGGCGGCCATCGCTTTTATGAAGAAAAACCTGCTCGGCATGATACAGGAGATTACCCAGACGCTGGAACAGATGGGGAACGGAAACTATCGGATTGAGATCAAACAGGACTATGTAGGTGAGTTTGTGTCGATCAAGGAATCGCTTTTGCAGATCGCGGAGAAGATGAGAGACACGCTCAGGACAATCCGCAACGTTTCGGGACAGATCGACAGCGGTTCGGAACAGCTTGCGTTCGCGGCGCAGGATCTGGCTGAAAACTGCACACTGCAGGCAGCCCAGGTATCGGAGCTGATGACAGCCTTCGACGCCATGACAAAGAGCATGGAAGTGAATGCACGCGAGGCGGAGGCATCTGCCAGCATGGCTTCATCGGCCGGCGCAACGCTTGCGAAGGGTAATGAAAAGCTGCAGGAATTAAAGGGGTCTATCCAGGAGATCGGCCGGTGCTCCGAGCAGATCGGTACGATCATTGAGGCGATTGAAGACATTGCATCCCAGACGAACCTGCTGGCCTTGAACGCAGCGATTGAGGCGGCGAGAGCGGGCGAAGCAGGGAAAGGATTTGCCGTTGTGGCGGAGCAGGTGAAAAATCTGGCCAATGAATCGGCGAACGCGGCGGGCAGGACGACAGAGCTGATTGAAACCACGGTTTCGGTGATGGACAAGAGTATTGCCATTGCGGAGGAGACGGAGGCCAACATGAATCAGGTTATGTCTGACGCAAAGGAAGCCACCGAGAAGATGGGCCAGATCGAACAGATCCTGAAGAGAGACACCCAGCGGATGCAGGAGCTGAATGTGAATGTCACGCAGGTTTCTTCCGCTGTCGACAACAATTCGGCGACTTCGGAGGAGACGGCGGCTGTCAGCACGGAACAGAAGTCGCAGGTGGAGACGATGGTAGAAATGATGGATCGGTTTGAGATATAAAAAAACGCGGGCTGGTCAGCCTGTGTGGCAGGAATGAAGGCATCTCTTTCTATTGAATAAGGGGGTGCCTGTCTGCCGGAAAGTGGATTGCAAAAACGAAAACCCTATGATACAATAGTAACGGCGAACAATGACAAAAAAATAACAATCGTCGGCAAGCCTTGAATACAGGGCTTTTCACTAAAAAAATATCACAAAAATGGAGGAGAAGAAAATGGCAAAAAAAGTTGTTTTGGCAGGCGCCTGCCGTACGGCAATCGGCACGATGGGCGGGGGCTTGAGCACCACGCCGGCAGCAGATCTTGGAGCAGTCGTAATTAAAGAGGCTTTGAACAGGGCAGGAGTGTCTCCTGACCAGGTGGATCAGGTGTACATGGGTTGTGTTATTCAGGCGGGACAGGGCCAGAACGTGGCTCGCCAGGCCTCCATTAAAGCAGGGCTTCCCAACGAGGTTCCGGCAGTTACCATCAACGTGGTATGCGGTTCCGGCCTTAACTGTGTGAACATGGCAGCGCAGATGATCCAGGCGGGCGACGCTGACATCGTTGTTGCAGGCGGTATGGAGAACATGTCCATGGCTCCTTATGCGGTTATGCAGGGACGTTACGGTTACAGAATGAACAACGGCACGCTGGTTGATACCATGGTGAACGATGCGCTCTGGGATGCTTTCAATAATTACCATATGATTATGACTGCTGATAATATCTGCAGAGAGTGGGGCCTTACCCGCGAGGAGCTGGATGAGTTTGCGTTAAAGAGCCAGACGAAGGCTGAGGCGGCACAGAAGAGCGGCGCATTCGACAAAGAGATCGTTCCCGTTATGGTGAAGAAGAAAAAAGAGATGGTTGAGTTCAAGGTTGACGAGGGACCGAGACCGGGATCTACCATCGAGGGTCTGCAGAAACTCCGTCCTATCAATCCCGACGGCTTCGTGACGGCTGGCAACGCTTCCGGCATCAATGACGGTGCGGCTGCTATCGTTGTGATGAGCGAGGAGAAGGCGAAAGAGCTCGGCGTTAAGCCTATGGCTACCTTTGTTGCAGGCGCGCTTGCAGGCTGCAGACCTGAGGTTATGGGTATCGGTCCTGTTCCGGCTACAAAGAAGGTTATGGAGAAGGCCGGCTACAAGATTGAGGACTTCGACATCATCGAGGCAAACGAGGCGTTTGCTGCTCAGTCCGTAGCAGTGGGCAAGGAGCTTGGCATCGACGTAGACAAGCAGCTTAACCCCAACGGCGGCGCGATTGCACTCGGTCACCCGGTAGGCGCTTCCGGCGCGCGTATCCTTGTAACCCTGCTTCACGAGATGCAGGCGAAGGGCGCGAAGAAGGGTCTGGCTACGCTGTGTATCGGCGGCGGCATGGGCTGCGCTACCATTGTAGAAATGGACTAAAGTCAGGGCGAAACGCTACTAAAATTGTTGGAACTGTACAAACAGTATAATCAACGCAGACGCGCTTGCGCTCCATTCCAAACGTAGCGGTACCAGGCTCGAAAGTACCTCGCCAAGTACCGACGTTTTCCAAGGGTCTGCTTATGGTTATACTGTTTGCACAATGTGTGTAGCAATGTGAAGCGTTTCGCAACTGCTGAAAAATAAAAACATAAAAAGGAGATAAACAATGGAATTTGTTTTATATGAAGTGAAGGGGCAGGTCGGTGTGATCACGATCAACCGCGAGAAGGCTTTGAACGCCCTCAACTCCGCAGTTTTGGACGAACTGAACGCAACCCTTGACGGCGTGGATCAAAATGAAGTGAGATGTCTGATCCTGACCGGCGCAGGCGAGAAGTCTTTTGTGGCAGGCGCAGATATCGGCGAGATGAGCACGCTCACCAAGGCGGAGGGCGAGGCTTTCGGTAAGAAGGGCAACGATGTGTTCCGTAAGCTGGAGACATTCCCGATTCCTGTGATTGCAGCAGTGAACGGCTTTGCGCTTGGCGGCGGCTGCGAGATTTCCATGAGCTGTGATATCAGAATCTGTTCTGAGAATGCGGTGTTCGGACAGCCCGAGGTGGGCCTTGGCATCACCCCCGGTTTTGGCGGCACGCAGAGACTGGCGAGAATCGTTGGTCCTGGCATGGCGAAGCAGATGATCTACACGGCGAGAAATATCAAGGCGGATGAAGCTCTCCGGATCGGTCTGGTAAATGCGGTTTATCCCCAGGCAGAGCTGATGGCGGCTGCGGAGAAGATGGCTGCAGGCATTGCAAAGAACGCGCCTATCGCAGTCCGCAACTGCAAGAAGGCAATCAACGACGGCCTTGAGGTAAATATGGATGAGGCGATCGTGATTGAGGAGAAGCTCTTTGGCGACTGCTTCGAGACGGAGGATCAGAAGTACGGCATGGCATTCTTCCTTGACAAGAACAAGGAGAAGGTGAAAGAGCCGTTTAAAAATGCGTAAACAATAAACTTTAATAAATAAGGAGGAACTACAATGAAAGTAGGTATTATCGGTGCGGGAACCATGGGTTCCGGTATTGCGCAGGCATTCGCCATGACAGACGGTTATGAGGTATGCCTTTGCGATATTAAGGAAGAGTACGCTGAGGGCGGCAAGGCGAAGATCCAGAAAAATATGAATTTCCTTGTAAGCAAGGAGAAGATCACCCAGGAGAAGGCTGACGAGATCATGGGCAAGATCACCACAGGTTTAAACAATATCTGCGGCGAGTGCGATCTGATCGTTGAGGTTGCTCTGGAGAAGATGGAGATCAAGCAGGCGATCTTCAAAGAGCTGCAGGGTATCGTGAAGAAAGAGTGCATGTTTGCAAGCAACACCTCTTCCCTTTCCATCACCAAGATCGGTGAGGGCCTTGACAGACCTATGATCGGCATGCACTTCTTCAATCCCGCTGACAGAATGAAGCTGGTTGAGGTAATCAGAGGCGAGAACACTCCTCAGGAGATGGTGGACAAGATCACGGCTATTGCAACTGAGATCGGCAAGACACCTGTACAGGTAAAGGAAGCTCCCGGCTTCGTGGTAAACAGAATCCTGATCCCGATGATCAACGAGGCAATCGGCGTTCTCGATGCAGGCACCGCTTCCGCAGAGGATATCGACGTGGCTATGCAGCTCGGTGCGTCCCATCCGATGGGCCCGCTGCACCTTGGCGATCTGATCGGTCTGGACATCTGTCTGGCAATCATGGAAGTGCTTTACAACGAGACCAAGGACGAGAAGTATGCGCCCCAGCCTCTTCTTAAGAAGATGGTGGAGGAGAAGAAACTCGGCAGAAAGACCGGCGTTGGTTTCTTTGACTATTCGAAATAGTCGAGATAAGCAGACTGAGAACAGCCAAAGAAAAGATTCTGGCTGCCTGCAGACAGGAATCGTTTCTTTGTGCTGTTTGAGGGAGCAACGCGCATGAGAAATGCGAAGCATTTCGAGTCTGCTTATCCCATTATCTCATGGAAAAGAAGTATAAAATAAAACATGGAGGAATAAAAAATCATGGATTTTACTTTAAGCAAAGAACATGAAATGGCGAGAGCTCTGTTCAAAGAGTTCGCTGAAAAAGAAGTAAAACCTCTTGCCCAGGAAGTGGACGAGACAGAGGTTTTCCCGAGAGAGACTGTTGAGAAGATGGCAAAGTTAGGCTTTCTCGGCATTCCTGTTCCCAAGGAGTACGGCGGACAGGGCTGTGATCCTCTTACATACGCAATGTGCGTAGAGGAGCTCTCTAAAGTATGTGGAACAACAGGTGTTATTGTATCCGCACATACCTCTCTGTGCTGCGATCCGATCATGACATACGGCACGGAAGAGCAGAAGCAGAAATATCTGGTTCCCCTTGCAAAAGGTGAGAAGCTGGGCGCATTCGGTCTGACAGAGCCCGGTGCAGGTACCGACGCACAGGGACAGCAGACCAAGGCTGTTCTTGACGGTGAAGAGTGGGTGCTCAACGGCTCCAAGTGCTTCATCACCAACGGTAAGGAAGCTGACGTTTATGTTATTTTTGCAATCACCGGCACAGTTGAGAAGCGCGGCCGCCTGCAGAAAGAGATTTCCGCATTTATCGTGGAGAAGGGAACACCCGGTTTCACCTTCGGTACGAAGGAGAAAAAGATGGGTATCCGCGGTTCTTCCACTTATGAGCTGATCTTCACAGACTGCCGTATCCCGAAGGAGAATCTGTTAGGACAGCAGGGCAAGGGCTTCAACATCGCAATGCACACGCTGGACGGCGGCCGTATCGGTATCGCTTCCCAGGCGCTCGGTCTGGCTGAGGGCGCTCTCGACAACACCATCGCTTATGTGAAGGAGAGAAAGCAGTTCGGCAGAGCGATCGGTGCATTCCAGAATACGCAGTTCCAGCTTGCTGACATGGCGACCAAGGTTGAGGCGGCACAGCTTCTTGTTTACAAGGCTGCTATGGCGAAGGCTACACAGAAGGTATACTCTGTAGAAGCGGCTAAGGCAAAACTGTATGCGGCAGAAGTGGCTATGGAAGTGACCACAAAGGCAGTTCAGCTGCACGGCGGTTACGGTTATATCAGAGAGTACGATGTTGAGCGCATGATGCGTGACGCTAAGATCACGGAGATCTACGAAGGCACAAGCGAAGTGCAGAGAATGGTTATCTCCGGGGCACTGCTTAAGTAAGCGCGTGAAAAGAAACATAAAATAGGAAGTATTTTCGAGTGCCGGCTTAAGGTAAAAATGGTACACATAAAAATTATAGAAGGAGAAAAATACAATGAAAATTGTGGTTTGTGTGAAACAGGTTCCGGATACCGCAGGCGGCGTTAAGTTTAATCCTGACGGAACTCTTGACAGAGGCGCTATGCTTACTATCATGAACCCTGATGATAAAGCAGGTCTGGAGGCAGCCCTCAGATTAAAGGATCAGTACGGTGCAGAGGTAACGGTTGTAACGATGGGTCTTCCCAAGGCAGAGGAGGTTCTTCGTGAGGCTATGGCTATGGGCGCAGACAAGGGCGTGCTTGTGACAGACAGAGTGCTCGGCGGCGCAGACACATGGGCAACTTCTACCACACTTGCAGGCGCGATCAGAAACCTGGAGTACGATCTGATCATCACTGGCCGTCAGGCAATCGACGGTGATACCGCGCAGGTTGGCCCGCAGATTTCCGAGCATCTTGACATTCCTGTTATTTCTTATGCGCAGGATATCAAGATCGAAGGCGACAGCGTTGTTGTTGAGCGTCAGTATGAGGACAGATATCATGTGGTTAAGGCTAAAATGCCTTGCCTGATCACTGCTCTTTCTGAGTTGAATGAGCCTCGTTATATGACACCCGGCGGCATTTTCGATGCTTATAAGCAGGAGATCACCGTTTGGGGCAGAGCGGATCTTAAGGATGTTGACGATGCGAACTTAGGTCTTAAGGGTTCCCCGACCAAGATCGCGAAGGCTTCCGACAAGGTGAGAAAGGGCGCCGGCGAGAAGGTTTCCCTCGATCCCGATGAGTCCGTAAGCTACATCGTTGACAAGTTGAAAGTTAAACACGTCATCTAACAAAGAATACGCGTAAAACGAGTGCGCAGAAAGAGGTATAAAATGAATTTAGAAGAATACAAGGGTGTATATGTCTTTGCGCAGCAGGTAGACAATGAGATCAGCAGTATTGCATTTGAGTTACTTGGCAAAGCAAAAGACCTCGCGAAAGATTTAAATACAGATGTTACAGCGGTTCTGCTCGGCTCCGGGGTGAAGGAACTGGCAGACCAGCTCGCTGAGTATGGCGCGGACAAGGTGATCGTTGTGGACGATCCCGAGTTAAAAGATTACAGAACGGAGCCTTACGCACATGCACTGTCCTCCGTGATCAATCAGTATAAGCCCGAGATCATGCTGGTAGGCGCTACGGCTATCGGCAGAGACTTAGGCCCGAGAGTTTCCGCGAGAGTGGCTACCGGCCTGACGGCTGATTGTACCGTTCTCGAGATCGGTGATTTCCCGCTGCAGGCAGTTCCCGGCCAGGAGCAGCTTCATAACCAGCTGCTGATGACCCGTCCGGCATTCGGCGGAAATACCATCGCTACCATTGCATGTCCTTACAACCGTCCTCAGATGGCTACGGTTCGTGCGGGCGTTATGCAGAAGATCGAGCCCATCAAGGGTGCAAAGGCAAATGTGGAAGAGTTCAATCCCGGATTTACTCCCGACAACAAGTATGTGGAGATCCTTGACATTGTGAAGTCTGTTGCTGAGACAGTGGACATCATGGACGCTAAGATTCTTGTATCCGGCGGTCGTGGCGTAGGCAGCCCGGAGAACTTCAAGATTCTTGAGGATCTGGCAGAGGTGCTTGGCGGTACCGTAAGCTGTTCCCGTGCGGTTGTGGATTCCGGCTGGAAGCCCAAGGATCTGCAGGTAGGCCAGACAGGTAAGACCGTCCGCCCGAACGTGTACTTCGCAATCGGTATTTCTGGTGCGATCCAGCATGTGGCAGGTATGGAAGAGTCCGACATCATCGTTGCGATCAACAAGGATGCGGATGCACCGATCTTCGATGTGGCTGATTACGGTGTAGTCGGCGACCTGAACAAGATCGTTCCGAAGCTGACAGAGGCTCTGAAGGCAGAGATCGCTGCTGCGAAATAACAAATCGAACTTTGTTTGATTGCGAGACTGCAAGCAGCCTCGGCAGGCTGAGAGATATCTGATAAAGATCGCTTCTGACGCAGGCTCAATCTGATATAATTTCAACATCATGTGCGCCCCGGTTTTTGCCGGGGCGTTTCTTTTTTTACGCGGATATGGTAAGATGATAAATAGGATATAAAAATAGACAAAAAAACAGAGACATCATAATAGATATAGAACTGGGGACTGCAGGATTTGCATATAAAAGGGGGTTGCGTATGGATCGTTTCGGATTACAGCCGCAAAATCAGAACAGAAACACGTTTGGGCCGCCGGCGCAGCTTTACCTGCCGCCTAAGAATCACAAAAAGATGGCGCGTATTATTATCCTGTGCGCGGCGGCAGTGGCTCTTGTGGCTATTCTGAGCGGATGCTTTGCGTATACTCACTCGGCATCTTATAAGGTGAAGAAGGGCTTTCTGAATCTGATGAGGGAGGCGGAGGAAATGAAAAATCCGCTTGCGGAGAAGCTTGGGACGGGTGAAATCAGGCATATGCTTGTGGAGGATGGGGCTCATCTGAACAGCAGACTGAATGTTACGACAGGAACCGTTTTCGGAGAGGTCACACTTGGCGTGGACACGGATTGTGAGACCGACAGGCGGCAAAAGGAGATGGCGGCATCCACGAACGTCAGCGTGATGAATTATGAACTGGCCAGCATGCAGATGTATGGGGATCAGGAGAAACTGTGTTTTTCCATTCCAGAGCTTTATCTGAAAGACGTCTATATTGAGAATGAAAATGTGTGCAGGCAGTATAACCATTCTATGTGGGCCGAGGTTTTCGGGAAGGCATCTGGAGACGATTTTTCCATTGATTTGTTCCCGGATGCGTGGCTGTTTGGGGATGAGGAGGGCGTGGGAAGAGCCTTTCTCAAAGAGTATGCCGATGAAATCGCGGAGTGCAGACGACATATGAGTATGGAGAAAGCGGGAAAAGACCTTTACCGGGTCAGCTTCGACGAACTGTATTTCGATGATCTGGTCAGGCAGTTTTTATATGATTATGTGGATTTTTCCAAGGTGGGCAGGGAAGACGCAATGGGAATTTTGAGCTATTATGATGTGGTTACCAGCGCGCATGCAATCAGCTTCATTTTGGAGATAGACGATGAGAACCGAATCGAGAGCATTCGTCTGGAGGAGCCTCTTTTTCTCTGTGACGGCAAGATAAGGGTTGACGGAGACATTCATTTTCTGGGAGAAAAGCGCAGTATAGAGAAAATGCAGGGAATGCTTACCGTGAAAAAGGAGCAGGAGAAGAAGCAGGAGACGGAAATTATCTGGCAGACGGTGCAGAGTCTGGAACTTGACAATTATCTGATGGAGTCCGACGTCAAGTGCAGTTATACAGCGAACGGGGAGACACAGAAAGTGAGGCTTGGCTGTGAGCTGGAGTGCGATGGGAGAAAGAACAGCTTTGACGGGGAATTTTCCGTAGAGAATGCGATGGAAGATCTGGAGATGGTCTGGGAGGCATCGGGAGATTTTTCCCATATCAACAAAGGGGAAAGCTTTGATCTGGAGCTTGATGAGATGCTGATTAGCGTAAACAATGAGGAGCTTGCGCTGGTCAGAGGAGATATCGGCCTGTCACCGCTGCAGAGGAGGGTCAGGCAGAACGTGAAAGCGGAGACAGCATTTTTTGAGTTGTCGGAACAGGAATGGAATAGGATATTCGATAAGGTATACAAGGATTATGAGCGTTTACTTGAATCTATGTATGGCATGTGGTGGTAAAATGCCGTACCGCATGAAAGGGGCAGGCGTTATGGAAGGAAATGACAAGGAAATGATTGAGGAGATCATGCGGCATCTGGATGCGGAATCAGAACATGGCGTGTACCGCATGAGCGTCAACTTTGATGACGAGAGCGAGGAGGCCAAGAACGTGTCCCATGAATGCTGCCATATGTACGGCAGACCGGCCTCTGAGACGGTTGGGCTTCTGGATATGTATACGGATATGAATGCGGGGGAGCCGGACAGGGGGTAAAGTATGGCAAAAAGAGCAAAACTCCCTTTGGGAATCGAGAACTTTGAGGAAATGCGAACAAGGGACTACTACTATGTAGATAAAACGGGACTGATCAGGACCCTTCTGGAAAATCCCGGAAAAGTAAATCTGTTCACGCGGCCGAGACGTTTCGGTAAAACCCTGACGATGAGCACCTTGAAATACTTCTTTGAAGTGGGGAGGGAAAGCACACTCTTTGATGGGCTTGAGATTTCCCGGGAAAAAGATCTCTGTGAAGAGTTTATGGGGAAGTTTCCTGTCATATCCGTCACGCTAAAAGGGGCAACAGGGACAAACTTTGAGGAAGCCAGGTCAATGCTCCGAAGGGCAGTCGGGAATGAGGCGATGCGGTTTCAATTTCTGTTGGGGAGTGAGCGCCTGACGAAGATGGAACAAAGCCTGTATGAATCGCTGATCAATATAGATAAGACGGGCGCCTACACGATGTCCGATGAGCTGTTGAAGGACAGTTTACAGGTGCTGTCGCGGCTTTTGGAAAAGCATTATGAGAAGAAAGTGATCATGCTGATTGATGAGTACGATGTGCCTCTCGATAAGGCATACCAGTCGGGGTACTATGAGGAAATGGTGGAGCTGATCAGAACTCTTTTCGGAAATGCGCTAAAGACGAATGAAAGTCTGGATTTTGCTGTTTTGACAGGATGCTTAAGGATATCGAAGGAAAGCATTTTTACGGGCCTTAATAATTTTAATGTATATACAGTAAGGGATGTGCATTATAACGAATATTTTGGCTTCTCGGATGGAGAAGTCCGTGAGCTGCTGGAATATTACGGATTTATGGGAAAATACGATGCCATAAAGGAGTGGTATGACGGTTACCGTTTTGGGAAACTGGAGATATATTGCCCATGGGATGTGGTATGTTACTGCCATGCCTTGAAAATGGATGCATCTAAAGTACCCCAGAATTACTGGGTAAATACGAGCAGTAATGGTATTGTCAGGAAACTGATAGAACAGGCGGATGAAGTGACCAGAAAAGAGATTGAGCTGCTGGTTAATGGAAGGAGTATTAAAAAGAAATTACGGCAGGAGCTGACTTACAGGGATATGGATTCCGATATTGACAACCTGTGGAGCATTCTTTTTACGACCGGCTATCTGACGCAGTGCGGGCAGGACGATGGCGGTCTGATAGAGTTAGTTATTCCAAACAGGGAGATTCAGTGGATCTTTGAAGAGCAGATCTGGGAATGGATGAAAAAGGATGTCCGAAAGGATTTTCAGAAGCTGGAAAACTTCTGTAAAGCATTTGAGCAGGGGGATACGCAAGCCATTGAAAGCGGCTTCAACTCATATTTACGCAAAACCATCAGCCTCCGCGATAACAGCGTCAGGAAGGATAGCAAGGAGAACTTTTACTACGGAATCCTGCTTGGATTATTTGCTGGTATGGAAGGATGGGCGGTCCGATCCAATGCCGAATCCGGGGAGGGTTACAGCGATATCAGCATAGAAATCGAGGATAAGGATATCGGCATTGTTATTGAGCTCAAATATGCGCAGAACGCCGCTTTTGATGAGGGGTGCAGGAAGGCATTGCAGCAGATCCGGGACAGGAATTACGAGGAAGAATTGCTTGATGACGGTATGAAGATAATTCACAGATATGGAATTGCGTGTTATAAGAAACGGTGTAAAGTGGTTTCGGAATAGCATTTAGCGTTGGATTTGGAAGTGGATCAGATGGATTCGTTAAAACAAATTGACAGTCCGATAATAGTAAGAGTATAATTTTTACAAGATATTGGTGTAGGGGATTGCATTCGGGGCGAAAGAGGATATCATTTTGACAGACAGACAGACAGACAGACAGACAGACAGACAGACAGACAGACAGA